>JBCCHB010000031.1:0-120046 GCA_039028975.1 Chloroflexota bacterium
GCCACTCGAAATTTCGTTTCCGCACTATACTGTTTCCGTTTGGGTGTCATTTTTCCTCCACATGTTTGCTAGATCTTCTATCTTAACATGTGGTCCACTTATTGGGGACCAGTATAGAGGGTCATCCCCCACAAGCTGATGATAGGCGGAATCGATCAATTCGCGACGTGGGACATGATTAGACATCAAGAAAAAGATTTTCCAACCGCCCCCTGAGCGTGTCGAAGGGTAAGGGCGGAAAATCTTTTTCTTAAAAACTATAGTGCAGTGTGGTGTCAATCGGGCCGTAAGATGAAAATTGTCTCATGTATTGTAGGGTGGCTCCTGGCCCCAAAATGGTTTTTCCTCATTTTATCACACCACGAACCAAACGCCCTCTCTTAAATCATATCCCATCAACACCCAACCTCAAATCCGTTCTCTCTCGAAATCCGCTGTAGTTTTTTCGCTGGGGCGTAGCCCCAGACCCCTCCCCACAGCCTTCGGCACCCGCCAACACCCCTCCCGGCCAGCCCTACTCTATACTCTGCTCTGTGCAAAAACCAGAGTTGACGCCTTAGCTGTTTGGATACGGAAAACTCTGGTTTTCGCTACAACCGCATTATAAACCTCTTCCTTGATCTCCCTTGCCCAGGGTTCAGAAGAGCAGACTTTCCAGAGGCCAGAGGCCCCAGAGAGACAGAGGCCAACTACAAGGGGGACAACACCCGAAAGCCCAACCACTCAACACGAACCGTCGGACTGAAGTTGAGGCTGCGAGTGGCGCAGCGGACATCGAAATCAAAGTGGTCAAACGAGCCGCCGCGGCACATGCGGGTCCCGCCATCTTCTGGGTCTTCGCGACCATCTTCAGGATCGTACGGATATGGCTTGTAGAGGCTGGAGGTCCATTCAAAAACGTTGCCCGCCATATCCATGATACCAGATTCGGCATTGCCTGACGGAAAAAGACCCACCGCGGTTGTACGACCAATGCCCGTATCGACCATATTACAATTCATCGGGTCAAACTCATCTCCCCAAGGATAGATGCGGCCATCGGTGTGGCGGGCGGCCCGTTCCCAGTGGGCTTCGCTGGGCAAGGTAATCGGCCTATCGAGTTCCTGGCTCAGCCAGCGGCAGAAAGCCATGGCCTCATACCAGCTTACGCCAATTTGGGGGTGGTTGGGCGTCTGGAAGACGGACATATTGGATTGTGGCCCTTCTAGCTCTTCCATCTGCCGCCACTGCCAGCCCGCCTCGGTCCAGAAAGACGGTTCCTGATAGCCGCCGGCACGGATAAAGGCACCATACTGGGCTACCGTAATAGGGTAGCGGCTGATCTGGTAGGGTTTGGTGATGTGGGTGCAGCTGAATTGGGGCCTTTCACGACTTAATCCTCGGTGATCCTTTTCAGGATCGGTCCCCATGATAAATGGCCCGGCCTCAATCGGCACCCAGTCGATGTCGGGCAGCCCCTTTTTCAAATCTACGCCAGGACGAGGATCACCCAATTGGCCCAGGGCGGTACCGGCTTCGGCCCGCTCGATGGGCGTCAGGTATTGGGTCTGGGGCAGCTTCACCAAACGGTTGCGCAGCCGCTTCAGGAACGCCTTGCCGCCGTCTGTCTTGTCGTCGCCTTCAATGGTGGCTTGGTCCACCAGGCTGGCCATCTGGCCGGACCAGACGACGCTACGCCAAGCCGCCTCGCTACGGGGTGTCTCCTTGGGGCAGAGGGCGTAGGCCAAGTCCAGTACATCCATCTCCCGCTGATTGTTGTAGAAGAGTTCTTCGGCTCCCATCAGCGCGGCCACCCGCCAATAGTGGCCCTCCTTGACGTGGGTTTGATAGGTGCGAATGTAGCCGCGCCCCCGATTCATGTAACAGCCCGCCAAGTACTCCTGAAAGGTGCGGTGGGGGAAGCTGTAGGTTTGAGGTTTGACGGCTCCTGAAATGATCCCAGAGTTAGCTTGTGTACCACCGCGCCCCACCAGCAGTCCGGCCCGATGGTCGATATATTCCAGAAACTCATTGGCCAGCAACGTGTCGCCCTCCAAAAGATTTTCCAGCAAAACCAACAGAGTGCCGCGCCCTAAGGATTGTTGCCGATTCTGACGTTCCTGGTTTCGCGGACTCCGGGTTCGAGCCTTATTCTCCAGCTCACCCACTTGGCGGTCCGCGGCCTGGGCGGTATGGGCTTCGTAGGCCAATCGCTCTAAGATGCGACGCAGCCTACGTCCGTCGGCCAGCAGTTCATCCAGTTCCGGCGAGAGGGCGGTAACCTGATCTTTGTTCTGCTGCCAGCGGTTCATGAGCAGATCCACGGCCAAACTGTACAGCTCCACCCGCTTGTCGGGAAGCTTGGTCTCCTTCTGGTGGATGATGGTCATGGTGGTCAGCAGCATGGGGTTCTGCGCTAGTTCCCGTAAATTACCAGCCACCACCCGCTGCAAATCCTGAATGTTTAAGTCGGCC
This sequence comes from Chloroflexota bacterium, assembly GCA_039028975.1. Classification (GTDB taxonomy): domain Bacteria; phylum Chloroflexota; class Anaerolineae; order Caldilineales; family Caldilineaceae; genus JAHBNG01. The sequence goes on from JBCCHB010000031.1 coordinate 2,455, forward strand.
CGGCGCTGGTCCATGCGGCCCAGACGCTGCTGGGTGCGGTACCAAGCTTTGACAAATTCAGCCATCTGCTCTTGGGTAAAGGGGGCCAGGGTAAAAGATTCAAAGCCAGGCAGCATACCCTGGAAGGCGGAGCGAATTCGACAGGTGACGATGATTTGGGCAATGGCCGGATAGTGGCGTTGGATGGCCGGAATGGTCTGATAGAGCAGCGGGCGCAACCGCTCTGGTACTTCATCCAAGCCATCCAACACCAGCAGAATGGAGGTCTCTTCTTTGGTTGGGGCTGGTTTACTTTGGGCTGCTTTCGTTGGGTCTACTTGCGTTTGTGCAAGGGCCACCAATTGGGGAGCCAGGTCGCCCAGTCGCTTCCCGTCCAGCCAGCGGCGCCACTCGTCAGTCAGCAGATTGAGCAGTTGGCTCTCCTGCTCTCGCTGGCGGCCCTTTTGGAAGGCTGGATCCTGGCTCAGGTCATCCAGAGCGGGGATCAGCTCATGGAGAACCACAAAGATGGGCAAGTGGCCCGCTTGTCCTTTTAGCAATCTGGTGGCGTGTTGGCCGGTCAGCTGGCGTACAAAGGTACTCTTGCCGCTGCCTGGGTCGCCCAGCAGCAGCAGATTGGGATGCTGCTCCGCGGCTTCTTGGGCTTTGACGGGGATCTCCGTATTGCCACGGACCAACTGCCCTTTCTTTTTAGCGTCGGCCTTCTCCTGCTCGGTCAATTTACGTCGTCGGGTTGTGTCGAGCTGAATATAGACATCTTCCAGGCAAGGCTCCTGTCCAGCACCCATCTCACCGCCCACGGCAGCCAGGGGAAGGGCATCGCATTCGAGTCTGAGGGTTTGGAGGTAGGGGGTGAAAAGTTTGTGGTTGCTGGCTGCTGGTTGCTGGAGGTTCGTTGCTAGTGGTTCGTTGGTCTCGGGATCGTCTTCAGCGTTATGTTTACGTGGGTCGTTGGGGTTTGTTTGGTGGATGGTCACTTGGGCGTTGGGGCCGGTGATGTTGATGGGGCTGGGCATGGAGTGGGCTGCCACGCCGCCGCTGAGGGCCACAGGGCCGCTGCTCTCGATTTTGATGAGGGATTCGGCGTAGCGTTCGGCATTGCCCAGTTGGGCCAGTTCGGTCCGCAGGGTTTGGGTGAAGGTGGTCAGGATTTCTTGGTTGGCGCTCTGCTGGACTAGTTCCAAGGTGTTGAGCTGTGCATGGAGTTCGTCCAGGGTCTCCAGCAATTGATCATCAGCGGCTACCCGTTCCATCAGTTGGTCGGCCAGTTGAGGGGTAAAGATCCCATCAATTTCCCACTCAGGGTCCGCTTCTGAGCCAGGCCCTGGGAGTGCATTTGGTACGATACCCGCTTCATTGGCCGCGTCCACCCAGCGCTGAATCTGCTCGGCCAGCAGGTTGCCCCCTACGCCACCCACAATTGGTCCCACCGATGCCCAAAAGAGGCTCGGGTCGCCAGCCGCCACCGCACTGACAAAGGGAGCCAGGGCAGCAAAAGAGATGAGGCCGTAGGCGTGGTTGGGCAGTTGGACGGCAGCGCCGTGGAGCAGAGAATGGAGCCGGTCTTTTACTTGGTTTCGCCATTTAGGGATGTTCATAGGGGATCTGTTTCACCATAAAACAATCAAAGTTAACGAGGATCTACCTGAGAAAAATAGTCGTGCATTGTCAGGGAAATTATGACAAATTTAACCCTAGCCCGTCCATTTTGGCTTAGCTTTACCCATAAGTCGAGAGTGGGAAGAAGATGTAGCCAACCCTACAGAATGTGCAGTGTCATTTCGAGCCAACCTATGCCCAAAAAGAGGGTTATACAGCAGAACAAAGTGAATTCCACAAGTTCGTTTCGCTCCTAGCGAGAAATCTGGGTGCCACAAGCACAAGATTTCTTGCTAGGGACCCATCGATCGGGCTGGCTCCCCTTGTTTTCTCCGCTCAAGCGGCCATATAGTGAGCAGATGGCTCGAAATGACAATGAAGTATCTCTTTTTCTATTGCAAATCCTACGCATTCTCCCCTAAAAAAAATGCAGAAAAAACTAAGCCATTTTGGGCAGGAAGGTGGCGAAATCGACCTGTTCCAAGCGAAACTCACGGATTTTTGACGTCCAACACCCTGCAAGGGCGGTCTACCAATGGTCCTAATGTTGCAAAATTTAGGACACACTGCAGTAGTGCACTGTAATCGAAATTATGACGAATTAGAAGGGCCATTTGTAGGTGCGGCTTGCAGCCGCACGAGCGTCAAAAATACCGTCTCTTCTCTTGAAAATGGACGGTCGGCCACGCTTGCGCAGTTGAAAACAGCGCCTACATCTTACCTTTCACAACTTATTTCACAGAACAGCAGGACTCTGAGGTAGAACCTCACCAAGTATAATTTTTATGTACGAAGTGTAAAGAGAACGATGAATTTTGTCAAAATGAGGAGACGGAATTCACCATTCACCATTCACCACTCTACCTCTACAAAACCGGAATAAAGATCACTGGCTCCAACCTTTCGTCATCATCTTCTTCTTCAGGCTCGGAGACAATCTCCAAATTAGTGGGCAATTCTCCTGTTCCGGTGACCAAACACTTGTCCACCCGATCGGGATCGATGATCGGTTCAACCTCCTGGCCGCCAGCCACGTTGAAGTCATAGACAATATCCACCTCGTTGGTGATGGGTGACATATTGACGGGTAGTGGGGTGGCCAATTGGGCGCTGTAGTTGATGATGGCGGTGCTGTTTGGCGGCAGCACATCGACGGCAACCACGAATTGATTGCGAGCGGCATCGTAGTTGGGGGCAATGGGTCCGTTCCCGTTCAAGGTCACCGAGTTGAGCAACAGATCGACGCTCCCGTCAAGCTGTACGTCCAGGTAGACGTTGGTTGCCGTCAACCGCACCGAGTTGGTGATTTCAACGGTATACTGCAAAACATCGCCGGGCCTGGCTACGGGGGTGCCATCACTGCTGGTTGATGGGGTCTGAATGGATTGACGGACTTCCAAATCCGTACCCGTTATCAACGTGATGGTTGGTAGAGGAATGGGTGAGCCAATGGGGCCTGATGTCACCTCACCCGCATTGGTGCTGGTAACCGTGGCTTGGTTGACGATGCTGGTGGCACAACTTGCTAGCGATTCGACCGCGACGCGAATGGTGACCGTAACCGTCTCGCCCGGGTCCACTGTGCCAATATTCACCACCACTCGGGTGTCGCCAATCTGGTTGCCTTCCACAACCGTTCCTTTGGAGGTGACAACCTGGCCTGGTTTGATGGTGGTATAGATGCTCACAACATCGACCAACTGCACGCCGGTGGCTGGTAATCCACCTGTGTTGCGAACGAAGATCTCGTAAAGGACGGTATCACCTGGCGAGGCCATGCGATCCCCACCCAAATCCACAAAGAGCGTATCGACTTTTTCCAATGTCAGGTTGGGATCATCGGGCGGATTGATGAGGACCATGGCATCATCGCTGTCGGTCAACGGGTTGCCGCTCTCGTCGACACCTTCCGCCGTGACTACGTTGGTGTGAACCATATCATCACCATCGGCATCGTTCTGCGCAATTTCGCCATTGATCAATTGGGTAAAGGTACAGGTGTAGGCGCCAGCGACAGGAATCTGCTGGGGGACGGAACAGGTGGTGTTGGGCAGAATGGTCACGTCGCCAAAGACACTATCGTTGATGCGATTGATGGTGGCGACATCCGCTGCCCCGGTATTGCTGATGACGATGGTAAAGACCACATCCTGACCCGCCTCGTCCACAATGGTTACGTTGGGTGTTTTGGTAACGGCAATGCTGCCTGGGGGGTCAAAGTCCACCCAGGCGTCATCAGACGGTGACACGGAATTGCCTTCATCGTCGGTTAGCTGGGCAGTGGCCACATTCACATGGGGTTCACCAGCCGTGCCAGAGAGAAACTGAGTAAAGGCGCAGCGATAGATTCCAGCAGGAGCGATGCGTTGAGGCACAGAGCAGGTGGTCCCAGCGATGTCGGGTATCACTCCAAAGACACTATCGCTGATTACGGTTAGGGTCAATGGTTCGCCGCTCGTATTCTCAATTTCCAGAGTAAAGGTGACGTTGCCACCGGCTTCTGGCACAATCAATGGATCCGCGGTCTTGGTCAGGATGGCGGTCGGCAGCACGTCCACGGTTTCGGTATCCGTGACTGGTGTGGTTGGTGTGCCGGTGGGGTCTTCACCAGTCACCGTCACCACATTGGTGGTATCCACAAAGAGGGGCATCACGCAGTTGTAGAGCCACTGTTCGGTTAAGTCCAGGGCAACATCTTGATTAACGTCCCCCACATTGGCTGGACCATTTACGATCGGGGTAACGGAAGAACAGGTATCATCGGCAATCGTTATGTTGGTCAGTGGGACATTCCCCGTATTGCTGACCGTGTAAGTGTAGGTCACGGGTGTCCCGGCGGCTACTTGATTTTCGCTGGCTATCTTGAGTACGTCAATGCCAGGATCCATACCGAAGTAGTGGCTGGGATCCGAGTCGCTGACGGTAAGGGTAGTGGTCATCCCTGGGCCACTCGATAGGTCAGGAGTTGTCCCTGTAACGGAACCAGTATTTGTATATTGACCAGTGATAGATGTACCGGCGGTTTGGTAAGTCCAGCTTTCGTTGATGGAGAGGAGCCCATCATTATTGAGGTCCGGGCCAACAAAGTTGGCAGGTGAAATGACCCCAAGTACATCATCAGTTAGCGCGATATCGGTCAAGGTTACATTGCCCGTATTGGTGATGACGTAGCTCCACGTAATGATTTCGCCAGCTCCAACGAGAGGTCCTGTAACTGTATCGGCGTCCACGCCATTGGTGGCCTTTTCAAGATCGATTAAGGGACTGACGCCGAAGTAGTGGCTTGGATCCGTGTCGCTGACGGTCAGCGTAGTGGTTGCGTTGGGTCCCGTTGATAGGTTGGGCGTATCGCCAGTAACGGTTCCTGTATTGGTGTATTGACCAGTGATTGCCGTGCCGGTGGCTTGGTAGGTCCAGCTTTCATTAACGGAGAGTAGCCCATCGTTATTGAGGTCCGGGCCGACAAAGTTGGCAGGCAAAATAGCCCCAATCCTGTCGTCGGTTAGCCCGATATGGGTCAGGGTCACGTTCCCTGTATTGGTGATTACGTAGGTCCAAGTCACTAGGCCACCCGATTCGACTAGAGGGCCTGTCACCCTATCAGCGTCTTCACCGTTGGTGGCCTTTTCCAGCTCAATGGATGGGCTAACGCCGAAGTAGTGGCTTGGGTCCGTGTCGCTAACGGTAAGGGTCGTGGTCATGCCTGGTCCCACGGAAACATTGGGGGCATCACCTGTCACGGTTCCTGTATTAGTGTATTGACCTGTAATGGCCGTACCCGTTGTCTGGTATGTCCAACTTTCGTTTACGGAAAGCAAGCCGTCGCTGTTTTGATCAGAACCGATAAAGTTAGCAGCTCCAATCAAACCAAGTACATCGTCAGTTAGCCCAATATTGGTTAACGTCACGTTCCCTGTATTGGTGATGACATAGGTCCAGGTAACCTGGCCGCCCGCTGCAACCAAAGGCCCGGTCACGCTGTCGGCATCTTGGCCATTGGTCGATTTTTCAATGTCGATGGCAGGGGTGATACTGAAGTAGTGGCTTGGGTCCGTGTCGCTTACGGTGATGGTCGGTGTGATAATTCCCGCTAAAACAGGAACGGTACCGATGACCGTTCCCACATTCGTGTATTGTCCCTGAGTCGCCGTTCCCGTTGCTAGGTAGGTCCAGCTTTCGCCCATAGACAAAATATCGTCACTGTTGGCATCTGTGCTGAGATCTCGATTGATCTGGAGACTCACGTCGCTGTCGAGAATCTGAATGTCGGCTGCGGAGAATGGAACGCCGTGGGTAATGGTTCCTGTATTGGTAATCTGGTAGGTCCAGGTAACTGGATCGCCCGCTAAGATTTGGGGGCCTGTCGGTTCATCGGCATCGGAGCCATTCGTCGATTTTTCGATCTCTATGCTGGGTACCCGATAAACATAGCGCAATTCGACACATGCTTCAGCAGTGGTTCTCACCATCAGATCAAAGTTAGGACCAGCGAAAAATGATGTGGCGGCTCTTGCTGTAATGGGTAGCGAAAGAGAGGCCGGGCCAATAAACTCAATGGGAATCGTGTTGGTAAATTGTCCTGATAATGTATTGAAGTCTGCAAACACTAAGGTATGACCTTCGTCTTCATCTAGCTGAGGCGTCATAAAGTCCTCATCGGTATCTAAAACGCGCGTTGTAGAGCCATCAGGCAAAGACGCGTCCACTTGAGCGATATAGGTACCTTCAAAAACCTGTAGACCAAGATCGGTATTCGTTATGGTAACCGATGCATCCATATCCACAGTGACAGTATACTGAACGCTATCCAAGACACCGAGTGTCGTATCAAAAGGGGTCAGCAAAAGAACATTGGGATTATCGGCTCGAATAAAGCTGAGGGGTTCACAGACGGGTCCCACATCTTGAACGTAGGGGGTTTGTGCATTGGCGCTTACGTTTACAGCCATCAGAGCAATCATTGCCCAGAAAAATGCACCTAGTAGTGCCCAAACCGGTCTCCAAAGTGACTTGACTAAGATATTCCCTATCAGTAACGAGGAACATGGAGGTAGATTAGGGGATAATTTCGACTGGCGAATTAGCCAATGGGTGGACTTACTCTTCGGGTGCGAAGAAATAGGTGTATGCTTTCGCATTATGGTTTCTCGGTCCTTTTTAAATCGACTTTTGTAGATGAAATGTGTTGATATCTACTGATGACGCAGAAGTACGTCATTTGTCGCGCGGCACTACGACAAATGTACGAACCATCTACTCTTTCATTGGCATGACAATCGATTTGAAGGGTTGAACGCGAAACGGGACTCATCCCGCCCTTTCTATACTCAGCTCCGTTTGAAAATACGAGTTTGGTCACTCTGGTAGAGCAGCGGGAAACTCCTGTTTTCAAAACGACCGCAGTATAGTATCTATCTGGTTGTTTTGCGGAAGCATGCAAAACCGTTCCCGTGCCATTGTCGATTACCCAGTTTTCTAAAAATCCTGGTATCATAAAGAAAATTTCTACCAGAAAACATACCCAAAGCTGAACACAGACTGAAAGGAAAACGACTTCATGCCGACTCAGGATTTTTTTCAGGCAAAATCTACGTTTGATACGGGAAGCGGTGAGGCCGTTCTCTTCCGCATAGATGCCCTCGAGGAGCAGGGAATTGCTCCCGTCTCCAAGCTACCGTTTTCGATTAAGGTATTACTGGAAGCAGCCCTGCGTCAGGCCGATGGTTTTGAAATCACGCAGGAAGCAGTCGAGACAATTGCCAAGTGGGGACCAGAGACGGCTGGTCAGGTTGAGATTCCCTTTAAGCCGGCGCGGGTTGTCTTGCAGGACTTTACAGGTGTCCCTAGTGTGGTGGACCTAGCTGCGTTACGTAGCGCCATGGAACGGCTTGGCGGTGATCCCAAAAAGGTAAATCCTGTGGTTCCTGTCGATTTGGTTGTGGATCATAGCGTTCAGGTTGATCGCTTCGGGAGTCGGTTTGCTCTGCTCTACAACGCCGAACGGGAGTTCGAGCGCAACCGGGAGCGCTACGAATTCTTAAAATGGGGTCAAACAGCGTTTGATAACTTCAGAGTTGTCCCCCCAGCCACAGGCATTGTCCACCAAGTTAACTTAGAGTACCTAGCCCAAGGCGTCATGACAGGTCCATACAACGGCATGGAGGTAGCCTATCCTGATACGTTGGTAGGGACAGACAGCCACACCACCATGATCAACGGGTTGGGTGTGCTCGGCTGGGGCGTGGGGGGCATCGAAGCCGAAGCCGTCATGCTTGGTCAGCCTATCTATATGTTGCTGCCTGAAGTCGTTGGGTTCAAGCTCATCGGGGCCTTGCCAGATGGGGCCACGGCTACGGATTTGGTTTTGACCGTTACCCAGATGTTGCGCGAAAAGGGTGTAGTGGGCAAGTTTGTCGAGTTTTACGGCCCCGGCCTCTCGAAGCTCAGCCTGCCGGACCGGGCGACTATCGCCAACATGGCTCCCGAATATGGTGCGACCATGGGATTCTTCCCCATCGACAACGAAACGCTCAACTATCTCATTGGCACAGGCCGAAGTGAGGAATTGGTAGAGCGGGTGGCCAACTACACTAAAGCACAGGGGCTATTCCGCACCGATGAGACGCCGGATCCTCTCTTCTCGGATACATTAGAGCTAGATATGGCCACGGTGGTCCCCAGCGTAGCCGGTCCCAAACGGCCTCAGGATCGGATTGAACTGAGCACATTGAAAGATGCATGGGGCAAGATGCTGACCGCGCCAGTAGGTGCCAGCGGCTTTGGCCTAGAGAAAGAACAGCTCGAGAGCGCGGTCGAAGTGGATGATGAGGGTGTAGTCTACAACCTTACCCACGGCAGCGTGGTGATTGCGGCCATCACATCATGCACCAACACCAGCAACCCGAGTGTCATGGTGGGTGCTGGTCTACTGGCCAAAAAGGCGGTTGAGCTAGGGCTGAAGGCGAAACCGTGGGTCAAGACGAGTATGGCCCCGGGTAGCCAAGTGGTGACCAGATATCTAGATGAAGGTGGCTTGACGCCTTATCTAGAGGCCCTAAACTTCCACACTGTTGGCTATGGTTGCACTACCTGCATAGGCAATAGTGGACCACTGCCAGAGCACATCAGCTCAGCGGTCGAGGCAGGAGATCTGGTTGTATCGGCCGTTCTCTCCGGCAATCGGAACTTTGAAGGGCGCGTTAGCCCCCATACACGAGCAAATTTTCTGGCTTCACCCCCGCTGGTGGTTGCCTTTGCAATTGCTGGCACAACAGACATCGATCTCGACAATGATCCCCTTGGATATGATCCCAATGGAGAGCCGGTCTATCTACGAGACATTTGGCCTTCTCAGGATGAGGTTCAGAGCGCGATTCGCCGCAGCCTTAAGCCAGAGATGTATCGCAGCGAATATGCCAACGTCTTTACCGCCAATGAAGAATTTAATCAGATTCCAGTGACCGGCGGTGAACTCTTTGATTGGAAAGAGGAGAGCACTTACGTTCGAGAACCTAGCTTCTTTACAGATTTGACATTGGATGTACCCCCTGTTGTGCCCATCACTGGCGCTCGTGTCCTGGCCGTCATGCCAGACAGTACCACGACGGATCATATCAGCCCCGCTGGCTCAATTGCCACTGATGGCCCGGCAGCAGACTATTTACGCAGCCACGGTGTAGAGCGTTCTGAGTGGAATTCGTTTGGTAGCCGCCGCGGCAACCATGAAGTGATGATGCGGGGAACATTCGCCAATATCCGCATCAAAAACCAGATGCTCGATGGTGAAGAGGGCGGGCTGACAGTCTACATTCCCGAAAGCAAGCAGATGAGCATCTACGACGCGGCCATGCGCTACAAGGAGGATGGCACGCCTCTCATTATTCTGGCTGGCAAAGAGTATGGAACTGGATCTAGCCGAGACTGGGCAGCCAAAGGCCCTCAACTGCAAGGCGTTCGGGCAGCCATTGCCGAGAGTTTTGAGCGCATCCACCGCAGCAACTTGGTAGGCATGGGCATTCTGCCCCTTCAGTTTAAAGCAGGCCAGAGTGCGGTAAACCTAGGTCTAAGCGGCTTTGAAACTTTTGATATTCTGGGCATGAATGAAGAGATGTTCCCCGGCCAAGAGTATCAAGTCCGCGCTACGGCCGAAAATGGTACGGTAACTGAATTTACGGTCATTAGTCGGATCGATACGCCTGTTGAAGTGAATTACTATAAGAATGGCGGAATTTTGCATACAGTTTTGCGCCGTTTGGCCAGCGAGTAAAAGAGTATTCAGCTAATCAGCCATCAGCTAGGTCGGAGCGACCACTGCATGAACAGCCAGAATTTAGCCAGAATTTTTACATAAAGAGGAAAATGCGATGACGACTGCAACCTTGGACAAACCGATTGAATATGAACTATCCGGCTGGGATCTAACTGAGCTTGTTTCTGATCCCTCACCTGAGGCAGTAGAAGATAGGATATATGCCCTAGAAGAGCTTGTCCAAGCATTGGTTCAACGTCGCAATGAGTTAGACGACCATATAACTTCGGAGAGAGTGCTGGAGATGGTCAAACAGTACGAGCAGATCCTCTCTGAAGCATTTACGTTGAGCGCCTATGGTTCACTATGGTTTTCGTCCGATACTCAGTCGTCGGATGCGCTAAATTATCGAAACAACATGCAGCAGCGGTTGACCGAGATGCAGAACCAGCTGCTCTTTTTTGATCTATGGTGGAAAGGACTAGATGATGATACGGCTGCCTCACTGCTACCAACTGGCTCGGAGCAAGCAGACTATCGCTATCATCTGGAGGATCTACGGCGAACCAAGCCCTTTACGCTCGATGAAAAGTCTGAACAGCTCATCAATATTAAAGACTCAAATGGCAGCAGTGCGCTGATTACCATCTATTCTATGTTGACGAACCGGTTGGAATTTACCATTGAAGTAGAAGGTGAAGAGAAGACCATGACTCGGGATCAGCTTATGGGGTATGCGTTCTCGCCGGATGCATCTTTGCGCGGATCTGCCTACCAAGAGCTTTATCGTGTATATGGTCATGAGTCTAAGGTTCTGGCTCAGATCTATTCTAACCGGGTGCGAGATTGGTATAATGAGCATGTTAAGTTGCGCAATTACAGCTCACCTATCTCTGTACGTAATATAGCCAACGACGTCTCTGATGCCTCAACCGATGCTCTTTTAACTGTGGCCCAGCAAAATGCCTCAGTCTTTCAGCGCTACTTCAAACTAAAGGCCAAATGGCTGGGCGTCGATAAGCTACGGCGTTATGACATTTACGCGCCGCTGGCCAGTTCAGACCGAACGATTCCCTATGCAGAGGCAGTTAACCTGGTTCTCGATACCTTTGGCGAGTTTCACCCCCAAGTTCGCGCGCACGCGGAACGGGTCTTTAAGAGTAACCATATTGACAGTGAAGTACGTAAAGGCAAACGAGGCGGTGCCTTTTGCTCCACTGTTCTGCCTACTATGACGCCTTGGGTTCTAATGAACTATGATGGCAGAGTCCGAGATGTGGCTACGCTGGCTCATGAACTTGGCCACGCTATCCATAGCATGATGGCCGAAGATCACTCACTTCTGACTCAGCACTCAACCCTCCCTCTTGCAGAGACGGCTTCTGTCTTTGCGGAGATGCTTCTCACGGATCGCCTGCTGGATGAGGTAAAAGAACCCTTGGCCAGACGGGAGCTGTTGGCGGCATCAGTCGATGATATGTATGGCACAGTTATGCGCCAGGCCTACTTCGTACGCTTTGAGGTTGATGCACACCAAGCCATACTTGATAATAAATCAACCGATGAGCTTAATCAGCTCTATATGCACAATTTACAAGAGCAGTTTGGTGATAGCCTAGACATTGCGCCGGAATATTGTCACGAATGGGTTAGCATTCCTCATATCTACAACACGCCATTCTACTGTTACGCATATAGCTTCGGGCAACTCCTAGTGCTTTCCCTTTACCGGCGCTTCCAAGAACAAGGCGAGAGCTTCATTCCTGACTACTTAAAGATGTTGGCATATGGCGGCTCTGCCCGCCCTGCTCACATCCTAGAAGAAGTTGGCATCAATATGGAGGATCATGCCTTTTGGCAAGGCGGTTTTGATGTCATCAGCAGCATGATCGATGAGCTGGAAGCGATACAGCTTTAATATACACTTAGCAGTCCAGAGTCGTTTAGGTCGCCTAGTCCGGAGTCGGTAGGCAGGCACCTAGCACATTGCGGTTTACAGCTTTGGTCATCCCTTCGTCCAGAAACTGAGTTTTTGAGCGGCTTGACGTTGATCCACTCTGGCAGGCAAAAAACTCAGTTTCTTCTTGGCTGATGAAGTAAGGTCGTCATTGCCTCAGCAGCGCTTATACCAAGATTGGCACAGTCGGCTGTTCGACGGATGCCAAATTAGCAAAAGCATCCTGATCAGCTTATAATAGCGGTCCACTATTTACTTAAGCCGTTCCAAACAGAAAAGCATACACTTGATAGTCTTAGCGCTGATCACAACGCTTTGGTAGACAAAGCACAGCACAATCAGCGCTGGAGGTATTGTGTGTCCAATTTTGGAATTTTACAATTCATTCCAAGTATCAGCTTGACATGTCCAATAGCGTAAACAAGAACTTAAACATTCTATATCTAGGTCGCCGTAAGGAAATCTCCAGTGCTCTTGAAGCTGCCCTAACCCAATATAAAAATGGTGCGAGTGATTCAGACACGCCTATCCAGTTTGTTGTGGTCAAGAACCAAAAAGCTGCCTTGGCCACAACCCGCACAGCTCCTCCAAATGTCGTTTTGATCGAAATGGACAGTAAGCCTGATCATCGGCTGCGCTTCTGTGAGATGTTGCGGTACCGCTTGCCAATGGCCGCGCTCTTTGCCGTCTGCTCTGGGGCGCTGAACACATCATTTGAGTTTGATTGGGAGTTACAGACACCCATTAACTATGAGGAGGCCATTGAACGTCTAACAGCATCGTGCAAAGAGTACAATGGCAATCAGTTGGCTCAGGGTCATATTCATTTGGACATTGCCAAACGGATTGTCACCACCGGTGATAAGCAGTATCCTATGACCCCCAAACAGTGCGCCCTGCTCAATTTGCTTATGCAAAATCATGACGAGGTCGTAACCCGGGCAGAGATCATGGAACAGATATGGGAGACGTCATTCCTTGATGATACACGTACCCTAGATGTTCATGTCCGATGGCTACGCGAATGCATTGAACCAGATCCATCTAAACCCCAATATTTACAGACCGTTCGCGGTGTGGGATATCGCTTGATTCTCGAGTAAGCTGTCTTGTGATATAGCGCCTATGAAACCCGTCGATGGCTTTCCACTACGTTTGGCAGCCGATCAATTTTGGTTAGGGCCCTTGTCAGCTGGGACACATTGCTGATCTCTAATGTTGCATTGATGAGCGCCATGTTATCCTTTTGCCCGGTCAGTGCCTCCACGGTAGGCATATTAATCTTCTCATCAGCCACCAAGCTAGAAAAGTCCCGGAGTAGCCCTGGGCGATCATAGGCCGTTATTTGGATATCTACCAAGAAAGTTTCCTCAGAGCGGGCTGCCCACTGCACTTCCACCATCCGCTTATCATCACCCGAGCGAAATCGCGAAGTAATATTGGGACAAGTCGTCCTGTGGATGGTCACGCCCCTGCCTTGGGTCACGTATCCGATAATGGGATCCCCAGGCAACGGGTTGCAACAGCCCCCTGGATGAGTCAACATATTATCCAGCCCTTGCACATGGACTCCACTGATAGTTGAAGGCTTGGGTCGACGGTTGTGTACTAAATCATCAGCGATCCCAGCCTCTGCCAAACTAGCTTCACGCAAGCGTCGTTCATGGTCTAACAGGCGCTGAGCCAATTGCTGTGAGTTCACATCGCCATAGCCAATTGCGGCCAGAAATGTCTCTGACTCTTCATAATTAAAGAGTTGCGTCAACTCATCCAAAGAAAGGGTAACGGAAAGACGACGCATTTCTCGCTCTAGCACTTGTTTGCCCGTTCGGATATTTTCTTCGCGAGCTTGCTTACGAAGCCAGGAGCGAATTTTACTCCGTGCCCGTTGAGTAGCCACATATTCCAAGTTAGGATTGAGCCAATCTCGGGTTGGTCCTCCTCGTTTAGCCGATATAATTTGGACCTGTTCACCATTCTTGAGTTTATAATCCAATGGAACCAATCGCCCGTCGATCCTGGCTCCCCTACAGCGATGCCCTACATCCGTATGAATCGAATAAGCAAAGTCAATAGGCGTTGAGCCATTTGGCAGATCCATTACTTCACCTTGGGGTGTAAAGACATAAACGCGATCGTTGAAGACATCTGTCTTCATGCCATCTACAAATTCGCTGGCATCAGAGACATCTTGACGCCATTCCATCAATTGGCGCAACCAAGCAATCTTTTCTTCAAATTGTTGATCGTGGCGAGTCTGCTCTTTGTAGCGCCAGTGGGCGGCAATGCCATATTCGGCAAATTGATGCATCTCTGCGGTGCGAATCTGCACCTCCATGGGATGCCCCGTGGGGCTAACTACAGCTGTGTGCAGGCTGCGATACATATTGTCTTTTGGGTTGGCAATATAGTCATCGAACTCACCTGGAATCGGCCGCCAAAGACTATGAACGACCCCCAATACGGCATAACAGTGAGCCTCATTGTCGACAATAATGCGAAAGCCATGAATGTCATATATTTGTTCAAAGTCAACGCCTTTGCGCTGCATTTTACGCCAAATACTGTAGATATGTTTGGGGCGGCCTTTGATCGAAACGGTAATTCCATTTGTGGCCATAGCTTGCTCTAGCTGAGAAATAATCTCTGCCACCCAACGTTCACGTTCATTATGTTTTTGTTGCATAGCCTTAACCAATTGGCGATAGGTCGACGGCTCCAAATAGCTAAAGCTAATATCTTCCAGTTCCCACTTGATCTGCCAGATACCGAGCCGATTGGCTAGGGGGGCAAAGATCTCTAGCGTCTCTCGGGCAATACGCCGCTTTTTGTGATCGGCCTGAGTCGCCAATGTGCGTAAATTATGCAGTCTATCGGCTAGCTTAATCAGGACAACCCGGATGTCATCGACCATTGCGAGGAACATTTTGCGCAACGATTCAGCCTTCTCGTCTGCCAGACCTTTACGCACGCTGCTTAGTTGGTTAATGCGCTTTAATTTTGTTACGCCATCGACCATTATGGCAACTTCATTGCCAAAGTGGGTGCGGATGTATTCAATGCCAAACGCTGTATCCTCTGCAACATCATGCAAGAGTCCAGCCGCTAAGCTATCGGCATCCATCCGTAAATCAGCGAGAATGATCGTCGTGTGAATAGGGTGAGTCACATATGGCTCGCCACTTTTTCGTATCTGTTCCCGATGAGCATAACTGGCTAAGACATATGCACGCAACACCAGTTCATACTCCTGCTTGTTGAAAAAATTGGGCAGGTTGGCAAAAAGCTGCTCAAGCAACCTCTGCTCATCAGTCGTTGGGTTGATTTCAATTAGAGAGATATCATCTAGATCGGGCAATCTTTGCAATGAAGGAAGGGTAGCTAAGACAATAGGATTTGTGACCTCTGGTAATTGAATGGTTGCACTACCCGTGGGCATTTCTTCATAGAAGTATGACTCACTGAGTTGCCTTTCTTCTACAGGGGGCGATTCAGCGGCTTCAGTTATAAGGGTTCCTGTTGGGGTCTCAGCATTTTGGGTTGACACCTTGTTCAAAGCATCACTATTGTCTAAGGCAACTTCTAGCCGTTCATGATTCTTAGCCTTAGGGCCATCATTTTTCAGCGATGAATTGTCAAAATTCCTTTCCTTGTTTGACATGGATTACCTCTCATAGAAATCGGAATGCATTCTCTTTCATTCCTCGTGGAACTGCGCGACAAAGGTCCGGGTTGAAGAATTGGCTAATAGCCCACCAGGGGATTGTGGCTACTTACTATGATTTTCAAAAAGCGTGATGAGCATAGGCTACTCCACGCCAGTTTGATGGCGCTCACCGCCATCACATCCTTTTGCAGTAGTATAAATCGGTTAATCTAAAGTTACAAAGAGCAAAATACTTCCCGCATCTGCCATACATTTCATTTTTTTTAGCAAAACTCATTACATGGTTCGCTGCGGATTATCAAGAAACTCTTCAATATGTGTGAGGATCCCTTCTGTTGGATTGGTCGTCATATCAAACCAATCGATATTTGCCATCCGGCGAAACCAAGTGTATTGATGACGTACAAAACGGTGCGTTTCAGTTTTAATTTGTGCGATGGCATCATCCAGGGTTAACGTACCATTGATATAAGCGATGATTTCTCGATATCCAAGGCTGGTCATAGCAGGAAGTCTTATGTCGTAACCAGTCGCAAGCAGGGCTTTGGTTTCGTCAATCAACCCTCGCTCGATCATCAAATCAACTCGCTGATCAATCCGTTGATAGAGATTTTCTCGGGGTCGATCCAAACCAATCTGCAAAATACGATAAGGGGGTTGTTCCTTGCCCTCCAACTCTACCTTTGATTGCCCAGTCATCATGACGATCTCTAAAGCGCGGATCACCCTCCGCATATTCCGGCGATCAATCTGCTGGGCGGTAGCCGGATCTAAGTCCTCTAGCTTTGCAAAAAGAGCCTGCCATCCACCATTCGCACCCAGCGCTTCTAATTCCGCACGTAACTCAGGATTCGGCGGGACTTCCGGAATGCGTAAGCCTTCTACGACGCTACGAATATAGAGAGCCGATCCACCGATCAATAGTGGCTGAATCTGCTTAGCATGGAGGTCATTGATGGTCTGGTAGGCAAGCGTCTGATATTCGGAGAGGCTGAGTGATTCGTCAGGGTTGCGGATATCAATCAGGTGGTGAGGAGCGTGGGTTATTTCATCAGGCGTGGGTTTGGCGGTACCAATATCCATCTGACGGTAGATTTGTCGACTGTCGGCATTAACGACGTGTCCACCGTAGCGATTACAGAGAGCTGCACTAAGAGCTGTTTTACCTACAGCAGTTGGTCCTAACAGAACAATCAAGGGAGGATACATGAGTGAAAACAACGATATTTAGGAATCAAGATCAAGCAAAACCCAAAACCTTGGTCCTACCATCTCGGGTACCCGAGAGATCTTACATTACGTCTTACTAAATTCTCGATCCTTAGCTTAAGATTGCCCACTGACTGCATGACGAATGTGCTCAATTGAGGTGAGATACCCTGATGAATCCATCTGTACGCCAACCACATCAATACGCCACGGGCCATTCCAGCAATTTTCCTGAACATAGTGGTGGGCAACCTGAGAGAGTTTGGCCTGCTTACGGGGCGTAACGGATTGCAGGGCCGACCCATATCTTATCCCGCGCCGGGTACGTACTTCGACAAAGACAAGCCAGGGTACGATAGAGCCACCTGCCACATAATCGGGTGCATCTTCTTGGGCAATGATATCCAGTTCACCAACAGAACAGCGCCAGTTTTGCTCGACAATTCTCAAGCCATCTTTTTGCAGTTGCCTAACCGCCAACTCTTCGCCAGCCTTGCCCAAACTGTGTCGCTGATCAGCCATTAGTATTCTCTATCATGATTCAAAAAGGGTGCGTTTTTTAGCAATCGGAGAAAAACTATGCCGATGTTCGATACAGGGGCCAAATGTCTCCAGCGCTAGACGATGACTCTTGGTCCCATAACCCTTATTTTGCGCAAAGCCATAAGACGGGAAGTGGATACCTAGGTCAACCATTCGTTGATCTCGGTAGACTTTGGCTAAAATCGAAGCGGCTGCCACCGATACAATATGCATATCGGCCTTAACAGGACTCTCTTGGGGCAGATTGATAGAAGGAAGTTTCACCCAATCGATTAAAAGATAATCGGGTCTCGTGGATAAATTTTCGACTGCCTGCTTCATGGCCTGCCGGGTTGCTACAGCAATGTTAACTTCATCGATCGTAGAAGCAGGCATCTCGCCAACGGCCCAACTGACAGCGTTTTGCTGAATCCATTGGGCAGAGACAGTTCGTTCTTCTGGTGAAAGGAGTTTGCTATCGCGTACATCTAGCCATTGAAGCGAATGACTTGCCGCTTTAGGAAGAATAACTGCTCCTGCAACAACAGGACCAGCCAACGCGCCGCGCCCTACTTCATCAATTCCAGCAATGTAGTTATAGCCCTCTTGCCAAAGACGTTCTTCAAAAGAAAATGTAGGGGCACAATCCATAGTTAAGAGAGATTCCCAATGAAAAACACCGATGGGCATTATCGGTGTTTTAGCTTCTAACTTCTGTCGATTTGAAAAGCGTGATTTTTTACGTTCGTCAGTAGTTAACGATTTCGGTGGAGAAGGCGCTCTCTTACGCCGGACTTCGCGAGGCAGAGCCCCATTAGAGAATGCTTATCCTACGGAAACGAGTAGCTTTCATGAACTACTGATCCTAGTAACCAAACTACGCTTTTCAAACGAAGCTGAGTACAATGCACTTCTGCAATCGACTTCAGTGGATAATTGGCGATGATATTCTCTATTTGGTTGCTCGACGCTCTCGAAGGCGGGCAGATTTACCCTGCAATCCCCGCATGTAGTAGAGTTGAGCGCGGCGTACCTTGGCCTTCCGCACAACTTCCACCTGCTCTACACTCTTGCAGTAGACGGGAAACGTACGTTCAACGCCAATACCACCAGATGCAGTACGACGTACTGTATAGGTAGCACCGGCACTCTTGCCACCATGCATGGCTATAACAATGCCCTGAAAGACCTGAATACGTTCGTTTCGCCCTTCTGTAATGCGCTGGTGAACTCGAACTGTATCTCCAGGCTCTAGTTCTGGTACCTTGGGGTTCCTCTCTGGTATCAGAGACGCCATTAGTGCGTTACTCATGATCAATTCCTTTTTTCTAAGCTCTAGAGTGCATTCCACAAAATGCACAGTCGGGTGTCATCTTCTAACAGAAAACCCCTTTCACATCACTGGAATATTCTCTATTTTGGGTGTGTTTTATATAAAAATAACTTGGTGATTTACTTATACTCAGCTCCGCTTGTGGCCCAGAGTTTGGCCTCACCTTTAGAGGCTATAGAAAACGCAGGGCTTCAAAACGACCACTATATGAAGGCAGTATAAACAGGTTTTTGCTAAACAAAACGCGCAAGTTATTTACAGAGCATGTTAAACTTAATTTTCCACCCTACTAAATTTACCACGCGCTGTATGCCAGGCGGACGAGTAAGCACTTGGCGCATCATGAAGTTTGCATTCTCGTTACAAATTCAGAGATGATTTCTTGGCAAATAGGGGTGAAACCTCTTAGAGGCTGGGTTTGTACGAATTATCGACGGCCAAATAAAGTCTGTTCCCGAGAAGGCAAGACTTGCCCCATGAAGATGGGATGCTGTCCTTTCTATTGGATTCATTAGGTTGAATCGGGTCAATACCGGGACAAAATTAACCTAGCGCGCTTTTCCAACTTTGTAATCAGTACAACTTAACAAATATACCATATTTTTTGCATAGTCCCAAAATTTCTAGAGAGCGTAACACATTGTGGATTTTGGGATCTGCCTCAAGAAGCAATATAATCATCTTGTCGGTCGGTTGATTCATTCAGAGTGCTTGGATTCAGCGGAAATCCAACCTTTCTGCCGTAGAAATTCTTTATCTTTTTCTGTCAAGGCAGCCTTTGCCAGCAGTTCAGGACGGCGCTGCAGAGTGCGCAGTAAGGACTGCTCTCGGTGCCATTGAGCCATTTGGGCATGATGACCGCTAAGGAGTGCATCAGGAACGGCTTCGGTTCGGAATGTATGAGGTCGAGTATATTGAGGGCCTTCAAGTAGCCCTAACATACCAGGTGAGTGGCTGTCTCTGTGAGCACTAAACTCATACCCTAGTACACCGGGAATGAGTCGCGTAATCGAATCAACTAATACCATGGCGGCCAATTCTCCGCCGCTCAGCACATAGTCCCCGATGCTGATTTCGTCTGTAACTAGCTGGCTTCGTACGCGCTCATCTACGCCTTCGTAGCGACCGCAAATTAAAGCCAAACGGGGAAAACAACTCAGTTCTCCTACAATCTGTTGGGTTAACGGTCGACCTTGAGGTGTAAGCAAAATTATCGGGACGGATTCATTTGGGGCTGTACTGTGGTCGATTTGAAAACCGGAGTTTTCCGAAGCTTCTACCGGAGAGACAAAACCCCGGTTTTCAACCGGATCAGAGTATAATACTTGATTATCCGCCATGCGTTCCTTGGGTAAGGGCCATTCAGGAAGCGGTTCATCGGCGGACAAATGCCATCCACCCTCGTGGAATAGGACTGTTTCGACGGCTCTCACAATCGGTTCTGGCTTCATAATCATACCACCGCCGCCGCCGTAGGGTGTATCGTCACAGACGTGATGGCGATCAGTTGTATAGGCCCGAATGTCATGGGTCAAAACAGAGAGAAGATTCTTCTCTTGAGCGCGCTTAAGAATGCTTTCGGCGAATGGTCCGGCGAACATAGCTGGAAAAAGTGTAAATATATCAAAGTGAATTCTACCCGTAACAGACAATTCTTGCCTTCTAGCGGAGACGGAGAGCGGCTCGGGGATGGCGCACACAGTTCCAACCGGCCCATTACTCGTCTCATTAAACTCTTTACCCTTCATGGCATTCTCCATTCTGCCTTGACTCATTTGCTTTCCGTGTTGGTTCGCACCAAAGACATTCTGAACCAATCTTGGCTTGTTACCAATCGTCCCATCCAAAACGTAGATAGTCTACTGCTTCGCCTCTTTGACTGGACTCGACTCTCCGTCGTCCTAAACGCACTTAGCCGTCGCATTCATACTATTGTAGCACAGAGGGATGAGCGCCTAAAGCACGAGATGGGCTGGCCTGACGTCATGCCTAATTATAGAAGCGTTTCGACCATTACACGCTTTGGGTTTGTTAGCCTGAGTATGACCTTCATTATCATAAGCTGGCTCTGGTTTTCTGGATTTTCAGCTACGGGCCAAGGTCAAGAGAGAGCCAATACCTTTGATGACTCTCGCTCACTTGCCGTTGTCAATCCTGATAATATTACTCAAAGTAACACAATGCCTGCCGAGGGTGAGAGTACCCAGGAGCTCCCCCAACCTATCGCTATTATTGCTGCTGCCATGACGCCCAAACCAGATGGGGGAGCTGATACTTCAGCCTCTGTCCCCCAGGCTGGAGAGTTAACAGGAGAATTAGCGGAGCCGCCACAAATCATGCAGTTGGCCATTGCAGCCAGCTCAGCCCAAGATTCGGTGCTCAGTAGTGTCCAGGAAGGCGCTAACGCAGCCCAAATAACAGTCCGCGATATGCTGGCCAATAACGAAGATCAGAATTCAGAGCGAAGAACGGTTGCCCAGCTACTCCAGGCTGCGACGCCAACTGAGACGGCTACACCAGAGCCGTCGCCAACGCCGACCGAGGAGGATATCCCGTCAGATGTCCCTCAAGTTAGGCTGATTCCCATGTTGCCTATCCCATCCGATACACCAACGGGAACCCCAACCAATACCCCCACGATTACACCTACGCCTCTACCCTTAGAGCCTGGATCACTCTGGTCCACCTTTATTCCCGGTCCACCATCGGAAGTAGATCACTTTTGGGTACGGCGCCCATTTCCAACCACGGCAAAAAATCAGACGGCAAGCACCAACTATCAATTTGGCTCAACGGCCTACGGGCGCTATCGAGTCCACCATGGATTAGATATGTCCAATCCGATTGGTACCCCAATACTAGCAGCCGTTGATGGGGAAGTAATCCATGCGGGTATTGATGATCCCGTTCTGCTGGCACCCTTCAATAACTTTTATGGCAACACTGTAGTGATTCGGCTGGCTCAGCGACTTTCGGTGGCCGGAGGAGAGGTGGATGTTTTCCTATTATATGGACACCTAAATGAGGTAACCGTAGTGGTAGGCCAACAAGTGACACCGGATGTAGTCGTTGGGATGGTAGGCATGACCGGGATTGCCATTGGGCCACACCTCCATATTGAGATGCGGGTTGGCACAAATACGTACGACAAGAGCGTCAATCCCTATTTATGGATGCAGCCCAAAGCAGGAACAGGCGTGATTGCACTGCGGCTGCTGACTAGTGATGGGCGGGCGTGGCCGGGTGCGCGAGTCAGCGTGCTGGGATTGGGTACCCAAGGGAATGTGGTCCTCTCCCGTCATATTGATACCTACCTAAATATTGAGCAGATGGAACCTGATCCTCGTTTTGGCGAAAATGGTGCGATAGGAAGCCTGCCACCAGGAACATATATTCTCGCCACAACCATCAATGGGGAACGAATTCGAAGAGAAATCGTCGTACGAGCGGGCGAGACCACCTTTGTGGAGATCCGTACCCAGCAGTAGGTGTGGGTAATGAGAACTGGGAATCGGAGCAGGCCATCCCTGAACCCCGTGCCTTTGCAAAGAACAACTGACTACAACATTATGCAAACCTGGGTGCATAGACAGGTACCAACAAGTGAACAATCCCTAACCCAGCATCCCAAACAATGACAAATCCACCTACACCGCTTATCTTGACCATTGATATTGGCTCCTCCTCAACGCGTGTCATTCTATTTGATGCAAAGGGGAAACCCATTTCGGGCTGTTCGGCTCAACTCGCCAACCACATGCAGACGACCCAGGATGGTGGCGCCATTTTTGATATGGCAGCTATCGAGCGAGGGGTTGTGGAAAGCATTGATCAGGTTCTGCAAAAGGCAGACTCATTGGCAAACCAGATTGGCGGTGTAGCCATAGCCACCGTGGCCACCAACATGTTGGGGGTTGATGCCAATGGCATCCCAGTTACGCCTGTCTACACCTATGCAGATACCCGCAGCCGAGACGTCGCTGATATGCTACGGCAGCAGTTGGGAAAAGTGGGTCAAACCCACATCCATGATCGAACGGGTTGCCTGATCCATACTTCATACCAACCAGCTCAACTAAGCTGGCTGGCTGAGGCCCACCCAGAGACGTTTGCCAAGGTAGCCTACTGGATCTCCATCGGAGAATATCTTAGCTGGCGATTTTTGGGAAAGCGGCAGGTTAGCTATAGCGTTGCGGCGTGGACTGGGCTGCTTAATCGTCGTCACCTCTGCTGGGATCAAGAGACGCTTTCTCTTTTGCCCATTAATGAAGAACAGCTATCTCCTTTAGTCGATCTAAATTGCCCGTTAGTGGGTTTAACCGACGGTTGGGCAACCCGCTGGCCAGCTTTAGCCCAAGTGCCTTGGTTCCCAGCCATCGGCGATGGGGCTGCGGCAAACGTAGGAAGCGGGTGCGGTGCTTTGCCTGAGCCTAACTCGCCACTGGCTATAGCCTTGACCATTGGTACAACTGGTGCCATGCGGGTAGCGGTTGATGCAACCAGCCTAGCAGAATTGCCCATGCCAGACGGTTTGTGGCTCTATCGTATTGATCAACAGAGAGGATTGTTAGGCGGAGCCACAACTGAGGGAGGGAATCTCTATGCGTGGTTGCGCAAATCCTTATCCTTTCCCGACGGACTCTCAATCGAAAAGGAATTGCAACAGCGTCAACCTACTCAACATGGCTTAACGGTGTTACCCTTTGTGGCCGGAGAACGAGCACCAGGCTGGCAGGACGATGCCCGAGCCAGCCTGCTTGGCTTTACCCTCCATACCCAACCCATTGACATCTTGCAAGCCTCCCTAGAAGGGATTGCCTACCGATTTGCCCTCATTCACAAGCAGATTTTGGGTGCAGTCTCTAGCAAAGACAGAGGCAAAACCAAGAGCATACCGAGTACCATAGTCGCCAGCGGAGGTGCCATTCTTAGCTCACCAGCATGGCTACAGATTATGGCCGACACGCTCTACCAGCCCGTCACAGCACTGGAAGAGCATGAAATTACCGCGCGCGGTCTGGCCATTTTAGCTCTTGTTGAGCTAGGTGTCATTTCTGATCCTAGCGATTGTCCCCCCCGGTTAGGTGCTACATACCAACCTGATCCCCAGCGATCCCAACTTCATGCTCGCGCTATTAAGCGTCAACACGATTTTTATCAGAGGCTGATTGGAATGGTGTAAAAATCGATAGACTATCATTCCGAACTGTTTGCCAAAAACAATCGTCAACGCTTAGAATGGATGGAATGAATTGGAGAGATCGTGGTCAGGAAGGCAAACCTATGCGTCGTTTTCATTCGTATGGCCCCGTAAATCGTGATCACCACTTTGCCGTGGAACGTCATAAGTTAGTTGAGCAGGGAGTTAACCAGCTGATTGGTGTATCCGATGAAGGTGGTCACTACTTCACGATTTGGGCACCTCGTCAGACAGGCAAGACCTGGCTGCTGCGCCAAGTGACCCAAAGAATTCAGGAACATTATCCTGAAGAGATGACTGTCCTTCACTTTTCGCTGGGTGGATTGCGTGGGATGCGTTTTACGCTTGGTGAAACAGAGAACGATTTTCCAGAGCGTTTGGGTGGTCTGTTGGAAACGGCGCTGCCCAGTCAACCGAAGGTGACCAGTTGGAAAGAATTTTACAACCTCTTCGCTAAAACGGACGGTTCCTTTGGTGGCCTCTGGGATCGCCCGCTTATTCTGCTTATTGATGAAGTAGATACGATTCCCCCAGACCTGCTGGATCTGATGGTAGGGCAATTTCGTGAACTTTTCCTCTATCGTGAAAACAACTGGCTACATGGCTTGGCCTTGGTCGGTGTACGGGCTGTTGTGGGTGTAGATAGCAAACGAGGGTCACCCTTTAACGTGCAGCGCTCGCTCCGCGTCACCAACTTTACCTTAGCCGAAGTCCAAGATCTCTATCAACAATATGAAGATGAAAGTGATCAAGCCATTGAATCGGCGGTTGTGGAAGCAATCTACACGGATACGAATGGGCAGCCTGGCCTGGTCTGTTGGCTGGGTGAACTGCTGACGGAACAGTACAACCCTGGCCGGGATCAAACAATCGATCAGGAAACATGGGAACTGGTTTCCCATAAGGCCCGTA
Organism: Chloroflexota bacterium; assembly: GCA_039028975.1. Lineage (GTDB taxonomy): Bacteria > Chloroflexota > Anaerolineae > Caldilineales > Caldilineaceae > JAHBNG01. Next base: position 27,102 of record JBCCHB010000031.1, read on the forward strand.
ATGTCGAACCAAATAATACAGTCCTTAACTTGATTGCCAAGGCCCGGGAGACGGAGAATCAGAATTTCCTTTTACAACTCTTCACACATTCGGGTCTGCCTTTTGCCTTCCATGATCCGTTGCTCAATACATTGTATATGCATGGCCTAATCACCTCCCAAACCGTTCGTCAGGCGAATGGAGAACTTGCTGAGTTCTGTAGATTCAGCTCTCCCTTTATCCAGGATACCCTCTATCATGCTCTAGGCTCAGATTTGGTGGGATATGGTGTTCCTATGTTGGCGTTGGATCCCCTGGATGATTTAGCTGACGTCTTTGCACAACCGGCAACGTTAGATTTATCGGCCCTTCTTCGGCGCTATAAAGAGTACCTAGTGCGTCAGAAAGCCAGGGGCGTCAATCCTTGGAAAGAGCAGCCACGCCGCCAGACAGATCTTCACTTAACAGAGGCAGTAGGTCATTTCCATCTCTATGCATGGCTCCAAACAGCGATAGGTCATCGTTGTATCGTCAGCCCAGAGTTCCCCACCGGCAATGGGCAGGTTGATCTGCATATTGGTTGTGGTGATCAAAAGGGCATTATCGAGGTCAAAAGTTTTGTCAATCAATATCAAGCCCAACATGACCGCAAACAAGCCGCCCGCTATGGCAAACGGATGGGGCTGGATCAGGTGACAATGGCTGTCTTTATTCCGGTTGAAGATGAGAAGGTATTGGAAGCGCTATCGGTGACTGAGTTCATCGATGGGGTGACGGTTAAGATGGTGGCCATTGGGTGGGTTTAGCAGACGAAGGAAGAGTCATAATTAATGGCTCATATTGAATTCCTGGGATCTGATGCAAATGGACCCCACGCATTCCGCGATTAGGCTGGAGAATGATTGAAATGACCCTGTATATTGAGCCTAATCGCGGAATGCTTTTCGAGATCCTTGGAATCCATCATGAGCCCAATTAATTGGTGAATTTGTGGATTGTTAATGAGTCGGTGGACGGTGTACTTCTGATGTGTAGTATAGCCCCAAATGTTCGAACATTCTTCGTCAATCATTCACAAATTTAGCAATTCACCAATTAATTGTTATTCACGGTTTATTCACACCTCCCAACTACGCGGTTGTCTTCACCAGCAAGTTCGCTCGCACCCAGTTGATAATGTCATTTGACTCATACATGATCTCATCGCCTATCTTCAGAGCTGGAACCTGTCCCTTTCCACCTAATTCAATTAATTCCTGACGAACGGCCGGATCCATTATTGTATCCTTCATTGGAAGCTCGATGTTATTGGCATCTAAGAATCGAAGCACTTTTACGCAAAAGGGACAGTAATCACTTTTGTACAGAGTTAGGGAATTAGCGTTCATTTAGTATAGTTTCCTTATTATAGATAACTAGGTAAAGCTTTTGCCCCCGCGAAAACGGGGATTTACCTAGCTGGACGGGAAGCTTGTAATTTGTTATTTGCTAGATCAGTTAACCACTATTCTATCAGACTATTCGTCGATTTCATATCTTACCCTACAGGAAAACGTTATGAACCCAGTCGATATCATCATCAAAAAACGAGATGGTCTCCCCCTCTCGGCTGCTGAAATTGAGTACTTTATTGATGGCTTCGTTACCGGTACGATTCCAGACTATCAGGCTGCGGCATGGGCAATGGCCGTCTACTTCCAGGGTATGTCTGATGAAGAAACGACTACGCTTACCCAGGCCATGGCGGCTAGTGGTGATCTACTCAACCCTCGCGGTGGGCTGACCCAGCAGACTTTGATCGTTGACAAACATTCCAGTGGCGGTATTGGCGACAAGACGACCCTAGCCGTTGGACCCATTGTAGCTGCCTGTGGGCTTCCCGTGGGCAAGATGAGCGGACGAGGGTTGGGCTTCACGGGTGGCACCATCGACAAACTGGAAAGTATCCCTGGGTGGACATCTGATCTGCCGGAGGAACAATTCGAGCGGCAATTGCAGGAGATTGGGCTGGTGATTGCAGGTCAGACGGTCAACTTGGCACCAGCCGACAAATTGCTCTATGGGCTAAGAGACGTAACGGGAACTGTCGGTAGTCTCCCCCTGATTGCTAGCAGCATTATGAGCAAGAAGTTGGCTGCGGGGGCCGATGCCATCGTGCTGGACGTTAAATGTGGTAGTGGTGCCTTTATGGGGACGCTAGATGAAGCAAGGGCCTTAGCCCAACTGATGGTTGCTATTGGCACCCGGGCCGGACGCCGCATGACTGCGCTGATAACCCAAATGGATCAACCCTTAGGCTCTGCGGTGGGAAACAGCCTGGAAGTCAAAGAAGCTATCACCGCGCTCCACGGACAGGGGCCAAGCGACTTTCAAGAATTGGTTAAAATGGTGGCAGCAGAGATGCTTTACCTAGGGCAGCCACGACTTGACGCCAGTGGGTTAGAAGCCTTTTCATCTCAGGTCCAACAAGCAATTTCATCTGGTGCGGCCTTTATAAAGTTCTGCCAATTTGTAGAAGCACAAGGCGGAGACGTGGCTTCCGTACGCAACCCTTTACTCCTACCCCAGGCGCCGATAATCCTGGAAGTCAAAGCCACTGAGTTAGGTACGGTTTCCCATATCAACAGTGCCGAAATTGGTCTGGCGGTTATGGAGATGGGTGGTGGGCGTCAACAGAAGGAAGATGAAATTGATCCGAGAGTTGGGGTTCTTTGCCATGCAAAGGTAGGGAGCAAAGTTCAAGCAGGAGATCCCATTTGCATCATTCATGCGGCATCACCAGACGAGGCAGATACAGCTCGTCAACGCATTACAGCAGCATACACCATTCAGCCTCACCCAGCGGATCCGCTGCCGATCTTGTATGAACGGATTACTTAGCCACCTTTTACGCTTGCATCACAAGTTTGTCAATCAAACTTCTGACTTTGTCCAAAATGTGATAAATATCGAAAATATCCTCTTTTGTTGCATCGTAAGAGAGGCTTTCTGAATAGACTTTTCCATCTAATAGAACAAAGTACCAGTAGCGCCCCACAATGTAAGCGCCATATATTGGCTGCTGTTGCTCCCCATTCAGGAACTGCGCTGCCATCAATTCGGCCAAAAGCTGGCCGAGAGGATCTTTAGAGCTATCTTGCTGGCGCTTGTACTCTTTGATAAGAAAGTAGGGGTTTCTCGGTGACTGTTTTCCTTGGGCTACAACAAAGTCAATTGTGCCGGATAGCTCTTTGCCGTCCTCATACTCTACAGCCAAATCGCGCTCTAAAAATGGCCGGTAATGACCTTGATCAAAATCGACCATATCCAGCAGATGAGAGATAAAATAGATCTTCAGCTCTTCTTCATTCCAATCATGAACGCGAGCAAGTAGCTTATGCGATAAGGATTGCAAACGGGACCTATCAGCTTCATTAATCTCCTTATCAACAGTCAACCACTCTCTTAACCCATCCGTGTTTCTCTCTGAATACAGACCAAACTCTAGCTCGATCTCTTCGACAGTCCATTTTGAAAAGGATTTCATTAGTTTATCCTACCTCAAATAAATAGTTCCCCCACACTCTCTCCCGTATGAATCCGCCGAATTGCCTCGGCCATAAGCGGAGCGACTGAGCAGATCGTCACATTGGGAAGCCGTTTTCCCCCCGGAATGTGTACTGAATCAGCCAAGACAATCGATTCAATCGGGGCGACCCCCAACTTTTCTATGGCAGGTCCGCAGAGAATGCCGTGGGTTGCACCGACGTGTACGCGGCGGGCACCTGCCGTCAGCACGGTTTGCACAGATGTGGCCACAGTCGTGCCCGTTGAAATCTCATCCTCAAAGATCACCACATCCTTTCCGGCCACATCCCCTACAACCGACCCCTGATGCACTGATGTGTCGCTGATGCGGCGTTTGTCAATAATGGCCAATGGGCAGTCCAACAGAAGGGCAAATTTCCCAGCACGTTTGGCACCACCGGCATCTGTCGCTACGATAACGACATTGGAGAGATCCAGGTTTTGACGAAAATAGTCAGCAATAATCGGTCGTGCCGTCAGGTTATCCACGGGCATACTGAAGAAGCCCTGTACCTGATCCGAATGCAGATCCATGGTAAGAACGCGGTCGGCACCGGCAGTCTTCAGGAGATCGGCCATGAGTCGTCCGGTGATCGAAATACGAGGTGCGTCTTTTTTGTCCGAGCGAGCATAGGAGTAGTATGGGATCACCGCTGTTACTCGCCGAGCAGAGGCACTTCGGAGCGCGTCCAGTGTAATAAACAGTTCGAGAATATGGGTACTAACTGGCTCGGAAAATGATTGGATGACAAAGACATCTCTCTCTCGGACATTCTCCAGAATCTGAACATGGAGGTTGTCATTAGAGAAGCGAGAGATTTCAAGCTCGCTTAAGGGGATATCTAGGTATTCACAGATTCTTACAGCCAGATTTGGATTCGAGTGGCAGCTAAAGATGCGCAGTTTATCGTGTAATTCGCTACTTGTATTACCAGTCAACGGTTGCTCTCTCTCGAATTATTTCGGCGTACAGATAGGCTGTTTCCTGAGCGATGACACCCCAGTTATATCGCTCCTTTACTTCTTGAAGAGCCGTTCGTCGTCTTTTACGGGCTGAATCTGGATCGTTAAAGAGTTGATCCACAGCCCAGGCAATACTAGCCGCGTCATTGGGGTAAACAGTCAGTCCATTCTCTGTATGGTTGACCACCTCACCGAGTCCCCCCACATCGGTTGTAATGATATTACAGCCCAGGGCCATAGCTTCCAAAGCGACGATGCCAAACGGTTCATATAAACTGGGAATAATGGCGCAGTCAACGACTTGATAGAGGTGGTCTCGCTCTTCATCTGTCAGATAGCCAAGAAAGTTGACAGCATGGGCAACCCCAAGCTCATGTGCCAAGGGCAGATACTTCTCGCTATTCTTGCCACCTGCTAGTAAGCGGACGTCTGGATACTTCTCTAAAATTTGGGGCATGGCCTGGATCAAGACATGAAGCCCCTTTTCGGGAGTAATCCGACCAACAAAATAGAGAAGTCTTTCTCTATTTGGGCTAAATTTCTTACGAAGACGTTGAATGAGTTCTGGGGAAGCCTTGTACTGGCTACGGGAATCTATCCCATTGGCGATGATATCCACTTTGTCGGATGGGACACCGAAGTAGGACTGAATCTCCTGTCTCATAAAGTCGCTACAGGCAATCACTCGCCATGCTTCGTAACAGGTGTGGCCTTCTATTCGATCAATCTGTTTGCTGGTTTCACTGGGCAAATGTCCTTGGTGGCGACCTCGCTCCGTAGCGTGGATTGTGGTTAACAGCGGTGTTTTCCATTCATGCTTAAGGGTCACGCTTGCCGTCCCAGTCAACCAATCATGATTATGGATGAGATCATATCGCTTTTGCCATGCCAATTTACGGGCTTGGGCAATCAATGAATAGTTGGAGGCTACAGCGCTATTATAATAATCTATCGGTGCAATGGGTGGTGTATCCACTCGGTAGACTTTGAGGAAATCATTTACCTGTTCTTCTGCTGGGCCACCACCATAGCGAGTTGTGATGACGTCAACGTAGATCGGCTCTCCATCTAAATCAACGTTGTTGAGGGCAGGGGCCAATTCGGCCACATGCTTGCCCATTCCACCCACCATATAGGGTGGATACTGCCAGCTAAATATCAAGACATGCATAGTTGACATTGAATTCATTAGGGTTTATATGCTCGACTCTGGCCAGCTTCATCCAATTCAAAAAAAACAATCTCCCACAATTCGCTAATATCACTTGATGAAGCTGGGCCAACGATACGCAGCGGTGCTTGAGAACGAGACTCTGACTTCTCTTGAAGAACAACTGGAAACTGCACATTCTCCAAGCACCCACAGGAAAGATGCCAAAGAACCCACTCTGTCTGACGATAGACCAGGTAGGCCAGCGGCGAAGATGGATTGTGGGAGTCGGCCCACTGATTATAGTAGGAATTACTCCAAATTGCCCAATAGACCCGATGATGAGTGAAGGCATGATCGCGAAAGACGGGATCGCCGCCTAGCGGTCCCATCCAAAAGGGCATCTCTGGATAGCTGGCACGCAATTGGTTTAGTAAGGCAGCGCCCTTGTCCGGCGCGCCAAGCCACAGCAGCGCATCGTTTTCCTTCATTTCGGAGATGGAGTCAAAGGGAATGAGGGGAAGAGCTGCATCAATTTCAACCAACGGTCCGACACCAGCAATGACGATGCGCTCAGCATCCTGCTGGGTTGCAATCTTGGCCACAGCGGCAACCAGAGAGGGTAGATGAAAAGGGGTATTCAGTGGGATCTGCCCACTCGACATACTACTCAACATATTTAAGTCTTCTTGTTCTCCAAAATTTTCATCATGAGGCACTCCATTTGGGGTAACCAAATCAGAGGAAAACCACGTAAATAGCCAAAAGGAAGAGAGGGTCGAAGGTTCAGTAGCTCCATGCAGTTGCTCCATGGTCAGTCCCAGCCACGGCGATAACGGAGCGATAATGGCAACCACGGCCGGATCCACGCGCAACTTTTGATTTACGCGGACCGCTTGTTCCGATTGTCCAGAATCATTAAGTGCCTGGGGAATAACGGCTATATCACCCCTCGGCGATTCGGCGATGGCTGCACGCATACTCGCCAACAATTCATAGCCTGTGCGACGATAGGTGCCTTCAAATGGTGCAATGAGGCCGACTCGTACAATGGGCGGAGTCGATGAAGGTAAGAGTCGGGATGGCAGACAAGAAGAGACGAGAAAAGAGAGGAGGAGTGAGAAAGTGAGAATATGGAGGGGTAAGGGGATGAGGGGATGAGGGGGTGATGGACTCGTTCTCTGTACCCCTGCAACCCTACTGATATCCGTAGATGCGTAAGTTCTGTTCATGCTCTGCTAATGTTGTGGAAAAGACGTGGCGTCCATCCTCACCAGTTCCCAAAAAGAAACAGTAATTGGTTTGAGCGGGGTTGCGCGTGGAATCTATGGCACTTAATCCTGGGCTAGCAATTGGACCAGGGGGCAATCCAGGATTTAGGTAAGTGTTATATGGGCTTTGAACCTGGCCATACTCTTCAATCGAAGTCGGCTGCCACCACCAATCCCCTACAGTCCCCCGTGCATATTGTACTGTCGGGTCAGCTTGGAGATAGGCCCCTCCCACGTCGGCATCACATGCTCGAATGAGACGATTGATATAGACACTGGCAATCAATGGACGCTCATCAGCCTGCACAGCTTCGCGCTCAACAATGCTAGCCAACGTAATTAGATCCCTACCACTCAATCCGCTACTGCCACCTACCAAACCGTCCTGACCGACCTTGGCCTCAAAATTGTTCAGGAACGAAGCCAAAATCAGCTCGGGATCGCTGGCTAGAACGGGGAAACGGTAGGTATCAGGAAAGAGAAAACCCTCTAAAGACGTACCATCAGGTATTGTCTGAAGAAAATCATATTCGTCATAGAGGGATAATGTACGAGGTGCTCGGACAGCAGCCAGAAAAATATCTGGTTCCAGCACATTATTTTCAGAGAGTCGTTCAGCAATTTCCTCAACCCGAAATCCCTCGGGGATGGTCACAACAACTTCTTCCAGCAGAGCCTTTTGAAGAGCTAGGGCCACTTCGGGAACGGTCATGGTGTCAGAGAGCATAAAGTTCCCTGATTGGATACGCCGAGCCAAATCATTGACTCGAATATATAGGTTGAAGAGTTCGGCATCACGAATAAACCCTTCGTTCTCTAGGCGTGCCGCAACAAAGCGCGCCGGTTCCCCAAGATTAACTACAAAGCGGCGGGGCCGCGGATTATCACCAGCAACCAATGTTAGATCATCGCCACGTAGCCGCAGCATAAAAGCCAGCACCTGCTGTTCAATGTTATCTGGGTTGAGCGCGCCCTGGCCTGCGGTCGGATCGATGAGGCCCTCAGCTAATTTAGGTGTGCCAAGAAATTGCTCTTCCAAATGAGCTGTAGCAACGCTCCATACACCAACCAGAACTATCACCACAAGCAGCAGAAAACCCACTCGTAACAGGTTGGTAATCCACCAGATCCAACTGGATCCAGGGCGCTTATGCTCCTGATAGAATGTAGTATTACTTCTTTTTTTGAGGAATTGTTCTCTAGTTGTGATGATATTCCCTCATTACATACATTAAGTTCATAATGGCACACCTTTACTTTTCATTCAACCGATGAAAAATATGATCCTCTACTGGCCGATTCTCCATAAGATGCTCATTTATGATCCGCTCTAACACCGCCTCATCCACATGGTGATACCAGATACCATCGGGATAAACGACCAAAAGTGGCCCATTATAACAGACACCCAAGCAGGGCGTCACCCCGCGCTTGACCCGTTGAGGGTTCTCATATTCGCCCAGTGCCCCTAGCTTCTGAGCGAGTAAGCGATAGAGAGTGCTGGCTTTCCCCTCTGGATCACAATAAGAACCTGTACAGATAAAAATATGGCGGCCATAGGGTGCTTGAATCGGTACTTCGCTTGTCATAAAATACCTATTGGAATAAATTTATCTAATTCTCATAAACAAGGATTCAGCTAATCAGCCATTAGCTTTTAGCCAGAATTTGCCTATGTTTCGGGTTCGATTTTTATACTTCCCTATGCTACTATACTCAGCTTCGTTTGATAACGACCGCAGTATAGTTAAACATTAGTTAAACATGTAGCAGGCTACACCGTAGGAGAGGAAAATAGAACAAAAATGAAAGGATTTCGCAGATTTTTATCTTTTTGCTCTTTTTATCGCAATTACTTTCAGGGTAGACGACACACGGAGGTAAAGTATATCATATTGCGAATTGCACGGCGGAATATGGCATACGGTTATCGCAATACGAAAGGCATCACCATCTGAAATTTCAAAGAGCGGCAATTTGTTACCTGCATACAGTTGTTAATTGAGCGCTATGATACAATCAGATTTCAGATTCAACCCTTCCAGATGGACCGTCACTACTGGACAGCCTAACAGAGAGAAACAATGCTTTATCCAAGAACAGAAAAACAAGAGCATTTTGTAGCCTTGAGTCAAAGACTGGCGGAAACTTTTGCCCGACGGGCCGACGAACATGATCGCACAGGTGAGTTTCCTGTGGAGAACTATGATGAGGCAAAAGCAGCTGGTCTGCCATCATTAATCATTGCAGAGGAGTTTGATGGATGGGGAGCCTCATTGTTAGACACGGTCATGGTCATTGAAACACTGGCCACGGGTGATGGCAGTACTGCGCTCTGCCTCACCATGCATCTTCAGACCATGGGCGGAGCCACAGAGAATCGAAGCTGGGAGCCTGCCCTCTTTGAGCGTATTTGTCGGGAAGCAGTAACCAAAGGGGCACTGGTCAATTCTATTGCCACAGAACCAGAATTGGGTAGTCCTAGCCGGGGCGGGCTGCCCAAAAGTACGGCTCATCCCCTTACAAATGGGGCAGCAAATGGCAGCAGAGAGCCAGACGCTTGGCTCCTCAACGGGATCAAGACCTGGGCAACCATGTTTCCTGCATTGGATTATATGACCACCCCCGCCACGCTGCAGGATGGAACGAACAGGGTCGGGCGCTTTATGGTGCCGATTGCCGTGCCACACGGAGGTCGTATCGAAATTTTGAACGAATTTGATGCAATGGGTATGCGTTGCTCGGCCAGCCACGACATTGTTCTCAAAGATGTGCAGGTGCCCGCAACCAATATTATTAGCATTAGCGATAGCGCTGCACCAACAAAAAAGGGGAAGGTCAACGCTTGGTTTATGTTGGGCTTGAGCGCAGTCTATTTAGGAGTAGCTTTGGCTGCCCACAAAGCGGCGATTGGCTATGCGAATGAACGTATCCCTACAGCATTGGGCAAACCGATTGCTACCGTTGAAGGAATTCAGCGCCGCTTAGGTAAGGCAGAATTGCTTCTTCGCCAGGCCCGAGTCTTACTCTATCAGGCAGCTGAGCTTTGGTCTAACCATCCTGACCGTCGCCACGAACTAGGTGCCACGGTGATAACAGCCAAATATACGGTTACCAATAACGCGATTGCCGCTGTTGAAGAGTGTATGCGGGTTGCCGGTGGGGCAAGCATGATGAAGAGCCTGCCCCTGGAACGGTATTATCGAGATGTGCGGGCGGGACTCAACCATCCGATGAATGACGACCTGGCATTGGTTACGTTGGGGAAGCTGGCAATTGACAGAGATGGGGACACATAACGGGGACAAATAAGAGAACGGATAGGCCGAAATTGCTTAGAAAAATAAGACAATCGCCCCATTTAGATTGACCGCATTTCATATACAATGGTGGCGCTATGAAACCACCAATCACCAAAGGTCGCTCAAGCGAGCTTCCGGCCCATCATCAACTTATTCCCAATGAACCATCCAACCCGCAGAGGGATCCGCTTGTGCAACTGCAGAATGGGGATCTTCAACTTGGTCAAGCGCCCTCCCAAATCAACGAGCCGAACGCGCCGGCTAGAAGCTCTGTCCTCTCAAATTTGATCTACTTTTTTGCTGGTGGGCTTTTGGCAGCCGTGGCAGCCTTTGCCACCGGTTCGCCCCAGGCACCAGCCATTGAGATTCACCCACCACCCACTTCCGCACCGACAATAACACCTATCCCCACGTCAACGGCTGCGCCGATAAAAGTCTATGTAACTGGTGCCGTACAGCTCCCAGGATTATATGAAACTGCTCTCAATGGTCGCGTAGGGGATGTTATCCAACTGGCTGGTGGATTGTTACCTGATGCCGATCCGGCGCTCATCAATCAGGCAGGGTTACTATACGATGGTGCTCAGATTCATGTGCCGCTTCCTGCGCCCACCAGTGACGGTTCAGAGCCAACAATACCTCAATCTCGCACCCAGCTTAACCAGCCGCCAGCCGGTGTATCAGGGGCGCAAACAGATAACGGTAACAGCTTGCTCTTAAATAGTGGTAATGTTGGTTCATCCAGTAGCGGATTGGTCAACATAAACAACGCCTCCTCCGCTGAACTGGAAACCCTACCCAGCGTGGGTGCAGCCCGGGCCGCCGAGATCATCGCAGGCCGCCCCTATAGTACCGTAGACGACTTGCAAAAGGTCAGCGGTATTGGGGACAAGACGATGGAGAAACTTCGTCCGTTGGTTACGGTAGAGTGATGAGGATGATAGGGTTGACAGGATGATTGAGACAGACGTGCTATTGTCATCTTCATCATTCTTCTTCATAGATGACCCGATAGATAACGCCCGTTGCATAGTCTCCCACAATCAGATTGCCTTCGCCATCAACAGTCATCGGTAGAGGCCGATCCAGGCCAGTGATAAAGTCACTGGCTTCGCCGCGATAGGTAAGGCCCGTATCACTCTCAACGGGGATTAGCTCAATACGCTGCACTTTGTGGCCAACAATTGCCTCATCGAAAACTTGGCCAAAGAGACTTACGTAGAGGGTCTGATGTGCTTCCGGCCATTCAGGATTGGTGACGAATGCCAATCCACTAGAGCTGGCATGAGCAGTGACGTTATAGAGGGAGCCGCTGTAAGGCAGGCCGTTGATCTTGCGACTCGGTTCGTCAAAATTCGTCCCAAAGTACTCGGGAAAGCCATAATGATGCTGCCAACGGATGTGGTTGACCTCGTCGGGTGCATCATTGAAATCCGGTCCATTTTCACTGGCGAATAGCTGCCAATTTTCCGAACCACCTACATCTCCCCAGGCCAGCATGTATGGGTTGCGGTTCCCACGGCTAACTACTTCTAGGTCGTCTCGTCCTTGACCTTCTCGGGGAAATCGTAAGACTGTGGAGTTTAGCTCCCCGCCATCCTCAAGATCGCCCGTTGATCCCAAACCAAAATAGACCCAATGATGGGCAGGTTCACCTGTAAAGGGATCGGGATCTGGGTGCCAAGAGAGGCCGTTGTTCTGATGTCTTCCCCAAGGTAATCCATCGATTCGTAGATCAACTCTATCGGCTACACCATCTTCATCGGTATCAAATGTTTTGTAAAGCTGCCCTCGCCCCCCTAACCATATCCCACTATCCAGAGGATCATAAAGTAACCCGACAACTTCTGTAAGCCCGGTCGCGTAGAGGTGGCGCCTGTCGAGTGCATTCTTTAGACTCGTATCACTACTCGCATCACTGCTTGCATCACTGCTTGCATCGGTCAAGTACCAGACACGTCCATTTTGCAAGGCAACCAACAGATCACCATTCTCCAGGAATTGAAGTTGTGTCATTGTCTGTAACTCTGTGGCAATTGGTTCGATCCGAAAACCGGCAGGAACAGTTAGCGCGCTTGCTAGCTCATAGGCATCTTCCCCAACACGTATGATCTCTGTCCATTGGGTGGCAAATTGGACTGTATCGATCGATAGTGTTCCTTCCATATCTGCCCATTCAAAGACAAGCTCTAGCCCAGATAGCGTGTTGTACTCTAGCGGCGTATTCTGCTCGTCCTTGATCTCAGCCAAGGGCAAGTAGATATCCTGCCAAGTCTCCACCTTTCGCGAGAAGGGCGCGCTGATCACAATCCGTCGGTCTGTCTCGTCAGTCAGATAGAAGTGGGGCACGAGGTTACCTTGAATACGAAGGCGTAGATGCAAGGTTTCTGTACCGGTCAACAGCGCATTCACAGAATCATGCCAGCTCAACCGCCAACGAACAAAGTCAGAGGCGGCTAAAGATAGAGAGAGCGTAGGGGAATCGGGTAATCCCTGGCAAGTATAGGTTGCAGATTCGGTGCCGTCACATCCAGAGCGCATGGTGGGTTCAGCAAGTAGATTGATGTCACGTAAAGTGGTAATGGCTGAGCGGCCCTGTTCGTCAGGGATTTGGTCTTGGGCCTCGATTACGGAGGTGGCGTCCGGAGTTGTCGGGGACGGAATCGGCGTGGGCTGTTGTCGATTGCGGCCACATCCACTGATGACGAATATGAAGAGCAGAATGATACAAAGGTGGAAAAGTGCCTGCGTTTGGAGAGGGTTACGATGCAATGGGTCTCCTTTTAATGGGTTTATGGTTGATATAAACGGTATACGGTCTCTATACGCTGCTTATCCGGTGCCGATTCGTCTCACTTTCGTCTGAAAATGGTCACGATTGGCCCAAAACGTCGCACTACCCTACGTTTGGTTTCATTTTGCAATAGACCGACTTTCATCCTAAAAACGTCCAACCGGACTCATCATTATCTGGTAAAGTTCAAATTACGGTGTTATGAGCATGAGATTGCCAGCACATATTTACCATACCCACATTACCTTAACGACTCATCGTTGAGAAAATGGGCTTGGCCATCGTTTAGGCCAAGTGACAGCTTTGTTTAGCGCAACACATGATAACTTCGTTCACCAACGAGCATTGCAAAAGTGTTTGGCTTTGCGACCTAGTCACGGTTGTACAGCAGAGCGGAGCAACTCTGAATCTCCAAACTGTCACTACTTTGGAAAGATGATAGCTATAGCCACAAAAGAGCACAAGTAGTCAGATCCAAATTGGCTGGCTTTTTGCCATTTGTACTTCTTACTAAATCTTCGTGTAAATTTGGTCCCATATAGATTGGGAATCGCTAAATAGATAGAATAAGTGCTTAGATAAGGCATATACCTATTTTCTGCGCAAGGATTTACGCTAGATCGTACTTAGGCAAAAAGCGAAGTGAGAATCCCAAAGCCGATTCCCTTGATCCCCTATGCAAGTGTTCATATAGTTCGCCAGATATAAGGTTTGTCCTCTACCGACGGGGCTTATTCTCATGAAGATGAGAATGCCCCCCGTTCAGATGCTTCAGGATTATCGGCCGGAAGTGGGGACAAAGTTAACCTAGCGAACTATAAAGAAGATGCGCTCCCAAAAGGCACCCAAGCCGGTTAGATTTCGCCGTCCTCCGGCTTGTATGAAGCCGCCAACATGATGAAGAGCAAAACGAAGTGAAGGTCTATTGGGCATGGGAAATAGACGTTTATACTCGGTTATATTGAATCAGGAAAGATAAAAAGGCATTAGACAAATTCCTGTTTTTAAAATGAGCGCAGTATAACAAGCAACTATAGCAGTCTCAAAAAAGTACGGAGGCCTAATTTATTATATGATGACTAGTCAACCAACCTTGGATCAGCCCGATCTATCGAGACTACCCCACTTTATGATGTCGTCCAAAGAGACCCCTTCAGCGCAACCACCTGTCGATAGTGGAGGGTGGGACAATGCAATGATTGTAATGTACAATGTAGAACAAGAGCGAAAATGTTGGTCACTCAATCGTACACGTCCAGTAACTATCGGTCGCAGTGAACATTGCGACATTGTGTTGGATGATCGTCAAGCTAGCCGATATCATGCCCGGATTACCTGGCAAGATGAGTATTACTGTGTAGAAGATCTTGGTAGTAAGAATGGCACGCACGTCAATGGAGAGCAATACCACCAGTCTGTTGCCTTAAATGACGGGGATGAATTGCAAATTGGGCTAAAGAGCCGACTCATGTTTGTCGATGATGGAGCAACGGCACCTCTTACGGTCGCGCCCAATCAGTCTGGTTTGTCAATCGACCACGACGCGCGAAGTATCTGGGTCAACCAAACCCTACTGGATCCGCCACTCAGCCTTCCCCAATATCAGTTAATTATCAAGCTTTGGGAAAGTGAAGGCAAAATCGTCTCTCGTGACGAAATTGTCGACGCGGTTTGGCCGGACGAGAGCTTTGATGGTATCAGCGAACAAGCCATCGATGCACTTATCCGCCGATTGCGCGAACGGATAGCCGAAGTTGATTCAGAGAACCAATACATTGTAACCGTACGTGGACATGGATTTCGTTTGGATCACCGTGCCCTCTAGGTCTATAGAAGTACAGCATCATGTGATCGCTCACCCTTCACTATAGCTCACACCGATAAGCGATAACGCAACTCTAAAGTCCGACATCATGACAGATGTCGGACTTTTTTTGTTCATTACATTGAGTCGCGAGGACACAGAGATTCACCGATTTCTCACAGAGTTTCACTGAGATATTTCATCTCTGTTGAGTCTTTCTCCGTGTCGCTCTGTGCCTCCTCCGAGGGGCTCTGTGTAACGCTCACATAGATGGCCAAGTAAAAACTCTTGTCCTGGTTAAGACCGGGGTTGATTCTATAGATATGGCATAAGAGAGCGCCTACTGCGTACACTTATTTTTACGGAGTGGCCTTAATGGGTTTGGATAGACTTTGTTCAGGTAAAACGCTTGATGTTTACCGAATTTGATGTTATCCTATCGCCATATATGAATACTACACTTTTCACCAACAATTCTAATATATTACTAGCACTTGGCATTGCGGCTCTAGCCATTGGATTGGTTCTGGCAATAGGTTGGGGTGTTTCCCGTTTGACGCTAGAAAATGAGTCAAATCGATGGAGGCAGTTGGCTGCGGCGGCCCAGCTACTTGTTCTGGTGGGTGGAATAGTCAGTCTAATCGTCTTCACAGGGATCAACACTGCCATAGCCATGGTGGCTGTCGCCGTCGTTATTCTTTCTGGAATCGTATTTTATAAACCAGAAGTAGTGACCAAGCGCTTGCCCCTGTTTCAAAGCTTATGGGAGGGGATACCTCATCCTTATCAATCTCGGATCAATCAAAAAAATGACATGGCAATGGTAGATGAAGAGATACTCGATACTGGGGAAACAACGGCTCAGCGGCAAGAGGATAAAGACATAGCTGCTAGCGCGGAAACTAGAGTCCCCAATAAGGCCCGGCGGGAACAAGCCCTCTCCACTTCGAATGAGACGGTGACGCGGACAGCATCCTCACCATCAGCAGTTCGTCAATATACCTCATTCCCTGCCTACAGCAACACCTGGAGAAATCGATCACCTGCTGCTTTAACCAAGCGCCCCCGCCTAGGTGAGCGGAGCATCCAGGATTTACGATGAGCCACATTTCTTGCTAACGCCGTTGACAAGAGTCACGGATAACCAATTCCGTCGGAAGAACGATCTCTTGGTATCCATCTGTAGCAGGGTGTTGAATCCGTTTGATGAGTAGTTCAGTGGCCTGATATCCTAGCTCATAAGCAGGCTGAATTGAGGCTGTTAGAAAGGGGGCGACGGACCAAGCCGGTAGATCATCGAAGCTAGCAATTGAGAGATCCTTTGGCACATGTAATCTATTTTCTTCAAGTGCTTTAAGCGCCCCAATGGCAATAAAATTGTTGGCGGCAAAGAAGGCCGTAGGGCGTTGGTCAATGTTTGCCGCCAACAATTGATGGGCCATAGCATAGCCGCTTTCAACTGTAAATTCTCCATAGATGATTCGTTCGTCGTGTTCCGTAAGCTGCCATTCCCGCAATGCTCTTCGATAACCGCTTATGCGTTCAGTGGCCGATGTAACTTGTATAGGGCCTGTTAGAGCGGCAATGTCGCGATGCCCTAATTCAAGAAGATGTTTAACCGCCTCATAGGCCCCTTGCTCAGACGCTGCACGGACAGCATCGACTGCAACCCCCTCTATAACTCGATCAAGAACAACAACAGGGATTTTCTGAGCTTGGATCGTTTTAAGAAGATCGGGTGAGCGATTTGTTGGTACATAGAGAAATCCGTCTACCCGTTTACGCAGCAGGACCGTTACATATTGTTCCTGCTTGGTATCCTGTTCATCCGTATTGCAGAGAATGAGATTAAAACCATGATTGCTGGACGCATCTTCTGCTCCTCGAGCGACAGTAGTCCAAAACGGATTGGTGATGTCGGTCAAAATCAGCGCCAACGTATCTGTACGATTGAAGCGGAGGCTGCGCGCCAACATATTTGGCACATACTCCAGCTCGGCAGCTGCGGCTTCCACGCGCTCACGGGTTGCTTTACTAACATACCCAGAATTATTGACAACCCGCGAAACGGTGATAGGGGCAACGCCTGCCCGCTCTGCAACTTCTTTGATAGTAGCCATATGGTAAGCGTACCACATGCGCGCCAGAACTTCAATTTGCACAGGGTAATATTATATGGTACGCTTACCATATTCCCGCAGATTACATCGCTAAACATCTGATGTAGAAGGATTCTCATGCTTCAAAAAGAAAAGTCGATATCCAAAATTCGCGTCAGCGATATTGAAGTCTTTGCTGATGACCTTGATCTTGAAAAAGCCGGCGCAACCTATGCAGAACATGGCTGCCTAGTTGTGCGCGGTTTAATGAAGCCTTATGTGGTTCTCATGTATCGGGACATTATGCAGACTGTTGATACAGCCATTGGTCAGTTGGACGAAGCAGTTGAACGCCCGGAAGGGTGGACAACACCCAACGGATGCCTCTTTATCCCGGCTCCCGAGAATTATGACAGAGATAAGCAGATCATGACTGTTGGCATTAGCCATTACACGAGTGCCTGTTTTTTACAAGCAGCCATGGACCCGACAGCTTTAGATATTGTTGAAGCGATTTTGGGTCCCAACATTGAGACCTTTGGCAATGGGCAGAGCTTAGTCAAAGAGCCCGTAGGTGGTCATCCTAAGCATCTGCATCAGGATGCGGCGTACTTTGAGCATAAGTACGAAGGGCCAGTGGCCATCCTTAATTATGTAGTCGATACAACGCTGGAGAATGGGGCGCTTCACGTTATCCCAGGCACCCACAAAGCTGGTACAATCAAACATGTGGATACGTTCTCGCACTTAGGATTAGATGAAGATGAGTGGCCATGGGAAGCCTCAATTCCTGTCGAAGGAAAGGCTGGTGACTCTATTTTCTTCCATGTACAAACAGTTCACGGCTCAAAGCCAAACTACTCGGACCAGCCACGGCCCGTTTTTATCAATCGATACCGACGACCTGATGATTTTGTAACCATTGGTGCCACCACCACAGAAAATCGTGCGGAAGCTGAGAAGCGAGCGGCAGAAGCAAAAAAAACCAATGAGCAGAGGGGCTTGATGGTGCGTGGATTCCGTGCCTAAGTACAGGTTTTTTGTGAATAGTTCTTGTACCCACAGGAACGTCTGTGTTAACATGCTTATAAATTTTTCTTCCCCCCTAATTTGATTTTGCGCCGTTTGATGGTGGCACTCTTTTCATGAAGTACAGTCTTTGCCATATCATGTAGATGCCTAGAAAAAGCTTGTACCCATGAAGGCGGGTATGTGTGCCCGTTTCGGAAGTTGTTAAAGTGCCTGGGTGAGGCTCGGGACAAGACTTTTCTGGCGAAGTATCGTTCCCCAAACGGCTATAAAAAACAGCTTGTCTTTCTAACAATTAAGAAACTCAGATTCAATCATTTGTGCTTACGGTCACTCGATTCTTTGAGATGACAGGCCGAACATATCGAATATTCTTCTTAATTAAGCAATCCTTAGGAGGATCGAATGCAAGATTCACGACTTTCTCGCAGAAGATTTTTGCAAATGAGCGGCTTGACGGCTGCAAGTGCAGCATTCTTGGCTGCTTGTCCTGCTCCGGTTGGCGCGCCAGCGACTGGTGGTGAAGGTGGTGGCGCTTCAGCTGATGATGCCGTGACGTTATCCTTTGGCCGTCATTGGGAAGCAGCTTTCCGCCCCCATCAAGATGAGTTTGACAAAATTTATATGGAAAACCATCCTGATGTAGAAATCGAAATCACCTATAATACGTGGGGTGATCATAATCAAGTTGTTCCAACATGGGCTGCTGCCGACACCTTGCCGGATATTATCTATGTTCATGGTAGCCGGGCATTCCCATGGGCATTTGAAGGCATTTCGATTTCTCTACAGGACTACGTCGATGCTGATGAGGCGTTCAACGTGGAAGGCATCTGGGAAGAATCACTACGTCTCTACCGCTTCCAGGGCGTTCAGCACGCGATTCCATATGACCACGGGCCATTGATCCTTGGATATAACGTTGACCTATTTGATGAGATGGGCATGGACTACCCAACTGGCGACTGGACCTTTGATACGCTACGGGAAGTGGCCAAAGAGATGACCATTCTGGATGGTGAACAACCCCAATGGGGATGGTCTGGTAGTTACCCGGCATTTGGTAATACCGCCTATGGCCCTTGTGTTGGTGGTTGGGGTGGTACGTTAATGAACGAAGACGAAACCGAACTTCTGCTCGATTCACCTGAATCGCGCGAAGCATGCCAATTCTGGTATGACCTGATTCATGTGGATCAATCAGCACCAACACCAGCCGAATCAGAAGCCTTTGAGCAAGGTCCATGGATCTCTGGTCGGGTAGCTATGACACCTGCTGCTTCTTGGAGTGCTCCAACCTTTACGAAGTTTGGTACCTACAGCCGCTGGGATGTGGCACCCATGCCTTCTGGTCCCGCTCGTCGCTTCACTGGATCATTTGGTAGTGGCTATATGATCACCAAAAATAGCAAGAACCCAGACCATGCTTGGGAATACTTGAGCGAATATCTCTCTGAAGATGGCATGATATTCATGTGGGGCAATACAGGACGTGGTAGCCCAGCTAGGGAGACCGGTTATCGAGCGTGGATGGAATCAGAAGTGGCTCCGGACAATGCCGAGTTCTTCATTGAAGCCTTGAATGAATATGCCGTAACAGGAAGCCCGTTCCAGACGTTGGCGGCGGCAGAATTGAACGACATTACTGGACGCCAGGCCACACTCCTGCGCTCTGGTGAAACAGACGTGGCAACGGCCCTCGAGACCATCATGGCCGAAGGCCAGCCTGTACTAGATGAAGGCACTCAGCGCCTTAAAGACGCAATGGGCTAGTCGATGTAACGTAGCAGGTTGTAGGTGGCAAATCAATGTCATTTAGTGGCAAGTTACAGAAGATTGAACTTAGCTTGCCACTTTACAACCTTACCACCTTATAACTCTGCTACCTTTAAAATATACGTTACCTTATGATCAACACAATTGCTGGCCTGACCCGCCGAAAGCCCCTCACCTTACATCAGCAGGAACGGCGCGACTTTTATATTGCGATTGCCCCTTGGTTCATTGGCCTGATCCTCTTTACGGGCGGCCCCGTTATTGCCTCCTTTATCTTTGCCTTCACCAATTGGACTGGTCTTAGATCGGTTGATTGGGTCGGTTTTGATAATTTTAGCAAGCTACTCTTTGAAGATGATCTATTCTGGATTGCCACGTGGAATACATTCTATTACTCGTTTGGCGCAGTAGCACTTGGCACCATTGGGGCACTCTTTGTGGCCATGTTGCTCAACCAGAATCTTCCAGGGACGACTCTGTTGCGCGTCATCTATTATATGCCGTCGATTGCCTCCGGTGTAGCCGTCTCGATCTTGTGGATTTGGCTCTTTAATCCCCAAGTTGGGTTAGTCAACTACTTTTTGGCTCTAATGGGTTTACCGCGCGAGTTAAGGCCACTTTGGTTAGCCAGCCAGGATTGGGCCATGCCAGCGCTAATTGTTAAAAGCCTGTGGGGTATTGGGGCCAATATGATCATTATTTTGGCTGGTCTGCAGGGAATTCCGATATCGCTTTATGAAGCGGCTCGAATTGATGGGGCCAATATTTGGCAAGAGTTTAAGAACGTAACGGTGCCGATGCTTTCTCCGGTCCTCTTCTTCGTCATCGTTATTTCTATCATCAATTCCTTCCAGATTCTAACGGATGTTCTGGTTATGACCCAAGGCGGGCCAGGAACATCAACGTTTGTGTTTGTTTACTATATCTACCAAGCAGCCTTCCAGTATCTAAAGATGGGATACGCTTCTGCTTTAGCGTGGATTCTTTTTGCACTCATTTTGATTCTTACCCTCATTCAACTGTGGGCCAGCAAACGTTGGGTCTACTATGAAGGTGGAGAACGGTAAGGTTAGTAATCGGTAAGTCGGTAATCAGTAGTCAGTAAGTAACCGACAGACCGAATACTGCCTTACTGAATATACCGACAGATGGAGCGGCTGATGAGCCAGACTTTAGTATCTGAGACACCCATAACAACCCGAAGCGAGATAAAGACGACGCCGTGGTACAAGACCCATCGTTTCCGCGAAATCGTAAAAGCCATAGTTGTCTATGCCTTGGTTCTGCCAGGGGCTGTGCTGTTTACATTGCCTCTAGTGTGGATGCTTTCGACAGCCCTCAAGCCACCGAATGAAATCTTTGTATATCCACCTCAATGGATTCCAAGTGAATTTCGATGGAGCAATTTTACAGAAGGGTGGTCGGCTTATCTAGATTTCAATCAGATGCTCTTTAATTCGTTGACTATCACCATAAACAATGTGGTTGGGAATCTGGTCTCGTGCTGTCTAGCTGCTTATGGCTTTGCACGGCTTCGAGCACCTGGTAAAAACATTCTTTTCGCTATGGTTCTTGCCACCATGCTTTTGCCTCATGAGGTGACCATTATTCCTCAATATGTTCTATTTACCAGGCTAACCCAGGCTATGGAACCTTTTTGGCCAGCGGCTGGTGTTCTTTGGTTCTTTAATCTTTCCTGGATTCCCTTGATGGTACCCTCTTGGTTTGGCTGGCCATTCTTCATCTTCCTGCTGCGCCAATTCTTTATGAGCATTCCCCACGATTTGGATGAAGCCGCTCGTTTGGATGGGGCTTCATCCTGGCGAATTTTACGGAGCATACTCTTACCGCTGGCAAAACCAGCTCTAGCCACAGTCGTTATTTTTGCCTTCATTGGAAATTGGAATAATTTCCTTATGCCGCTGATCTACATCCGTTCTATGGATGAGCAGGTACTGGCTGTTGGGTTAAACATGTTTCGTGGCCAGTACGGCAATATTGACTTTCATTATATGATGGCTGTTGCATTGATTGTCCTGATGCCAGTTTTGGTTGTCTTTTTCTTTGGGCAACGTCTCTTTGTCCAAGGTATTGCCTTAACCGGTATCAAGGGATAGATTAAATCAGCCGGTCGGATACGATTTACCCTGAAAACAGGAGACGGATTCAGATAGATTAGCAGGATCTTTTTCATCCTAGGTGATGCATCCTGATCCATGAAAAGCTACTGAAAAGATATATCCTTTTCCCCATTCAGTTCACTAAGCAAACCACTTTTTTTAGGAGGAACGATGGAAAACTCACGTATTTCTCGCAGAAGATTTCTACAAATGACAGGTTTAACCGCGGCTAGCGCGGCATTCCTGGCAGCTTGCCCTGCACCTGCTGGTGCGCCTGGTGCAGAGGGTGGCGGCGGTGATGCAGCAGTTGAAACGACGACCGTCTCCATGGGGTTAACCTGGGGTGCCTCATTCCAGCCCCGCCAGGGTGAATTCAATGACATGTTTATGGAACGCAACCCAGATATCGAGCTAGAGGTCGTCTATAACACATGGGGCGATCACAACAACATTGTGCCAACCTGGGCTGCAGCGGATCAGTTGCCTGATGTTGTGTACGTTCATGGCAGCCGCTCCTTCCCTTGGGCTTTTGAGGGCATCTCGGTTCCGCTGGATAGCTACACAGATAGCGACACTGAATTTGACGTAGCTGGCATCTGGGAAGAATCGCTACGACTGTACCGTTTCCAAGGATCGCTCCACGCCATTCCATATGATCATGGGCCAATCTTGCTTGGCTACAACAAGGATCTCTTTGACGAAGCGGGCATGGACTACCCAGATGAGACGTGGACCATGGAGACCTTAAAGGAGAAGGCACTAGAGTTAACAAACCTAGAGGCTGAAATACCAACGTGGGGATATACGGGAGAATGCCCGACGTTTGTCGGTACTGGTGGTCCATCCACTCTAACGGGTTGGGGAACTGAACTCTTAAATGAAGATGAAAACCAACTTTTGATTGACACGCCCGAAGCACGTGAAGCCGTTCAGTTCTGGGTAGACCTCATCCATGTAGACAAATCAGCACCAACACCGGCCGAGAGCGAAGCCTTTGAACAAGGTCCCTGGCTTGGTGGTCGGATTGCCTTAGCCAATGTTCCCTCTTGGGAGACCCCTGGTCTTGCTGATTTTGCTAACTTTGGCTGGGACGTTGCTCCTTGGCCAGAAGGCCCTGTTCAGAGGGCAACGGGATCATTTGGAAGCGGTTTTAGCATTACAAAGAACAGCAAAAATCCCGATCATGCGTGGCGATTTATGAGTGAATACCTCAATGTAGAAGGCATGTCCTTTGTCTGGGGTGAAAGTGGTCGTGGTAGCCCAGCACGCAAGGCTGCCTACGAATCCTGGATGAACTCCGAAATTGCTCCTGAGCATGCTCAGTTCTACCTAGAGGCACTTGACACCTATGCTGTGACGTCCCGTCCCTATCAGACATTGGGAGCGGCGGAATTAAACGATATCGTGAATCGACAGGTAACGCTTCTAAAGAGCGGTGAAACAGATCCTGACTCGGCCATTGCGATCATTGTTGAAGAAGGTCAGCCTGTTCTTGATGAAGCCTGGGATCGTCTACAAGCTGGTTAATTAGTATCCCTAATATAGTAGCGGGACTGGTTCAGTACAAGTTGATTCACTCGGGTAGATTTTCTCTGGTAACAAACTCAACTGAACCAGTGCCATAGTAACGGACAAGAAATCAAAAAGGTGGGTATACGCGATTGACGCATCGGGTTTCCCACCTTTTTGTTTGCAGAAAATTTCACAAACTTTCGTACGAGTCTGTTTGAGAAATGGTCAGTCTTCTGCTACTCTATTAAAATCAGTAAACGTTCTGTATCGTCATAGTTGCGTGTAACTGGATAATATAATGCACAAACCACTACCAACTAGCACAGCGTCTTTTCGCAATATCATAAATAGTGGGTATTTGTATATCGACAAGACCCGATTTATTTATGATCTAATTAAACATGGGAATAGTGCTTACTTTCTCTCGCGCCCTCGCCGATTTGGTAAAAGCTTATGGGTCTCAACGCTGGAACAGCTTTTCCTTGGACACCGAGAGCTCTTTAAGGGATTGTGGATTGATAGCAGCGACTATGAGTGGGAGGTTCATCCAGTCGTTCGACTAGACTTTAACCTTGAGCCAGTACGAACGGTTGATGAACTGAATGAGTCACTTGGCATCTATCTTGATGAGATTGCTGAATTATACGGGATCAATCTGCTGGATGGTCCTTACTATCGCAAATTTCGTCGCTTGATTCAAAAACTAGCGACAGAAAAGCAGGTCATTATCCTTATCGATGAGTATGATAAACCGATGATCGACAACCTGAATAATCTAGATGACGCCATAAAAATTCGTGATGCGCTCAAGAGCTTTTATGGGGTCATCAAGTCGATGGATGAATACATACGCCTAGCCTTTTTGACGGGTGTGAGTAAATTTAGCAAGGTTGGTGTCTTTTCGGAGCTGAACCACCTAAGTGATTTAACCATGAACACGGATTTCGCCACGGCTGTGGGGCTAACAGAACAAGAAATTCTTGACAACTTTCCAGAATACATCACAATGATGGCCCAAAGGGAAGGGGTAAATGAAGATTTGCTGTTGTCGAAGATGCAACAGTGGTACGATGGGTTTGCGTTTGCGCCAGAAGCAGAAAACGTATATAACACATTTTCAACACTGAATTTCTTTTATCATAAACGCTTCTCTAATTTTTGGTTTGAAAGTGGCACACCGACCTTTCTAATTGAAATACTTAAGCGAAGTGAATTTGAACTCTCGCTTTTGGACGAGATCAAGATCGGCGAAACGGCATTTAGCACCTACGAACTCGATGATTTGGACATTATCCCTCTCCTCTACCAGACTGGGTATCTCACCATTAAGCACTATGATCGGGAGCATCAGCTTTACACCCTATCCTACCCCAATCAAGAGGTGGAGAAATCCTTTAAGATATGGTTGCTCGGCAATTACAGTTACGCCAAACGTGGTCTGAGCGACGCAACAATTGGGCAGCTTGTTGATGCGCTGAAAATGCAGGAGCTTGACCGCTTCTTCAAGATACTGACCGTCTTCTTTGCCAACATTCCCTATGATTTGCAGCTAAATTATGAGAAATATTATCAGACCATCTTTTACCTTATCTTTATGATGATGGGGTTCCGAATCGATGCTGAAGTGGAGACCAATGATGGACGCATCGATGCGGTGATTGAGTTGGCTACGCGCATCTATCTCTTCGAGTTTAAGCTAAACAAGAGTGCGGAGGAGGCTATGGCACAGATCAAGCAACACCGTTACTATCAGAAATATCAGCTGCGAGGTAAACCAATTATCTGTATTGGAGCCAATTTTGATACCAAGACTCGTACCGTGGATGATTGGGATAAGAAAGAGGTACCTGCTTGATACGCTTGTTGGCTTAACACCATAGATGGCCAGAAAAAGCTTGTCCCTTCTCGGAATCCTACAGAGTGGATTGTTCAGAGTCGGGACAAGGATTTTCTGGCGAAGTATAATCTTCAACCATTGAGAGGAAACTAATTTGTCTACAACTTTAGAATCTCCTGCTGAATCGATTCTGCCTGAGGCAGATATCCTCGATGAACAAGCCTTTGATGAGCATGTCCAAAAGAACCTCTCCTGGAATTTCTCCGTCAACTTGATGGATCTATCTTTTATTATTTTCGCCGGTAGCTTAGTCTCTCGCGAGACGGTCATACCGGTCTTGATCAACCAATTAACGGATTCCAAGCTGGCAATTGGGCTACTGGTTGCCATCTATGCTGCCGGTGTCAACCTGCCTCAGCTCTTTATTGCCAACCATTCGGAAGGAATGCGCTATAAGTTACCCTTTGTTAAATTTTGGGGAGGCTGGTTTGAGCGGGGGCCCTACTTCCTAATCGGTCTCTTCGTTTGGTTCTTTGCTATGCAGGCACCCTCCATGACGGTGGTCTTCATTCTGCTGATGCTTGCCGTTTCGGCCTTTGGTATGGGAATCGCTACACCCGCTTGGTATGACATTATTGCCAAGGCCATTCCTGTGGAGCGACGGGGCATCTTCTCGGGTATTGGTCATGGGTTGGGTGCGTTTATCGGTATTGCGGGTGCCTACTTTGTGGGTGTTATATTAGATGCATTCGATTTCCCGAATAACTTTGCTATCCTCTTTGTGGTAGCATCATTCTTTATGTTCATCTCATGGATTGGATTGGCACTCAATCGGGAGCCAGCCAGCCTGAAGACAAAGGAACGGATTGAACTTAGCGAGTACCTCAAAGATTTGCCCCAAATTTTGCAGACCAACGCCAATTATTCGCGTTTCCTCATCAGTCGGGCGTTGGTTCATTTAGGTGCCATGTCTATTGGCTTCTTTATGGTCTATGGCACTGAGCGCTTTGATATCGATGGGGCCGGCGTTGGTCTACTGACGGGTATTATGATCGGCAGTAAAGCGGCGACAAATCTTTTATGGGGACTCATTGGTGACCGCTATGGTCATAAATCTGTGCTGACCGGAGCCGCCTTTGCCGTGGCTCTCGCTGCACTCATTGCCTGGATGGCCTCATCCTTCTGGTGGTTGGCCGTTACTTTTGTGCTACTCGGCGCATATTTGGCCGCCGATGAAGTCTCTGCCCTGAATATCATTTTGGAGTTTTGCGTCCCTGAAGATCGCCCCACCTATATAGGCTTGACGAATACTCTTTTTGCACCGTTTATGATTGTGGCACCGCTAGTTGGCGGCTGGCTGACAGACGTTAGCGGGTATCGCCCTATGTTTGCCGTAGCGCTAGTAGTAGGGTTGATTGGCTCGCTGATGCTGGCGTTCTGGGTAAGAGAGCCGCGGGAAGCATGATTCGTGGAGTGTAAGATGAATTTAAGAGTTATCCTAATCACCTTGGCCTATCTCGCATTGGTGAGCATTACAACCATCCTATTCAGCAGTCCCGTTGCAGCCCAAAATACCTTGCCAGATACATTTCCTGCCGCCGAGATCTTCATTGACGTCAGCGACGACGTTGGTATCTTTGCGCCTCATCGCGGCAGTTGGGATCAGTACCACAAATACCGAGAATTTACCGATGGGTACTTGGCTAGCGGTCAGGCTTGGGGTGATTATAATAACGATGGTTGGATCGATCTCTACGTGACTGGGGGATTGACCACAAGTGTTCTTTACCAGAATGATGGTGAAAATGAGTTAGGCGAGGTGACCTTTAGCATTTCACCATTGGCTTCCAGCGTTGCGCTCTCTACTACATTTACTGGGGGGGCAGTCTGGGCAGATATCGATAATGATGGTTGGAAGGATCTCTACGTCCTGGCCCATGGCGCAAATGTGCTCTTCCGCAACGACCAAGGAAACGGCTTCATAGATATTACTGACACAGCTGGCGTCGGTGATATAGGCAAGAGTGGGACCGCAGCTTGGGGTGATTATGATGGAGACTCTTACCTGGACCTCTATGTAGCCAACTGGTCTTGCTTTCCGGCTTGTGATCCGGTTGATCATACCCTGGCCCAGGATCATCTCTACCACAATAATGGTCCCGATGCAGAGGGCAATATCACCTTCTCCGATGTTTCGCATCTGCTCAGTCTAGATAAGCTGCGCGGGGCTGGGTTTACGGCTGTCTTTGTAGATTATGATAATGATCGGGATCCCGATCTCTACGTCGTCAATGATAAGCTGTACAATCCGGTAGGGAATGTGCTCTGGCGTAACGATGGCAAAGATAAGAAGGGAACCTGCGGAGGCTGGTGCTGGACCGATGTATCAGAAGAGACGGGTACCAACATCGAATTACATGGCATGGGCTTGGCCGTTGGCGATTATGATAATGACCAGGATTTAGATTTTCACGTGACCAATATGGTCGATCCCAATGCGCTATTGCAGAATCAAAATGGTGAGTTATTTACGGATATGCTCGAATCTTCGGGCCTGCCCGATATTGCCACGGATGCCGTTGGCTGGGGTACATCATTTTTTGACTACGATAATGATGGCTGGCTCGATCTCTACTTTGCCACAACTGCCTTTATCAAGTATAACGATCACGAAGGTCCGCTAGGCATGATGATGGATTTTCGCAATTTTCTCTTTCGCAATTTAGGTAGAGGAAATGACAACCAAAGCATAATTAGCCAACAAAACAGCCAACCAGCCGATGCCCCAATCTTTGACGACGTAACCCCTCAAAGCTGGATCGACAATCCCATCCCTAGCATGGGATTTGCCTCTGCCGATTATGATCGGGATGGTCGGGTAGATTTCATCCAGGCGGACTGGAAGGATCGTTATCGGCTCTACCGCAATCAAAGCCCAGAGGCAGCAGAGAGTCATTGGTTGACGGTCCGACTCTTCGGTGGTGGTCCAGTAAATCGAGATGCCATCGGTGCGCGGGTTCGACTCACGTTGGACGATGGCCGAACGCTGATGCAGGAAGTCAAAAGTGGCTCTGTGCTGGGTTCGGGCAATGATACCGCCTTGCACTTTGGTTTGGGAGAGGCCAGCGCATTTGAAGCGGTTGTCACTTGGCCCAACGGACGCAGGCAATTTTTCGTCAACATTCCTCAAGATTCAGTATGGCACATTCCCTACACAGAACCATTTGCAAAGGATCTAGAATTGGATCCAATTCTAGAGCAGATTCGCCACTCCTACCCAGAGCCATTTCAAGATGTCACGGTCGACGCAGGCATTGATGCGATCCATCGTGGAACGTGGCGCATGTTCCAGCCGGACTTTACCCATGGCTATTTGGGGATAGGGCAAGCATGGGGGGATTACGACAATGATGGCTGGCTCGACCTCTACGTATCTGGTAATACGGCTCCCAACGTTCTTTATCGCAACATGGGCGACGGCACGTTCTTTATTTCGGAACTGTGGCGCGATGTGCAGTTGGCTGACCATCGGAGTGGCGGAGCAGTTTGGGCGGATTACAACAATGATGGTTGGAAAGACCTCTATGTGTTGGCCCACGGTGCCAACGTTCTGTTACAGAATATAGAGGGAGCAGGTTTTACGAACGTTACTGAGGTAGCTGGTGTGGGTGATACGGGCAAAGGCTCCACTGCAACATGGGGCGACTATGACAATGATGGTTGGCTTGACCTTTACGTAACCAATTGGGCCTGCCATCCTGAATGTGTCCCCCTTGATTTTACCCTCTCCCAAGACAGGCTCTACCACAATAATGGCCCCAATGATGAAGGGGAAATAACCTTTAGCGATGTCTCCCACTTACTAGATTTTCCAAAGCTTTTGGGGGCCGGTTTTACGGCCAGCTTTGTGGATGTGGATAACGATCGAGATATGGACCTCTATGTGGTCAACGATGCCTTACTGAATCCCATTGGC
Organism: Chloroflexota bacterium; assembly: GCA_039028975.1. Lineage (GTDB taxonomy): Bacteria > Chloroflexota > Anaerolineae > Caldilineales > Caldilineaceae > JAHBNG01. The sequence goes on from JBCCHB010000031.1 coordinate 56,281, forward strand.
AACGTCCTCTGGCGCAATGATGGGCCGGATCGGCAAGGGAGCTGTGGTGGTTGGTGCTGGACGGATGCTTCTGAGGAGACAGGGGCAGGTATTGTTATTGAAGGTATGGGACTGGCTGTAGGAGACTATGACAATGACCAGGATCTGGATTTCTACTTCTCCAACATGGTTAATCCTAGCGCCTTGATGGAGAACCAAGGGAATGGCTCATTTGTCAATCTGGCTAAGCAAGCAGGCGTGGTCGGCGCGCCTGGGGCAACAGTAGGCTGGGGAACTTCATTCTTTGACTACAACAACGATGGCTGGCTTGATCTCTATATGTCTACCACCGAGTTTCGAAACTATGATCCGGAAACGCCCCCAGATGGTATGCACTTTGAACACCCCAATATCCTCTTTGAAAATGCCCGAGATGGCACCTTTCGCCGAACGACGCCCACAAGCTGGATCGAAAAACCACGGCGCAGTATGGGGATAGCTTATGCCGACTATGATCAGGATGGCTGGATGGACTTTGTGACAGGTGACTGGAACAAGGGATTTACTCTCTATCGTAATCTGCTTGGTGAGAGCACAAAGGCAAATTGGCTCACAATCAAACTCATCGGTAGCGTGAACCCAGGCAATCCTGTAAATCGTGACGCCATCGGCACTCGAGTCTACTTAATGACCAACCATGGCCATCGCCAGATGCAGGAGGTCAAGAGCGGTTCAAGTTTAGGTGCTGGCAACGATACCGCTCTTCACTTTGGGCTTGGCGATGCAGAGATCGATTCCGTTCTCATCTTATGGCCCAATGATGAGATTCGTCTCTTTAAGAATGTGCCTGTGAATCAAGTCTGGCCGGTAGGGTATGAGATGCCGAGCCACGACTTTAGCGAGAATTAAATAGCTTGCTCATATAAGATTCCTCATTACATAACACCCGCCCATAACCTGAACGCGGCAATCCACTCTTCGCTTGCAGGATCAAGATCAACAAACTCCAGTTCAGATAATGGAAATGCGTGATTTGATCCCCCTTTTTCGATGGTAACCATCATGCCACGCTCAGGACTGCTTTTGCTATCCAGGCCAAGAACCTTAACAGGATCCCCAAGCGCATTGGCGTTGAGAGGGAATTATTTCTCCATACGAATTAGTCGGCTTACGAGCGTTAGACCGATAGTCCGGCGAAAGAGGGCAAAACACCAGCGCTCATAGTGGCGAAGCGGGTCATGTAGAAAGTGAGGCCACGCTGTATAGTCGTCGATAAAGAGGCTGATACCCTCTGCTAGGTCCAATTTTTCTAACGCAGGTGTGTTGCGCAACTCAGCGAGTAGCGAAGGGGGGATAAGCTCAGACTTCTCTGCGGCCTGCAAGATTTTCCCCTTATATTCCTCAGTAGGAATCAGGCCCTCTACAGGAAAGGTGGCTTGGTAGAAGAAAAAGGTTTTACCATCTTGGGTAAGGGTTATGCGGCGATGGCGGTTGAAAATGGGTAGCAATTCGCTATAGTCCATGCGTATAGCATCGACGCGGCTCAACCGAAGCAGTCGACCGTAAGCCACCTTTCCTGGTGATTTCTCTACTGAGGCAAAGCCACCTCCTTTGAATGGGCCCTGCTGGGTAAAACGCATCTGGTGATCCCGTAAAAGAAATTCCTCTTGACCCAACACTCTCATCCGTCTCCGATAAAGAACGGCTGGGTCCAGGTTTGCCCCAAAAGCAAAGTAGTTAACAGGTGGATTGAAGCGGCTTAACAATCCCCGTGTATCATAGCTAAGGATGGCAGCAACAAGATTCCAAAATTCATATCCAAGGCGCCATAAGAGAAGTCGGAGCATTTATATTCAGAATCTCATCCATTAAATTTTACTGATATTTTGGCTTTACTGCCAGAAGCGGACCGTTCTGCCATTTTCAACGTGTTCGAATCTCGCTTCGCCTTCCAGATTTCGGCATGGCTCACATGCGAAAAAATTCGGATAACAAATCCAGTGGTTCCAAACATATCATTTCGACGAGGAGAAATCTTCGGCCTTGCCAGAGAGAACGTGAAAATTTCCCCCTCCCGTGCCGCTTTGCGGGTGTAGCCAAGCGAAATGACAGTGAAGGAGTCGTTGCCCATGGTTACAGATGCAATGCATCCTCTACTGATATTCGACAAATCATTGGGGTAGTGTGGATGTAGGTGTAATGAATAGTACGATGTCAGTCGATCCGATTTTGGTAACTTGTTAGTAGCGTTCGGTATGGTGCTTTTGAATGTCAATGAGAACGAGTTAATTTCCCAAAACAGCCACTTCTTGTCATCACACCAGGGTTACGTAGCTCGAAAGAGGCGAGCATTACTGCTGAGTTGTTTAGGGATAGATCCTATATGATCAAAGGTAATGAGTCAAATGGCCGATGCGTAATCGTATCGTAAACTGTTATTTTATACTCAGACGTATGTTTTCTGAATATCAAACCACTCCTACATACCTCCACCGCAATGAAGTTAGTTGCCGATCGCTGATCTCTCACAAATATTCACTTTACGTTGCATCCTACGCCATCTTGTAAGGTGGTTCCAGAAAACAAGTATCCACAACAGAGGGAATAGCACGCCTAGCGGGGCTTTATCCCTGGCGCTACCGGCAGAGCCTCGAAAGGTGATCGGTCTGTTGCGCGGATAGTCTATTTTCTGGAATAGCCTAAGCCAAATTGAGTAAACACTCCGATGGACTATACGACGGTTTTCAAATGGAGCTTAGTATAGAACATTACTGAAGCAGTACTCCTCGAAGTTTCAATCCGCCAAAAGTACTCCTATTAAGGAATGAAATGCAAGTAACGTGCGTTTCAATCGGGCATAGCCCACCAACTTTCCAAGTTATTTCATTCTCGTTCCTAAAGCAATTCCCTTGAAGTAACGAATTTATTGTCAATAAGGAAGTACCTCATGCCAATCCACAAAAATATCCACTCCATCCGCGCAATCGTCTATGCGCTGGTGCTCTTTCTCTTTCTTACAGGACTCATCCCGCCCCCAGCATTCACTCATTTGGCACGTACCGTTGTGACGATTCCATTTAATCTTATAGGTCATCAAGGTTCTGGATCAATGAATAGAGGCAACATTGCCCATGCAGCAACAGATGATAATCTGTGGGTGCATGGCGCAGCAGGGGTAGATGAATGCAATACTCCAACGCCCTGGACAGGAAGCCTTTATCATAGCGGCCTGGATCAACTAATACCTGATGTGCGGGGAATCGATTGGTTGGCTGAATCAAGCGGCATCTTTGAAGGGCTTGGTCCTATCGGGACGCCCTTGATCGCAGGCACAACATTCACCTTGCGCTATCAATCTACCTTGATTGGTGTCACCTCTCCAGAAGCGGCACCTGTTCCTTTTCCGGGCTTAAGCACCGCCTTCGAATATACCATCGTTGCCGAAATTCCTATGATCGTCGTTGCCGACAATACAATTGCTGGCTTTCAGACCTTGATCATGGCCACCGAGCCTGGGGGGCAATTTCATATCTTTCATGATACCACCTCTAACGCAGTTGTTGGCACAGGCATCGGTTTTGATGATGGAGGCACGTTGGTCGCTTCTGGTACATTTACGGCGGGTCAACTGGTCAACTTTACCTATAACTCTGGAAATGGGACTGGCAATGGCGGCTTTAACTTTACCCAATCATCGATCACCTTTCTGAATCCTGCGTTTATCGATCCGACAACCAACGTTACCGGATTCCAATTAGAGGGAACCGTCAACTATCCGGCAAATGAAGCGACAACTACAGCCTTTTTTGATGGGCGAGCAGGTGAGGGACGACTGGTGCCATATGAAGTTTCTCCTGATGATCTCCAGATCAAGATTGACACCAGCAGCAATTTCCTGGAATGCCTCTCCCGCTTTGGGGATCGGGTCTGGATCGAGTCGGATGACGATGGCAATGCCAATACAGGTGACATTACACCCGTTGCTGGAATGATCATCACGGCCACCCGCAATACGCTAGCTGGCACAGAGATCTTAACCACCACGACCAACGCATCTGGCTACTACTCATTCACCGTACTGGCAGACACCTATACCGTCACCTACGGCTCCGTTCCTGCCAGCTATGGCACGGTGGTACCAAGCGCGACACCGGGAGGCAGCAGCGAATCGGGTATGGCGGGCAGCTACCAAGAAGCAGGCAACCCCGACCAGAGTCACACTAATGGCACGATTGTAACTGTCGGTGTGGGTGAAGAGAACTGGCACGTAGACTTTGCGTTCAACGAGCCACCAGCCCGCTTTGGGGATCGGGTTTGGATCGAATCGGATACTGACGGCAGCGCGAACACAGGTGACCTAACGCCTATTGTCGGTATGGTCATTACGGCTACCCGCGCAACGCAAGATGGGCCAGAAATCTTTACTACCACCACCAACGCCATGGGTTACTACTCATTTACCGTCCCTGCTGACACATACACGGTTACCTACGGCTCAACACCAGCCAACTATGGGACACTGGTCCCTAGTGCAACGCCAGGAGGCAACAGTGAATCGGGCAATGCAGGTAGCTATCAAGAGGCAAACAATCCTGACCAAAGCCACAGCAATGGCACCACATTAACAGTAGCGCCAGCCGAAGAGAACTGGCATATTGATTTTGCCTTCAATGTACCACCAGCTCAGTTTGGTGATAGAGTTTGGATTGAGTCAGACGCAGACGGCAATGCCAACACAGGTGACATTACGCCTGTAGCTGGCATGGTAATTACCGCCACGGCCACTACGCAAGATGGTCCTCAGGTCTATACAACCACGACCAACGTTGGGGGCTACTACTCATTCACTGTACCGGCCAACAGCTACGTCGTTACCTATGGAACCGTTCCCGAGAGCTATGGCCCATTTATCCCAAGCGCCACACCCGGCGGTAGCGGTGAAACGGGCAATGCCGGACTTTACCAAGAAGCTGGCAACCCAGATCAGAGCCACTCCAATGGCACAATCGTTACTGTTGCGGCAGGTGAAGCCAATTGGCACGTAGACTTTGCCTTTACCCCAGCCATTTATGACTTGGCACTTATCAAAACCTTGGTCAGTACGGGCCCCTTTGCAGCGGGTGATGCCGTCATCTACCGTATTACTGTGGTGAACCAGGGAAACCTGGATGCAGCCAATATAGGCGTTATCGATTATGTACCTAGCAATATGAACTATACTGGCTCCTTTGTGGCAAGCATTTCCACAACGGCCCAGGGTAATCCAGTCAACATTAGCGATGACGGCAACGGACTCTTTACTCTTGACGCGCTATTGGCTGGCGATCAGGTAGCATTTAATTTGGCCCTAAGCATCGACGCCAACTTCCAAGGGACATCCATTACCAATTGGGCCGAAATTGATGATGATAATGGCCTGGATCAAGATTCAACGCCCGATAATGCCAACCAGAATCAACCAGGCGAAGAAGACGGTCAGTGGGTGGACAATGATCTAGATTCGACAGACCCTGACAATAACGGCACGCCTGATGAAGATGACCATGACCCCGAGAACATTACCGTAGAGCAGGTGTACGATCTGGCCCTCATTAAGACGTTGGTCAGTTCGGGACCCTTTGCGCCTGGCGATGCCGTCATCTTCCGCATCACTGTGGTAAATCAAGGAACCCTGGATGCGACCGATATTGGCATTACCGACTATATACCGGACGGCATGAGTTACACCGGCTCTAGTGTGGAAAGTGTCTCTACGACTAGCAATGACAATCCAGTCAATATTAGTGATGACGGCAATGGCCTCTTCACCATTAATTCCCTGATAGACGGTGATCAAGTAGCATTTGACATTGTCCTCACCATTGACGATACATTCCAAGGGACATCCCTCACCAATTGGGTCGAAATCGATGAGGATAATGGGCTGGATCATGATTCAACACCCGACAACACCAATCAGAACCAGCTAGGTGAAGGAGATGGGGAATGGGTAGATAACGACCTGGATTCTACAGACCCTGACAATAACGGTACGCCTGATGAAGATGACCATGACCCCGAGAACATTCCTGTAGAGCAGGTGTATGATCTGGCCCTCATTAAGACGCTGGTAAGTTCCGGACCCTTTGTGCCTGGCGATGCTGTCACATTCCGTATCACAGTAGTCAACCAGGGAACCCTGAATGCTGCCAACATTGGAATCACTGACTATGTGCCTGCCGATATGCGCTATTCTGAATCGAACGTGGCAAGTGTTCCGGCAACAGCAAACGGCAATCTAGTCAGCATTAGCGATTCTGGCAATGGCTCCTTCACAATCGATGCCTTGGCCGCAGGCGATCAAGTAGAATTTGATGTAACGTTGACGATTAATGCCACCTTCCAGGGATTATCGATTACCAATTGGGCCGAGATCAATGAGGACGATGGAGATGATCAGGACTCGACCCCTGACAGTACCAATCAGAATCAGCCTGGTGAGGAAGATGGAGAATGGACGGACAACGACTTGGGTTCAACCGACCCCAACAACAACAGTATCCCAGACGAGGATGACCACGATCCCGAAACCATTGCGGTAGAGCAGGTCTTTGATTTAGCGCTGATCAAGAGACTGACCAGTAGCGGCCCATTTAGCCCAGGGGATGAGGTAACCTTTGGTATCACGGTCTTCAATCAGGGAACGGTTGATGCCCTTACTATACGAGTCATAGACTATTTGCCGCTTGGTATGACCCTGAGTCCAAATGACAGAAATGGTTGGATTGATAATGGCGATGGAACGGTCACAAGTCCAACAATTGCCCTATTGCTGGCTGGGAGATCAACTACGTTGAATATTCTAGTGGCAATTGGCAGCAATATCCAGGGCGTTACGCTAACGAATTATGCTGAAATTTCTGAGGTGACCAATGTGGCCCAGCTTTTAGACATCGATTCGATCCCAGACACGGACCCAGATAACGACGGCACCATCAAAGACAATGTCATCACCGAAAGCTGGCTCCGTAGCGCAGATGATAATGATCAGGATGATCACGATCCGGCTTTCATCGAGATTCCAGCACCAACCGCATTGAAGGTAATAGAGGAGCCATTTGAAGAAGAACAACAAGAATCGTTTCTCTTCTTCCCTATCATAATGAGTCAGTAATATTCTTGATAGCTTTTCAGCTAGTCAGCATTTCAGCACTCGAGCTAACCGGTCGAAATGCTGACTAGTGAATGATCCGATTGGTAAGCATCAACTGGGGCCGTGAGGGGCTTTTTGCTCTACCTCTGCTAAAATTTGGCTCGATTTGCTTACCTCTATATTCATCTGTGAGGCAATCTTTACGACTCGTTCACGCGTCTGCTGCGTAGCCGGTGGATGCTGACAAATGTGCCGGAAGAGCTCTGCGACTTCTGCGAATGTCTCCCTGTTCGTTGCGCCATGTGATCCTCTGGCCAGTAGCGCCCTAATATAGGCCAACCCTGCCTGTGCATCAAGAGCGACGGGGAGACGAGATTGTGCCTCAGCGTCATTCAATACCTTTTGGAAGTAGGTGTTAGCCTCCTCCAGGTCCTCCAATTCGATTAGCGCCCAGCCCAGGGTTGGAAGTGCATGAACCCACCAATAGGGCAAACCGATAGCCAGGCATTCGGTAAAGAGAGCCTTGGCTTCCACGTACTCTCCACACTCTTCGGCCAGGCAACCCTCTTCCCAGAGGACAGGCGCCATATGTATCTCCGCCCCCAGCTCTCTAGCCACCTTGCGACAGTCTAGAAATGATGACTTTGCTTGGGTGTGTTTCTTCTGAAGACGAAGCGCTTCTCCCAGAGCCGTCATGCAGTCTAAAAGGCTGGTCTTGCCCATACCACCAGAGCCGACAATGGTCAAAAGACGACACGCTTGCTCACGAAGACGTCCGTTGATAAAATCTAGCTCTGCCTGACGTCCGATAAATACTGCCAGCGGCGTCGTTAGATTGTGAGGAATAGGTGTTCGCTCGATCGATACAGGTTTGCTTGATCCATGTTTGACCGATGTAGTAAACGGAACAGACAGTCTCTCCCCCAAATGATCAAGACTATCTACGTAAGTCCCCGCCTGAATCTGCTGATAGAGAGCAACGGTTTCAGCCATTGGTTCGATGGAAAACTCGTCAGCCAGGACTTGACAACAGAGCTTATATTGCTTGAGTGCCTGTGTTCGCTGACCGCTGGCTGCCAACATCCTCATCATCTGCCGATGAGCCAACTCTGACCAAGGTTCTAGCGCCAATAAGCGACGGCCGGCAGCCAGGCCAGCGCCGTATTCACCGCGCTCTATAAAAGATGTGGCCAAGGTTTCTAGCACTTGCAATATGAGCAGGTGTAGTTGTTCACGTTGCTGCAGCATCCATTCCTCAAAAGCTCCTGCATTGCGTATGTGAAAACCCTGCAAGAATTCGCCTTGATAGAGTTCAATTGCTGCCTTTAATATCTTTAAATCTTGTCCGGCAATCGTCGAATTTACGAGTGTGTGTAAGTTCTCGACATCCAACTGATAGGGAAGGTGTCGAGCAAAGGAAACCTCTGTTGTCTCTACATTCAAGTAGGGGCCAATCTGTCGTTTAAGAATAGCTAAAGTTGAACGCAGATTATTCTTGGCCGATTGCTCATCCATATCCGGCCAAAGGAGTGCTGCCAGCGTATCGCGCGTAGATGAGCCTGTCGTCATGACCAGATAGAAGAACAGAGCCTGAGCTTTGCGACTACCGAATTTGGCGAGAAAATGACCAGCTAGTCTAATTTCACTTGGCCCCAAAAGCTTTATTTGGAGAGCAGACCCTTCACTATTCTGGAAGTCTACTATGGGGTTTGTTAATCTTTGGCGCATTTTTTGCCGTTTATTTGTCGCAATTAGAGTAATCTTAAGGTGTATTTTACCTTAACTTAGAGTGTTTGTCATCATGATTTTCACGCATATTTATTTCACACATATTTCCGCATATATAAGTACCAAGAGGTCAACATGACTGAGCAATCCGAAACAATGGACAATCTAAACAAGAAAAAACTTTTCTATCGGCCAACTACCAACCAGCAGCGGAATCACGCATTTCAAGTTTGGGAAGCAACAGGCGATGTTGAGAGAGCCTGTCGAGAAGCCAAGATTAGTCGCTCCACCTTCTATTATTGGAAAGAGCGCTTTGAACAAGGGGGATATCCTGCTCTAGAAGAGATACGTAGCCGCGCCCCAATCAATCCACGAAAGACGAATGAGGCCATCGAAGAGGAAGTCATTGCGTTAAAACGGGAACATCCAGAGTGGGGCAAAGTACGCATTGCCTCTACACTGTCGAAGCGAGACAAAATAAATTCAATCAGTCCAAACACGGTGCGCCGAATTTTGATCGACGCTGGGCTTTGGGCGGTAAAGTAAGACGGTACAGTGAAGCTCTGTCAATAGTACCAATTTCCTAGTCAACATCAAGCAGGAATACAGATTTATCTCTTGGCACCAAATATTGTCAGCTATTGTTCACGTAGATTCCTTTACTTTGTAAAAATCCAGATAGAATGACTCAGGTAGAGCCCCTACAAATTGCCGAAAAAATAAGCCATTTGTGGCATAGTCTGACAGCCATATAACGTACTCCAATGCGCCGCCATGAAAGCTATTTTCCTAGGTCTTGTTGACAAGCGTAGCCATTGGTACTAAGGTACTATAGACGAAAGACCGAGATTTATTATAGTTTAGCAACGAGGAATTGATATCTAATGTTATACTGCGGTCGTTTTGCAAACAGGTGTTTTCCCAAGCTCTACCAGAGAGGCTAAACATCTGTTTTCAAACGGAGCTGAGTATAATAGAGAAGCTGTAAAACAAGTAGGATCGTTGAAAAAGAGGAAGCAGCCTGCGTCAACAGGCTGCCAGCGTGTAAGATGGTTTGGTCTCCACTCTTAACACCTTGAGTATAACAGAATGGGCTATCCACCACAAGGCCCATTCCTGTCACTTCACTGTTGTTTCCTCTTTAATCAATCTTCTGTCCAAAATCAGCAGATCGCAATGTGCGGAGCGAGCATCCTCAGATGTGGCCCGCGTTGCACATTGTGCTCCACTGAAAATACAGGCATTTTCTAAAACCGTCCATAGATATACTTCGCCAGCAGAGTCTTGTCTCGACTATTGTCCAATCTGCTCTGGAATATTCTGAGAAAGGAGGACAGAACTTTTCTGGCCAATTATAGTAGGTTTACGAGAATATTCCTCAGTTCGGAAAGCTCCAAATACCAACTGGTGAACTCATGTCGGTACCGTTAAACGCGCCTTCCTACCTGCTTATCTCAGCTGTACTACCGCCAGCCACATGCCAACCGAAGCTGGCAATAATCAGACCGCTTGGTAAGACTTGCTAGGTATGGCGGGCGTGACACTCAATATGCAACATATATCGGAGGTTTTACTATGAGACGATTCATCATCACGATCGCAGCTCTGGCTATTCTTATTCCGGTTCTGCGCCTTACAGAAACCATAACCAGCCACGCCCAAACCATCCCCGGTATGGGCATTGGCACCAACACTCCCCACTCCTCTGCAATTTTGGACATCGACTTTACTGATCGAGGCGTCCTCTTCCCACGCATGACCACCAGCCAGCGGGACGTCATCAACGGTGGCACCTTCGCCGAAGGGCTGCTGCTCTACAACACAACTGACAAGGTGCTCCAAGTATACGACGGCGGCGCATGGCAAAGCTCAGTAACAGAGTAGGCAGTCAGTTTACGGAGATAGAGAACTCAAACAAGAGGTAAATAAATCATGAATAAAAAACTATCACTGCTTGTTGTATCCATTGTACTCATGATAGCCGCAGCAGGATACGCTGCTGGCCAGGTAGGTATCGGTACCAGTACTCCGGATCCGTCGGCCGCGCTCGATATCCAATCGACAACCCAGGGCGTCTTGTTGCCTCGCGTTACCACGGCCCAGCGCGACGCAATTAACGGTGGCACCTTTGCCGAAGGACTGACTTTATATAATACCGAGGATGACTGCATCCAAGTATGGGATGGCACCTCGTGGAAGTGTATCGTGGGTCTGACCAATACTGGGGGTGGCTCGGGATCGAATGGTGGTGCAATCCCCGAAACGACGAGCTCCGCTTTCCCGCTGCTTAGCGTGGCCGCTGCCCCGCCCATCATAATGGAAGCGCCAGGTACCGGTGCTGCCCTGTGGATAGACGACAATACCATTGTTCGTTACACCAATAATGGTTCACCTTCATTGATTGAACTCGGGGTTTATGATGATGGCTTACGCGAATTGGCATCTTACAATTACAGCGTAAGCTCGTATAACTTACTTGCAGCGTCGGTTGATCAAAACGATAACCTCATATTTTGGGGTATGCAAGGTAGCATCGGCTCTTACGTTGTTGTCAACCCAAGTGATGGTGCGACTGTGCTGGGGCAGACGGCACTAAATTCACAAATTACTAACCAAATTGGCTTTGCCTACCACACGGTGATGGATAATGGTGACGTAGTATTTTTCACCGATTACAATCTTGGGCGAACCAGTGCTCTCAATATTGCTACGTTCGCTCCTGACTACTCGGCCAGCATCTCAAGCCGAACCTTCGCCAATCCCCTCGGTGGTTGGTTGGGTGACTATCAAAGCGGCTCTACGGCACCTACTTCATTTGGCTTTATCCTGGTTGGGAAGGGCCATACAGATACGAAGTTGACCTACTCGGCCTATGACTTTGCGGGAACACAGATCAAGAGTGCTGCTCCGCTCATTACGGACACGAACAGCCCAATGTACGGTGTAACCAGCTATAGCATTTTGCGTGACAACGATTTCCTCTACGTAAGTACATATGACGCCGGCGCAGGTGGGATTTCAGGTGTCGCCAAATTGGAAATCGATGGCAGTGGCAATATAACGCAGCTTTGGGAGACACAACTGCCCTATCCAGCTGCGGGGGGTGGCAACTCCTCCGTAAATCGTCCGCAATCAATGGTTATGGAGTTGGATAACACCAATCAACTAATGGTCAATGGACAGCTCTTTGACAATACACCTACAGGCTTCTATCACGATGGCACCCTCAATCGCGGTGGCTTCTCTTGGCCTACAATGGTGCTGGATACCACGAACGGCTCAGTTATTAAAGTTGTGACCTATGACTCTCCTGCTGTGCTGACGAACTTTGGTACTGGTGACGTAACCACAACAATCATAAACAATGGGAATAACGCCTTTTCCTATTTGTATTCCCCCTCCAAACATCGTGTAGTACGCATGAATAATGTCTTTGGCACACTACACGCTGGCGGAAACTTTGGCTGGTCATTCCAGGCAGATATCCTCGATCAGACAACATTGGAGAGCATCTATGCCCTAAGCAATGACGGTGTATCTCAAACTGTCGGGAAGCGCTTCATGGTCTACGATTTTAATGAAAATATCAATCGTGTAGAGATCGTTGTTACCGACGGCTTTGTTGGAGATCTATTGGATATTGACAGCGACTTGGCACTCCCGTCGGGGATGAGCAAGTCCTACAACATTCTAGAGAGAAAAATGACCGTCACAGGCACAGCTGTCAATATGGCAGACGATTTCACGACGGTTCTAAATGGGCTGACTTTTGCGACAACTGCTGGCACAGGTTCCCGTACCCTCGAAGCCAAAATCTTTGATGATGATGGCAACGAGAACACTACTACCTTTAGCATTGAGGTAGCTGATTAAGACCGTTCTGCAGTGCAGTTGACGGCTCAATCTAAAAGGTCCGCCAACTGATTCAACATGCGAGGTAAACTATGAAACAGAACCAGGTACCCCGTGACCCTGCTCGCAGACGGTGCTACAAGTTGGTGTTCATCATCCCAATGATGACCGTGATACTGAGCTTCTTGGCTGCCCAGACAGTTCAAGCCCAGGACTTTACCAATACAGGTCAGCTTCACGTCAACGAGACGACCACGGTCCACTTATCAAATTTTATCAATAATACGAGTGCCTCAGTCACCAACGATGGAAACGTCGAGGTGGCAGGTGATCTCGATTTTCAGAATGGTGAGATTGACGAGCCAAACAGTGGTATCGTCATCTTCTTCGATAATGCCACAGCCAGCAACGCGTCCGATACCAGCCACGTGGACGGCCTAGTACGCAAGATCGGTGACGATGCCTTCATCTTTCCCATAGGAGATGGGGGTCAATTAGGCCCGCTAGGGATTAGCGCGCCCAGTGTTGTCACGGATCAGGTCGATGCACGTTACTGGCTCTCCGATCCGCAAAATGATGCCGGTTCCACCCTGGATACGGGTCTGACCGACGTTAGCAGCGTCGAATATTGGAATCTCTCCGGTACGCCATCGGTCAACCTAACCCTGCACTGGGATGTTGGCAGTAATGTAGGTAGCTTGGCCTCTAACCTGGCCGATCTACGTATCGTTGGCTGGGACAACGCCAAATGGGTCGATCTGGGCAATGACGGCACCGCGGGTGACGCCAGTAGTGGGACCATCACAGCCAACGGTGTTACGCCTGACACCTATGCGGCTTACACCTTTGGCACCGTCTCTTCCACCAACGATACGAGCCTGACCAAAGCCTTCTCTCCAGCTGACATCATTGAAGGTGCAATCTCGACATTAACCTTTACGATTACTGAAAATACAAGCGACGACAGCCAAGATAACATCGTCAGTTTCCTCGACACCTTACCTGCTGGCGTAGAAATTGCGGCCAACCCCAATCTGCAGCAGAGTTGTAGCGGCGGAACTATCACCGCAATAGCGGGTGGCAGCACCATCGACGTGGCTGGTACCACCTTAACCAACGGTATGGGCTCCTGCACCATCTCTGTCGACGTAACCGCACCTGCCGCAGGCAGCTATGTCAGCGGTTCCGCTAACATCAGTGGTTTGGCTGGTGCTGTACTCGATGATATGACGGACCAGACCCTGACGGTGACGGTGGCTCCGCTAGCCAATATCGCCATCGATGTAACCCTGAACACCATCAGCCCAGCCCGCCAGACCGAAGCCATCAGCTTTACGGTCACCATTACCAATCTGGATGCGGCTCCATTGACCTCATTACCGCTGATCAATGCGTTTCCGGGTGTCTATATGCCGTGTACCAGCGCCACGCAGACGCCCGATTCGACAACGCTTAACCAGCTTAAGTGGACGGACCTGTTAGCCACGGCCGGTATCACGCTCAACCAGAATCAATCCATCTCTTATGATGTGACCTGCACGGCCGACCTAGACACCACGCTGCTGCCCAACCAAGCTGCCTTCTTCCGCGCAGAAGCCGTGGATAAGAGCGACAGCGCCGAGATCGGCATCTTCGCCCCAACTAGCGTTACCGTAGCCCAGCGTCGTGTTCAATTCGATGCTGACAGCGGACGCGTGATCCTAACTTGGTCCACTGCCGATGAAAGCCAGATCGCGGGATTCCATATCTACCGCCTTGAACAGCAAGTCGATGAAGACGGAGGCAGTGAGTGGATACGCTTAACCGAAGAGCCATTGAGTAGCCAACAGACGGGGCGTACGAGTGGCGCAACCTATACGTATGAGGATTGGGTTGATATAACGGTTATTCACGCCCAACTGGTTATTAACGAGGCGACTATCGCCGAGTTAGCTGGCAGGCCACAGTACAAACTAGGCGTCATAACCATTGATGGGCGTGAGTACTTCCTGGACATGCGTGAAGAAAACGCGACCAACGGCATCTACTTCCCGTTCATCTCGCGCTGAGCCAAAGGAATCGCTTATGCAAACACAACTAAAGAACCGAAACCAGGCTTGTCAGAGCGATCCGCGGCAATCTGTCTACCAGCAGTTTGTTCATACGTTCCTCCTCAGCCTGCTACTTCTATGCATACCTGTGGGCCGCGCGCTCGCACAGGATTTTACTAACACGGGTGCCTTACACCTTAACGATGGGACAACGCTCCATGTCGCTGGGACGCTAACCAACAACTCGAATGCAACCGCTACCAACGATGGCAACATCGAAGTAGGGGGTACCTTTGACTTTCAAAATGGCGAGATTGATGAACCCAATAGTGGCATTGTCATCTTTCTGGATAATGCCACAGCCATCAATGCTAGCCATACCAGCCATGTAGATAGCCTGGTGCGCAAGATTGGCGATGATGCCTTTATCTTCCCTACTGGCGACGGCGGTCAATATGGTCCCTTGAGTATAAGCGCGCCCGCCGCAGTGAGTGATCAGGTGGATGTAAGCTACTGGCTTTCCAACCCCCAAACTGACGCAGGGCCAACCTTAGACACAGGATTGACAGGTGTCAGCAGCGTCGAGTATTGGAATGTTTCCAGCGCTTCAACCGTGGATTTAACGCTGCACTGGGATGCCGATAGTGACATTGCCAATCTCATTACAGGTGATCTGGCTGATTTAAGAGTGGTCGGCTGGGATAACACCAAATGGGTTGATCTAGGCAATAGTGGCACAACTGGCGATACCACCAATGGTTCGGTGACCGCCAACGGCATTACCCCCAACACCTACTCGGCCTATACCATCGGTTCCGTGGCCGCAAAAGCCCAATTGCAGGTGGAGATTACCATCGACCCGGCTGGGCCACTGGGCGTCAACGATATCTTCACGGTAACGGTAACGGTGACCAATCCCGGTACGAGCGACGTCTCTCCCGTGCCGATAGAGATTGCCTACAACAACAACGCGCTGACCTTCTTCCCCGAAGAGTTGACGGTTCCGCCTGATGATTTGGACGATGATGGGACGCTCACGTGGAGCGACATCACCCAAGTTCTAGGTGCGTTGACACCTGGCGTACCAGAGAGTATGGTTATCCGCTTTACCGCTCTGCAAGACACCACCAGCACGCCCGCAACACCGCCCTGTAACGTAGCGGGCGTCAGTTGCCTTGCTGTGTCTATACCAGAGACAAGTACGCTGGCACCTATCACCGATACGACGACCGTCGATGTGGAACTGGGCCTCCTGAATAAATATACCTTAGGCGACTTTGTCTGGCAGGACGATAACGGAGATGGCATCAAGGATACGGGTGAAGCGGGCATTAACGGTGTGCTGGTCAACCTCTATCTGGACGGCTCCGACGGTTCCAATCCCGATGGTGTGCCTGCGCCAGGCGAGTTCTTGGTGAGTACCACCACGTCTAATAGCCCAACTTCACCTGAGAGCATCTCTCAAGATGGCTACTACACCTTCTCGGTGGTGACAGGGCCAGGCAAAATCTATATCGTCGAGATTGACGCCAACAACTTTACGGGGGGACAACCTTTAGAGGGTGCGACCTATACAGGCAACAATGGTGGTCAGCCTCACAGCGGCGCTCATCCGCGTGTCGTTCCTATGACCACTGTAGGTGACACCCACATCAACGCGGACTTTGCCTTTGAGCCAACACCACCCAACAGCGCACCGATCATCACGACTACCCAGACCTTTAGTATCGCGGCCTGGGCAGCCAACGGCACGGTCCTCAATGGTATCAGCGACCCGGGCAACGGCGTTGTCGATGCCAGCGACCCGGACAGCGACCCACTGCAAAACTGGCAGATTACCGGCGACAGCTCCAACAATGGCGGGGGCGGCGTCTTTGCCATCGACGCCAATGGCGAGCTAACCGTAGCCGACAGCGCCAACCTGCTGCCTGGCATCTGGACCCTGACCCTGACCGTGGATGACAACCAGGGCAACACCTCGGTCGCGGAGACGGTGACCATCTTTGTGCCAGTGACCACACCCAGTTGCGCGGCTGGAGAAACGCCCGTCTTTGGTTATGCTGATGTACGCGACAATAACGGTGCCGCCAACCCAGACAATGCATTGAGTAGCCCAGATGGCACTTTTGCCCTCCTTGCAGGTGGTGATAATATCGAACTAGACCTAAGCGACACAATTCCCGCTGGCGAAACTATCTACGTGATCCTAGCCAAAGCCAATACCAATGGGAATGCAGATATCGGTAGTTCGCTGGTCGACTCTGGCTATGGTGATCTCATCACCTTCAACAGCGGCAACGTGGGCGAATTCCAGACCATTCAGTACACGGCTCCGGCAGATGGTGCACGCTGGCTACGAGTCCGACGCCAAGCTGGTCAGGTCCGGCTCGATGCCGTGGCCTACAGCTACTGCCAGGCCGTTCCCAGCGCCAACGTTGACCTGGATGTGACCGTTAACACCGTTGGCCCGGTACGTCAGACCGACCCTGTCAGCTATACGGTCACCATCACCAATGTGGATTCCTCGCCACTCTCATCGCTGCCGGTAGACGTGGTCTTCCCCGACGCCTACCTGGACTGCACCACGGCCAGCCAAACGCCAGACAATGCGGTTGACAATCAGATGAGCTGGAATGACCTGCTGGGGACGGCAGGCGTTACCCTCAACCAGAATCAGGCCATCTCTTTTGAGGTGAACTGTACCGCTGGGCTGGACACAACACTGCTGCCCAACCAGCAGGCAGTACTCACAGGGATGGCGGCAAACGCCAGCGATAGCGATGGCATCAGTATCTTTGCGCCGACCAGCGTGATGATGAGTCAGCGTAAGGTCCAGGTGGATCGATCAACAGGTCAAGTCACCATCAGCTGGCAGACCACCGACGAAAGCCAGATGACGGCTTTCAACGTCTACCGCAAATGGGCGGATGAAGTTGACTGGACGCTCCTCAACAGTACGCCGCTGAGCGCAGAGCGGACCAGTGAATCGGCAGGCGGCCAATATACCTTCACAGACCAACTGCAAGAGGAGGTAGTCGCTGCCAGCGGCCTTGGTGGGTATCGCGACGCCCACTACCGCCTGGGCCTACTCATGGTCGACGGCAGTGAGCAGTTCCTGGATTTGGGAAGCACGGAGAGTGCATCACAGCAGAGAGATGAGATCTTCTTGCCACTGGTGGCGAAATAAGCATGAACTAAGATGATGGGATGATGAAGATGATGAAGATGAGGGGAATAAGCAAATGTGCGGCTCATCTCAATCATCTAGTCATCTCAATCATCTTCATCAGGCGGTCAGCTCAATCACAATCTGCTTAAGGGCTTTGAGGATTCGGAAGATGTCGAAAATATCGTCGGTAATGGCCGAAAAGTCCTGGCTGATAGCGTATTGATTACCTTCCAAGACGATAAATTGCCAATCTTGGGCAATGACATAACACCCATAGAGGGGCTTGGGAATCTCATCCATACTTTGGCCAACAAGCATAGCTGCCAGAGCTTGTCCAGCTGGATCACCGTTCGGATCGAGGCGCCGTTTGTACTCTTGGAAGGCAAAGAAAGGTTTTTGCGGCTTACGACGACCGCTTGCCACCATACCATCCGGCTTTCCAGAGAGACGGATCTCGTTCACGATGCCTGCTAAATCACGTTGGGCAAAATGATTATATTTGCTTGATGAGAAGTTGACGAGCGTAAACATGGGGCCAATAAAATGGCTGTCCAACTCGTGCTCGTTCCAGTCGTGGACATTAAAGTCCAAAACGTCCCTTAAGTGATTGAGTTGATGATGTTCAATATCGGAAACTTCGGCGGACATTCCAAGCCATTGCTCAAGGGCTGGTAAAGTTTTGATCTGCTCCAAGCAAAATGTGTTATCCAGATAATCTAAGGTACATTCATTAAAAGATTTGTCTTTGCCAGTCTCTTTTTTTTCAGCCATAGGACCTCATCATTAGTCAAATAGAAATTCAAGCGCATAGGAGTATTTTCCATGAAGTATAGATAGCTATACTGCAGTCGATTTGAAAACAAGTGTTTGGTCTCTCCGGTATCGCTGCGAAAACACCTGTTTTCAAACGGAGCTGAGTATAATTCTATCACAATCTGCTTAAGCTCTTTGAGGATATGCAAAATGTCGAAAATTTCGTTTGATTATACCACACCGGATCAATGGTCGAGCCTTTCGACACATTGAACCACTCCGCCATCGCCTCATGAATTACGAATCACGCTCCAAATACGTATATTGTCCGATGTGCATCTAAACATTCTCTGATATCCTATTGATAGATTTATTGGGAAATCGATTGATCTAGAAATATGTATTAATTTATCTTTCAATCGATGTATCCTTTCATTTTGACACCCATCCTTATCTTGCCCCAAAAAGAATCAGTAGGTCGCGCCGACCTACGTGGTTTTGGTATCCTCGGATTTGGCCTGCTTTGAGCGACTGAGATTGTCTATCACGGTCTCTACTTAATACTCATTCAAATTGTGCGATATCGTTCAGCCTTGCGAGATGATCCGCACGGCTTTTCCAACTTTCCTGCGCAGTGAAGAAGAATCTCTCAATATATTGCGAGCCACCAAGAATAGCTGGTAAGTCCACAAAACCATATCGGCTCTATATTATACCCTTTTGAAAATGAGCGTTCCCCAGACTCTACGAGAAAGACCAAACTCTTCTTGATAAACGAACGAATAGAATCAGTGGTCTGACATCTACGCCCATAGGCATCAAGCCAAGGAGAGTGGAGCCAGAACACTTCCAGGAAGGGGATGTACCTTTACAGGCATAATCCATTCAGAGACACCCCCTTCCTAGAAGATGATCGGCTGACCTGTAGCCTAAGCGTACAAAGGCAGCCAGAAAACCTGCTCTGGTTACAACCTGCAACTTAAGGAGCTTTACACATGAAACGACTTATTATCATCACCCTAACCCTCTCTATCCTCATTCCGACTCTACGCCTGATTGAGACCACGCCTAGTTTGGCCCAAACCATTCCCGGCGTCGGCATCGGCACCAACACCCCCCACCCCTCGGCCATTCTCGACATCGACTTTTCCGATCGGGATGTGCTCTTCCCACGCATGACCACGGCCGAGCGGGATGCCATCAATAGCGGTATCTTCGCCGAGGGGCTGCTCCTCTATAACATGGATGACAAGGTGTTCCAGATCTACGACGGCAGCGCCTGGCAGTCTTCCGCCATTAGTAACTAGTACCCGATGGCCTAAGTCTCTATACAGTTGACGTGACAAGCCAGACGAACGCGAGATTCTTCGACTAGCCTGCTCGCTCAAATGGGACTGTTCTAGCAGAGAATCTGTTTGCTTTTGAACGATGTGGCCTCGTCGACCCGCTCAGAATGACAACTATCGAGATCGCTCTGCTGATGTAACTGTATAGTTATTTACGCCTCTCTGTACTAGCTATCAGAATTAGCCTAAGGAAAACCAACCATGAACAAAAAACTCTCTTATCTTCTCATTGCCCTGGTACTCATCGTAGCAACCGTCGGCATCGCCTTTGCCCAATTCAGCATTGGCACCCCGAACCCGGATCCGTCAGCCGCGCTCGACATTGTCTCCACTACCCAAGGCGTGTTGCACCCGCGCCTGACCACGGCCCAGCGGGATGCCATCAACGGTGGCACCTTTGCCGAGGGGCTGACTATTTACAACACGGAGGACAAGTGCCTCCAAGTGTGGGATGGCACCTCGTGGAACTGTATTGTGGGCGGCAGTAGCAGCCCTGCAACGAGCAGTGCAAGCACCTCATCTTATGTCAATATTATGCCGCCCAAAACCTATGACGGCTATTCCTGGGGAGATCAGACCTGGCTCAATGACGATACCTTTGCAACCGTAGCTCTTCATATTGCAGGTTTACCGTCTATAACGCCATATGGCGGTGAACTCCGGGTTACAATCTATAATGGGAATTTTGCTGAACAGGATCGGTTTCCTTTGCCTGATCCTGGCATTGCTGCAGCTGCGGTATCTGTGGCAACGCTTGCCAATGGCAACCTAGTGTACACAGCGCGGGATGGAGGCGTCCAGTGGGGAGTATTGATCACTGCGCCAGACGGCACGGTGGTCAAAAACTGGGAACTGCGCTCAGGGCGGCATGCCCGAGAGATCAACGTACTGGACGATGGTCGGTTCGTCGTGAGCTTGACTCTCCCGGCAGGTTTTGCCCTCTTTGAAGAAGACGGCACTTTCGTGAGAGAGCATACCCTATCTGGGGGCGGCGACTATAACGGGCGAGTCAGTATTGCCCCTACAAACTTTGGGTTTGCTTTGTCAACCATTAGCTCTTCGGGCACAACGCATGTTACCGAGTTTTATCTTTACGATTCGGCCACAGATCAACTGACGGCCCACAGCCTGGAAACGGATCCATCAAAGCCATTTGCCGGGAGTACGTTCCCAAGCGGCTACGCACCTGTAGAGTTGACGCGCGTCGATGGCAATATCCTCTATGCCGCCGTGCGCAGACCGCGAACATCGAATGTAACGCCTGCAGTAGACGAATATAATGATAGTGCATCACCCACTGACCATTACCTCACCGCGTTGAAAAAATTTGAAGTTGATGTTAACGGCACCATCACAACGCTGGCAGAATTGGAAACCGATCCAGAGATTGGCGTTAACCATGGTATTTACCATGACAAAAGAATCACAGCCCATAGCGACGGGCGCTTGTTTACCTTTGGCGCGCTGATACCGGACATTCAGCTGGGCGGTTATGAAATTCCTACTGGCTCGGCTAAATACCAATCTATGGGCCACTCTATTCCCGTTCTGCAATTTGACACCAACGCCGCTTATTCCAGCCAGCTCAATCTCGTCAACGAGGCGGCGAGAAGATATAATGGTCCACGAAACTCCATTACTCTGCCTTATAATGATAACTTCGTTAATTCGACGACAAGCTCTCCACACGATGTCATCTCCCTCTCCCCATCCGGAACCCACCTCTTTGTTGGGTATTATAGAGGCAGTAGTTCTAGAAACAGTCAAGGCGTACACCAGCACATCCTTGATCCCGCTACGATGACGGTCCGACCCGTCCAACTTCAGGCCAACAGCCAGCCCCAAGATCTACGTCAACAATTTGTCGTACTCGATCCAGAAAACAATATCGACATGGTCGAAGTGACCATCATCGACGGTGCCGGAAGCTCGGATACCCTGAACTATTTTGGCGCGGCGCCGGATATTAACGGCAACTATAGTGGAGCCAATAAGCGGCTCCGACTAACCAACACGGGCAGCGCCACCTCTCAGGACTTTAGTAACGCGTCAGCCCACATCACCTTCGCGCCCGATACGGCGATCGGTACTCGCACCTTTGAAGTGGCCGTCTTTAACGCCGATCATGGTCTGCTCGGTTCGAATACCTTCACGGTCGAGGTCGTGGCACCATAAAGGTACAACTGTAACTCGGTGACGGCTCCCTGAAGAACCGTCACCTGTCTATTCATAAACGAGGACACAGATGAATACGCATCAATCTAAACGAAGGATGGGGCGACTTCGTACCACGAGCAGTCTGGTGTTGGTACTGATTCTGACGAGTATCTTAACATGCCAGTTGGTGCTCGCTCAAGACGGCACCAACAGCGGTCAAATCCACATCAACGAAGGCACCTCCTTTTATGCCTTTGGCCAGTTGATCAACAATTCAACCAACACTTTTACCAATGACGGTGCAGTAATTATTAGCAATAGCCTGGACTTCCAGAATGGCGAGATCGACGAAGAGGATCCGCCCAACACAGGCGTGGTTATCTTCAACGATAACGCCACGGCCAGCAACGCATCTGATGCCAGCCACGTGGATGGTCTGGTGCGCAAAATTGGCAACGACACCTTCACCTTCCCCACTGGCGATGGTGGCCAGTATGGTCCAGCGGGCATCAGCGCACCCGGCGCAGTGGGCGACCAAGTCGACGTGCGCTACTGGCTCTCCAATCCCCAGGCGGACGCGGGGCCAGCACTGGGTACAGGTCTGACTGCCGTCAGCGCGATTGAATATTGGAACGTCGCTGGTACGCCCACCGTCGATTTGACCCTGCACTGGGACAGCGGCAGCAACATCGGCACCCTCACCGCCGATCTAACAGCCCTGCGCATTGCGGGTTGGGACGGTACCCAGTGGGTGGCTGTGGGCAACGACGCCACTACGGGCAATACCACCGCAGGCACAATTACAGCTAATGGCGTCATCCCCAACGACTATCAGGCCTATACCTTTGGGGCCAATATTGTCACCAACGACACCAGCCTGACCAAAGCCTTTGCCCCCACCGCCATCAACGCAAACGGCACCTCGACCCTCACCTTCACCATCACCGAGAATGCCACCGATGATGGGGTGAACAACGCCGTTAGCTTCGTGGACACCCTGACCAGCGGACTGGTGATTGCGGCCACGCCCAACGTGGTGGACAACTGTGGCGGCACAGCCACCATCACGGCCAACGCCGGGGCCAGCACCATCACGGTTGCCGGGGCCACCTTGGCCAACGGCACGGCCAGCTGCACCATCGCCGTCGACGTGACGTCGGCCACGGCAGGCAGCTACGTCAATGGAGCAGCCGACATGAGCGGCCTCAGCGGCACCGAGACCAGCGCCATGACCAACCAAACGCTAGTGGTCAACGGACCGCCAGTCATCGCCCCTAACCAAAGCTTCAACCTGGCCGAGACCGCCCCCAACAGTACGCCGGTGGGCACACCAGCAGCCAGCGATCCGGAGAGCAATCCCCTACAGAACTGGCAGATCACCAACGACCCAACCAACACCGGCGGCGGCGGTGCCTTTGGCATCAACCCGGCCACCGGTGAAATTACGGTCATCGATGCCACCAAGCTGCCTGCTGGCGGCACCACCGTGGACTTGACCCTGACGGTGGACGACGACCAGGGCAACACCTCGGCGGCCGAGATTGTGCGAATCAATATCACTATCGACTGTGGTGCTGGGACGCTCATCAGCGGCAACGCGGACGTGGTTGCCACGAATAGTGGAGTCAACAATCCAGACAATGCCCTCGGCGCGCCCGATGACACCAACTATGCCACGGTGGCCAACGGTGACAGCTTCGTCTTGGACTTGACGGATACGATACCCGGCGGCGAGACCATCGATCTGATTCTCTGGAAGACAGCAGCAGCCGGTGCCGTGAATGTGTCAGCATCGCCGGATAACATCAGTTTCAGCGTCCCGGGTCCTCCTCTAGCCCCCATCAACGAGGACGTCTATGAGACAGTGACCTACACCATCCCGGCTGGCGGCGCTCGCTATATCCGCATCGAGCGCAATGCTGGCACCACGCGCGTCGATGCCATCGCCTACAGCTTCTGCCAGGCCCCACTGGGTAATGACACCAGCCTGACCAAAGCCTTCGCGCCTACGTCCATCATCGAGAATGGCACCTCCACCCTCACCTTCACCATTGCGGAGAATGCCACCGACGATGGCGTGAACAACACGGCCAGCTTTGTGGATACCCTGCGCACGGACCTGGTCATTGCGTCAACGCCTAACGTGGTAGACAACTGCGGCAGCACAGCCACTATTACCGCCAACGCCGGTGGCAGCACCATCACGATTTTGGGGGCCACCTTAGCCGACGGCACGGCCAGCTGTACCATTGCGGTCGACGTAACCTCGGCCACCGCAGGCAGCTACCTCAACGGAGCAGCCGACATGAGCGGTCTCAACGGCACCGAAACCAGCGCCATGACCAACCAGACGCTGGCGGTCAACGGCCCGCCGGTCATCGACCCAAACCAGAGCTTCAACTTGGCCGACAGCGCGGCCAACAGCACGTCGGTAGGCACCCTCACAGCCACTGACCCAGAGGGCGATGCCCTGCAGAACTGGCAGATCACCAACGACCCAACCAACACCGGCGGCGGCGGTGCCTTTGGCATCAACCCGGCCACCGGTGAAATCACGGTCATCGATGCCAGCAAGCTGCCCGCTGGCGGCACCACCGTCGACTTGACCCTGACGGTGGACGATGACCAGGGTAACACCTCTCAGCCCGAGATTGTGCAAATCAACATGTTCATCGATTGTGGCCCTGGTACCTTGGTCAGCGGCAACGCGGACGTGGTCACCAGTAATAGTGGCGTCGCTAACCCAGATAGAGCCATCGGCGCACCCGATGATAGTCATGCCAATGTGGCCAACGGCGATAGCTTTGTCTTGGACCTGACTGATACAGTACCCGCTGGCGAGACCATTGATCTGCGTCTCTGGAAGACCTCCAATGCTGGTGAGGTGGATGTGTCAGCATCGTTGGATAACATCAATTACAGCGTCCCGGGCCCACCTCTGGCCCCCGTCAACGAGGACGTCTACGAGACGGTGACCTACACCATCCCGGCTGGCGGGGCACGCTATATCCAAATCGCCCGCGCCGGCGGCACCACACGCGTCGATGCCGTGACCTACAGCTTCTGCCAGGCACCACCCAGCACCAACGTCGACCTAGACGTGACCGTCAACACTGTTGGCCCGGTACGCCAGTCTGAACCAGTCAGCTTTACGGTCACCATCACAAACGTGGATCCTACACCGCTCACATCGCTGCCGGTAGACGTCGTCTTTCCCGACGCCTACTTGGACTGCACCACGGCTAGCCGAACGCCTGACAATGTGGTAGACAACCAGATGAGCTGGGCCGATCTGCTGGCTACCGCAGGAAACATCACCCTCAACCAGAATCAGACGATTTCGTTTGAGGTGAACTGCACGGCTGGTCTAGACACAACGTTGCTACCCAATCAGCAGGCCGAACTCCGAGCTATGGCTGCCAACGCCAATGACGCAGATGGAATCAGCATCTTTGCGCCAACCGGCATGATGGCGGGTCGCCAGTCGGTACGTATGGATCGGGCAACCGGTCAGGTGA
This sequence comes from Chloroflexota bacterium, assembly GCA_039028975.1. Lineage (GTDB taxonomy): Bacteria > Chloroflexota > Anaerolineae > Caldilineales > Caldilineaceae > JAHBNG01. The sequence goes on from JBCCHB010000031.1 coordinate 81,945, forward strand.
CACTGAGTTGGCAAACGTCTGACGAGAGCCAAATTGTGGCCTTCAACATCTACCGTAAGTTGGAGAATGAAGCCCAATGGCATCTGCTGACCAATGCCCCCATTGTGGCCCAGCGAGCCAGTGAATCGGCGGGTAACTTCTATGAATTCGGCGATCAACTGAGTGAAGTAAATGTCGCCAGCGCCTATGGAGACGCCCACTACCGCCTAGGCATCCTCCTGGCTAACGGGTCCGAACGCTATATGGATCTGGGCAACACCGCCATGACGCAGGGTGAAACGATCTTCCTGCCCTTCTTGGCTAGGTAGAGGCATGAGGGGATGAAAAGATGATTGAGATGACAAGATGAGCGTCAAGTGCGTCTCGTCCTGTCATCTCTTCATCCTGCCATCTTCCTCGCGCAGTCACCTCATGAACTACCAGACCGAACCACACATTCCAACTTAGCGACTTAAATACATAAAATGACAGATGCGTAACCTACGTCGAATCTGTTATCTTATTGTAAGAAATCATTAGTAACGATGTTAGGTTATTTTGAGAATCGGTATCATTCTATAGCGCGCCCTTCCTACACCCATCATCTGGACGCCCACAACCACATTTGCCCCAAAGAGACTGTCTATCAAACATCTCTAAAGCAGTGCTTCACCTAGGCAGTGCTTCATTCATTTTACAATAAGGATCCAACGCTTCTCTCTTTGTGAGGAGTACACTTGCAGCCCCCCCAGATGCAGGTTAACGAACGAATGAGAACTCTAGTTCATCAGTCAATTTGTCCCGCCTTTTGTCCGATCTGGTTTGAGGCAGTCCGATAAGGGAGGGAATCCTCGTCCTCGTGGAGATAAGAATACACTTTAGGGGAACATCTCCGTTTCACGAGGACAGGGATTTATCTGGCCGTTTATAGGATGGGTCACCATCGTCACTTTGCCTACAAAGTAACAGGCACTTTTGGTAGAGAGTGGTGTGCTCGGCCAGGTCTCTGTGCACTGGAAAAATCGCGACAGTAAATCTTCGCATAAAGGTTCAACCGGATCTCACATGGTTGACAGAAAAAATGAACAGGGATTAGCCAGATTATTAAGATTAGAAGAGAAAATCTTCGTACTCTTTAAAATCCTTGTTCCATAAAGTTGTCAACCACATGAAAATCTCAAAGAGACCAAAAACATCTATCGAACGAAAGTAAGTAAGTAACTATTTACCTGCGTAAGGCTTTACAGCAAACTGTACTAGTCGCTGAGTCAAAAGGATGACCAAGGCCAACAAATACATCAGATCGCCGTTGATAAGGCCAAAGAACAGGCCACAGATAATTCACAGAATCAGGAGTAAAAGGTATATGAATCTACTATTAGAATACACAGAACCTCGCTGGTTGTGGTGGGGTGTCCAGAGTAGCTCCCAGAGAAGTAGGGAGGGCAGCACAAGGGACAGCATCAAGCGAACCCTAACGATGTTGCTCTGTGCGGTGCTTGTGTTAGCAGCTTTTGCACAGGCAACTCACACTGTAGCGGCTAAATCGCCTGAAGCAAAGCTAGCTCAAGCAGCCCAAATCGATGTCACAGTAATGGCTAGCCCCGCCTCTCCAGTTGATATCAACGCCCTCACGACCATGACGGTCACCCTGACCAATAGTGGGACAGACGCGATTACGATGTTGCCCCTAACGGTGAACTACGACAATACGGATTTGGCCTACTTTCCTACCAGCGCCACTATCCCAGCTAGCGACCCCACAGATGATGGGGCGGTTACCTGGGATGACCTGACCGACAGTGCAGGTGATCTGGCCGCGTCCTCCTCCATCAACCTGGTTATCCAATTTACGGCCCTGCAAGATACGGCAGCTTTGCCATCCGCCGCACCGTGTAATGCGGCTGGCGAAACCTGTGTCGAGGCCGTTGTTACTGGTGCCATGGCCGGAGCCAATGCGGCGCCGACCGCCAGCGGTAGCGACAGCATCGCCATCACTTTCCCCTCATCCAGCAAGTCGACCCTGGGTGATTTCATCTGGGAAGACCTCAACGACGATGGCGTTAAGGATAATGGCGAGCCAGGCATCAATGGCGTGTTGGTCAACCTCTACCTGGACGGTGCCCGGGGCAACCCGCTCGATGGCGCGGTCCAGCCTGGCGAGATTGTGACCAGCACCACTACGGCTAGCGGCTCAACCGACGCCGATACCGGCTCCAGCGATGGTTTCTACCAATTTTCTGTTGTCACTGGCCCGGGCAAGATCTACATGGTGGAGGTCGATGTTAGCAACTATGCCACCAATGCCCCGCTCGATGGCATGGGCTACAGTGGGGATCAGAGTGGGCAGGCTTATGCTGGCACCCATCCCCGTATTGTGGCCATGCTCACCCAAGGCAACATCGACAACGTTGATCTGGCCTTTACAGGTGGTCTGGATACTGATGGTGACAACATCCCCGACGTAGATGACCTGGACGACGACAACGACGGCATTCTCGATACGGATGAGGGAAGCGGTGGTGTTGATACAGATAGCGATGGCGTACCTGATTCCAGAGATCTGGACACAGACAATGACGGCATTCCCGACAGCATCGAGTCGGTTCCTGCTGGCTCCACGCCGCTAGATGTTGACGAGAACGGCGTAATTGACAATGCCGAATCGGGTGGTGGCTTTGGCCCGAATGGACTGGCCGATGGCTTGGAAACCGGCCCTGAAAGTGGCGACACCGACTTTGATGGCGACGGCACGGGGGATCTGCCTGCCGACACCGATGGCGATGGCGTGGGCGACTGGCGAGACCTGGACTCGGACAACGATGGCATCAATGACATTGTGGAGACGTGGGGCCCCGATGCGGATCCGGACGGCAACGCTATGCTCGATGACCCAGACGGCACCGATGGCGATGGTTTGGTTGGTCCAGCCGATGGCGACGACACAACTCGCGGCGACGCCGAGACCGAAAATACACCCGTACCCGATACAGATTCAGATACGGTGCCCGACTATCGTGACCTGGATTCGGATAATGACAGCATCTCCGACCTGGTGGAAGGCGGTTCTGGTGGTACGGATGTCAATGATGATGGCATCATCGATGGACCCGATACCGACGGTGACGGCATCATGCCCTCAGTTGATGATGATGAAGGTACTTATGGTGACGGTCCTGGCCCTGCCCTGCCCGACAAAGACAGCGGCACCGGCGATGACGAAACCGACATCCCCGGCACCGGCACGGCGCCTGACTATCTGGACCCAGATGACGATGGCACCAACACCGATGATATTGATACCACTTCCAACAGTGGTCTAGACGGCGACGATGATGGCGTGATCGACGACCCGACCGACAATGATAACGACGGTATCGCCGACGTGGTCGACGACTCGGATCTGGACGGCACACCCGACGCCACCGACCCAACGCCTAACCCAGCCTTTGGTGGCTTGGGCGCCCCAAGCGCTCAGGGTGTTCAGCTCTCAGCCACGGTGATGCTCCAGGGTGCCCTATATGACACCAGCACGCCGGGCGCGTATTTAACCGACATGCGCGACGACATGCGCAGTGCCAGTCACCTACCCACGGACGAACCGTATGGTGCTTTGGATGGCTATGATCACGTTGAAGGCGGCAATGAGACCGTCAGCAACAGCGGCACCGTCTTTGCTGACAACGGCACCGACTCGATTGTGGATTGGGTCTTTGTGGAACTGCGCTATGCAGGTGATCCGACCAGCGTGGTTGCTACACGCTCTGGGCTTCTTCAGCGTGATGGCGACATTGTGGATGTGGATGGTACTTCGCCACTTAGCTTTAGCTCAAGCGCACCAGCTTCTTACTATGTGGCCGTACGCCACCGCAACCACCTAGGGACCATGACCGCTGCGGCTGTTGATATGAGCAGCGGCGGGGCCACCGTCGACTTTACCGATACCGGGCTTGACTTGTGGAATGGTGTCGCCAATCTTGATGGCTTAGAGCAGATTACCATCAACGGTGGGTATGCCCTGTGGGCAGGCAACACAGAGGCCGATGGCGACGCGGTCTTTACAGGTCAAGGGAATGATATCGATCCCATCTTCAATGCCGTCGATCAGGCTCCTGGCAATTTCCTAAAACTACCAAGCTACGTCTTCCCAGGCTATCGTCTAGAAGATGTCAACCTGGATGGCAACACCATCTTTGCCGGCCAGAACAACGATGTGGACTACATCTTTAACAACGTAGATGGTCATACCAGGAACTTCTTGAAGCTACCGACCTATGTAATTCCCGAACAGTTAGCCCAGTAAGAAGGGTAAGTTGAAGAGTGGAAGGGTTGAAAAGTGGAAGGGTTGAAGGGTTTTACTTACCCACCTTTCCACGCTTCCCCTTTTCGACTCTTCCCCTTGCCGCCTTTTTCGCTATCAACAAGGATTAATAAGTTATGAAACAAAAACATCTCTTTAGCAGGCTACTGCTCCTGCTCATCACCGTGGCCCTGATTGGGATGATACCAAGTACCCAGCGTGCTTTGGCCCAAGGGGACCAGATCACCTATGGCTTTGTCCAAGATCCAGGCGATCCGCTCTCGATTACGGCGGTGGCCTACCCCAATTTTACCTCGACCAATGTGACGGTCTCCTCGGCTGTCTTTACCGTCTTGCTGCCCCAAGGCACAACCATTGACCCGGCTGTGGCCCTGCTGCCCAATTCGCCCAGCCCCATGACCAATGTGAACGGTCTTTGGAACGGGCAGGGGCTAACTGAGGCCGTCCTGGCCGGTTTTGGTTTGACGGTTGATCTAGAGGGCCGGGACGTCTATCAGATTGTAATGACGCCCGGCACCATCAACAACCCAGCGGGCGGTATGACTGATGGTCAGCCCTTTGACCTCTTCTCCTTCCGGCTGCCCAGCGACTGTACCTCCTCCACAGTGGAAGTGCTCACCAACGATAGCACGCTGCAGCAGACCATTCTGGCCAACACAGGGGCCAACTTCAACAACCAGATGTCGGTCAGCGTGGACAACGCGGCCGCAGCCGATCTCTATAACGGCAATCATCCTACCTCCTTCTCTTTGCCCTGTCCCTTAGCAGCACCTGCGAATCCCGACACCGACAACGACGGCGTGACCGACGACCAGGATCTCGATGATGACAACGACGGTATCTTGGACCATGTAGAATGTCCGGCACCTCTCTTTAAAGTGGACGGTAGCGCAACCTCTGGGGTTGACGGCAATGCAACCTGGACATTCGCCGGTACTGCCGCGTTCCAAAATTTCTATAACGAAGCAGCTGCGACGCCAACATACTATGGCAGTGCCCCCTCGCTAACCGTTAACTTCTCGGTACCGGTTGATAATCCATCCATACGAATAGATGGTGTAAATGATGACGACATCATTAGAGTTCGTGTGAATGGTTCGGTTTATACATTAGATTCTTCAAGTGCCTCATTATCACCAGAAGTAACATTAACCGGGCCAGGTTCAGCAAACCCACCGACTGAAATGTTTTTTAGCAGCGGAAATCTAACTGGTCCGCCAGCGGGCGCAGGCAACTGGGCGTATCAAGAGTTAACGTTGCTCACAACTACTGTGAACTCATATGCAGTTGAAACGATTACCGGCGTAGGTTGGGGCATTTCAGCATTTTCCACATCATCAGCAGCAACCTGTGATGCCGATAGCGACAGCATCCCTGACCAGCTCGATCTTGACTCGGATAACGACGGCATCCCCGACAATGTGGAAGCTCAGACGACCCAGGGCTACGTTGCACCCAACGGTGATGCTGGCCCGAGCAACAATGGGGTTGACAGCGCCTATACCGGTGGCCTCACCCCAGTTGATACCGACGGCAACAGTGGCGAAAACCTACCTGACTATCTGGACACCGATTCTGACGATGACGGTACATTTGACATCGAAGAGTCGGGCTTGGCCGACAACGACAACAACAACGACGGCATGAGCGACGGCCCAGTCGGCACCAATGGTCTTGATGACGACGCCACCATCGAAGCCGCCGATGACTACACCGACCCCAGTGGTCTGGCCCACGACGGTACCAACTTCGCCCTGGCCGATTCCGATAACGACACCGCGGCCGATGGATCGGATGCTGCACCTACTGGTCAGGATCTAGACTTCCGAGATGACCGGAATGATACAGTTCTGCCGCCAAGCTGTCCCGCAGCGGCTGCTCCAATTAATCTGCTGCCTGCCGGGAGCCTTGACTTCGCCGATTATACCTATACCCAAGCCGCCGCATCTGGCACGGGCGTGATAAACGGTAACAACTTCGCTATTACTGTTTCTGGTTCGCACATCGCTAATCGGCCGAATTTGATCAACTGGCCAACTGGTCTGCCGGCACCCCATAATGTCACGATTGAGCAGTTGGCTTCAAGAGGGAGTGGTTCTCCAGGCGGTACGGTCGAATTCAACACATTTGATACACCTCTGGACGACACCTATCGGATTGCCACCCTGGATTTGGACGTTGGCGAAGGAATGACAATTCGGGCTTACGATGCGGCCAATACCCTGCTTCCTGTCAGCAGCTGGACCCGAGAAGATTTCGGTTCGACAGGCGGCATTACGGTCAATCAGAGCGGTACTGAGATAGTTCTAACTTCCTCAGCAGCAAGTGTAAACGATCCGACTATACTCTTTACGCCAACCCCAGGCCAAGCCATCTCTCGCCTTGAGTTTGTCTTTGCCCCCGGCGGTGCCGCATCTGACATCTATCTGCTTCAGGTTGCCTGTGCCATTGATACCGACAACGACGGCGTAGACGACGCCACTGACATCGACGACGACAACGACGGCATCCCAGACGCAGACGAAGGCGACGGCGCAGTTGACACCGACGGCGACGGCATCCCCGACTCCAAGGATCTAGATTCCGACAACGACGGCATCCTTGATCTCATCGAGTCCGGCGCACCCAACGTGGATACCTTAGACCCAGACGGTGACGGTGTTATCGATACGCCTGTGGGCAATAACGGTCTGGCTGACGACATTGAAGACAACGACTCGCCTACTGCCGATATCACCTACAACGGCGGTGAACCCGTCGATACCGATGGCGACACGGTTCCAGACTTCCGCGATCTGGACTCGGACAACGACGGCATCAATGACGTCATCGAAGGCGGCAACGGACCATCTGACCCAGACGGCAACGGCATGGTCGACCCGACACCTGGCTCGGACGTAGACCAGGATGGCGTGCAGGAGCCAGTCGACGGTGACGACACCGGCTTTGGCGACCCCGACAACATGACGCCCGATACCGATGGCGACAATGTGCCCGACTACCAGGATCTGGATTCGGATAACGACGGCATTAATGACGTGGACGAAGGTGGGAATGGCCCGGCTGATACCGACGACGACGGTATGGTCGATGGTTCGGACCCAGACATGGACGGCATCCTCGATCCGGTCGATGGTGTGCCTGGCACCTACGGCGACGCCAACGACCCCGGCCCCAGCGATACCGATGGTGACGGCGTCCCCGATCCCCAGGATCTCGATTCGGATAACGACGGCATCAATGACGTGGAAGAGGGCGGCAACGGCCCTGACGATGCCGACAACGACGGCATGATCGATCCCGGCCCCGACACGGACGGCGACGGCATCCAAGATCCGGTTGACGGCGACACCGGCAACTTTGGCGACGCTGGCGACCCACCCCATCGAGATAGCGACAGCGACAATGTACCGGATTCCCAGGATTTGGACTCAGACAATGACGGCGTCAATGATGTAGACGAAGGCGGCAATGGCGGTCTGGACCCAGACGGTAACGGCACCATTGATCCCGTTCCTGGCTCGGACCCAGACATGGATGGCATTCAAGATCCGGTCGATGGCGACGATACAACCTTCGGCGACAGCGGCGACCCGGCCCCGCCCGAAACCGATCCTGGCTCGCCCGAACCCGACTACCTAGACGGTGACGACGGCACGCCCACCGGCACCGCCGACCCAGATGGTGACGGTATTGTTGGCGACGCCGACGACGCCCCCGACACCTGGGGTGACAGCCCACCAGACACAGACGGCGATGGCGTACCTGATGCCAATGACCTGGATGATGACAACGACGGCATTCCTGACAGTGAAGAAGGCGATGGCGCAGTTGACACCGACAGCGACGGCATACCCGACTCACTGGATCTGGACAGCGACAACGACGGCATTCTGGATGTGATTGAAGCCGGTCATGACGGCCCTGACGCGGACGGCGACGGCATGGTCGACGGCCCAGTCGGCACCAATGGTCTGCCTGATGCGGTTGAGACCACGCCCGATTCTGGCACCGCCACCTATCCAGAAAATGCGGCGGATCCCACCAGCCCCGTCGACACCGATGGTGACACGGTCCCAGACTGGCGTGACCTGGATTCAGACAACGACGGCATCAACGATGTAGACGAAGGCGGCAACCCAGATGCCGATAGCGACGGCGACGGCATGGCCGATGGTCCTGATACGGATGGTGACGGCATCAACGATCCCGTCGATGGCGACGACCAGAACTTCGGTGACGAAGGCGACGAAGGCGTGCCCGACACGGATGGCGATGACGTGCCCGACTATCAAGATTTAGATAGCGATAACGACGGCATCAACGATATCGAAGAGGGCGGCAATGGCCCCGACCCAGACGGCATGGTTGACGGCCCCGATAACGATGGTGACGGCATCCAAGATCCAGTCGACGGCGATGATAACAACTTCGGCGATCAGAATGATCCCGATCATCGGGACAGCGACGGCGACGACATTCCCGATTCCCAAGATCTGGACTCGGACAACGACGGCGTCAACGATGTAGAAGAAGGCGGCAATGGTCCTTCCGATCCAGACGGCAACGGCGTGATTGATCCCATCCCTGGCTCGGACCCAGATGGTGATGGCATCCAAGATCCAGTTGACGACGACGATGCCAGCTACGGCGACTCTGGCGATCCGGCTCCGCCCGAAACCGACGCTGGTTCACCCGAACCCGACTATCTGGACGGCGATGATGGTTCACCCACCGGCACACAGGATCCCGATGGTGACGGTATTGTTGGCGACGCGGATCAAGAACCCAACGTCTGGGGCGATGGCCCGCCCGATACCGACGGCGACGGCGTAACCGATGACGTGGATATTGACGATGACAACGACGGCATTCCCGACGCCGATGAAGGTCCGGCTGACGCCGATACCGACGGCGACGGTGTACCTGATCGCCTCGATCTCGATTCGGACAACGACGGTATTCTCGACCTCGTTGAGTCTGGCGCACCCAACTTGAATACGCTGGATCCTGATGGCGATGGTGTGATTGATGTACCTGTTGGCAATAACGGTCTGGCCGATCCTATTGAGACTGACGACACCGATACGGCTGACATCAGCTACAACGGCGGCGAGCCGGTCGATACCGATGGCGACACGGTTCCCGACTTCCGCGACCTGGACACCGACAACGATGGTGTCAATGACGTAGACGAAGGCGGCAACGGCCCTGCGGATACGGACAACGATGGCATGGTCGACAGTGCTTCGGACCCAGATGGCGACGGCGTGCTCAGCCCAGTCGATGCAGACGATCAAGGCTTTGGTGACCCCAACGGCTACGATCCGACCGACCCTGGTGCACCGCTGGACACCGACGGCGACGATGCTCCTGATTTCCGTGACCTGGATGCGGACAATGATGGCATCAACGATGTCGATGAAGGCGGCAACGGTCCGCTGGACACAGACGGCGACGGCATGATTGACCCCAGTCCCGACACCGATGGTGACGGCATCCAAGATCCAGTCGATGGCGATCCAGCCACCTACGGCGATGATGGCGACATGCCCCACAAAGATACCGACGGCGACGGCGTGCCGGACACCAACGATCTCGATTCCGACAACGACGGCATCAACGACGTTATCGAAGGCGGCAACGGCCCGCTGGATGGCGATGATGACGGCATGGTCGACGGCACAGACACCGATGGCGACGGCATCTTGCCACCAGTTGACGGCGACGAAGGCAACTTTGGCGACGACACGGATCCCGACCATCTGGACACAGACGGTGACGGCGTGCCTGATTCACAGGATCTCGATTCCGACAACGATACCCTGCCCGATCTGGTTGAGGGTGGCTCTGGTGGCCCCGATGCAGACGGTAACGGCGTCATCGACCCCAGTCCAGATCTGGACGGTGATGGCATTCAAGATCCGGTCGACGATGATCCGGCCAACTACGGCGACGCCACTGGCCCGGCCCTTCCCGACCAGGACAGCGGCACGGATCCCAACACGCCTGACTACATTGATCTGGATTCGGATGGCGACGGTCAAGATGACATCGACACCACGCCCAATGCGCCGCTAGACACCAACAATGACGGCAAGCTCGATCCGACTGACACAGGTGGTGGCACCGACGACGACATGGACGGCCTCGACGACCTGGTCGACGATTCGGACCTGGATGGCACGCCCGACGTGAGCGATCCCGATGCCCCCCGCTTTGGCGGCCTGATTGAATTACCGCTGCAGGTTGATTTGGACGTGATGACCAACACGCCTGGACCAATCCGTACAAATGAGGTGGTTAGCTTTACGGTGGCGATTACCAATACAGGCCCCACGACTATTACCGTCCTGCCTGTGGAGGGAACCTTCCAGGGTGCTTATCTCACCAATCCGGTTGGCACACCGGGCGCGGACGCAACCGCCCCCAACGTACTCAACTGGGCAGACGTGACAACGAGCATAGGCGATGTCCCTGTAGGTGGAACTGTCTCCTTTGTGGTCACCTTTAATGGGGGCCTGGATACGACACTCCTACCCAACCAGGAGACTCTCTTCGAGGCTCGGGTCGGCGGTACCAGCGACAGTGACGGCATTGGTATCTTTGCTCCAACAGCAATACTCATGGCTGAACGTAGCGCCACCTACAACGCCAGCACGGGCGAGGTCACCCTGCGCTGGGTACCAGCAGACGAGAGCCAGATCGATGGTTTCCACGTCTACCGATGGACAGGTAGCGACTGGCAGCGGCTAACCGACCAGCCAATCCTGGTAGGCGATCGATTCCGCTCGCCAGACGGCAGCTACGAATACACAGACATGATTGGCGCGGTCCATACAGCCAGCGCAACAGAAGATGTGGCCCGCCACTACCGCCTAGGTGTGCTCATGGTCAACGGCAGTGAAGTTGCCCTGGACTTTGGCGAGGCCAGTGACGAAGGCACTCAAGTCTTGTTACCGTTTGTGACTCGCTAAGGTTTAAGGAATGAGTCGTAAATAACGTATGCGCTTCAATCGGGTTTAGCCCATCAAACGCTCACGTTATTGAATGCCCGTTCCTAAAAACAAAGAAGACCTGACAGGTTTGTTCCAAAGGATCGACAAACCTGTCAGGTCTGGATGGACTGTAAAAATGAGTAATTCAGGCAGTTAACTCAATCACAATGCTCTTTAATGACTTTAAGATTCTATAAATATCGAAGATATCGTCTGTAATCGCAGGATAACTTTGGCTGATTGCGTACTGTTTTTCTTCTAAAACAATAAATCGCCAATCGTATCCAACGACGTAGCAGCCGTATAGAGGTTTGACCCGTTCATCCAAACTTTGACCAACAAGCATAGCTGCTAATGCTTGTCCAGCCGGATCGCCATTCGGATCAAGCTGGCGTTTGTATTCTTGGAATGCAAAAAATGGTTTTTCTGGCTCTCGACGGCCGCTAGCGATTATCCCGTCTGGCTTACCAAAGAGTCGGATTCCATCTTGGATTATACCATGAACCAAAAGACAGTACCATCGTTCATCAATATCAACAGGAGTATAACAGGTATGAAATTGCAAAAATCGAACGGGGATAGAGAGCGAAAGAAACGTCTTTCTACAAGACGCTTTCTCTCTCTCTTCCTCATGCTCATCACGATTCTCTATGCAACCATTGCGGTACCTCCATCGGCTCGTGCCCAAAGCCCTCAGCTAGACATCACGCTGACGGTGGTAGAGAGCGAGCCAGTGGAAATCAACGGATTGGTGACCATCAAAGTGACGCTCAACAACAGTGGCACAGACGACATTACCAACGTACCGCTGACGCTCAACTACGACAACAGTTATCTAGCGTATAATGCAGTTGGCGCGCCAACTAATGATCCCACTGACGACGGCTCGCTCACCTGGAACGACGTGACCGAAACGTTGGGTAACGTTACCGTTGGCAACTCAATTGAACTGGACGTTCAGTTTACCGCTTTGCAAGATACGGCAACCCTCGGTGCCATCGCCCCCTGTAACGTAGCTGGCGAATCCTGCGTGGATGCTAACGTCAATAGCGCGATGGCCGGAACTTTAGCTGTGCCTGCATCCAGCGGAAATGTTGCTGTAGCGCTAACGTTCCCCGCCGCCAGCAAGTCCACGCTGGGCGACTTTATCTGGGATGACACCAGCGGCGACGGCATTAAGGACAACGGCGAAGCAGGCATCAACGGCGTGGTTATTAATCTCTACCTAGACGGTGCCCGAGGCAATCCAGTCGATGGCGTGATTCAGCCGACTGAGATGGTTACCAGCACCACCACCGCCAGCGGCGCAACCGATGCCGATACTGGCTCCAGTGACGGCTTCTTCGAGTTCTCGGTTGTCACGGGGCCTGGAAAGGTCTACATTGTTGAAGTAGATGCGGGCAACTTTACCACTGGCCAACCGCTGGATGGCATGGGCTTTGTTGGTAATCAAGGTGGGCAACCCTACGCGGGTCCTCACCCCCGTGTTGAATCCATGACTTCACAAGGCAATGTCGATACCGTTGATTTTGCCTTCTCCTCGAACCAGGACACCGATGGCGATGGTCAACCCGACAGCAGTGATATTGATGACGACAACGACGGTATACCCGACGTTACCGAAGAGGCCAACAGCCAAGCACCCAATAACGACACCGACGGCGACGGCATCCCTGACAAGCTCGATCTCGATTCGGACAACGATGGTATCCTCGACGTCATCGAAGCGGGCCACGGCCTACCTGACGGCGGTGACGGCATGTTGGTTGACGACCCAGCTACTGATGACGTCAACGACAATGGTCTGGATGATGCGTTAGAGGGGGCTAATCCGGACGGCACCAACTACACACCCGTTGACACGGATAATGACGGGGCTGAAGATTATATTGACCTGGATTCAGATGACGACAGTATTTCCGATCTGGTCGAAGGGGGTCAGGGCGACCCCGCTACCCTTGATCCCAACAACGACGGCGTCATCGATCCCAGTCCCGACACGGACCGTGACGGTATCCAAGATCCGGTAGATGGCGACCAGGGAAACTTTGGCGACACAGGCAGCCCCGCACCGCCAGACCAGGACAGCGCCACCGATCCCAACTCGCCTGACTACATTGACGTGGACTCGGATGGCGACGGTACCGATGATATCGATACGACGCCCAACAGCGGACTCGACAGCGACGACGACGGTCGCATTGATGACCAGACCGATAATGATGATGACGGTATCGCTGACGTAGTCGACGATTCGGACCAGGATGGTGATCCCGATGCCACGGATCCGACGCCCAACCCAGCCTTTGGTGGTTTGGGTATTCCCGATACAGATGGGGATGGTATTACGGATGATGTGGATATCGACGACGACAACGACGGCATCCTCGATACGGTTGAGGGCGACGGCGCGGTTGATACCGACGGCGATGGAATACCTGACTCGCGGGATCTGGATACCGATAACGACGGCATTCCTGACTCGCTTGAATCGGTCCCCAACGGTTCGATGCCGGTGGATACGAATGCAGATGGCGTGATTGACGCGACCGAAGCAGGCGGCTTTGGTACCAACGGTCTGGCCGACAATGTCGAGACTGCCGCCGATTCAGGTGACCCCGACTACGATGGCGACAACGCCGGTCCCGATTCTCCAGCCGATACCGATGGCGACACCATTGGCGACTGGCGTGACTTAGACTCGGACAACGACGGCATCAACGATGTGGTCGAGACCTGGGGCGCTGGCGCAGATCCTGACGGCAACGGTCATTTGGATGATCCAGACGGCACAGATGGCGATGGCTTGGTTGGCCCAGCCGATGGCGACGACGCCACCCACGGCGGAGCAGAGACCGAGAATACACCGGTTCCCGATACCGATTCTGACGGCGCACCCAACTACCGTGACCTGGATTCAGACAATGATTCCATCTCGGACCTAGTTGAAGGTGGTTCTGGCGGCACTGACGCCGACGATGACGGCGTGATTGACGGTCCTGATACGGACGGCGACGGCATCATGCCCTCTGTGGACGATGACGAAGGCAACTTTGGCGACGGCCCTGGCCCGGCCCTGCCCGACAAGGACAGCGGCACTGGCGATGATGATACAGACATTCCCGGCACAGGTACTGCGCCCGACTACATCGATCCAGATGATGACGGAACCGGTGTGGATGACATCGACACCACACCCAATGGCCCACAGGATGGCGACGACGATGGCGTGATTGACGATCCCACTGACAACGACAACGACGGAATCCCCGACGTGGTCGATGATTCGGATGGCGACGGCGATCCAGACGCCACCGATCCCACGCCCAATCCTGAATTTGGTGGCTTGGGCGCGCCCGACACAGACGGCGACGGCGTTGACAATGCCACCGACATTGACGATGACAACGACGGCATCCTTGACACGGTTGAGGGCGACAATGCTGTCGATACCGATGGCGATGGCGTCCCTGATTCCCAGGATCTGGATACCGACAACGACGGCATTCCTGATACCCTAGAATCGGTCCCCAATGGTTCGATGCCGGTGGATACGAATGCAGATGGCGTGATTGACGTAACCGAAGCAGGCGGCTTTGGTGCCAACGGTCTGGCTGATAATGTCGAGACCTCTGCCGATTCTGGCGACCCCGACTACGATGGCGACAACGCTGGTCCTGACTCCCCAGCCGATACGGATGGCGATACCATTGGCGACTGGCGAGATCTCGACTCGGACAACGACGGTATCAACGATGTGGTCGAGACCTGGGGCACTGGCGCAGATCCCGACGGCAACGGTCACTTGGATGATCCGGACGGCACAGATGGCGATGGCTTGGTTGGCCCAGCCGATGGTGACGACACCACCCGCGGCGGAGCAGAGACCGAGAATACACCAGTTCCCGATACCGATTCTGACGGCGCGCCCAACTACCGAGATCTGGATTCGGACAACGATTCTATCTCGGACCTGGTTGAAGGCGGCTCTGGCGGCACCGATGCCAACGATGACGGCGTGATTGACGGTCCTGACACCGATGGCGACGGCATCATGCCTTCAGTAGACGATGACGAAGGCAACTTTGGCGATGGCCCTGGCCCGGCCCTGCCCGACAAGGACAGCGGCACTGGCGATGATGATACAGATATTCCCGGCACAGGTACTGCGCCCGACTACATCGATCCAGATGATGACGGAACCGGTGTGGATGACATCGACACCACACCCAATGGCCCACAGGATGGCGACGACGATGGCGTGATTGACGATCCCACTGACAACGACAATGACGGAATCCCTGACGTAGTCGATGACTCGGATGGCGACGGCGACCCTGACGCCACCGATCCCACGCCCAATCCTGAATTTGGAGGCCTGGGTACACCTAACCCGCTACCAACCGTACCCGAGGATACCGATGGCGACGGCGTTGATGATGATGTGGATCTAGACGATGACAACGACGGTATTCCCGATGCAGACGAAGGTCCCGGCGATGTCGATACTGACGGTGACGGCATTCCCGACCGCTTGGACTTGGATACGGACAATGATGGCATTCCCGATCTGGTTGAATCTGGTGCGCCCAACGTGTCGGCCTTGGATCCGGATGGCGATGGCGTAATCGATGCCCCTGTAGGCAACAACGGTCTGGCCGATCCCATTGAGGATAACGACTCGCCCACGGCCGACATCACCTACAATGGCGGCGAACCCATCGACACCGATGGCGATGACGTGGATGATTTCCGCGATCTCGATTCGGACAATGACGGCATCAACGATGTCATTGAGGGCGGCAACGGACCCGCCGATCCAGACGGCAACGGCATGGTCGATCCCTATCCCGGCTCAGACCCGGACCAAGACGGCGTCCAGGAGCCTGTCGATGGCAACGACACCGATTTTGGTACCCCCAACAACATGACGCCCGATACCGACGGCGACAACGTACCCGATTATCAGGATCTCGATTCAGATAACGATGGCGTGAACGACGTAGACGAGGGCGGCAATGGTCCGGCGGACACGGATGGCGACGGCATGGTTGACCCCGGCCCGGATACGGACGGTGACGGGATTCAAGATCCGGTCGACGGTGCGCCCACCGACTACGGCGACATGGACGATCCAAGCACCCCCGACACCGATGGTGACGATGTGCCGGACTATCAAGATCTCGATTCGGACAACGACGGCATCAACGACATCGATGAGGGCGGCAACGGACCCACTGACACCGACGGCGACGGTATGGTCGATCCCGGCCCAGACAACGATGGTGACGGCATCCAGGATCCGGTGGATGATGACGACACCAACTTCGGTGATCAGAACGATCCCGACGAGGTTGACACCGACACCGATGGCATTCCTGATCGAGAGGATCTCGATTCAGACAACGATGGCGTGAATGACGTGGAAGAGGGTGGCAATGGCTTGGCCGATCCTGACGGCAACGGCATGATCGACCCCACGCCCAGCTCCGATCCCGATGGGGATGGCATCCAAGATCCAGTGGACGGCAATGATGATGCCTTTGGTGACGAAAACGATCCCGACCATCAGGATACCGATAATGACGGCACGCCCGACTCCCAGGATCCCGAGTCCAATAATCCCAACAATGACGGCACCGATTGTGACATTGACCGAGCTGGAAATGGTGGCTTAGATGCCAACAATGACTGCGTTGTTGATACGACAGGTGATCCAAACGTAGATGATCCCGATGGCGACGGCATTCAGACACCCGTGGACCAGAATCCCGACGACTATGGCGACGGCGATCCGGATACTGACGGCGACGGCATCAAAGATGCTGACGATCTGGATGACGACAACGACGGCATTCCCGATGCCATGGAAGGTGATGGTGCGGTCGATACCGACAATGATGGCATTCCCGATTCCAAGGATCTGGACTCGGACAATGATGGCATCAACGACGTGATTGAAGCTGGCCATGATGGCCCTGATGCAGACGGCGACGGCATGGTCGATGGTCCTACTGGTACCAATGGTCTGCCTGATGTAGTCGAAACCACGCCTGACTCTGGCACGGCCACCTTCCCGGAAAGCGCCGACCCCACCCAGCCGGTTGACACTGATGGCGATACCATCCCTGACTTCCGCGATCTGGATAGCGACAACGACGGCATCAACGACATCGACGAAGGTGGTAACGGTCCAACTGACACCGACGGCGATGGCATGGCCGATGGTCCCGATGCGGACGGCGACGGCATCCAAGATCCGGTCGATGGGGATGATGACAACTTCGGTGACGAAGGCGACGAAGGCGTGCCCGACACCGATGGCGATGATGTGCCGGATTACCAGGATCTGGATAGCGATAACGACGGTATCAACGATGTAGAAGAGGGCGGCAATGGCCCAGACGACACTGATGGCGATGGCATGGTTGACGGCCCCGACAATGACGGTGACGGCATCCAAGATCCCGTTGACGGTGACGACAACAACTTCGGCGACCAGAACGATCCCGACCACCGGGACAGCGATGGCGACAACGTGCCGGACTCCCAAGATCTGGATTCGGATAATGACGGTGTCAACGACGTGGACGAAGGTGGCAACGGCCCATCTGACCCAGATGGCAACGGCATGATCGACGCCATACCTGGCTCTGATCCCGATGGGGACGGCATCCAAGATCCCGTTGACGACGACGATGCCAACTTTGGCGACCAGAACGATCCGGCACCGCCTGATACCGACGGTGGCTCACCGGAACCCGACTACCTAGACGGCGATGATGGCTCGCCCAACGGTACCGAGGATCCCGACGGTGACGGTATTGTTGGCAGCGCCGACGATGCCCCCGATACCTTTGGTGACGGCCCAGTCGACACTGATGGTGATGGCGTGCTCGATAACGTGGACCTGGATGACGACAACGACGGTATTCCTGATGTCGACGAAGGCCCTGCTGATACAGATACCGATGGCGACGGCGTTCCCGATGCCAAGGATCTCGATTCGGACAACGACGGTATCTTGGATCTGGTTGAATCTGGTGCGC
This sequence comes from Chloroflexota bacterium, assembly GCA_039028975.1. GTDB lineage: Bacteria > Chloroflexota > Anaerolineae > Caldilineales > Caldilineaceae > JAHBNG01. Next base: position 100,292 of record JBCCHB010000031.1, read on the forward strand.
CGAACCTAGGTGCGCTCGATCCCGATGGGGACGGTGTAATTGACGCTCCCGTGGGCAACAACGGTCTGGCTGATCCGATTGAGGACAATGATTCGCCCACTGCCGACATTACCTACAACGGTGGCGTACCCGTCGATACCGATGGCGACACGGTTCCCGACTTCCGCGACTTGGATACCGACAACGACGGCATCAATGATGTGGATGAGAGCGGGAATGGCTCGGCTGATACCGACAACGACGGCATGGTGGACAGCGCCTCCGATCCCGACGGTGACGGCGTGCTCAGTCCGGTAGACGCGGATGATCAAGGCTTTGGCGACCCCAATGGCTACGATCCGACCGACCCCGGTGCGCCTCAAGACACGGACGGTGATGATGTGCCTGACTTCCGCGATCTCGATTCGGATAATGACGGCATCAACGACGTGGACGAAGGCGGCAACGGTCCGGCAGATACAGACGGCGACGGCATGGTTGACGGCCCCGACCCCGATGGTGACGGTATCTTAGGCCCAGTCGATGGCAACCCCAACGACTATGGCGACATGAACGATCCCGTTCACCAGGATACGGACAACGATGGCATACCCGACTCGGAAGATCTGGACTCGGACAACGATGGCATCAATGACATTGATGAAGGCGGCAACGGTGCTGAAGATGGCGACGGTGATGGTATGGTCGATCCCAGTCCAGACAGCGATGGTGACGGCATCCAAGATCCGGTCGACGGCGACGACAATAACTTCGGCGATTCTGGTGACCCAGACCATCTCGACACGGATAATGATGGCACGCCTGATTCTCAGGATCTGGATTCGGACAATGACTCAGTCAATGACGTGATCGAAGGCGGTAACGGTCCGGCCGATCCCGATGGCAATGGCGTCATCGATGCGCTCCCTGGCTCCGACCCAGATGGTGACGGTATCCAGGATCCGGTGGATGACGACGATGCCAACTACGGTGATGCCAACGATCCAGACCATCAGGACACAGACAACGACGGCACGCCTGATTCCCAGGATCCAGAGGCCAACAACCCCAACAATGACGGAACCGATTGTGATATCGACCGCGCTGGCAACGGCGATGTGGATGGCAACGGTGACTGCATGGTGGATACGACGGGTGACCCCAACGTGGATGATCCAGACAAAGATGGCATCCCAGCCATTGTGGACGGCAATCCCGACGAATTCGGAGACACCTGCGATGACTGTGATGGTGACTCTGTGCCAGATCGCATCGAGGATGGCGCACCCAACAACGGTGATGGCAACAATGATGGTATCCCTGATAAAGACCAGGGTGATGTAGCCAGTTTGCCTGACTCCAGCGGCTTCTTCTATGTGACTGCGGAAGTAACCGGTGATTGTAACAACATTGACCGTGTCTCTCACACCACTGAAGCAGCCCTGGATACCCAGGACGCTACGTACGACTATCCCATGGGTCTTATGAGCATCATGCTGACCTGTCTCAATGTGGGTGATTCAGCGACAGTCAAGTACTACTGGCACGCAGCCTCCAACCTGACAGGTTTACCCTATCGAAAGTATGGGCCAGAGACGCCGGGTGGCACACCAAATGTCTACTACGACTTCCCCCACACTTATGGGCAAGAGCAGATTGGCAACATGACGGTAGCCACCTCTATGATTGACTTGACCGATGGGCAGATGGGTGATGAAACAGGGGCCGATGCGGTGATTATGGATCCAAGTGGCCCAGCGTCTTCGCTCCAGAAGTCAACATTGGGTGATTGGGTTTGGTACGATGTAGATGCTGACGGCATGAAGGATCCAGGCGAAGAAGGCATCAACGGGGTTCTGGTTGAACTTTATGAGATTGTTGACTTGGGTGCTGGCATCACAGATACTGTCTTCATCACCTCCATGTTGACAGGTCCAGAGACGTTGCTTATCGACAGCGACGACACCCAACTCGGCGAGGATGGTGCATACGATTTTACCGTCGAGGGGGATAAGGTCTACCAAGTCGTTATCAGCGATACCAACTTCTTGCCCGGTGGACCGCTGGCTGGATATGAGTATACGGGTGAGAATGCCAGTGAGGCCTACAACGGGCCAGAACCGCGAGTCGTACCCATTATCGGTACCCAGGTCGACTACAACGATGCGGACTTCCCCTTCACCCTGCTGCCCAGGTTGCAGGTTGAGAAGCGCTTGAACGGTGTCAGTCCATTCAGCCTTAATGAGCTGATTGTCTACACCATCCAAATCACCAACACAGGGCCAGTGACGCTCACTGTGGTGCCATTGGAAGACCGCTTTAACGACATCTTCCTGAGCTTCGATAGCGCCACTGTCACGCCCGATAGCACAGCGTCCGGCGTACTTAATTGGAATGACCTGACCACAGCGCTAGGTGATATTGCACCAGGTGCCAGTATCAGTCTGGATGTGACCTTTGAGACCATTGCAGACACGTCCTTGCTGAACCCATTTGGTACTTGTTCTACTGCTGGCCATACGCCTAACGTGGCGGAAGTTGACAATGCTTTTGCTGACCCTGATGGTGAGGATGGCGATACAGCCGACGATGCGGCCGTGGTACAGGATGTAGATGATGAGGATTGCGCCGAGGTACAGATTCTCAGCCCGACGGACGTGGATATGGTGGATGAGGGCGTCTCCGAAACAGCAGATGGTGTGCTGATCCAGTGGACCACTGTGACCGAAATCGATACGGTTGGCTTCCGCATCTACCATACCAATGGAACAGATACCCGAGAAGTGAATGGGGTTGAGGTAACTAGCGCCACTGTTGAGAATATTATTCCTGCTAAAAATGCTGGTCAATCGACTGGTGCTACGTATAAGATATTGGACGCAGGGGCTACGCTCACCAGCGGTGACAGCTACGTTCTAGAAGTAGTCAAGAATGACAATTCGGTGGAACGCAGCGTTATTGAGATCGTGCAGGGCTATTCACTCTTCTTGCCGATTATTCAATAGTTGGTTGAGTGGTCGGAGGTGACTGTCACTTCTGCCCTCACCCCCAGCCCCTCTCCCAGCTTGGGAGAGGGGAGAACATGGCTCCCTTCCCCCAAAAGTAGGGAAGGGAGCTAGAGAGTACCCAAGATGGTGACCAAAAACAAATTACTTAATTTACACTGTACTGATTTCGTTCCCCTTGTCATTTCCATTATTTTGTCATCTTCTATCCCGTTGCTACAAAGACGGGATGGACTTCCACGCCTGTTTTGGGATCCTGATATGTCTCCTCAAACTTCTGTCGATTTTCATCGGTAATGATCTCCACAAAGAAGACGAGCCAGATCTCTTTCTGTTGCAACTCCTTACCATAAGCTGCGGCTTGCCCGAGTGCAGACTGATACTGCCTGCGGTTGGCAAAGCTTTTGACCTCCACGCCATAGAGCCGATTGGCATAAGTAATCAGTAGATCAATCTTGCCGTTACCCGTGGGAAATTCAGGCACCACCTGACCCTCAAAATCGGTCATGAAGTGGAGCAGCCAAGTATAGAGATTGAAATGAAAGATGGCCTCCATGACCCGGTTGTCACTCTCCCGACGGGGGACATCCTTGAGGAGCCTATTTCGATGTTGATGAAGGTAGACCTCAAAGCGTTTCATCAGATGGGGAATGGAGAGGGCGGTGTCGGTGATTGTGTCATCTAAGTCATCGAAGGGATCATAGAGGCGGCCCAAGTTGCCAAAAAATTGGCGAGAGAAGTAGTTGAAGAGCCGTTTCTGGACAAACGGAGAGGAGAAGCGGACATAGAAATCGATCTCTCCTCCAGATGTTTGCTCAGAGGTATGATCGATGACGCCGTTCATATAGAGGAAATTCAGCAGGGGATCATCATAAGAAAAAGGCATCCGCTTTTCGGTTTGATAGAGCTGGTAAACCATATCAACGTAAGGCTCTTCCTTGGCTTTGCTGATGATATTGAGGATATTATTATTGGGCAAGATATCAAGTCCAGCCGAGAAAGCAATCTCAAAGTCATGGGCGGTAATCGTATCCCCATGACGATTATAGGTCTCGGTCAGCAGCTCGCCGAACCAACTGACCAGCCCGGGCTGCCCTCGAGTCTCATAGTAGAGTCGTTCGATAACGGTCTCTTCAACTGTTTGACCACTCTCCTCCTCATACCAGCGAAACATAGAGGCGACTTCTTCCTGGGTCAGGTTGGGTACGTGTACGCTACGCTGTACGTTGAAAGGCGAGCCGGAAACGTTTTCAATACCCAAAACGCTACGCACGCCGATGAGGGCCAAGCCATGCAGGAGATAGGTTTTCTCTGCACTGACTTTCGTTCGTTGGTTACCGCGCTGAGTATGGATGGTACGGAACTCATTGGCAAAAGCATTGATAAACTCCGTTTGTAAGGCATCAAATTCATCCAGGATCAAAATAATCGGTTTTTCAAAATAGGCTGCTGTGAAGAGCGTACGCAGTTGCTTCCAATCATCTAATCGTGGCAAATCATCGCGCTCAAACCAGTATCCTAGTTCAGTCATCAAGACACCGAGCGCATCTTCAATCGTTTGGGCAGACTTAGCCGATTGCATGGTCAGAATAACCACTTCATAATCTCCTAGTGCGGCAAGGCGCTCCTCTACCTGCTGCAGTAGCCACGTCTTTCCTGCCTGTCGAGGTGCCCAAACGGTAATATAGTGGCCGCCTTTTTGCGGATCCTCTCCCAGAAGCTGTCTACATGACCGGTCGATCAATTCAGTTCGTGGAACGTAATACTCCAGATCCGTATCAACTGGGCCATAAGATGAAAACTTGCGCATGATACTCGCCTTCTCTTGGTGTAGCAAACTGACTGATGGGATAGCACTCTAGTGCATCGTCAACACTAAGGAACGAGAATTTAATAAAACCAGAAAGATCTCTCCGCTTCGGTCGAAATGACACGAATGAAGTTTTGGGTTTTATTTGATCTTAACTCCTAAGAATTCGGGTCGGTAATTTGTCCAGTTAGCACGCCCACGTGCGGCAACCGGCACGGGGCGTGTCTCCTAAACCCGAGCTTTAAGACTTGACGATGCACCAGTCTGATAATGAGACTTTGTCTTAGCATTTGCTCGGCATGCTTCAGAATCTCCACGAAATGGAGGACGAATATATTATATCACACCGATTAGGTACACACAGCAGCACAAGACAATGGACCATCACCGCACATCATGTCTCACGTAACCCATACCCACCAATCCTCATCCATATTCAGCTCCGTTTGAAAACAAGTGTTTGGTCTCCCAGATAGAGCTTCGGAAAACTCCTGTTTTCAAAATGACTGGATTACAAATACATAAATTGACGGATGCATTTCTTAACGGTTATCTGTTATCTTATTGACAGATTCATTGTTTCTTCACCCCATTATTTTGGCACCCACCAAACCTTTGCCCTTGAAGGAATGTCTATCACATTCTCTAGAATCAGTAGATCGCAACGCGGAGCGAGCATCCTCAGATGCGAAGCGGGGCGTTGTGGTCTATTGAGACTCTATTTTGTCAAACGGTCTATCCGTAGCCCGTCCATGTACAAAAATTTGGAATAAGGCTAGCCAGGTCCCACCCCAGACCAACAAAAGATTATACCCTACAGACAGAGGAGAACACGGACAGATTTATGAAACATCCGTGTTCCCGATCATTTCTTTTGGAGACAGTATGCATTACAAAACAAAACACCTCTGGCGAGCAAACCTGTTCGCACTTTTCACCGCGTTAAGTCTACTGATTGCTCCCTTGGCACCTCTGGCACCCCTGACTTCATTGCCAGACCATACCATGCCAGACCATACCGTACCAACATATGGTAGTGAAGTCAGCGCCAATCCGCTGGCGGACCTTTTCGCGCGCGCGAAAGACCTGACAGGCTTGTCCTGGAAGGATCTGCAAAACCTGTCAGGTCTGGGGGCCGACCTCTACAACAACCTCTTCGCAGCCCAACCCGCCGCGGCCCAGACAGGCCTAGAACTCAGCATTGCTCTAAGTCCGGTCGGCCCCATTGGCGTCAACAGCCCCTTTACAGCCACCATTACGCTGACCAACACCAACGCGGCCAACATCACCTCTCTCCCCTTCCAGCTCGGCTATGACACCAACGACCTGGACTTTTTTCCCAGCACTGTGTCGGTGAATCCAGATGATTTTATCGACGATGGCACCCTCAACTGGAGTGATCTGACCACTACCTTGGGACCGTTAGCCCAAAACACGCCCGTGACCCTGGTTGTTCCCTTTACCGCCATCCAGGATACGACCAGCAACACGGCCACCAGCCCCTGTACCGTTAATGGGGAGAGCTGCATTGTCGCCACCAGCGGCGGAGCGCCTGCGATGACGGCCCACGCCTCGGTCGACATTGAGCTGGGTGCCCAAAATAAGTACACCTTGGGCGGCGCTGTCTTCCAAGACGACAGCGGCGATGGCACCCAAAATGGGGGCGAAGCCGGTATCGACGGCGTACAGCTCAACCTCTATCTGGACGGCTCGGATGGCTCTACGCCAGATGGCGTACCCGCGGCGAGTGAGTTGTTGACCAACACCCTTACAGCCAATGGCATCTACACCTTCTCGGTGATCACCGGCCCTGGTAAGATCTATATTGTGGAGATTGATTCCGGCAATTCGACGGGCGGCCAGCCTCTGGCAGGCATGACCTATGTCGCGGCCAGCGGTTCATCGCCCCGTGTCATCCCCATGACATCTGTGGGCGATACCCAAACCGACGTCAACTTCGGCTTTGAACTTGGCACAGACACCGACAACGACGGAGTCCCCGACGATATCGACATCGACGATGATAACGATGGCATACTCGATAGTGATGAATGTCTTCCGATTCGGTCTGACGTGGATGTTGGGGGGCAATGGGATCCTGTCAACGGGGCAGATACCAACGATATCCAGGTCGGCGACGTCTTCTATCAATCCAATTATCTGACGCTTGACGGGCAAAATTATGATCTGCGGTTTGAATTATTGTCTAAACCAGCCGATATTCTCGCCAATTTTAATACAGGCGAAGACCTGGTTCTTGAGGATCCGATACCCGTTCGAGAGGACCATGCAACGTACTCCATCCAGCTCGTTCAACCTGGCTCGGTGACGAATGGAAATCCGTCTGGTACCCCTGTTGTGGTTGACGTCTGGGAGATGACCATCAATGATATTGATAATGGTGACAACGCGACGGATTGGACGGACATCGGCGGATTTGTCACGCCTCCAGTCGCAATTGTTGAAGTTGGCTCGCAAATGGGCACCTATACCCTTGGTACAGGGCAGGTTGTCTATGGGATGGACCCCATCGTTGATGATAGTACCAATGGTTCTGATCCAGATCATATCGTAAAGGCTCTGTACTTCAATACGAGCGGCGTTACCTTAGTGCATGGTGTTTTTGGCACATTCAATGGTGGCGCTGACGGAAGAGGGTCGGGTTTGCTTTTAGGCATCGCAAATTGTACCGACTCGGATCTGGATACGATTCCGAATCACCAGGATCTGGACTCCGACAACGACGGCATCCCCGATAACATAGAAGCCCAGACTACGGCTGGCTATACGACGCCGAACGGCGATGCCGGCCCAGGCAACAACGGCCTGGACAGCGCCTACAGCGGTGGCCTCAACCCCGTGGACACCGATCAGTCCACCGCCGACGGCGACGGTACCGAGACCCTGCCCGACTATCTGGACACCGACTCGGATGAAGACGGCACCTTCGACATTGCCGAATCTGGCCTGGCCGACAACGACAGCGACAACGACGGCATGAGCAACGGCCCAGTCGGCACCAACGGTCTCGACAACGACGCCACCATCGAAACCGCCGATGACTACAGCGACGTCAGCGGTTTGGCCCACGACGGCACCATCTTCACCCTGGCCGATACGGACAACGACACCGCAGCCGATGGCTCAGATGCCGCACCCACCGATCAGGATCTGGACTATCGGGATGATAGATTCGATACACCGCCCCCCGACACCGATAACGACGGCGTGACTGACGACATCGACATCGATGATGACAACGACGGCATTCTGGATACCGTTGAACAACTAGCAGAGACGGGTTTGGCCTTTGTCAATCCAGAAAAGGCATACTTGATTCAGGGAAGTGACGGCGAGTTATTTGAGGTGGATCTCCTGACGGGTAATTCCAGCAGTACAGGGTTGCAGGCGGGCCATCAGCTCAATGCTGTCACCATCAATGAGCGAGAGCATACCTTCTGGGGTGTGGATATAGATACCGACGAATTGGTTGTACTCTCACCCAGCGATCTCTCTGAGGTTAGTCGCGTTGCGCTCGGCATAGGCAGCAATCTTGTCGGTAATGCTGGCGCATACGATCCAGTAAATATGCTCTACGTGCTTGGTGCGTATAACACATCCGACCAAACCCAATTTTTCTTGATGGACGCCAATCCAGATTCGGCAACATACCAGACAGTCATCGGCTCCATTCCCCAACTAACCAGCGATCGCGTTCCAGATATCGCGTTTAATCCTACAGATGGTCTTCTCTATGGCATTCAGCGCAATACGAATACGATCATTGCCATCGACACAAACGCCCAGACTGTAACCACCATCGGTACGGTATCGGGGTTGCCAGTAGGGCGATACGGCGCAGCTTATTCAACCAATGATGGCAATGTATATTTCTCTGACAACAACTCGAACGAAATCTACTTGGCCAGTAACAACGGTGGGAACTGGACGGCAACGCTCTTTACAAATACGAACCATGCCGTTTCATCCCCCAATGACGCGGCAAAACTGCTGAACGTACTTCCCAACGGAACGGTCATTCCACCATCCGATACCGACGGCGATGGGGTTGCTGATCACCTGGACCTGGATACGGACAACGACGGCATTCCCGACAATATAGAAGCCCAAACAACCCAAGGTTACGTAGCCCCGGCCAACGACGATGCCGCGACCTATCTTGCCAACAAAGGCCTCAACAGCGCCTACACCATCACCGGCACCTACCCGACCAACGGCATCACGCCGGTAGATACTGACAACCAGGGCGACAACCCCGACTACCTCGACCTCGACTCCGACGAAGACGGCACCTTCGACATCGTCGAATCCGGTCAAGGATTAACCCAAGGCACCACGCCGGGCCAAGTCATCTCAACTACCGTCGGCATCAACGGTCTGTCTGATGACGCCGCGGCAGAATCGGTCGATGACTACACCGACGTCAGCGGTTTGGCCCATGACGGCACCAACTTCACCCTGGCCGATACGGACAACGACACCGCAGCCGATGGCTCGGATGCCGCACCCACCGATCAAGATCTGGACTATCGGGATGATAGATTCGATACGCCGCCCCCCGACACCGACAACGACGGCGTGACCGACGATGTAGACGTGGACGACGACAACGACGGCATCTTGGATAATGTAGAATGTCCAGCTTCCCCAGGCGCAACGGCGCCTGCCGGTGACGCAGTTACCTGGACTCATGGAAACTTGACCATTTATGTCGTTAGCGGCAATACCAATGGCTTAGGGGTCGAAGAATCGGGATTTGAAGAAGCTGTTTTTAATTTAGGATTCAATGTACTGACGAATGATAACCCAACCGCTACTTCCGCTAATGCAGGTACGTTTGCTCAAGGCACCCTGACGCTAACCGACATTAGCAATACCCATGGCCCAACAACCTGGTCCGATCTCACGATTGAAGAATTCCGCTCGGGTACATCTGGTTCAGCAGTTGTGCTTTCACCGAGTAGCGCAACCGGAGCGAATAATTATCAATATGAGGTAGACATCGATTTTACACCAGGTGCGAACATCAACACGTTTGCCTTTGATTTGCTGGATTTCTTTGACTCCGGAAGCGCGGATAGCGCACAAATTGACTATGTGATTCGCGTGGATGGGCAAAGGATCTGGCAGGTTACCGGGAATTTAATCGCTGTCGATACAACGACAACCGCACCAGTATTGGATGGTAATGGGGCAGTTCAAGCGACACATGCATTTGGCGATAATTTGGAGCATACCATTGGTATTGTTGCACCAACTGCTATCTCCAACATCAATATTCAAGTCACATCGACCACAATTGGTGGTGGCGATGTCTTGGAAGACATTATCTCGTTGGATAATTTTGTCTATGCTTCTACCATTGGTCTCTGTGATCAAGATGGTGATGGTGTCACCGATAACCTTGACCTGGACTCGGACAACGACGGCATTCCCGACAACGTGGAAGCCCAGACCACCCAAGGCTACATTGCCCCCAGCAGCAATGATGCTGACGGCGACGGCCTAGACGACGCCTACGACCCAGCCCACGACGGGCCAGATGCAGGTGCCAACCCAGACCCCGGTGCTGGTACAGCCATCACGCCAGTTGACACCGACCAATCAACGACTGACGGTGACGGCAGTGAAACCTTGCCTGACTATCTAGACCTCGACTCCGACGAAGACGGCACCTTCGACATCGTCGAATCCGGTCAAGGGCTGACCCAAGGCACGACACTGGGCCAAGTCATCTCAACCACCGTCGGCATCAACGGTCTGGCCGACGATGCCGCCGCAGAAGCCGCTGATGACTACGCGGATGTCAGCGGCCTCGCCCACGACGGCACCCACTTCACCCTCGCAGACACCGACAACGACACGGCGGCCGATGGCTCCGACGCCGCGCCAACGACCACCGATCTCGACTATCGGGATGATAGATTCGATACGCCGCCCCCCGACACCGACAACGACGGCGTAACCGATGACATCGACATTGATGACGACAACGACGGTATATTGGATGTGGTCGAAGCCAGGGGTTTCAGTAGTGCTCAATTACCGAAAAATATCCTCATCGCACATACGGAAGGTACAAACCCAGGAGGTTCACTCACTGACGCAACATATTCCACGAACTTAATCGCTGAATTCACCAATTATTCACCACCAGGCAGCACAATTACGGTTGTGAGTGATTTGGATGATGGCGGTGCTCCGACGGTCGGCAAATATGATGGCTATGATTTGGTCGTTGTCCTGAGCGTCTGGGGCAATATCGAGGCCAGCGAATGGGCAGAATTGGAAAATGCCATTCAAGGGCAAACCAGCGGCGGGTTCATTCTCAACATCGATTTATGTAATAGCTGTAGCGGGTTTCCTGGCACCGAATTACTTACCCTGCTCAACAATTCGCTGCCAGGAACCTATTCCCTTGGGGCAACCGTTTCAAGCGCGCAAGCAGTGGCCCTCAACATGAGCGCAGCTCATGCCCCCGCTTTTGCTAGTGCAGGTTTAGACCCATTCCATTTAAATCATTTTAGTACGCTGAATGGATTCACAAATGAAGAAATCTTGTACTCCCACCATGGAGAAATGGCTGGGGCCATGGTTGATCTATCAGTAGGCAGTTGCGCCAGCTCCTTATTTGTTGTTACCGATGCCAGTCACTTTCAGGATGCACATTATCCAAACAACGAAGGTAAGTTTGCCCCTGCATTCAATTTATCCTCGGAGATTGGCTGTGAATTTCCAGATTCCGATAATGATGGCGTGACCAACAATCTCGATCTGGATTCAGACAACGACGGCATCCCGGACAACGTGGAGGGGCAGACGACCCAAGGGTACGTGGTGCCAGCCAATGACGATGCCGCCACCTACCTTGCCAACAATGGTCTCAACAGTGCCTATACCATCACCGGCACCTACCCGACCAACGGCATTACGCCTGTGAACACTGACAACCAGGGCGACAACCCCGACTATCTGGACCTCGACTCGGACGAAGACGGCTCCTTCGATATCGTCGAATCCGGTCAAGGGCTGACCCAAGGCACGACGCCGGGCCAAGTCATCTCAACCACGGTCGGCATCAACGGTCTGGCCAATGACGCCGCCGCCGAAAGCGCGGACGACTACACCGACGTCAGTGGCCTAGCCCACGACGGCACCGACTTCACCCTCGCAGACACCGACAACGACACGGCAGCCGATGGGTCCGATGCCAATCCAACAGCGATGGATTTGGACTATCGCGATAATCTGGCACTGCCAACTGTCACGCTCAGCAGCAACAGCCCGATTAGCGAAGGCGTGGCGGCCCTGATTACGGCAACGTTGGACATGACCAGCACCCAACCCGTCACGGTGACCCTGGTCTTTACCGATGGCTCGGCCACTGGTGGTGGCACCGATTACGATGCCACTGGGATTACCCAGATTGTTGTGCCCCCTGGCCAGACCAGCGCATCGGTTAGTGTCCCAACTAACGGCGCTGACGGTCTAGTTGAGGGGACCGAAACTTTCCAAGTAGATTCCACCAATGTGGAGGGTGGAATTGATAGCACCACACCCCAAACCATTCAGATAATCGATATCGATTCCCCAACCGACACCGACAATGATGGCATCCCTGACGCCACTGATATCGATGACGACAACGACGGCATCCTCGATACAGTCGAAGGCGACGGCGCAGTCGATAGCGATGGCGATGGTGTCCCCGACTCCCTCGACCTGGACACCGACAATGACGGCATTCCCGACACGCTCGAATCTGTTCCCCAGGGCTCTACGCCCCTGGATGCGGATGAAAATGGCGTCATTGACAACCCCGAGGCTGGCGGCTTTGGCCCCAACGGTCTATCCGACAATGTGGAGACTACGCCAGAATCAGGCGATCCCGATTACGATGGCGACAACACCGGCCCCGACACACCTGCTGACACCGATGGCGACGGCGTCGGCGACTGGCGAGACCTGGACTCAGACAACGACGGCATCAACGATATTGTCGAAATGTGGGGACCGGGTGCCGACCCAGACGGCAATGCCATGCTCGACGACCCAGATGGCATGGATCAGGATGGTCTGGTTGGCCCTGCTGATGCGGACGATACGACCCGCGGTGATGCCGAAACCGAAAATACGCCCGTACCCGACACCGACTCAGACACAGCGCCAGACTATCGTGACCTAGATAGCGACAACGACGCCATCTCCGATCTGGTGGAAGGTGGCTCCGGCGGCACCGATGCCAACGACGATGGTGTGATTGACGGTCCAGAAACCGACGGCGACGGCATCATGCCCAGCGTGGACGGCGATGAGGGAAATTACGGCGACGGCACCAGCCCGACCCTGCCAGACAAGGATGCTAGCACCGGCGATGACGAGACCGACATCCCCGGCACCGGCACCGCACCCGACTATCTGGACCCAGATGATGACGGGACCAATACAGACGACATCGATACCACGCCCAACAGTCCCCTGGACGGCGACGACGATGGTGTTATCGACGACCCCACCGACAACGACAACGACGGCATCGCCGACGTGGTCGACGACTCGGACCTAGACGGCACGCCCGACGCCACCGACCCGGATCCCCAAGCCTTTGGCGGTCTGCCTGCGCCGGTGGTGACAGCCAATGTCGATCTGGACGTCACCCTCAACACGCCTGGCCCGGCCCGCCAGAGTGAGCCGGTCAGCTTCACCGTTACCATCACCAATCTGGACGCGCTGCCGCTCTCGTCTCTGCCGGTGCGGACCGAGTTCGGTCAGAGCTATCTGGACTGTACGACGGCCAGCGAAACGCCGGATACAGTCGCCAACAATCTCCTGGCCTGGAATGACCTGCTGGCCACGGCTGGCAACGTCACCCTCAATCAGAATCAGGCCATCTCCTTCGTCGTCAACTGTACGACTGGATTGGACACCACCCTGCTGCCCAATCAGCAGGCCGTACTCACCGGATTTGCCGCCAACGCCAGCGACAGCGACGGCATCAGCATCTATGCGCCCACCAGCGTCATGATGGCCCAGCGCACCGTGCAGGTGAATCGAGCCACGGGAGAAGTGACCATTGTTTGGGCAACGGCCGACGAAAGCCAAATGACAGCCTTCAACATCTACCGCCAGTGGGCTGGGGACGATGAATGGACGTTGCTCAACAGCAGCGCCATTGTCGCCGAACGCAGCAGCCAAAGCGACGGTAGCCGCTACACCTTTAGCGATCAGCTAGTAGAAGTGAACGCAGCAAGCGTAGCCAGCGTGGAGGGCGGCACCTATCGTGATGCCCACTACCGCCTCGGTCTGGTTATGGTCGACGGCAGCGAACAGTTCCTGGATTTGGGCAGTACCGTGGCTCGTGAGGATGGGCAGATCTTCTTGCCGATGGTGGCAAGGTAGTACATTTGCCCTCACCCCTGGCCCCTCTCCTAGCCCGGGAGAGGGGAACTAGGCTCCCTTCCCCCAAAGTGGGGGAAGGGTTGGGGATGGGGGCCTAATCTGTCAATACTTACTATACAATGCCGTAGTGCATTGTCAGGGAAATTATGATGAATGAGATTGGTCCAAACGTAGGTGCGGTTTGTAACCGCACGAGCATGGCCCCCCCATGGCTTCTCTTGAAAATGAGTAGTTGGCCACGCCTACGCAGTGCTGGCGTAGCCCTACAGCGCCTACGTCTAAACTAGACATCTTCATATGCAAAATCTTAACGAATGAGTCAAGTTTTACTTGCCACAGCCAACAAAGATGTCAAACGAAGCTGCCGCAGGAGAAAATAGTCGCACTTTGTCCGACCAAGTTCTCGTCGGTTTGCGGCGCAGCTTCGCTAGTGCAACTGGGCGGCAATAGTTACCTGGATACAACCGGCTTTGCCACTCAGCTGCATTGGTGTTGCTCGTCATTTTCTCTGGGTAATTACTTCCGCCGAGCAATACCAGCAATACTTGTGTATAGATGACCAGAAGAAGCTTGTCCCCATGCGATAGGGATTTCCTCCCTGCTCGGAATTTTCCAGCGTGGATTGTAAAGAGTCGGGACAAGACTTTTCTGGCCCACTGTAACGGAGTTACCATGATGAAACAACCAACTTCCAAATCAACCAATCACATGCGCACAATCTGCTTGGCCCTGCTGTTGGCGTTGAGCTTGATCATTGCGCCCATTGCCCCGGCATTCACACCGCCTACAGCGCCATCGACTGTTGATGCCCTGGCATCGGTCAATGCTGGGGTGGCAAATGTCCCGTACGTTAGCCACTCACGCAACATCGTTGACAAAACATTGTCGACGTTTACCGCCGCGGGCCAAATTGGGGCCGACGGTCTGGATTCATTCCGGGCCCAGGTAAATCGCGGGCTTACGACGCCACTATTCAATTATTTCGCCGCGCGGCCGACAATGGCTCAAACCGGACTGGACATGGGCATTAGCCTAAGCCCCAGCGGACTGATTGGCGTCAACAGCCCCTTTACGGCCACCGTTACGCTAACCAACACAAACGCGGCCGACATCACCACCCTCCCCTTCCAGCTCGACTACGACACCACCGACCTGGACTTCTTCCCCTCCAGCGCATCGGTTGCCGCCGATGATGCCATCGACGACGGTACCCTCAACTGGAGCGATCTGACCACGGATCTCGGTAATCTGACACCCAATACACCCTTTACGCTGGTTCTCCAGTTTACGGCCATTCAGGATACGACCAGTAACACGGCCACCGCACCCTGTACCGTCAACGGCGAAAGCTGTATCGTCGCAACCAGCGGCGGCTCACCCGCGGTCAGCGCCCACGCCTCGGTCGATATTGAGCTGGGTTCCCAAAATAAGTACATTCTGGGCGACTATGTCTGGCAGGATGACAATGCCGATGGAGCCAAAACAGGCGAATCAGGCATCAACGGTGTGGTGGTCAATCTCTATCTGGATGGCTCCGGTGCCACCGCGGCTGATGGTGCCATTCAGACCGACGAGTTCTTGCTCAATACCACAACCGCCAACAATCCCGCCTCACCAGAAGTCTCTGCCGATGGCTACTACAGCTTTTCAGTTGTGACTGGCCCAGGCAAGGTCTACCTGGTCGAGATCGACGCCATCAACTTTACGGGTGGGCAGCCTCTGGAAACCATGACCCATACAGTAGCCAGCGGCACCCATCCACGGGTCGCCATCATGACAGCAGTCGGCGCAACCGATGAGACAGTTGACTTTGGCTTTGTGCCGCTAAACCCAGGATGTGACTTTACCGTAACCAACACCAACGACAGCGGTGCTGGCTCGCTGCGGCAGGCCATTACCGATGCCAATGCCAACAACAATGGCCCCACCGTGGATACCATCTGCTTTAACATTCCTGGCGCGGGCCCCCACCAAATTAGCATCACCAGCACGGGACTGCCCGGCATCGACGATCCAGTGGTGATCGACGGCACCACCCAGACCGGCGCAAGCTGTGACCCACGCAACCTGCTCATCGAACTGAGCGGAACCCCAGGCCAACTCGCTGGTCAGCATGGCTTAACGTTGGGTGCCGGGTCGGATGGCAGCACGGTACGAGGGTTGGTTATCAACAACTTCAACCAGGATGCCATCAACGCAGACAGCGTCAGTAACCTAACCATTGACTGTAACCATTTGGGGACGAACGTGGCTGGTGACGCAGCCGCAGCCAACGGCAATAACGGCATCACCTTCCGCCAGGACGTATTGAACTCGCTGATTGGCGGCACCACCGCGGCCCAGCGCAACATCATCTCTGGCAACGGGAAGACCGGCATCTCCCTACAGGACGGCAGCTCCAACAACACGGTCCACGGCAACTACATCGGCAGCGACATCAACGGAACGGCCCCCATTGGCAATGGCGAGAATGGCATCAACCTCAACCAAGCAAGCAACAATAACCAGATTGGCGGCAGCGGCCCGGGCGAAGGCAACCTCATCTCGGCCAGTACCAGCGTCGGCGTAACCCACCTGGGTTTGGCCGTCTTTGGCCCAGGCACCACCACGGTAACGGGCAATAGGGTGCAGGGCAACCTGATCGGCACCGACGTCAATGGCAACGTGGTGGCTGGCATGGGCAATGCCGTGGGCGTCTACTACGGTGGCGATGCCGTCAGTAATGTGGTCGGTGGCGTCAACGCGGCCGAGTCCAACACCATCGCGGGCAACAACTTTGTGGGCATCATGATGATCGGATTGAACCATGCGGCTGGTCCCTTTGCCGGCAGCAACATCCCGCAAGATAACGCAGTGCTGGGTAATTCCATCTACGCCAACGGCACCGGCGGTGGCATCGATATCCTGCTCGACAACAGCGGTGATGATCTGCTGGCCGACACCCTGCTCGGCATCAACCCCAACGACATGGGCGACGGCGACAGCGGTCCTCACGACCTGCTCAACCGTCCCCAGATTGTGACCGTCAGCGGCACCAGCGTCGACCTCTATTACGACGTTCCGGCAGGCGACTACCTGCTGCAAATCTATGACAATCCCAGCGGCTTGGCCCCTTCCCTCTATGGTGAAGGTGAAACCCTGGTCTACAGCGAGACGGTGAGCATTACGGCAGGCGGTATGAATCACAACGTCACCTTGCCCGCGCCACCGAGCAACAGCGGCCAACGAATCGCCGCGACCCTCACCGAAGATCTGGGCGGCGGCACCTACGGCTCCACCTCTGAATTTAGCGGTCCCGACCCCATTGGCGTAGATGACAGTGAAACAGCCACAACGAGCAGCACAGGCAACACCTTCGACATCATCGCCAATGACACCACCTACTGGTATTCCGACACCCTCACCATCGACTCGGTGAGTACGCCCACAGGTGGCACCATCACCGGCTTCACCGGCACAACCGTGACCTATGATGCCCCAGCCACGCCGGGTGACTATACCTTCACCTATGTCATCAGCAACACAGCGGGCATTACCGACACCGCCACTGTCACGGTGACCGTGGCATCGACGGTTGACACCGACAACGACGGCGTGACCGACGATATCGATCTGGATGATGACAACGATGGCATTCTCGATACAATCGAGCTATGTGTGTCGGGTACCAACGAAATTACACCCATTTCGGGTGTCGGTGTCGATAGAAACAACAGCGGCACTACCTATCCTGAAATCGGAACCCAAGGCGGAACGCTTTCAATGACGTATGATGGTGGTAAAGACTATGTTGATACCGTGAATATTTCGGGTTACAAATCGGCCCCACACTATGGAGATGGTATTCTCTATGGTCTCCCGAGTTCCAAAATCGTTTCAGAAGTGGAAATTGTCAATGACAATAGTACGTTTGGCGGGGTCAATGATGGTATTGATGAATTCTACCTACTCTTTTACGATGCAAGTGCCAATTTGTTGGCACGTAGGCCGCTGGCAGGGAACTATGATGCGAACGCGGTTATTGGTCCTTTAACATTTGCTCTTGATCCAGTCTCAAATGTTTCCTCAGTTGAATTGGTGGTGGAAACTGGTGGAACTCGCTTCCCACTTCAATGGACTGAATTTACTGCACTTGGGTGCGATTTTACGACACTAGATACGGATAGTGATACTATCCCAGACCACCTCGATCTGGACTCAGACAACGACGGCATCCCCGACAATATCGAAGCGCAGACCACCCAAGGGTACGTTGCACCGGCCAATGACGATGCCGCGACCTATCTGGCCAACAACGGCCTCAACAGCGCCTACACCATCACCGGCACCTACCCAACTAACGGCATCACGCCCGTCGACACCGACAACCAGGGCGACAACCCAGACTATCTCGACCTCGACTCGGATGAAGACGGCACCTTCGACATCGTCGAATCCGGGCAAGGGCTGACCCAAGGCACGACACCAGGCCAAGTCATCTCTACGACTGTTGGCATCAACGGTCTGGCTGATGATGCCGCCGCAGAAGCCGCCGATGACTACGCAGACGTCAACGGCGAAGCCCACAACGGTATCATCTTCACCCTGGACGATTCGGATAACGATACGGCAGCCGATGGCTCAGATGCCGCACCAACAACGACCGATCTAGACTATCGCGATGATGTGGCACCTGCCAATGTCGATCTAGACGTCACCCTCAACACGCCTGGCCCCGCCCGCCAGAGTGAGCCGATCAGCTTCACGGTCACCATTACTAATCTGGACGCGGTGCCGCTCTCGTCCCTGCCGGTCGACGTCACCTTCCCCAACTCTTACCTGGACTGTGACACGGCCAGCCAAACGCCAAACACGGCGGCCAACAACCGCATGTCGTGGACCGATCTGCTGGCCACTGCCGGTGGCGTGACCCTGAACCAGAATGACGCCATCTCTTTCGTGGTCAACTGTACTGCTGGACTGGATACGACCCTGCTGCCCAATCAACAAGCAGAACTGCAAGCAATCGCCGCCAACGCCAGCGATAGCGCCGGCATCAGTGTCTTTGCGCCTACAGGCGTGCTCATGGCCCAACGCGGCATCCAAGTTGATAGGGCTACTGGGCAGGTAACCATCCGCTGGTCCACAGCCGATGAAAGCCAGATTGTGGCCTTCAACGTCTACCGCCAGTGGGTTGGTGACAAGGAGTGGATCCAGCTCAACGATACGTCCATTGTTGCAGAGCGCAGCAGCCAAAGTGATGGCGGCTACTCATTCACCGATCAGCTTGTAGAGGAGGTGGTTGCAGCCAGCGCTCCCGACGCCAACTATCAAGAGGCCCACTATCGCCTCGGTCTGATCATGGTCGATGGTAGCGAGCAGTTCTTGGACTTGGGGAGTACAGAGAGCGTTTCGCAACAGGGAGGTGAGATCTTCTTGCCGTTGGTGGCGAAGTAAAGATGAACGGGTGAGTGGGTGACAAGGTACTTTCACCTACCACCCATCCCTGTCCTAACTTATACGAAAGCAAACAAATATAGCGTGCTTGTTTTTGGAAGTCCA
>JBCCHB010000032.1:0-118649 GCA_039028975.1 Chloroflexota bacterium
CTATAAACGAAAAACGGTCACAGGATTTCTATCCCGTGACCGTTTAGGAATCGGAATTAAATAACTTGTGCATAAGATCTCTCAATCCTTCGAGATGACATGCCCAACTTATTTAATGCTCATTCCGTAGTACCGCATATCAGTACTTGTCCTCAGCACTTCTGTTCCAATAAAAAAAGCAGCCTCGAGATGACACTCACCTCTTGCTGCTAGCAAATCCTTCAATAGGCGCAGGTTTAACTATGCATAGAGTCTATGCTACCTGCGGACGCTTTAGAAAGCGCGGTTTATCAATATCCTCATGGTAAGACGAAACTTTGATGATTCAAAACAAAACGGTGCAGAGAGGTGCGCATCCATATATGATTGTGTTCATGATTTCACACCTCCTTTCAGCCTATGCCGTGTGTGGTAACAAATATCACCGCTTGGCAACTTATACCCTAGTAAGCGCTAC
Organism: Chloroflexota bacterium; assembly: GCA_039028975.1. GTDB lineage: Bacteria > Chloroflexota > Anaerolineae > Caldilineales > Caldilineaceae > JAHBNG01. Next base: position 458 of record JBCCHB010000032.1, read on the forward strand.
CCGTCTGTGAGTTAGATCGCCACAATAAGTGATCTAAGTCATACCATATCTTCATCAAAACAGAGCATACTAATCTGCATTAGAATATCATAGCAGGGAAAGACTGTCAATGCGGGCGGGATATCCCATCTCCCCAAGAATTCCTAGTCTTCCCTATATAGATGTTCAGATAATTCTTATCAACAGGTTGAACAGATTTATCAGATTTTTCTACCTAATCTGTATAATCCGAGGAATCTGTTGATGAAAATCTTTTTCTGAAAGACTATAGTAGTCCGTTGATTCTGATTGGTTCAGAGTCAGGGAATTGTTACAAATATGTAACACCCAAGCCAGGCAGACCTTGATATTCTAGTCCGTACCATTCGTAAATCATCTCGTATTTAGGAGGGTCCCTCATGACACACACCCAGATCAAGCGACTATGCCTAACACTATTTTGCATCGTGATCGCAACTGTCACGACCACATATTCTGTTTATGCCCAGGATAGCACTTCAGGTAGTTCCCAACAACTTTTTCTTCCTTACCTTACTGGTGGTGATTCGGCTGGCACGTCCACGCCAACGCCCGTTATCACACCAACAGCAACGCCCACTTCTACGCCAATCCCGTCGGACTTTAGCCCCACGAGTGATACTCAACTGACTGAAGATATCTACACATTTACCTCTCTGACCATTCCCAGCGGGGTAACGGTAACTGCCATGAGCAGCATTACCATTCAGGTCAGTGAGGATGTAACGATTGAGGGATCCCTTGTGGCTGATTGTATGCCGATCATCATTCAGGGAGACGGAACCCTGACCATCAACGGCACGGTCAGCAATGTTTGCCCAGAGGAAGGAGCCGAAGGACCAGATCTTGAGATCAAATCTGAAGGCGGTACCCTCGTTTTGGGTAGCTTTGACGAGCCAGCCAATCTGGTTACGTCAGGTGCGCTTCTGGTAACCAATGTGCCGAATCTGCCAGATTGGGAATTTGATGTGTTGGAAGAAGAGCGGTCAATAGCCATGCTGCCCCCCATCTGTAGCGCGCGGGCAGATACATTGTGGGAGAGTGCCATTGCTCAAGGGGCTGCCGAAATCAACTTTGTGGCAGAAGGCGTCGATCCAGATGGTGGACAAGTTACATTTGAGTGGAACTTTGGCGACGGCACCACCTCGACCGAGCAAGAGCCGCTCCATATCTACAGCATGGCAGGTGCTTACACGCCCACCGTCACTGTGACCGACGATGATGGTCAAGTCTGCCAAGCATCTCTTTCACTAATCATTGATGATGGCGAAGATATTAGTGATGTGATTTCTGGCACCTATGCTGCCCCCGTCCTCTGGATCGAGCCATCCACCCTGGTCTTGCCGATTGACCAAGGATTGCTCATGGATTCAATTGTTGATGATCCCCAAGGTGGTGATCTAACGTATGCATGGGACTTTGGCAATGGGGCAACGTCTGATTCGGCAACGGGGCTTTATACCTATACTGTGTCGGGTCGATATCCTATCTCTCTGACTGTTACTGACGCAGATGGGAACCAAGCAACAGCGACCTCCTCAGTCTACGTCCATGATATCATAGCAGAAGTTCGCTCGGCAGAGATGAACGCACCCCAAGCCATCTGCCCACCCAATCCGCGACCAGCCAACACAAACCTGGTTAATATCGTTCGTGATGGGGGGCAAGCGGGTCCTGGCCGAAATGGGCGCAGCTTACGGATTCGTTTAAGAGGAAACACCATCTTCGGCGGTGGGACTGATATTAAAGCCCAAGATGGTGGTGATGGTGCAGACAAGAACGGCACCACTTACGCTCGCGGCCAAAATGGCGGCAAGGGCGGTAGCCTCTACATTGGTGTTTTAGGTCGGGCTACTTTCTGTGCTGGTGCCACATTCAGCGCGGGTAATGGCGGCAAAGGTGGCAACGCCATCGCAACAGCCCCTCCTGGAGATTCAGCTCGAGCCTATGGTGGGCGCGGTGGCCCAGCGGCAAGCCGATTGGTCATTCGCGCCAGCCGGGGCATCGACATTGAAGGGGCCATCACCATCGGCCCTGGTAGTGGCGGCAATGGTGGTGACGGAACAGCCACAGGTGGTGACGGAGCCGATGATTGCAATATAGCCAAGAATGGCGGACGTGCCTCTGCCTATGGTGGAAATGGCGGTACGGCCTCTAAGTTAGCTTGGGCATGGGGACGAGTCACGGGCCTCAATAATATCACTCTGGTCGGTGCCACTGGGGGAGATGGTGGTACAGCCACGTCGATCAGTGGAGATGGCGGCAACGCCGTCTGTAACGGGACGGCCAGGGGTGGTGACAGCCATCGTTCTTATGCCCGCGGTGGGAATGGTGGCAATGCCAGACTACGTCGCATTGGCATTGCACGAGCAGTCAATGTATCTCCTTTTGCCTTTCTTGCTGGAGACGGCGGCGAAGCCGATGCGACTGGCGGCAATGGGGGCAATGGGATAGCAAACCCACCAGGCCCTTGCACCTCTGCGTCAGCCAGTGGTGGAGACGGTGCCTTTGCAAGGGCCATTGGTGGCAAGGGCGGCAAAGGTGTAATTGATGGCAGTGGCGCATTAGCGACCTCAGTAGGTGGTCATGGCGGCAATGCCAAAGCCACAGGCGGCGACTGTACCAAATGCGGAAATGGTGGTGCAGCCACGGCCGGTGCGGGAGATGGCGGCGGGGCCTATGCTCGCAGCGGTCGCCCCACCCCCATGCCAGATACGACCATGGCAACGGCTGGTGATGCTGGTTCAGCAGAAGCCATTGGCGGCACGGTAACCGGACGTTGTGATCAATGCCCAGGCGGTGCGGGTGGCAATGGTGGCAAAGCCATCGCCAATGGTGGTGACGGCGGCACAGCTAGCGGTAATGGTACGAAGGTCGGTGGAGACGCAGGTGATGCCGACGCTACTGGTGGAGATGGTGCAGACGGTGCCAACTGTTGTGGGCCACCCCATCTGCAAGGTGGTGATGGTGGCAATGGTGGTGAAGCGATTGCTCAAGTAGGTGACCCTGGAAATCCCGGTGGTGCGACTGCTAACAATGGCGGCAGTGGCGGTGACGGCGGCAACGGTGGTGAAGGAGAAGGGCCAGGTTCTGGCGGTAGCGGCGGCAACGGTCGTCCTGACAGACCCAATGAAGTCTTTGATGGCATGGATGGCCTAGGTGGCCCTCTCTGCCCCAATCCAACCGTAACTGTAACGCCTACAGACGTGACGCCAACGGCGACGATTACGGTGACTACGACACCAACTGATGTGACGGTTACGCCAACACCAACGGATGTCACCGTCACACCAACGCCAACACCGCGGCCAACGTTGACAGAAGTCGAAATCACTGTTTCCATGACGGACACAACGCCTTCAGAGCCAGTGACCATTACGGTCAAACCGCTTGACGAGAATGGCGAACCATTCGATGTCGATTCCTTCTTTGATGTCTGGGTTGAGATTGACTCCCGAGAACCCATTTCAGATCGGATACCGACTTTCCCTGATGGAGAAGGCGGACACATGGCAGTGATGCAGTTCCCAGCGGGTCAATTCTGGGTCGGTGCCCAGGTGATTCCTAGGGATGGCATTAGTGAGACCATGCCCATCATGAATCCGATCTTTGTTCAGTCTGAGCCGAGGCTCGATGAGATTGTGTCGCTGGATCTGGTGGCGTCCATACCGGGCGAAATTGCTGGCTTGGGGAACGGCTTCGTCGTCATACCTCGAGACCCATTTGGTAATGCCGTCTCCCATCTGCCGCCGGACCAGTTAAACTGTCAAACCGACGTTTTAGGAATCGATCTGTTGCCGCTCCAGCCGGTTCCAAATATGCCTGACTATCTGGCCATAGACATAACGGGAAGCAATTATGGCGTTGGAAACGTGACCTGTATTCACACACCAACGGATAGTAGAGGAGCCATTCCCATTGCCCGAGCACCATGGGCGCTCGAATTCGAGAATCCGCTGAATCAAGCTGGTCTCGGCTTCCCAGCAGGTGGCTTCGTTAACCTCTATGTGGAGATTGACCCACCTGGAGATACGGGAATTATCTCTGCAACAGGACATCTGACCGTAGTCTATCCGTTCCAATTCGTTGGCTGTAACCCCACAGGGGAAGACGTTGAGGTCAACTGTCAACAGAGCCAAGTAGATGAGATGACCCAGATGCTCCAGTTCCAGGTGCAGACCGAGTCACCAGTTCAGGAGAAACGCCGAGTTATCCGGATTCAGCTTACGGTAGATCGGCTGGTGGCGGAACTGACCAAGAGCAAGGTATCGGTCCTGGATTTCCAAATCTTTGATGTCGAAAACCAACGCTACACCTTTGATTTTTCGGTCTTTGGACCTGAGTGGACGACATACCTGCTGACAGTCAAGCCTACCCGTACCATCAACCTGCATATCTACCGAGCGCCAGGGGCTGGTGCATCCGACTTGGCCTTAGACACGGATGTGAAACAAGCCGAAGCGGCCTTTAATCTCAACGGATTAATCTGTACTTGCCCCTTCTTTGTCAAGTTCGGTACGAAGACGACGGATATTCCCCCAGCAGACTGGGCCAAAATTGATAAAGACAACGATGGTCTCGATCGGTATGACCGCAACAATGATGGTGATTTTGAAGATGAGGGGGACAACGACGACCCCAAAGTAGCCAAAGATCTTGGTTACTTTGATAATGGTGCCGATACACTCAACATTTACTATGTTCCCAAGATCCGAGGCAATGCGCTGGGCGTGACCTATGCGCCAGATGGCCAAGCTGCGGTGAACAACAATGCCGACCATGACAACTGGACCTTGTTCCACGAGCTAATACACGCCCTGGACTTGGCCAAAGATGGCGACTTCGACGTGGATGATTCACCCGACGACGATGGCAACGCCCAAGGATCACGAAATCCGCTCAACGGAATGAACTATCGGCAGATGGGGCCGTTCTTGACGGCGACTCAGTGTGCGGAGTTGACTGCGCGGTAAGTATCAATAGAGAATGCTGCGGATCTATAAGGCCATTCCACACAAATATAGACATCAAGAAAAAGATTTTCCGCCCTTACCCTTCGACACGCTCAGGGGGCGGTTGGAAAATCTTTTTCTTAAAAACTATAGTTATCCAAAATTCAAGCAGTGAGCACGCCTCGTGCTGGAATGACCCGCACGAGGCGTGCCTACTGAACGGGTATTTTATTCTGTGGAATGGCCAAACCAAACGCAACATCTGAGTATAACTTGAGTAAAATTGCAAAACGCTCCCTGTTCAAGAGAGCGTTTTTGTTTGCCGAAAAGCAAAAGGAACATAAATTCAGTTCCTATACTCGGTATATTTAGGCTCTTGCGAAAAATGGACGGGTATGGCTCTCTCTGGCAGATTAACGAGTTGCTGATTGCCTGTTTCCAATTCGTATTGAATCGTTTGAATCCACTCATCAATGTTCACGGTGATTAGCGCGCTTTGGTCATCAACCCAGAGCAAAGAAGCAAGAAGATTACGTGTCAAAATACGACGATTGCTCCCATCTGACTTTACAAGCTGAATCTGCTGTTCTTCTCGTGGCCACTCTGGCGGATCAAGAAGTAGCCAGCTTCCATCAGGGCTCCACGTTGCGCCCAATGGCAGAATTCCATCGATCGGAATAGGTGAAAAGGTTTGTAGAATCTTCTGTCCTGTGCCATCTGCAGCCGATACAATGTAAGCCCATTCATCCTCACCAAATTTTCCAACGACTAGACTAACCATTTGGCGAGCATCAGGCGAGAACGCGAAATCATACAGGTCTCCAGGCAGATTGAGGGATTCGATATCAAGATAGTCAACTTGTTCCTGCACTCTAAAGACAATTTGATCCCCAAGACGATAGACAATCTTCTCATTATGGAGAATCTGGGGAAGACGGTGGAAACGGGTATCGGGTTCCAGCACTTGTAATTGATTCTGCGGAACATTGAGAAGTGACAGATGTCCAAACCCTGGCATCCAGTATTGGTCTTCGTGCTCCATCTTTTCTCCTGCAAACATCACGCCCACGATGCCGGTCTCCTCGTCTAACCAACGGCCATAGTTCACACGAGCATATCCTGATACAGTATATCTCTTTGTTACGGGTTCAGCAGCCGAAAAATCGTAGAGGGTATATTTAGGATCTACTTCGTATAAACCTAACGCCTTTAGACCGCTTGGAGAAAACGCAAGATCGACATCGTCATGGGTTAGCTGTTTTGCTTGCCCGTCAGCATCGATGCGCCAGTAGCGTTCGTCATGCCGGTAGATTAACCCACTAGGTGGAGAAATGACACGGCTACTGTCGATATCTTGAGGTCGCACCGCTGTTCTCAAGAGTGGATTATTGCCGGGTTGATTAACGATAATGATTGTCACAGAACAGGATGCGTGAGAATTCCCCATCTGATCAACGACGCTGAGCCGAAAAGTATATGGGCCATCAGGAAGTGTTGTGGAATCAGCTATGCCAAGTAAGCCCCCATCTACTTCATGATTTGCTCCATCAATGTAGATGAAACCCTCTGCAGTATTGGCCTTGGGTGCATACTCAATTTTGTGATATTGATATGAATCGATGGTTGCTGTTCCAAAAAAATTGATGGTCCCGGAAACAACCTCATTATTGTGTGGAGTGACAATTAATGATTGTGAGTTCGGGCAACGATTTGGATTCAGAAAGATCTCTCCATCTTTCATTTGAAGTGGTCTAAGTCGGGTAGCAGGATGCTCCTTGGCAAAAGTAAGCACATACTCTTCGTCCGTATAGATAAAGAGTTCATCTTTAGTAAATCTATATCTATTAACGCCGTACAAACCTCTCGTGAAAATCTCTGCGGATTCACCGACAGCAGCACGACATTCTCTATCTGTCTTTGTTATGAACGGGATAATAAGCCGTTTTGCATAGCCGACTTCATCTGTAAGGTAGGTGCCATTCATTGAATTGCAGCCTGTTTGCCCATTGAACAATAACCCCAGCTTACCCGGTTCCTTCCTTGACGTAAATTCAATAAAAGGCCATAGTTGTTTGCTCAGCGGAGATGGTGTTGTCTGTAGCTGCTGTGAAGTTCCTTCGCGTTTGGCTAGTACCCAGTGCCATCGAGAGGTAATCAAAGCGTCATCTATAGTTGGCCTGTCATTGATAGGTGTCACGGAAAGGGTGTTGCCAAAAGCAGACGAGCCAATTAGGTATGTATATGTTCCTGGTTCAAGCAAGGTACCTTTCGTATGATTCCGTATAATCATACTTGGTCTTGCATCCATCCTAGCTTCGGTCCATATGTCCCTATAAAGATGATTGACTAATCGATAGAAGCTGAGCTGACCAGGTGTTAGCTTACCAAAAGATATGGTTTGGTGCTCCGTCTCAAAATCAACACTTGTTAATGATCGTTCGCTAACATTGAGCACTCTAATCTGGCTGACTGGTGGTTCGCTGCTAAAGATATTGTACAGTTGTGACCGCTCACTTTTTTCTGGTGGTGGATAGTCATAATTTGTAATAAAGGCAAGGTAGGTGTGGGTTTCCGCGGCTGGCTCAGTAGGTATTTCTACATCTTCAACTTTCTTTTTTGACCAACTACAGGACACTTGTAGAAGGCAGGCAAAGAGTACAAGATTGAAGACCAATCGATTCGTCTTACGGGTGAAGAAACTCATAGCGTCGTGACTTATTATTGCAAATTTTCGGTTAGCAAATAACACAATAGTGTAAAAATCGCACATAAGGCTTAGAGGGTACGGGGCGTAATATCTGAACGAGTGCATGGCTTTTACACTATTGCCAAATAGCTCAATTTGTGACGTGTGCGAAGAACAATATTTGGCTGTGATGTGTATGAAGGAGTTGTTAGCTATAAAACGTCTGTTGAGGATAAAATGTTCAACGAGTGATGGAATCTGCCCAATCGCAGGCAACAATCGGGCAGATTCGCTACTATCCTGGGAGTATTAACCGTAACATCAACGCTGTGCCAACCGACGTACCCATCTGGCGCCCCCCAATCTTAAATGCTTCTCTCCATCCTAGCTCTTTGCGAACCGTCCAGAGGGTAATTAGGCAGGCGGTAAAGGTTGATGCGAGGTAGACCAAAATAAAGACCTGACTGCCACTCATCTGACGGATCAACTCTCCTTGGCCTTGGTTAAGGGTTAACAGACCATCTTTGCGCACAATGGAAAAGATCAGGCCCGGTGCCGCATCGCCAGGAAGGCCAAATAAGTGAAGGCTGGGGGCTACAAAGTCAGCGAGACGTGCCAAAAATCCGCTGTAATCTAGTAGCGCACCGATGAGGCAGAAGAGGAGGAAGATAGGCATGGCCTCTTGGATGAATTGACCCAATACAGCAGCAACACGTTGACCAAGCCTTCCCAAGGTAGGCGGGCGCAGACGATGGGTCAGGACTAGGGAAGGCTGGACCGATTCCATAACCTGACCATGCCACAACCGGGTGTGGATAGCCGCGACAAGAAAAAGCGTACATAAGTAGGGGCCAAAGAGCCAGGGCATCTGGGCTGCGTTAAAGATAGAGAGAGAGGCCCCGATCTGATAACTACACGCCGAGCCAAACGCGATCATGGAGACACAAGCGCCACGGGTGCAGTTACCACAGCTCCGGGACTGAAAGACCGCAACCACATTGCAGCCGAATCCAGTCAACACGGGCAACAGATCCTGCCCGGTTAAGCCAATCCGGCGTAGCCAGGGATCCAATGCAGCCGTGATTCGCTCCTGAAGGCCCATCTCTTGGGTGATGGCTACGCTAATTCCAATATAGAGTACCACAGGCAGTGCCCAGAGGAACGAATAGAGCCCCAGAGAAAGAAGTCCATAGTCACCCAACAGCAGAGCAAAGAGGAGTGGTTGTGTTGCGTAAATGGGGGCCAGTAAGTTAGACAATGCCCCGATGATCTGTTGTTCGACAAATGGCTCTAGTGACAGGGCCGTTAGATAGGCCAAATAGACAGGCAGGGCAAAAAGGAGTGCCACATAGATGAGGGCCAACCAAGGTCCAAAAAGGAGGGTATGAGCAAGAAGTCGTGATTCAGGTTTTGGAATACTGCTCATACGTTAGCGGAATAGCTCTGCCACTTCTTCCTTCATGAGGTACCAGATAGTGAGTGCGCCTGGAATGGTGCCTAAAACCGTGGGCAAGCTAATCGCGCCAAGCGCTATGGCAACAATGCGCGCCCACTCTCGCAGTGTCCATAGCCCAACGGTTACAAAAAAGTGAACAATGGAAAGGGCGAAGATTAAAAAGGCCACAATGCCCAGAATACCAGTAGCAAAGAAGATGTCCGGATCGTCGGTAAGCCCGATAATTGCGGTGATGATCGTTGGGATGGCCATAATGGATGCACCGATAAAGAAGATAGCGGCCCAGGCCAAATGGTAAAGAGCCAAGATCGTCACGCCATCCGTCCTCTCCTTTCGGAATGGTGGACGGCGAGACGATTCAACATCACCTGGAGAACTCGGTTGTGGTAGATCCAGCTGATTGAGCGAGGGAACTGAATCAGTTGGATCTACCAAATTGTCTTTGGTTACTAAATCCTGTTTCATATATCAACAATACGAACATGCGGGAAAGAAAGTTGCGCCAAATCGGCAATTCTGAAGAAAAGCCCCATACATGATAAAATAAATTGAAAAACAATACTGTGATCGATATGTCCACTGTTTAGAAATTCCATTCCAAGGGCCAAATCGAACCTCTGGTCCTTGCTCATAGATTCCCCCTCACAATACCGGAGAACAATATGACTGAAATTGTGCAAATTAACGGTCGCGAAGTGCTTGACAGTCGCGGAAATCCGACCGTTGAAGTTGAAGTTGTTTTGGAGAGTGGTGCTGTTGGCCGCGCTGTGGTTCCAAGTGGTGCTAGCACAGGTGCCTACGAGGCAGTCGAGCTGCGAGACAACCATGAGAAGAGCCGCTATGGTGGCAAAGGTGTTCTAAAAGCCGTTGATAACGTGAATACGGTCATTGCGCCCCAGCTTCTTGGGGCCGATGCCTTGGAGCAAGTTGAGGTTGACGAATTCCTCATCAACCTAGACGGCACACCCAACAAAAAACAGTTGGGAGCGAATGCCATTCTTGGCGTCAGTTTGGCCATTGCCAAAGCGGGTGCGGATGCCGTCAGCCTTCCCCTCTACCGCTATTTGGGTGGTGTAGGCGCTCGAACGCTTCCTGTTCCTATGCTCAACATCCTCAACGGTGGCAAACACGCCATTGGCAGTACCGACTTTCAGGAATTCATGGTGATGCCGGTGGCTGCGGAGACCTTTCGTGAAGCATTGCGTCAAGGAGTAGAAGTTTACCAAAGCTTGAAAAAGGTCCTCCATGATGCAGGACACAGCACCAATGTTGGCGATGAGGGTGGGTTTGCGCCTAGCCTAGGCGGGAATGTTAACGCTATTGAGGTGATTTTACAAGCTATTGAACAGGCAGGTTACAAACCGGGCGAGGACATTTATATTGCTCTGGATCCTGCCGTCTCTGAACTCTATAACAAAGAGAGCGGGCGCTATGTATTAGAGATTGAGGGTAAGGAATTGACCAGTGAGGAGCTGGTCGATCTGTGGGCAGATTGGTGCAATCGGTTCCCAATCATTAGCATTGAGGATGGGATGGATGAGGATGACTGGGCTGGCTGGAAGATGCTCCATGATAAGGTTGGTGACAAAGTCCAGCTTGTCGGGGATGATCTGTTGGTGACCAATGTAGACCGCATCGACCGAGCCATCAATGAGAAGGTCTGTAACTCACTTTTGTGTAAAGTCAACCAGATTGGCTCTTTGACAGAGAGTATCAACGCCATTGAAATGAGTCAGCGATCAGGATGGTCTGTTGTTACCAGCCATCGCTCTGGTGAAACAGAAGATACGACTATTGCAGACATTGCCGTTGCATTCAACACGGGACAGATCAAAACCGGTGCCCCAGCACGCAGTGATAGAGTTGCCAAGTACAATCAACTTCTTCGCATCGAAGAAGAGCTGGACAGCAGTGCTATTTATCCTGGGTTAAAGGCATTTCCTCACTTAAGGTAAGAACATAAGAGGGATTGGAGGCTAGCCCCCAATCCCTCTTCCCTACTCCCCATCCCTAGCCGAAAGGAGAACCGCAACAATGATCGACCTCTACTACTGGACAACACCCAATGGCCATAAGATTACTATGTTCCTGGAAGAGGCTGGACTGGGCTATCAGCTAATTCCCGTAAATATTGGAAAAGGCGAACAGTTTGAGCCAGACTTTCTGAAAATCTCGCCCAACAATCGAATTCCTGCGATCGTGGATCAGGAGCCAGCTGACGGGGGTGATCCAATCTCTGTCTTTGAATCGGGAGCCATTCTCCTTTATTTAGCAGAGAAGACGGGGCAATTCTTGTCACAGGATCTGCGCACCCGCAACGAGACCATGGAGTGGCTCTTCTGGCAGATGGGTGGTTTAGGTCCCATGGCCGGCCAAACTCATCACTTCAACCTTTACGCGCCAGAACCGATTCCTTACGCAATTGAACGGTATACCAACGAGACCTCCCGACTTTACCGTGTTCTGAATACTCGGTTGGAGGGTCGTGACTTCATTGCCGGAGAGTATTCCATTGCCGACATGGCCTGTTATCCCTGGATTCAGCGTCATGAGCGGCAGAAGATGAAGTTAGAGGATTTTTCTAACGTTCTGCGCTGGTATCGGGCTATCGAAGCTCGACCTGCAACGGTAGCAGCTTATGCCCATGTGGAGCGCATTAGTACGCAACCGGTGGCGACAGATGAAGAATCGCGGAAGATTCTGTTTGGGCAGAAGTAGGCGGGGATACAGGCTTTGGTGTGTAGGGTGACGGAAAAAAAGTTGGACAAGCACGAATGGCATATGGGTGAAGAAAGCTATCTGGAGGTTCGCGCTGTTCCCACCACAAGGGCCAAGTCCCAACATAGCGATAGACAAAATGAACTTTCGAGTTGGCGACCTGTATGGAATCTACTATATGCCATAGGGTTGCTGGGGCTTCTGTTTCTCATTGGTTATCGCCTTGTGACGCATGAGATAGAGAGCAATTCAGATAGAGGGCAAGTTCATGCAAGGCTTGAACGCTCGGTGGCTCCTCAAACGGACATGCAACCCTTATCAGAGCCTCAATTGCTCTGGCAACCACCAGTTGATGAAACCATTCTTGAAATAGGTGAGTAGCGTATGGACCTAAAATTAACTGACCAAATCGTTGTTGTTGTTGGTGGAGCCAAGGGAATTGGCTATGCCATTGCCAAGGAATTCGCTCAGGAAGGTGCAAGCGTTGCCTTGGCAGATTTAGATCCCGCGGTTGCCGAATCCGCAACCGCCATTGCTGAGGATTACGGAGGTTCAGCTCTCAGCAAGGTTGCCGATGTAACAGACTATGGTGCCATGGCAGCCATTGCCCAGGAGATTGAAGCAGAGCTTGGGCCTGTCGCTCATCTTGTCTATGCAGCAGGAATTGGCTCAGGCAAAACAGGCTTTCCATTTTGGAATATTGAGCCTCACGAATGGGCACGTGTCCTAGAAGTTTGCTTGGTCGGGGCGGTCAATACGGTCCATGCGTTTAAAGATCCTATGCTGGCTCGGCAGGATGGAACAATCCTCTTCCTCACATCGGTAGCAGGACAGATTGGCTCTCAGACAGACCCGCCCTACAGTGCCGCCAAGGCAGGCATGATCAACTTCATGCAGTGCGCGGCCAAAGATATGGCCCCATACAATATTCGCGTCAACTCCATTAACCCTGGTATGGTGGACACGGAGTTAAGTCGCCGTATTCACGCTGGCAGCAATTTGAACCTCCCTACCGATGAACAGACCACCTACGATGAATGGGCAGCAGCCAAGCAAGAGAAAGTCATCCCCCTTAACCGTTGGCAACAACCGGAGGATATTGGGGCAATGGCTGTCTTCATCGCATCAGCCAGAGGGAACAATATTACAGGTCAGGCCATCAATGTAGATGGCGGATTTGTGATGCACAGTTAGGGAGAAACCAAAATGAAATTACAAGACAAAGTTGCTGTCGTTACGGGTGGAGGCAGTGGATTTGGTGAAGGCATGGCACACCTCTTTGCTCAAGAAGGGGCCATAGTAGTGGTAGCAGATATTAACGTAGAAGGCGCTCAACTTGTTGCTGAATCAATTGTAACAAAGGGTGGTCGTGCATACGCCGTTCAGGTTGATGTGAGCCAGAATGATTCCATGGAGACTTTGGTTGATGCCGTGCAAAAGCGCTCTGGGAAGATCGATATTTTTGTGAACAACGCAGGAACTAGCCATAAGAATAATTCACTAATTGAGGTAGACGAGACAACTTTTGATCGAGTCTACGCAGTCAATGTAAAAAGCCTCTATCTAAGTGCCATCCACGTGGTCCCACTCTTTCGCCAACAAGGAGGGGGTGTTTTTCTAACAATTGCCTCAACGGCAGGGGTGCGACCGCGCCCCGGTTTGACTTGGTATAATGGCACCAAGGGAGCAGCTATCACAATTACGAAATCTATGGCTGTAGAGCTAGCACCTGACAATATCCGGGTCAATGCAATCAACCCAGTAGCGGGAGATACGCCTCTGCTCTCTCAGTTTCTGCCCGGCGAGGATACGCCCGAAATTCGTCAAAAGTTTGTTGACACGATTCCGTTAGGACGCTTAAGCTTGCCCATCGACATTGCGAAAGCTGCACTCTTTTTAGTTTCAGATGACGCAGAATTCATCACAGGTGTATGTATGGAAGTTGATGGAGGCAGGTGCGTTTAGCGTCGCAATCGATTAGTGATTTGTAGGTATCAGCATTGAACGTTTGACAGGTTATCAATATTATCTAATGTTTGTAACAGGTTTTAACAATGTTGTATTTATTAACGTCTTAGTCACAATAAATTAATGCATATCTGACAAAAATGATGTACAATAGATGGAGAGGGTTTGTATGCCCCATAAAAAGCATCAGCTCTCAAAAACGTATGGCCATAGTAGGGATATATACTACGTAGGTCAAACTCTTACAAGATGAGATCTACTATCATAGATGGCCAGAAAAGTTCTGTCCTCTCTTCCCAGAAGTCCCAGCGGGGATAGGTCGAGAGTCGGGACAAGACTTTTCTGGCGAAGTATACAAGGTCAGATTCGTCGTCATTGAATCTTGTACGTCAAATATGTCATGCCCCGACATAGTGTCCTTTTGGAGTTGTATCCCTACTATGGCGACTAGTTGCTTGCCAAATGAGATTCTATTTGCTCAAACACGGTCTCTTCTGCGAGGGGGCCAAACCATTGAGCAACAACATTCTGGTTTGAGTCCAGTAGCATGTAATGGCTGCGGTTACGCATGCCAAGTTGCATCCGGGTCGCCCTTGAGTCCAGCGATTCAACGTCGATACCAATAAAGTCAGTCTGTTCTCCAAATTTTTTCTGTAGCCTATACACGATAGGTTGATTGGTTTGTCAGGTGCTTCACCAATCTGCATAGGTAAAGATAAATTGAGTACGGCCTGTCTCACCAACCAAAGTGAAATCTTCGCTAACAGCCGCTAAAGGCGGGATGGATTCGGTGGTATCTGCAACAACATCGATAGAGGTATCGCTATCCTGGCTATCTTCTGTCGTGACCTCACTCACTTGAACAATGGTCTGATCTTCACTGTCTGCCAAATCAGCCAATTCCTCAGATGATGGGATTGTGCTGTTTGTGCCATCGATAGCAGCGTCTACAAGGGGGGCTTCGTTTTGGCCTTCCAATGAGCTAGGCATGGCCCCACACGCTACGACAAAGGCAAGAAGTAAGAATGCCATCGACATTGACATCCATCTCCACTGTCTACTGAGTTGCATAATAATTTTACACTCCTTGTTTCAAAAGGTTCAATAATTCACTAAGCATAAATCAGGATAGGAATCCTATGGGTAAGCCAAACTACTTTGTGGCCATTGATATCGGAACCTCCTTCATTAAAGGTGCGTTGCTGGATCTGGACAGGCGTCAGCTACTTCATATTCAGCGTCAGCCCTTTCCAGATCCAGTTGCCAATCTGGCAGCAAATTTCTTTGAAGTTGATCCAGACACATTGGTCGTAACGATTCGCTCCTTACTCGATTCACTGCTTGGGTTGGCCCCTGATTGCCTTGGAATTGTAACCTGTACCCAAATGCATAGCTTGGTCTTAACAGATACTCACTATCACCCGCTATCGAATCTGATTACGTGGCGTGATCAACGAGCTGTACTTCCTCACCCATCGGGGGAAGGCACCTACTTCGATCAACTTCTGTCTCGACTAACCGATGAAGATTTGGCGGCTCTTGGCGGTGGTCTTCGTGCAGGCTTACCTGTTGGAACACTCTTCTGGATGGCGCAAAATCAGCTACTGCCTACTCAGGAAGCGATCCCGCTTACTCTATCTGAGTTTGTGATGACTCAACTATGTGGTACTGATTCTTCATCACAAGTTGAATCATCTAGTTGGCCAAACAATCAGCAAACTATTAAACCACTCATTGAGCCAACCAATGCAGCCGCTTATGGTGCCTATAACGTTGAGCAGGGGGACTGGCACTATGACGTCTTAACGAAACTGGGTTTGGCTCATCTAAAGTGGCCTGAAGTTGGTTCGATACATTCGATTACAGGCTATGTACACAGGAACGGGAGGCCGATTCCCTGCTATTCATCAGTAGGTGATCATCAATGTGCTTTGGCGGGCGCATTTCTACAACAACGTGAACTGTCTCTAAACATCGCCACAGGTGCCCAAGCGAGCTTGATTACGCCCCATCTCAAGTTAGGAAACTACGAAACTCGCCCATACTTTGATCAACGGTTCATCAATACAATCGTCAAGATCCCGGCGGGTCGTTCACTCACACTGCTTGTTGATCTGATAACAGAATTGGCTAGCCCTGGAAATCCTGAGCAAAGGGATCCATGGGCGTTGATCGCAACCGCTGTCGAGGCAGTTCCGCAGACTGATCTTCAAATCAATCTTGCTTTTTATGATAGCCAAGACGGTGCGACTGGCTCCATCACCAATATTCGTGAAGACAACTTAAACGTTGGGCATCTCTTCCGCGCCGCGGTCCAAAATATGGCTGAGAATTTCTATGAATGTGCCGTGCGCATTTCTGATGCTCCAACTGACTGGGAACAAATCGTCTTCTCAGGTGGTTTGGTTACGAAGTTCGATGCCCTTCGCGCAGCCATTTTGCATCAATTTCAGTCTGCACATCGACTTTGCCTTCAGGAGGAAGACACGTTGTTGGGGATGCTTGTTTTGGCTCTTACGATTAATGGACAAGCGGAAACCGTAGCTGAAGCCACCAGATTACTGGCTAATTCAGAACAAAACAGTTAAAACTCATGGCATTCGATTGAGGATGAAAATCGAACAAAGATTAGAAGATTTTACAGATTTTTACCTTTCTAGTCTTTTCATCTCTCTTATTCTCACGGCAGATCATATTGGAGCAATCTCGCGTCGTTAGAGAAGCTCGTGAAAGATTTTCTGGCATGACATCGTCTTTAGGTTCAAACGCTCAATCAAACCCAATTACATAGGCCCCCAGAAAAGCCTTTCCACCCTTTATCGCATATTTTCAGAATAGACTAAGAGTCGAGGCACGACTTTTCTGGCGAAGTGTATTCGGTTCTGGCATAGATTAGGGAAATCACACAAAGGCGACACCCCATGAACCCTTTCCGCAAACAGCAGTTTAACCAAGGTATCTTTTCAGTAGAGTTCTTGTCATATCTATTAATCATCATTGTTATCAGTATACTCGTTACTCGCTTTGGACTGCTATAGTCCCTGGAGGCATATACCTGTTCTCACAAAAAGTGCATCGTTAAAGACCGGAACACAATTAGTCTGGCAAACTTTACTAAGAATGAGTTGTCAATAACTTGCGCGTTTCAATTGGGTGTAGCCCCTTCAAGTGCTCAAGTTATTTAATTCCCGTTCCGACTGTTATGGACGGTCTTCCTCGCAGCCGGTCTCAGCCATAACCTTACGCAAGGCTCCCACAGCGACCTTTATTCCGTCTGGGCCGCTGTATCCACCAGAGTGACCAGCAGATGCTAAGTGAGGCTCCAAAGAAAGCGTACCCTCATAGCCACTTGCTTTTAGGTGTGTCAGCAGTTGAGCAATCTGTCCGTCACCTTCACCGGCGGGGCAGACCCGTTTGTCCGCAAGCGTCGCGTCTTTGATATGAATATAGCCAATATATTCGCTTAGCAGAGGCCAACCATCAACGGTGACCTGATCTTCTCCAACTTGCACAAAGTTAGCTGGATCCCAAAGAAAGCGTAAATAGTCATTTTGCACATCAGCCATAAGTGCCCGACAACGGGATACGGTATCTCCTACAATGCCCTTCTCATTCTCCAAGAGGAGCACAAAGCCATGTTTCTGAGCAGATTCAGCCATTTGGCTTAGACGCTCGACGGTCTCGTCAAGATGTTGATCGTAGTGACTGTTGGTGCTGGTATCATCTGGATAGAAAGAAAAGATGCGGATATTGCGTGTACCAAGTATGTCGGCAAGTTGGTAAAGCCGCGCAAGATTATTCAGCTCATTTTGAATTGGGTCTGTAAGAGGGGATTTGCCTACAGGGCTGCCTAAACATGGAATCGATATGGCATGGTCATCGCAGATCTGTCGCACCTGATTCGCATCCTCATCGGAAAATTTCAGAACATTTTTGCCCCAGGCTTTTCTCACATCCAAGCCAGGGATCTCGAGTTCATTGAGAATCCGCACCTGGCTTTCCAGGTCCGTAGAAATCTCATCGCCAAACGCGCTAATTGTAAACATGGTGTATCCTTTATTTGGTGTACTCCTCATCAATCACGTCACCCATCACGTAATCTATCCTGCGATCAATGGTCTCACCCAATAGAGTCAGAAGGGAACTGACTCAGACTCTAGCACATCTTCCAAGATGAGTGAAATTATTTGGCCCAACTGACCATGGAGACTCGGGCAGAGATCGAATTAGGCCAAAAAAACGAAAAGGGCTAAGATTAGAGACATTCTTGCACCGTCAGATAGAGTTGGCTCTACCTGGCTTTTTTTTGTTTCAATGTATTTTGCTTCCCGCAAGCGCCAAGTAGGTCTTTAAAGAACAGGGATTAGAAGATTTGGCAGATTCAAGAGAAAAATCTGTGCATCTGCTCCATCTTTGTCCTAAAGGCGTTTGCGGTTTCACTTATCAATAGATCTCTGCAAGTTAGGAAATTATGAATTACTCTCGAGCTACGTTGGTCATCACCGTCATTCTGCTTTTTGTGTCTTTTCTGTTGGCTGATTTCTCATTTTATAAAGAAGCGGGGAAAGCCCAGGCCCAAGCTATGGTGGCCCCACCAAAGCACTCCCAAGCGTCCACAGTAAGTGAATTGAGTGCTGATGATTTGAGTATGGATGAACTGGCAACCCTGAGCAATCGAGTAATTGTTGAGTTATCTTCGCCGTCCTTAGCCCTCATGCAGCAAAGCAGCGTTCAAGCATCAGGCGTATACGCCAAATTGGATGTGAATGAAGGTAATGCTCAGGCTCATTTGACCCACCTTCAGCGCGAGCAAACAACTTTTTCTGCGGCTCTATCCACACGTCTGCCTGGAGCTATGGTAGACTACATTATCGATGAAGATGGCAACAAACGCGAGGCCACCTATCAGGTCATATTTAACGGCATAGCTATTAATTTAGGAACTTTGGATCGAGCAGTGGCCACCACTATATTGCAAGAAGTGCCTGGCGTCAAGGCTGTTTATGCCGACAAAGCCTATTTGCCTCATCTCTATCGAAGCGTTGCAACGATTCACGCTCCAGAGGTATGGAATCGGCCGGAGATTGGTGGTCAAGAGAATGCCGGACAGGGTATACGAATCGCCTCGGTTGACTCAGGTGTCCACTCAGGAGCGCCTATGTTTGATGGCACAGGTTATACCTTTCCTCCCGATGTACCGCTGGGTGGCTACGGTTCAGCAGAGAACAACAATGGTAAGATCATCGCATCTCGGGCTTATTTTCGCTCGTGGGATCCACCCATCGATGGAGAGCAGTTTGCGTGGCCTGGTCCTAGCGCGAGTTCCCATGGAACCCATACGGCATCGACGGCAGCAGGAGACTGGGTGACCACAACGATTCCGATTGGCGGGGCGGGAATGATTGCCGGCATAGCGCCGAAAGCATATGTCATGAGCTACAAGGTCAACTATGCCAGTGGCTATAACATGCCCTTTTTCTTCACAGCGGAATTACTCATGGCTCTGGAAGATGCCGTTCGAGACGGTGCAGACATCATCAACAACTCTTGGGGAGGAGGACCGAGCGGGAGCGGTGGCGAATTGGATCCGGTGGACAATGCACTGATTAACGCAGCCAAAGCAGGCGTATTTGTTGTTATGTCGGCGGGCAACAGTGGGCCAGGTACGGGAACCTCGGACCATCACGCGGCAGAGTATATAACGGTGGCGGCTGGCGACGGTCAGTTGGTTGGGGACCGAGTCGAAGGAGA
Organism: Chloroflexota bacterium; assembly: GCA_039028975.1. Classification (GTDB taxonomy): domain Bacteria; phylum Chloroflexota; class Anaerolineae; order Caldilineales; family Caldilineaceae; genus JAHBNG01. The sequence goes on from JBCCHB010000032.1 coordinate 20,007, forward strand.
AGTAGTGGACTTTAGCAGCCGTGGTCCTGGTGTGGGTAATGTGCTTAAACCAGATATCGTTGCACCTGGAAAAGAGATCCTCGCTCAGGGCTATGATCGCACGCAAGTAGGTGAGGCTCAGCACTTTGGTTTTGGTATTGTCTCTGGCACGTCAATGGCTGCGCCCCATGTAAGCGGTGCCGTGGCTTTAGTCAAGCAGGTACACCCCGATTGGTCCAACCAAGCCATCAAATCGGCCCTCATGTCAACCGCCCAGTATACAGGCATCCTTCGGGAAGAAGACGGAGAACCTGCCCAGCCGCTGGACATGGGAGCAGGGTGGCTGAATGTAGCTGCGGCCTTGGATCCAGGCGTCCTTTTGGATCCCCCAAGTTTAAGTTTTGGGCTGGTTGTTACCAACACGCAGAAGACCCTCTCCTTCCGCGTATCCAATATTACCAGCGTCACCGAAACCTATACGGTGACGAGCCGATTCACGGGGGATGAGGCTATTTCTGCACAAAGCCATGGTGCAGGGAACGGGCCTGATGGAATCCACGGTGAGGGAACAACTACATTTGCACCAATTCAGGGCTTCTCCACCCAACCTTTTTCATTGACCTTAGCACCAAACCAATCAGAGTGGGTAACGGTTACATTTGATGCAGCCCAAGGAAAAGGGTATGGAGACAATCAAGGATATATTGTGCTGACCGGGGATGCCCATGAAGCCCATCTACCCGCCTGGGCTAGAGTCAGCTATGCAACGTCGCTAGCCGATGTTCTCTTGCTGGACAATGATGGGAGTGAGGCCAATGAGGCGCTATATGAAGATGTGACGGCTCCATATATCAATGCCTTACGTCAATTAGGATATAGTTACGACATTCATGCCATCAACAAACGCGGCCTCTTTCCCACCACAATACCCGATGCAGCCCAATTGATGGCTTACAAAGCGATTGTTCTCTTTTCTGGTACAAATGGGCGGGAGGGTGTCCTCGATTCACTACACCAGACCTTAACCGAACCTGAGATGGATAGGCTTGTCGAGTATCTGAACAACAATGGGGCACTCATCGTCATGGGTTCGAGCATGGCAAGAGTCATGCAATCGAACCAAACTGATGATCTGCGCGCACCCTTCCTCTACCGAAATGTGCTCGGAGCCAACTGGATTCAGCCAAGTGTTACCAAGAATGCACAACCCACATCGGCGTTACGAGTGATGCCTATCAGTTCAGGGCGGCCTATGGGGATGGACGGGTTGTTGGTGAACTCAGTCGATCCAGAGATGGACGAACTTGACAATCGGTATCATAACGGCTGGCCCATTGGTTATGCTGGGATACCCCTCTTGTACTATCCTGGCACGGGGCCTGATTATGGCGGTTATGTTGCTATGATATACCGGGAACAACCGTCCATAGAACGCCCAGGGATCACGTACACGGGTCGTACCCTGTATACAACCTTTGGGCTAGAGAGTGTTGACGATAGCGGGGCAACGTTTGGCCAAACTCAGGCCATTACAAGAACTGCCCTTCTGGAAACATTCCTCGATTGGGCCATGTCTGAACCACCGGAAGTGGATATCGAGATGACTGTACCAACGACTACCACAGAATCTTATCAATTTATGGTTACGCTTACCAATGTTACCAATCGAGTACTCAAAGAAGACGAGAACGCCACCAAAGTAGCACAGATCCGCTGGTCCTTTAGTGATGAAGCCGGAGCTAGAAACCCCACTACGTTACAGACCATCAGCAAGAGCTTCATCTTCTGTCAGCCTTATCGCGTCTCGGTAGAGGTAACGGACTGGAATAGAAATGTAGCTTTACAGTCTCGGGACATCGATGTGACAGAAAATTGTCTACAGCCACAGCAGACATTCATACCATTGAGGCTAGATAGATAAAACCCGCTCCCAAATATATAATCAGCAGTCCGCAGTCAGCTTGTCCTTGTGAAGACGGGTATTGATCACTGAGTCCAGAGTCATTCCGTCACTTACCATGTATATTGCAATCTGACCTGTAAATAACAAAGATGAAAAGATTTGAATGATGAAGAATCTGCGCAATCTTCTAATCTTCGTTCGATTTCCATCCCCTGGTATAGACAAAGTTGAGAAGGGTGCTGGGGGCAGTCTATTGCATGTTTAACTACTGCTACTACAAGAACAAAACGTAGCTGGAAAGACAAAGGTCTTATCCTTTCTACAACAAAGGACGGATAGTGGTAGCAGAGAGTGACAAATAATTCATAGATAAATACCTACATTTTTCTGAGGACAGCGCATAATAGTTGGGCTACAATAGGCATGGAGTTCATTCTTGAAATCTGTGTACCCGCTTGGAGGAATAGGAATCTATCATATGGTTGAACAACTACACTCAACTCGCTCTGAAAAGAACCCCAGTATAATCTACTCTTTAATTCGGGCAGGCTCTTCTCTTGTTGTATTTGAAGAGGGCCGTACCCGAAATGACTATGCACTTCTTGTCGCCATTCTGCTTGTTTTTGCCATGGCCATGCTCTTTATTATGGGTCCACAAGTGGCTCTAATCTATGCAGAAGCAGAGGGCGCTGCGCTCTACTGAAAAAGAGGTATTTTGGCAAATGGCGTACTTCATCATGCTTCTAGTGGGCCTTCTTGCCGGCTGGCTGATCAATTTAGCGGTCGATACGATCCCAGATCGGCTCCCCTTCTTCTCGGGCTGGTATCGACCTTTTTACAAGTTACCCACAGTCCTTGTTAAGTCAATAACAGAGCCGCTACTTGGCCCTATCCCAACAAATTCACCAGACGCAGATGATGAGGGGAAAAAGTTAGCCCCATCCCTACGTCATCAAGCCGTTTGGGTAGGGTCAATCTTGTTGGGATGGTTGACTTACTTTCACTTTGGATTTTCCCTAACGACGTTGGCTATGACCCTCTATGCCTGGTTCTTTCTAGCCATCGCTGCCATCGATCTAGAGCAAAGAAAAGTGTATAATCGGATGCTGCTGGCGGCACTGCCAGTAATCCTTCTTTTCACGCCGTTTATTGAGGGGCCAACACTCCTGTCAGCGTTAGTCGGCGGACTCTTCGGTTTTATCCTCTTTCTCATTTTGGCATTGATTAAACCTGGAGGTATGGGGATGGGAGATGTAAAGCTCGCAGGCGTCATTGGTCTCGTCACTGGCTTTCCCGGCATCATTGTAGCCATCCTTATCTGTATCTTTTCTGGTGGAGTGATGGCTGCGCTCCTGCTCTTGCGCACCAAATTTAAGCGCGGTCAGACCATGGCCTATGCCCCCTATCTGGTACTGGGTGCCTGGGTTACACTCTTTTATGGTTCGGAGATATGGGCAACGTATCTAGCCAGGTAGTTAGGAGCGAGCATTAAATAATTTGGTCATTGGACGGGGTGATACCCGATTGAAACGCGCAAGTTATTTACGGTCCGTTCCTTAGCGGATTTGGGGAACAGATTAGGTTTGTATCATAGGGAGATTGACTGGATATGCTATCCGTACAAAATATAACCAGGGATGTTGCACTCATTACCCAAGGCCGTGTAGCGGACAACCGATGGACGCGCCTGAAAGGACTCATCGGGACCAAGCGCCTACCCGAAGGTGATGGCCTGCTGATTAAGCCGTGTAGCGGGGTTCATTGTATGTTTATGTCCATTCCTATTGACGTTCTCTACATGGATAAAGATGATTGCGTCTTGGACATGGATCTTGATATGCAGCCCAATGCCATTGGTAGACCTCGGCGTAAGAGTAAGTACGTCATTGAGTTACCTGCCGGTACCATTGAACGGACGCAGACGAACGTGGGAGATCGATTGGCGGTGGCATATTAGGAATCAAGATCCCATAATATCCGAAACTGCGATCCTGTCATCTCAAGTACCCGAGAGAGCTTTCGTTTGGTTTTGCTAAATTCTCTTTTCCTTAGCGTTGAGGTGGGTGTCGTTAGATGAAGAATGTGCTCCTCATCTTAGCCTTGGCGATTGTTTGGGCACTGGGTGGCCTCACAGCAGGCGCTGGCCTGAGTGCGTTTTTGAGATTCAGTGGACTATTCCTTGCGGAGCATTGAATGTTATCGCTGGCATGTTTATGCTGTTACTGATCACGCGAAATGAGCAGGCAAGACGACTTTTCTATGAAGGGGCCAAAGAAGATGAACCGGGCAGCCTGATACTGGCTATTCTCTGGACGCTGCCCTTTTCTTTAATGGTGGCCGGCTTGATCTGGTGGTTAATGGCTCAGTTTCTTAAGTAAGAGTCGAACAGCGAAGAGCAGATCATAGAAACAGGAGCTGACGACATAGGTAAACATGGCAAACCAAAGAATAAAAAGGGATTGATGCCAGAATGGTGCCACAGAGAGGTAGTCGTGAGTAGAATACTCTCTCCAAACAAAAATAGTTATCCAAAGCAGCAGTGGCAAAAAGGCAATAGGTAGCATGACGAAAAAGGGAAAGAGTAGACAGAAGAAATATTCTCGCGGCGTACACTTATCCAGATGGCTAACATAGCTACCTCCCAGGCGGTAGGAGCAGCGTCTGCCAATGATCCTGTGGGCTGCAACATGTAATAGCTCGTGAGGAACCAGCAAGTAGCCTTCAAATTTCCAAAGCATAATCAGATCTCATCCAAATATCTTCTATCAAGCTCCAATGATCATACAGTTCTCTTGAATCGAACGATTTCTACCATTACTGTATTGGAAACCTTGAAGGTGGGCACATTGTCATTGACGAGAAGTGGGGAATCCACATGGATGCCCGATCCCCCGATAACAACATTCGAGGGCGCTTCGGGCATGACATGAGCCAGAAATCGCCCCTGTACATGCTCAGCCTTTCCAATACAGATACCTATCATTACCTGTCCTTCAAGCACTTGGCAATTGTACCAAAAAAGCTCATTACTGGCGAGGGTAACAAAAGTCTTATCCACTTTCTCTCTGATGTAGCCGCATCCCAGCACGGATCCAGCCAATCTTCCCATCTTCGGTTCGTAAAATCTGGAAATTTGCTCCCTTTGCAGGTTCATCCAAAGCGATTAGCGTATCAGCGCCTATTATGGCTATACGAAATAACGGCGTAGGCGGACGAGGTGGCACCTCTTTGGTTGGGAACCCTTGCTTGGCAATAATCTGACCCATAAGTTGGCCGTCCTCAGCGCTCAATACAAAATCGGCCATGGGACGCACATAGCGCCCTACCAGTTCAGCAACCGTGTCCGTACCAGGGTCGTAAGTCTCTGGCTCAGACGGTTTAATCTGGCAGAATTCCTCAAGCAGCCAAGCTTCCACCTCCTGATTAAAAAGTCCCCCAGAACTGCCATTTGTCAGCGAAACAAAGGCAAAATTCTTCTCCGGTACAATCTTAAAGGCCGACATCTGCCCAACTGTGGCCCCTCCGTGGCTATACGAATTGAAGCCGCCCTCCTCCTGCACAAACCAGCTATAGGCCACTGCACCACGACTGCTGCCCGTATCAAACTGAGGTGCCCACATAGCCTCCATCGCAGACTCAGATAGTAACTGCTCGCCCGTCGCCGTCTTCCCTCTGTCGAGGTAGAAACGAGCATAGGTCAGCATATCCCCAGCCGTCGATGTTACGGCACCCGCTGCGTACATGGCCCGAGACAGCGGCCACGGCGTCGCCACCTTCACCGGCTCATCTGGCAAGATCGAATGACCCACCACAAAGCGCCGAACCATCACATCTGCCATGTCGAAGAACGTACTCTCCATGCCCAACGGCTCAAAGAGCAACTCCTGCATGGCATCCTCATACAACTGACCCGTCACCACCTCAATCACCCTACCCGCCACAGCAAAGGAACTATTGTTGTACGAAAAGGCAAAGTCTGGCGGAACCAACTGAGGCAGTTCCACCATCGACTCCACATATTTAGCTTTCGCATCCGCACCTGGTCCCGTATCAATAAAGTGATCCCCCACCCAACCCGTCGAATGAGTCACCAACTGACGAATCGTCGCCGTCGCAGAAACCATCTCATCCTGCACACAAAACTCCGGCAAAACCGAACGAATTGGCGCATCCAGATCCAGCTTACCCTCCTCAGCAAGCATCATTAGAACCGTCGCCGTCATGGTCTTCGTATTGGAGCCAATTTGGAAGAGAGTGTCTTCGGTCACGTCTAAGGGGTTTTCAATGCTGGTGATGCCGATTGGGAAGATGATCGTTTGGTTGTTGTGGAGAATGCCGATGCAGGTGCCGGGGATTTGGTGTTCGGTTTGGGATTGCTGGATGTGAGGTGGGAGGCTGGTAGGTTGGGTCATGAAGGTTCACCTATTGGTATTCTTTTGACATAATTTGATACCTCTAAGTTTTTCCAAACTGGGATAAAGTCCTCAACGGCGGGAACGATCCAATCTTGAAAGCCAGCAAAGGTCTTCTGTACTTCTGCAGATATACCTCTGTTTAGCTGATCAATGGAAATATCATCCCGAATACTTTGAATTAACTTATAGCGCACATCTGGATTAACCTCTATTTGTTCAGCCACTTCCACTAGGGTTAGGCATGAAAAGCTCTCTTTGTTACCCATCTGATTGACATATGAAAAGTTACCGCTATCTCTTTCTTGGATGACTTTCTCTAAAAGAAATCCAATGGCTGTCAAATGACGAGAAGGTAACGATTCCAGTAGTGAATTCTTTGACGTTGCTCGCGTCCACTGGGGATTACTCTTTAGGATATGACGGTCACTTGCGGTATGGAGCGGATCCTCAATTGTGTTAAGAGAGGAATGGCGCAAATCCTGCTTATGATACTCATAGCTTCGGTTTAGTTCAGTATACCAACTGCTCTCAGAGAGCCGGACTCCTTGCCTTTGGGAGATGATGACAAATTCATACTCAGATTGAATTGCCTGGAAGCTAGATTCATCTTCGTTTGACTCGGCCACGGATATAGATGACGGTATGTGTTGCTTCCATCGATCATAGATTTTGGGATGGGCGGCAACAATTTGCTGAAAGTCTGACGAGTAGTATGATGACATAGATGAATCAAAGCGCCAGTATGGTTGGCTTAAACGACTGATCCTACTGATTGACTTTTTTAGCTCTTCAGAAGAGACTCGTCCAATATGAGCCAGTTTTACGATATCATATTGTTTTAAATGTGCTTCAGCATGTTTCTGTACAAACTCTTTTAGAGCAGCGGCTGCGCTATCTTCATTACTCCTATCTTTATCTGAAGATGTCGGTATCCACGTTGCGGGATTCCCCAGTACTTGCCGGATCTCTTCCTGCTCTTTAACAAAGTGACTACTGAATGCCTCCCGTTCAGAATTCTTGACAAACTCAGGGCGTAATAGTGATTCTGATAAGCGGCCATTTGCAAATGCACACAGTTCGGCAATATCTAATGAGCGTTGAGCAGCCAACAGCTCTACTTGTATTCGGGACAATTGCTCAACCATTGCTCTCACATTCTGTTTAAGCTGTCGAGTCAATCCGCCAATCGTATGGTAAATCTCTTGCAGTGCCTTTAACTTTTCAATCTCCAAAAGATCAGTCAATCGACCGTTATAATGACTCAACAGGTTGATCCGTTCTGCATGAATATTCCTGGCCATTAAGAGTACGACGCCAAAGCAGAGGATGAAGACAAATAGCACGGATACAAAAATCGACACACCGTTTATCTGATTATAGTATTCATTTATGAGTAGCAGTAACGGCAATGCTCCGGCCACTAAACCTAGAATCATCTTCAGATAAGGTACACCAAGAAATCCGTCGCTAACTTGTGCAACGGATACGAAACGAGTCCTCAGTTGTTCGATTTCTTCTCCACGCTTTACAATTTGATCCTGAAGAGCTTTGATTTCCTGCTTGAGCCGCTCCACTTGGCTTGTCACATCTTCATGCAGTCTGTCAATGAAGCGTTGGGTCTTTATAAGCCCGCCACCCGGTTCGCCAAGAATCTCCAGGCAGGTTGATTCAATTTTTTCTCTTAAATTCGCACTTTTTTGACGCCGCTGCTTATGAATCGCATCACGTAGAAGAGGCAATTGCTCTGTCAATTGCAAGTGGTATTGACGTTGTATTGCACCCAAAAGCTTCTCCTCTGAGTGCTGATTCACCGACCTAATACGTAAAGCAATATGGCTAGTGCCTTGCATCAGATCATCTAAAATAAATCGCCTACCAAGTCGCAATTGCTCAATTTTTGGCGCAAGTACAGAGGACGAGTGGCTACTGCTGGGTTGCAATAGAAGCTTTGTGATGAGTTCAAGCTCCAATCGAATGGTTGCTTGATGAATCCATAGTTTTAGAGGTACATGCAAATTGCTCACGCCGAAACTAGCGTATGTAGTTCCTATAGTCGGTTGCGATGTGTTTAACAAGATGCTTAATTCGGTACAGCTTGTTTGATAAAGCCACATACCGACCATGCTTGTTAATGAATTTAGATCGCTCCGTCGACTATCTGCCTCATTTACTGAATCAAGAATGTAGATTTTGCCTTCACCTAATGGATTATCAGACGTGTCAATACGAATTCGATCTGACATCTGCTCAGAATATCGATGGACGTCATTGAAATAGTAATCCATTTCCTGCAGACATGCAGCGGCCCGTGCGTCGACCCATGATTGGATATCGGACTGGTATTTAATGTCGCCCTCAAAGCCAGGCAATGCAACAAGCGGATGAATATGGATTACATGCTCTGCGGATGTTCGCGACTGTAATGCATTTCGAATCAAATATGGCAAATCAGGAAGCAAACCTGACATAAATCCGTCTGCTAAAGAAAAGATTAAAAATACTTGGGTCTCATTAGGATTCTGGATTGAAATACTCTTCTCCTCCAGATGATCCATTTCATATTGGGTTTCTTGATATGACTGCTGCAAATGCCTCCTGATTTTATCAGCATATTGTCGGAGACTAATCTGTCCCTGTAAACGCGGCCGTATCAACAAATTTGAATAGAGAGGGTGATTACCAGTCAGGGGTTCAGGCTGAGGGTAAAGATGTTCCAGAATCTCATGGACTTGATGCTCATGTTGTTCAATAGTCAGATATGGAAAAGAAATGTTTGTAACGTGATCAGGTTCGCGTTCAAGTAGAGCCAGCATCTTGATGCAAGGCAATGGGTACTGCTCCGGATGTCGATTGTTCAGTTGCTTGTCAAAGGCTTGAAGAACACGATAACCAATTTCTCCGAGGCCCAAAACGATTGCCCGATTGACAGTTAGCATATTATGCGATACTTCCCGATCCCATACTTAACATATTGTGATATTCCTTGGCTCCGGAAACAAATAATCGCAGTTCGTCATCCAGTGCCTTTGGCTGTCTGGCAGGCATCCTTTCATAGGCATCTAAAGCGATTATTGCGTCTTGATGAGAATGGTTTGCGTTCCATTTGTCTACCTTTCTTTGCACTAATGCTCGAAGAGAAAAATCTGTCATTAGGCTTCTAACCGCATCTTCAAACGAGTTGCCCAAATGAATCTGCTTAGGTGCCTCATAGTTTTCTTCATCCTCTACATCGCTCTTATCAAAGTAGAAGCCACCAGCGCTATGAGATTCAATAAGTCCAAAAGCCTCTGCCTTGGCAAAGAGTGTGCGTGTCTCAATCTCGGAGCGAGTTTCATTAAAGCAGAGAAGTGGAAAAGCCCCAGTACGAGCTTGGTAGCTAGCAAAGGTCCTCAGATATTCCGGATATTGATTAAGTGCATAGATCGGATACCCATGTTCGGTATGTAAGACCGAAACCCGATGTCGATCAAAAGTTGAAATCAAGCTGGCATCCTTGTGCTTAGAAAGTTGTTCAGAAAAAGATGATGCATCTCGATTATAGACACCAACCACTAAGACTGTATCCAGTGAATTTGCCTGTTGGCCCGCTGGTGTTGCGTCGTAACTAAGCAGTGGCGCAGCACGATAGATGAGATCATCTAGTTGTCTGTCTTGGTCATCAAATCCGGTGCGGTTCTGCTGCATCAGTTGTTCCACCGTGCTTGTTTCCTCTGTTGATATACCAGATGAAATCGAGTCAAATTTATGAACCGTATACCTTGAGATTTCTTCACTGATACTCGTTGCTATTCCCATAGTGTTCGGGTGCGCGCCATTCGAAGTGCTCTCAAGAACCCTCAGATGTTTACTCAATGGATATTGAGTCAAGTACTCTCGTGCAACGCCCAATGTGCTCTCAGGAAGGAAATCGTAAAAAAAGCGTTCCACATCATTGCTTCCCGCTATCTCCACCTCCAATACGTGAGTAGGATGCCAACTTCCGCGTAGGCTCTCTAGTGATGCCTGGGCCTCGCCATGAATGCGATTCAGTTCGTCCTTTAGTTTGGCCAGTGCGCCTTGTAATTGCTGACGATGAGCATCGATTCGCTCAATCAATAGTTGTCCTTGGGTAGCTACTTCTTGCTCGAGAAGGAACTGCATGGATTGAATTCTATAGTCAGCATATCGCTGCATGGCTCTACGTAGTTTCGTCTGCTGCCAAGGCAGCCACATTAAATATTGTTGAGAGGCAGCTGTAAATTCATGTTCAATTCCGTTATTACCGCGAGAGGGCATTTTGCCCTTGCGGACAGATTGCTCCTCATCCCCCTTCAATATACGCTCAACCCGTTTACTGTCTCGTTCTGCGCGTTGATGGTCAGCAGTCAATGATTGGTTAAATTCGGTAAATCGTTGGCGCAACTGATCGAGGAAATACTCGGCAGCCATGATCCCATATTCTGGATTGTCGATCATATCGCAAATAAGCATGGTCAATCGTTCAGTGGCAGCGTTTGCATGGGTTACCTGATTGTCTTCCATCGATTTAAAGTAACCATTGACGATCGCAGTTTGTTGGTGAGTATCTAAGGCTCTTTTAACAAAGCGTACCATAGAGTCTGCCGGATGTGATTCAAAGCGCTTTATGTTAACTTCAACACTCATTGCTTTACCACCTATCTGCTTTAACTGTTCCTTAATCTGCTGAGGCGATAGTCGCAAATCGCTGAGGTAGAAATTCAAGTCAGCCTCCAACTCCTCTTGAATTGAAGATCTGTTATCTACTCGATGAGAATTAAAGGCCAATTCCCGGTCATTCTGATGTGGATCAAAAAGAAACACGTCTTCAACGAGTCGGTGGGTTAAGTAAAATGCGCACGCTTGCTGCATACGACGAGCATTGAAACGCAAAGTAGACGTGCCAATCATGGAATAAGAGCTTAAGAAGCCATGCTGTTCCCGACTGCTAATGGCTGTTGGAATATTATCAAAGACAGAAGCTGTTGAAGCTCCTAGATATGAGCCTAAATGAAGGAATAGCGCCTCGGCTACTGTGGGAGCCAGTTGTTGCATACCATTGATCGTTAGATTGTTCTTATTGCTGGCACCGATCAAATAGCGAATACTGAAAGGAGGCCGTTCATCCTCAATATACACGCCTGTTGGATACGTGACCCGAAAGTCCTGATATTTAGTAAAGTGATCGAGTTCAGCAAAGGTTGCACTGGCATTCGCTCGAATTTGAGCACGGCTTGAAATGTTGATCTTGGGAAATGCTTCGGGTAGAACAAACATTCCTACATTAAAGATGCGGCCATCGGGAATGGCTAGTTGTCTAGCCAAATAGCGGGTCAAATAGGCGAGGTCGATGATGATTCCGCTCCCTGTTCCCCCACAAACGGAGCTGACAATGAAAATATTGACCACCGGTGCCCGGCTCACTTCGTCTTGACTCTTGATGTTAAGAATGGTGTTTAAGGCCGAGCGGATTGTGCTTTGGATCGTTTCAAAGTGGTGAAAGAACGCCAATCTCCCAAGCGGACGAATCTGTTTCGCACCTTGGTTAAGACTTTGCTGAGGCAATGTATGGACCGGAATCTCAGCCTGAATCTCCGGATAGTTGGCAATATTGCGCCGGATCCCAGCCACTGGGACACCGCCAATGTTAATCATTTCGGCGGGATCGAGTGAGACTTGTTCGCCGATGCTATTTCTAACGGGAGCTTGATTGGGATCTGTATCTAGAACCAAGTAGCTGACACGGCGAAGTAAAGCGTCTGGATAAGTCTCCTGGATCCTCGCCTTAACTCGAACGACAATCTCGTACCCTGTCCCCCCTACCCCCATGATTAGGGTGGGTCGCAAGCTCTGGATGTTTGTGTTTTGTGACTGCATCGTAATCTCACCATTTGGTTGAACCCAGCGACGTTGTATGCTGCGCAATGTCTCAAATCTAACTTTTCACAGTTGGGCAGAAAGTTAGCTGTATGACCTTGCTGAGTATACCATCTCTCACAGCTGAGTCTGGGATAATTGAGTAAATTGAATTGTCTTAAACTTCGTCCTCGAACCATGTCGTTTCAAAGAAGAGCTGAATGTTACCAATCCGAATCCGACTGTCGTGCTGCGTATAAAACTCATCACCTGGCGTAAGCAGACGCCCACTTGCCTCAACACCGTCTACCAAATCCTCATCAATCGAGAGAATCTCAACCCGAGCCGTTCTCTCGTCATGGGGATTAAAGCGAAGTTTAGCCAAAGGTGCACCAGCCTGATCATACACATCCAAATTTTGGCTGGCAAGCCCAAAGGGGCCTCCCGTAAAAGCCATATCATTTAATCCGCTACGATCCATAATCGCCATTCCCCTGAGGCTAGGACGAGAGCGAAAGTAGCTTAATGCTCCGACAAGCAGTAATACGGTCAATAAGCCACCACCAGCTAGCGGCAGCAGCCAAGCCGGCAGGGTAATTGGGGGCAATTGGGGAGGCGGAACAGGGCTTTCAGTTGGTGTTGCAGTTGGCGGGATGGGCGTAGGAGTTGACGTATCTGCCACAGTTGCAGTAGCCGTCGGTTCTGGTGTCATCGTTGGTGGAATAGGTGTTTCGGTTGCCGCTTGTGTCGCTGTGGCAGTTGGTGTCGGTGTAATATCATCGACTTGGAAACGGACATTTACTGGTGGCGCATTAAATATCTGACCACTTGGCGATGTCGCATCTAACTGAAACCTCAGCTTGTAGACACCAGTAGGAAGATTATCCGTGATCTGCCCCCAATAGCGACCTGGCCCTGGCGGGCTATGCACTAACGAGTAGCGAGACCCAGTTTCTTCAAAAGAAGAACCATTCAACCGGTAGAGTAGAGCATTGACTTCGCTACGCAATGAATCTCCTGATGCCTCTCTACTTTCCAACATCAATGTCCCATCCATCTCGATGGGTACGGAACTCAAGACATTTGCATCGATGAGTGGTGACGTGACTTGAAGCCAAGGCAGTTTATCTAGTTCGATCTCTTTGATCTGACTGATGGGGACAGCGCTGCCTCCTTCGTTGACGTCAGCAGAAATCTCAATTCGATAGCGCCCTTTTACGCCAGGCTGCTCCACAAATGCAACAATCCCCTCGCTTGGGTGATATGTCACCTCACTAGAAGGGAGGGTTGCATTGTCTGGCCCCAAGACAGTGATGCGGGGGTTATTGATGGTAGCGTTCTCTACAGTGGCACCCGCGGAATCTTTCACAACCGCTTGAATGGCTATGTCCATGCCTAAGGGCCATGCACCACCTGACGGGGAAACAAATTCTAGTGAGTACTGGTCGCTAATATAAATTGGTGTAAATCTGACCGATCCTTCTCCCTCTAAACGTACGTTCCAATCACCATTCCAACCGCTAAGATCGGGAGGGCGCAAAATGGCCCATGATTCACCATGTCCAGACGCTGTTGTGGTCCTCTGGACTTTCTCACGGCTCTCAGTCACCAGTTCACCGTTCGCATCAAAAATGGTTACCTGCGTATTGGGATCTGTTTTGGCAATGTTGAAAATGACCTCAAAGTAGTTATTATAGACCGTAAATGTACGCTCAATGGGCAGGAGTTCAAAGTTCGACTCTTCTACCTGTACGCAGAGCCACTCGCGCAGGAAATTGGTAAATTCAGATTGGAGTTTTTGCTCAAACTCAGCCGTGCTGTTGGGTAAGATCTCACTATAGGTGCCCCCAGTGGATGAAGCCAAGTCTAACCAGAGTTGTTTCTCAGTCTCATTATACTGTTCGACAAAATCAGCAGCCCGAATGGCCATAGGGTAAATAGGGGTGCCGATTTGACCAGAGCCACACTTCGTACCATCATACTGAACGTCGTCAAAGGCCGTTGCGGCATACGTTTGCAGATCTCGAATGTATGCTTCCCAAGCGTTGGGATGATCTTGTTTCATGGCACCTGGCTTCTCTGGGCGGCCATCCGAAACGACTAGTACCACGGGTTTGTATCCAGGACGGTGGTCATTTAACAGACGTCGGGCTTCCTCAAGACCTTTCAGCACATCAGTTGTCCCCATATTTACGTGGGCCTGATTCAAATCACGAATTAACTGCTCGCGAGATCCATCGTTCTTGAGCGAAATAAAGCCGTCCCCCACAACTTTCGCTTCGGTACCAAAGAGAACAATTGCGACACGAAAGTCGGCTAGAGAAAGCTCAACACCCAACGTATTGATTAAATGCTCTAGCGCTTCGATGCGCCAATCATTTGGATCGGTCCAGTTCCACATGGAATCAGACTCATCCAATAAGATCACCAACTCTAAATTGGGGAAGGGAGGTTCGGCATTCATCTCGGCCTTAGCTGTATAAGGAGACAAAGCAATAGATAGAATGAATAGAAGTAGTAAGAGGCTCGTCCGAATCAACGGCTTTAGAATAGGCTGGGGGCGAGTATTCACTCTTTTTCTCCCTTGTGGTGAATAGGATACTGGGATTCTTAGCTCATTATAAATCAGAGTTGGGCATCTTGATCTATACTGCGATCGTTTTCAAAAGTGTAGTTTAGTCTCTCTGGTGGAGCTTGAGAAAACTATGCTTTTGAAGCATAGCCGAGCATAACAAGCTTGAAAACAGCGACTTTCGCGGCAGCGACAACAAAGTAGTCAGCTATGAGAAATTAAGCCAAGGTATTGGGTGTTTGGCATTGAACAATCTTAATTATATCATCGATTACTTGTATCGTATAGTTAATTTTTTCTGCAATATCTTTCCACCAACATCTGCAGATCGGCCGGGCCATCATGCTCCAGCATATTTTCAATCTCTGGCAACGCCCAGATGGCATCCAGCGCTTCTCGAAACTCCTGAATTGACTGATAGCGCTTGTCAGGAACCACTTCAATTGCCTGGATAATCACTGATGCAAAGTGTTGAGCACGCCCTTTCAGCAAGTGTTCAAGTCGCGGAAGATGGCCAACCTCTCCATGAATTTTCATAGTATACATCTCTGTGAAGGGATTAGGATTCTCCGGCAATTCATCAGGTAATTCTTCAGGGTGTTCCCCAGTAAGCAATTCAAAGAGAATCCGGCCCAATGAATAGATATCCGCATTCTCCGCAATGCCGACATTGCTTGACAAAGCAGCGTCGCGAGACATGACTTCTGGAGCCGAATAAGAGTGGGTGCCGCTTAGACTCTCATCGCCTATCTCAACCGCGGAGCCAAAGTCGATGATGACAAGGTGACCATCCTCATAGAGCATGATGTTGGCGGGTTTCAGGTCACAATGCACCCACTGATAGTTATGAAGGTTTTCAAGGCCGTTCATCAACATGGAGAAGAGGAGTTGAATGTCGCTAAGCCGAAAGCCCATCCCCCCGGAAGCCTGAGATCGGCTATGCTCTAAGATGATGGAACCCAGATCACAACCTTCGACCTGTGCCATCACAATAAAGGGCAATTGACTCACCGCATCGACGCCCCACTCTCTGGCCACGAGGAGATTTTTGCCATGTACTGTCATGGATTGGGCAATGGCTTGCTCTCTCTCAATCGCCTGTTCAGCAATTTTAGCACCATGTCGGCTCTGCGGATTGGCGATCTTGGCTACCATCTGGGGTCGGCTCGAAGACTCTCGTTCGTCACTAACAATGTAGAGGTGAGCCATTTCTCCGCGATAGATCTGGCCCCAGACTTTGTAATTGTCTCCGATGTATGTAGGTAGGTATTCGCTGCGGGCTTCGATGACGTAGTGGCTATCGGCAATGTCAAACTCAATCCGTCCGTCCCCTAAGATGGGTCCGTCGATGGCCGTGGATAAGCCATTTCGATGAACGTGGGTGCCGTTGACGGACCCCAGATCGCGTATCTCCATCATCAGCGGGTTATTCTCATCAGCAGGTCGGATAAAGAGGTGCGGGTTGGAGAGACGACCATGTTCAACCGGTACAGTCTCCACATAGCGGCGGGTAATGAGCCACAGATCCCCATCCGCCAGTGAAAAACTCTCAAAAGCTGGATTTTGCGCTTCTAATACTCGGCTGTGCAAATCAAAGCGATAGTCGACCCGGCTCCCAAAGCGAATGATCTCACCGTGCTGCAACTCACTATTCTCTTTGGGGTTCAACAGCCGTCCCGAGATCCTGGTTCCATGGGTACTATTTAAATCACGGATGGTGACTCGTTGCTCGCTTTCAAAGCGAATCACGGCATGGGGTCCAGAGACAGACCCATCTGGGATGATGCATTGACGCATGGCAAAGCTATTGCGGGCAATGATGCCACCATCGGCAGGCAACGCACCACATCGTTCGCCATCACGGGTAATATAGTATCGAATTCCTGCCTGGTGCAACGGCTTGCCGTCTAGGTCAACATTGGGCTTGGTCTCATCATCACCGGCATCGGGCATAGCAGGCGTGACAGGTTCGGTTAATCGCTGCTCCCCAGCACCATTCTGCTCGATGGGTCGCCCTGTATGATGGTCGCGAGATGGCCCAGATGAAGGACGGTTTGGTTCGAATAACTGTTGGTGCTCAGGAGTTGGGACTCTGGCTTTATGGTAATCGGCTTGACTCGAATGGGTACGTACGCCTTGATCAATTGTCGCATTGGGTTGCGTAGACAAATTGGGTCGCGAGGGGTTATTTACACTTGGTGCGCTAAAGTTGCCCACGCTCGGTACGGTTGCCTTCCCTCGGCTATCGGATCGAGCACCTAGCTCCGGTGATTTGCGAGTAGGGCACGCTGCAGGCCGATGGCCAAGAGGGGGGCGGGTATCGTTACAAAGATAGCAGACTACGTTTCCCTCGTTAATCAACGGGTTAGTCAAATGGGTTGTGGCTGTTGGGTCAATGGCATCCATAGGTTCGCTCACTGGCGGATCTGACGAGGGATTACTGATCACAGTGGATTGGGCAGCCGGCTTGTTCTTTCGCCTTAAGCTATAGAACAATAAGCCGCTCAAAACAAAAAGCAGAATCACAAGTGTTGCGCTAACGATCCATTCAGTTGGTGATAATGCAACCCCAGCAATCTGGAGTAGAGAAGTGCCATCTTCTAGCCTCACAAATCCCACAATCGGAACGCTCGTTCCGGGTGGAGCTGTCTGCGGTTGCTCAGATGGATCATCAGGCAGCGCTTCTGAGTCAGTTTTTTCCGGATTCGATCCGCCGCCAACGGTTAGAGCCGCTACCACAGTAGGCGTGGCAGACGGAATAGCTGTCGGTGGCAGTGCCGTTGGTGGTTGCGTCGTTGGTGGCGCGGATGTAGGCGGCTGCAGAAGCTCAACAGTTGGGTTTGCAACAGTTAGCTCATTATCAATCAGAATAGAGATCTCTTGTCTATAAGCATCGCTATCTCCAAGCCGCGCAATTAGCTGATCATAAGTAAGCCCAAGTTCAATCTGCCAGATAGCTAACTGGGTAGCGTAATTTGAAAGTAGATTATTATCTCTAGCACGATTTAGCAGGTCAACAATAGGCTGCTCCGCCCTCACCCTTGTGCTTGGAAGCTGATACTCAACGTTACCGCCGGGGAATATTGCACTATCCTTAGGCTCGCGGCAAAATCCATTGATCTCCAAGCTTGTTGACGTGTTGGGAGATAATTGGATTGGTTGATTCTGACCCACCACAATTAAGCTACAAAAGCTCGAATCTGTGGGAGACAGAATATCACCAGTCTCGATCTGAATTGAAACGTTGGTAGAACTTGCAGATGCGTTGCTAGAAAGAAGTGCCTCTGGGCCAAACGTATCCTGAGCGGTCAGTTGGGTTACATTGATCTGACCTTGGTTGGCTGCGTCGATCCAGTTGACTCCGCTCTGAGCTACTGCAGACTCTCTAAAACCGGTCAGCAGTATGCCAAGAATGCCTAGCCTCAGCACCCAACGGCTAAAAGTTTGTTTGTTGTACCGTGCTCTTTGCATTGCCATGTTTCTGATCCGTCGCTAGAGTTGTATCATTTTTTGAAGGGCGATATGGCTCAGGTGAATAAATTAAGGCGGATAAGTTAAGGTGAGTAAGTAATTGGGATAAAGATAAATTTCTGCGTGCCTAAATCGATTCGGGCATTGTCCCTAATTTCTTGAACCATATCTTTTGCAAGCTCTTCGCCATTGTCATAGATAATCTTTGCGGTAGATGAGTCGTTCCGAATCAAAAACAGGTGCCCATCTGGCTCATAGAAGAGGGTGGCATGATGACGAGAGATACTCTCATACCGCGGTTCCTCGGGAAAGCTCACATCATTGTCAGAGGCACGCCCGATGCGTTGTTGGCTTGGGTAATTTTCGCGAAAACGGCACAAAAAGGATACTTTACGCTCAGGCAGTTGCACCAAGTAAGCTAATTGGGGTCGCTCTTTCGGGCTGCCTAGAATAAAACGAGCATTGCCCAAGCGAATCAGGTCGCCTACCGCTAAGGGCGCTGATGTGTCTACAGCTTTATCATTAACCTCCACCCGGCCTGCGGCAGAGCGGCTATAGATCTGTAGCAATCCTGTCGCTTGCTCTAGACGAATATCGGCATGGTGGCGAGAGACAGTTTTATAGGCCGGATACTGTTTCTCATTAATCCACAGATCATCGTAGCCAGCAAAAGTTGCATCTCGACCGACCCGAATCGTCCAGTGGCCCGGTTCAAAGGCTAAGGTGAGCCGGGGTACGGTACAGACAGACTTATTAAAATCCGTTACCGGGTGGAGAAAATAGGCTGTAACCTGTTTTGGTCGGCAATGATCACATGGGTCATCTGAACTCTTTAAGGTGGCCCCGCAGACCTTGCAGACTGTGAGCCGAGGTGGAGTCTTGGTTAAGAAACGCTTCCGGTAGGTGGGAAGCGTCAATTGATAAGCGGTAAAAAAAGTCCACACGGACAAAAGAAACAGGGCCAAGGCAATGCCCCAAAACCACCCAGTCGGCACCAAAAGCGTAGGGAGTTTGGCGGCAAAATTTGCATAATCAGCACGAAACAAGAGGACGAGGAATCCTATCCCCAACAGACTATGCTGAACTACTGCTACAGGCCAAAACCATCCAGGGCCACGACGCACCCCCCAGATCATCCATCCAGAGACGAAGAGAAATAGGATTATCGCAAATAATTCCGTTGCGTTGGCAAATAGTTGGGTGCGCCACCACCAGCTCCACAGCAGAATGCAGATCAGACCGAATATCCACATCCGAGCAAGGTTGGGAAGTGCTGGGCTAGATTTTGTTGTGGGTTGGTGAATTGGCCGTTTGGTTTGCATTAGGTTGATTTAACGGGAACGTTTATAAAGTCCAGTTTCATCACGTTGAAAAATGATGCTTGGTTGTATAGTTTGTCTCAAGAAATTCCATGAACCATAAATAAGTGCAGAGGCAATTTGATCACTTTCAAAAAGATTCAGTACATCCAAGTACGCTAAATGGGAATAGATCCATTGAGGGCCATCTACTGGGTTCCATGAGTCGTAGAGAACGTCAAACGAAAGCGAGCTCTCTACCTCCACAACATTTGCAATGACAATTGGATTTTCTACATAAAACGATTGACTTCCAGATATCAATACATTTTGTTGATGACATTGATTGTCTATAGTACTGTTTAGTTCATTTCCACGACTTAACCAATCTTCTCGACAATTCCAAATTGCCTCCTCTAAGTCGGAAATCGTCGCCAGAATCCAAAACCACGACCCATTGGGAATGGTTGTATCTTGTACAGAGGCATAGACTGAACCAGAAACTGTAACTGTATGCCCTGATAGAGACCCAGGTAGCATCAGGTCAAATTGTGCCAACGCTAGATCACCTGAAGCTTGTGCGATTTCAAAATTGTATACTTGACCCACCACCAAAAATAGAGGGTCTGGGGGTAGGAGCCCGACTATTAGTGTGTTGTCAAACACTGTATCATTAACATCAATTTCCGAAATTTTCGCCAAATTCATTGCTGAAATAGTATCATCGATTAAATCTATGGCTCCACTAAAGCCGATCTGCTCTTGAGAATTATATATTCTCTTAATGGTTGCAAAGTCTATTCCAATTCGCACCAATTCAAAAGGAGGATCAATTACATTGTAGAATAGCCCTTCGGTTGCAGCTTTACTCAGAGCTGCGTTCGACTGTACAAAATCTATTGGTTGTGTTGTTAATTGAGTAGTACCGAACAACTGATTAGTATGATGTAGTACAAAATGATACTGACCAGATTGAATCGGTTCATCATCTTGTCCATAAGGAGGAATCTCAACCAGAATATCAAATTGACCATCACCATCTGCAATCGGTTCGCCATCTATCACTTCGATAGGTATATCTTGGGAACGCCCTGTTGATGCCAGATAGATTTTGTTAACCTTGAACCTCGCGGGTAATCCACGTCCAATCAGTCGCGCTTCCCATGGTCTTTCTTTTATATAGACGGCATTGACTGGCAGATTCTGTCGCTCAGGTTTAATTTCATCCGTGACAGATTCTCTTGTTGGAGCCAATTCTGATGGAGCCAAAGCCGGTGATAAAGTAGGCGATGGTGACTGGATTGTAGGTGCATTTTCGTTGTCCTGAAGCGGTTCCGGATTTGGAATATCTGTGACTCCGTCCGTCGCGGCACCCGTCGTGGGCTCTTCTACACTTTGCGTTTCTTTTTTTTTTGGGTCAGGAGTTTCCATGGATGGATCCGTTACCTGTGCAGGTATAGAAGTTTCACTCTCGGTGATTTCTTCAGGATTAATATGATTACTTGGCGTATTGGTATCCTCTGCAATCTCCGCTGGAGATGCCGGCAAGAAAGATGGTATATTGAAGGTTGGAAATTGTGCTCTAAAGCTATTACCAAGTAAAAGCATTACTATTACTACTGCTGCTGTAGAGAGCCTTCGAACCGTATACGCCGGAATTAAAAGCGTTCGCTGCTCTTGTCTTTCTTCTCTGCTCAACGGAACATCAACTACTCGTAATATCTCGCGTGTTGAATGAGGTAATTGCGCAGCATTCTGTAATTGGGTTAATTTGTGCTGAATATCTACAATTCGATTTTCTCGCCTAGACCACCAATCATTAATATTGGCTCTGGAATCTTCTTGCCAATAGCTTATTATCTTGACAATCCGTCGAGCTATCCGTGAATACACTTCGGTAGGTAAGTATGGTAAAGTGAGTATGTATATTAATTCGTCAATGGCCTTCGGATAGTTGCGCTGTAAAGTACCTCCCCTGAGCATCAATATGGCTCTAAAAACAGCCGCAGTGGCCTGGGCAGACGGTTCTTGACTGTGCCGATGATCTTTTATTCGTCTTTGCATTTGGGCGGACGTCATCAAATTAGCTGATTCATTTGGATCACTTAACCATTCATCAATTTGGGTGATTGCATGGGTCAACTCAATTTGACATAAATTGCGCTTTAGTTTCTTAAGTGACGACTTGAGTGAAGGGTCAGGTGTGGTTTGTAACGCGTTGTCAATATCGGTTAACGCATATTGTAGCAGTTCTGTCCACTCATGCGTTCCGTTGTAAGCATTAATTTCCTTATTCGCTAACTCCAAATAAGATCGCTTTAATTTCTCAAACTGCTTTTTTCGTTCTGTGTGGTATCGGCCACGCGGTAGTTCAAGCCTTACTATCTGACCTGCGGCAATCGCCAGATAGGTTGGATTTGCAAAGTCGGAGCTTGCCCTGTTATGGGTATCCCAAAATGGCTGAGCATTTTGTATTGTATCCTTATGAATCTGTTGAATCTGCGTAACAATGGGGTTGGTTTGTATAAATTGATCAACCCAGCTGTCTGTCGTTGTTTTATTAGAAATTGAGTTTAGCGTTAGAACATGATCAATCCATCTATCCTTATAGGCTTGGGTAGCATAATTGATCACATCGTGAAGGGTATTCTGGTCGGAGTAGATTTCGAGATACCAAAGTTGCTCAAAGACTAATTTCCATCTTCCTTCTCCCGCATACTGTTCCACTTCAACCAGTCTATTGGTTAGATCCTCTAACGATTCTCTTCGGGTTGTACTCGTATTTAGTTCTCGGATAAGATTATGTTGCCCAGGAGGCAAAATATTGGTTTCTTGTAGGTGGCGTACCAGTTCATTCACCAGCGCCGAATTGAATGGCCCCTCTAAAGAATTCCCATCAACAGGAGAAGACAGCCTTGTATCTGATTTTTTTCCGTCACCATGAATGGGCGGTTGTTTCTCGGGCTTTGATGTGACATTCACGGGCCGAGATTGAGGTGGCTGAGACTGATTGGCTGGATCATCTGGATTCAGGTCAGTGGGCTTTATCTGTTCTTTGGTGCGCATCAGCGGTGTGGTACGGTAACGCGGTCGTTGGGTTGATGGAAGTTCCCACGCATGGAGTACTCGGGTCACAATTTCCTCCAGGGAAAACCCTGGATTGAGTCCAATATCTCTGTCAAAGAGCTGACGCAACTTGCCATATTCGCGACCAACGTCTCTTTCCTGATCGCGGGCTTGGGAAAACAATATGACTGTACTTAGTACAGCACGCAGTTGATCAACGCGTGGCGACTCCAACCATCTTAGTTCCCTTTCCCAGCTTCCAGCCGTTGTTAGGGCTTGTTCCACATATCCTTCCTGAGCTTGTTTGGTGATTACCTGAATAGCCCACCAGGCTCGTAGCTTTTGGGCGCGTTTGCTTTGACGATACGCACCTGCAAGTTGTTCCAGGGTTCGTCCGGCATCCTCAATTCTGCCATTCTCCAAGTATCGCTCAGCGCGCTCCATCAAATCATCCGCCATTGGTGTAGCAAGATTCCGGTTTCCTGTAGAGGGTTCAGTGGCAGATTTTCTACGTTCAGATCGCTTTGGTTCAGACTGCTTTGCTTCAGGCCGTCTTGGCGTAGGCTGATTTGATACAGGTTGGCTAGCAGTAGATGATTTGCTACGGAATGGGGATGTGCCTGGTGGCTCTGAACCTCTAACCCGTCGGGTTGGCTCGGTACCTGGTGAACTCTTTGCGCTCTTTTCCTGCACTGGCTCAGTGGCCATCGATGGTCGATTGGCATCCTGGGCAGCCAATGTGCTTGTTCTCTTATGGCCTCTTGGTATCGTGACATCATCATGCTCAGCCTCATTACTGCTAGAGAGAATTCCCTGTTCGACCAGAATTTCTTTGTATCCTTGCAGAATGGCTGGATCGCTCCCGTGAAATAAATAAGACTCAACTGGCTTCAGGTGCTCGTCAAAGTTAATACCGACCCCAGGGCCACGTCGGATAGACTGAAGCGTCTCCAAGACATCCCTGGCCTCTTTAGTGGTTTCTCTCAACTGGCTTTGCGGTGGAATAGCAACAGCAATTAGACCGATGTCATCAGAAATTCCTTCGGCTTGCCCTTGATCCGCATACCCCATGCGATATTCATGAAGTTGTTCCAGCATTTGGGGCACTGCATGCTCTAGTGCATCCCTTTGCATGAATTGGGCTAGCTGATAACGCCAGTCATCAGGATAGCGATGTTCAAGAATATCCACAACACCATCTCCACAGAGCACAAAGATATCCCCAGGGGTAACAGATATTTCTCTACGCTGTAAGTTTGGAATCTGGCCACCGATCATGCCCAGAAACTGATTCGGCTCAGGTTCAAAGAGTTGGATGGCCTCTTGACCTCGGCTTGACGCTCCAGGTATACGGAAGACCCAGGAGTCCCCCACACTGATTAGAAGTGCCTTGTCCCCGTGCAAATGAAGCGCAGTCAGGGTTGCCTGTAGCCCAATCATGGGTTTACCGCAGGTAGGGCAGCGAACAATCTGATGCTCCCGGTCTTTATACTTCTGGGCTTCTGCCTTGCCCAAGGTTACGCTCTTGCCATCCGAATGCTCATCGGTGCGCCAGCAGAAGAACTTGTTGTCCCAAAGGCTAAGCTCCTCATTCGCGACATAAACTGCCTTCTCTAGACGTTCCTGTCGCTCCTGATCAGTTTCAGCCGCAACGGCATCTGGATTGGGTTTCTGATAAAACGTCTTCGCCAACGTCTGAACCGCAAGTCGGCTAGCCGCTTGCCCATCGGCGCAGAGCGAAACACCATCGGCCATAATGTAAAGGCGTCCTGTCAGTGGCAAAAGGGATTCTTGTAGTTTGGCGGCCTCGCCTTTTGGTCTTTCATTTCGATATAAATCGAGGTGAAAGTCGGGCTTGTTGGCGGGCCAGATCATATCCTGAGAACCTTCTTGGTGCCGTGCGCCTGCAATTAACATGCCGCCAACTTGCTCACTCGAATAGGGCTTGGCGACGATGCGGTTTGGGTGATTGTGCGATGCGCCGGAAGCATGATTAGTCATAATATATCCTTTTCTTTTTTCTACCATACTGAAATGCAATGGTGAAACGTTTACATGATCATCCATTTGCGAGAGTGATCATAAGTATGGTACTTCTTGCTTATAATCTCATGAATTCAGATTAGTAGAGTCTGAAGAAGCTCGGACATTTCATGGAAATAGGTGGCGGTTCTTAGACACGACTTAGACTACAGCCGATAGATACCATTCTTTTTAACAAACTTGATGATTGATGTCAACATACCGCTCTCAGGCTCCCAGACACCCCGAACGAAGAGGGAACCGGTATGTACATTTGATTGGGTCGCCAATGAGAGACCATATGGACTACCGTCACTAAAGATCCAGCGATCTTGAAAAGCATCTTCTTGATGAAGTTGTTTGAGGGCAGTGCCATCAGAAGAGGATGGCTCAATCAAGCGGATCAGAAGGGGCTCCTTTAGGCGTAAAGGCTTAAGCCCGGAGAGAAGTTGCTTCTGTTGGTCACAATGGTGGCTCTTGCCCATTTCAACTTCTTGATTTGCTAGAATAGAAACGCGACAGGCGATCACTGCAGTGGCTAACCTAGGCTCTTCGCCTACCATCCAAATCCAACTGCCAGCAGCCAGTTCTGTCAGCTTGTCACCTGGCTCAAAAGTGCGCTGGATAGCGATTCGTTTTTCGTCTGGCAGCCAAGGAAGAGCAGCGGATAAATGAATTGTTGATGTCTTCTCTGAGATGTATGCACTCTCCAGCTTACCCACAAAGAGAAACAGCGGATTGGTGGGCAAGAGGCCCTGCTTTGGATTCGTAGATGAGAGCTGACTCGGTACAGTGGTGGACTCGGCGGCCAACTTCTTGTAAAGGATTGGATCATAACCAAAGTGCTGTAGTTGAGTAATCGTTGCACTGGTCTGTATGCCAGAGATATCCCCGAAATCGCCATACTGAATTTCGGTCAGTACCGGCTCAGCCACTGGATAGATTACAGGCACAGAATATTCCCCAATGGCTTGGCCTAATTCTGCTAAACGGAGAGCGGATTCACGCCTTTCCGCCGCGCTTGCACCATGATTGAAGGAGTGGAGATAGGGGTTCAGTGCCTTGGTCAACCAATCCGTAGAGAGATAAGAAAGTGACCCTTCATAGTGGACCGTCCCTCGGATGAGAAAGAGAGTCATTAAGAGTAGTAGAATTGCTATAGAGGCAATCGACATGCTGAACAAGCGGCTCTTCGAGCGTACTTGCCGCCCGATAGAGCGCGCTCTTGCCTGATTAACTGCCTGGAACGGCTCGTCTTGCCTTATGCGATTGTTAATGTCATCAAGCAAATTTTCGTTGATCAGTAACTCGATAGACGGGTCGGAAAGGAGCACATACTCTGCCGTCATCGCGCGATTGATTCGCTCTTTGGCAAGTCGCTGCCACCGAATTCGTCCGCCAAGCCAATCGTGCCACGTTTGCTTCGCATTGGAGGACCACTGATTGGCCAAATCGACAATGGAAACGACAAGTTGCTCGGATTGTTCTTCTGTCAGCCCATGGGTCGTGGCGGCATTGGTCAGTTGCCTCAGGATCTTTGGATAGTTACAGTGCCAGGATTCTGGTCGGTAGCTTTGCATGGCATTTAGCAGGTGGCAGAGGGCCTGAGCACACAAGCGCTGGTCACCGGCATGATAAAGCCGACGAGCATACAACTGTTGTGAAGAAACCAAATGATTCTTAGCGGACATGTGGGAGACGGCGAAAAAATCTTTACATAGAGAGATGGTATAATTCAATTCCAGCGTTAACAGATGAGACTGGACCTGCTTTAGTTTGGCAGCCAATCGATATTCACATTCGCTATTCAAAAATCCCAACACATCTCTTAGTGCATCATAGAGTGGCTCTAGGTCGGTAGACCACTTCAAATGAGTTTGAGGAGAGAGAAGCATGGCATTTGCAAATGCAATATATTCCTGCTTCAAGGCATAAAGCTGACTTGCACGACGATCCATATGCCAGACTTCATCTGCCGGAAGCTGCATCAATTCAATGGTTGCGGAGAGGAAGACCGTTGGATCTTCAATGGCATCTGGCGCTGTATCATACGTATTTGGCCTAGGTTTAAGGGACGACAGGGCATCATAATGAATAGCGAGAAGCGAATTTATCGTCTGATAATCATCCTGATGGGTAATCCAGCCAATCTCCGCCAACTGCTCAGGAGGAATAACTACGCCGCGCTGGTCAATAGCCGATAAGCTAGTAAACGAAAAGAGAAGAGTTTGCCATTTGGTATAGTAATGGTGACGTAGATCGGCAATGAGTGCCTGTAAAGTTGGTTGTTCATCATACTGAAGGGGTGCTGGAAGTTCAATGAAGAGGTGTCCCCACTGGCCCCGTTTGGATTGGGCATCGGCTCGAACGAGGCTGCGCGTAAATTGGATCACTTGTCCACTATTGGCTTGCCAGTTGAGATCAACAATCTCAGCCTCGGAAACAGCTCTTACCTCAATACCAATCTTCTTCAGTTGACGATCTAAGTGGGTTCCAAAATCAGTTTCGCGCTCGCTGGGTGCATCAGGCCTTGGAAGATCCATACGTGGCTGCAATTCATTCGTATTGATATCTAAATCAGCGCGAGTACCCTTCTGGGGAATTGTTGTACCTTCAACTTCATTTCGTTTCTCGCCCTCCTTTTCTGAAGGCAACTTTCTCCATCGGCGATTCGTCTCTCCAGTTAACTGGCTTCGGCCACGGGAGGGATGCAACTGAGTCTGCGAGTTTGCAGCATTCTTTACACTTTGATTGGGGGATACCTTAGGGTTCGGCTTCTGCATGATCTGGACCTTCCCAGTTGGGAAACTCAATATTTGAATAAGAGCTTGGTGTGCAATGTATATCCTAATGTATAGATGAGTGCAAGGTTAATCAGAAATTAAATCTTATTCATGGCCGGATTCAGTATAGCAGGAGTTTGGAGGTTATTTGTAGACAGCTCATAGACGGTTACGGACATGCTCAATGTCTGAATTCAGCCTCATCTGCTACAAAAAAAATCTCACTCATCTGGGAGCCAGCCGGAAACCCACTTCCAATTAATCTAGCCTGCCACCGCTGTTGTGGCGTATAGATCACTCGGATGGATGGATTCAACTTATGTGTCTTGTCTGGATTTCCATTCGTTGTATAGGATTTCTTCTTTTTCTGAACAGAAAGAACTATGGACGAGCTAGGGCGGGTTTTCTTTCCATTGGCATACTTAAAATCTACACCATTGGTAATTGTTTGGTTCGTGCGAATAGTGGATTTAACTTGCAGCACGTAAAAGGAAGCCCTTACGCTATTTACGATGCCAGAATTCCACATAATACGCTCGCCCGCAGGTTCAACTACGTCAGATAGATTAGAGCCACTAGAGTATACGATGAGCAGAATCATAATCAGTAATGACAAGAATCCAATTACATATGCAGGCGTCCAGATTACTTTCCTCACGCTCCAGCTACCATCTGTCTCAGGTAGATTTGCTTTGATCAGTATATCTGCTACAGTAGAAGGGAATTTGTCGGCCTCCAAGTAACAGGCCAATTGATGATTTATATTGCCGATCCGATTTTCGCGATTAAAGAGCCAGTCCAGTAGGTTAGAATTAGGGTCGTCATGCCAACAACCTATAAGTTCAACGACTCTCCGAGCGAGTTGTGAATAGAGTTCTTTGGGTAAATTGAGTGAAGTAAGCGCCTGCATGAGATAAACAATTGCTCTAGCATAGTCGCGCCTAAAAAATCCTCTTTGAAGGGTCAACCCAGCCTTTAGTACTGATACAATCGCTTGGGCAACTGTTTCTCTACTATGCTTATGATAGTGCAACCGCTGCTGAACTTCTAGGAATCCGACTTCATCAGGCGATTCATCTGTGTAATTAAAGTATCTGTCTATCAGACTTATCGCGTGCGATAGCTCAATTAGCTGTAAAAACTGAAGGATCTGTTTCAGTGGTAAGACCAGGGTCGGATTTACTTTGTTCAGCAGGGCTTGCCCAACGGCAGTCATGGCGTCTTGGAGAGATTGTGACCATTCTTGTTTACTTTGGTTGGCTATCATTTCCTGGTAAGCCAGATTCAGATAAGCATGCTGTAGCTGCTCCAGTTGTTCAGCTCGCTCCGTATTGCGCCAGGTCTCAGGAATTCTTAACGTCAACAGCTCAACGGCAACTGTCACAAGATAAAACGGAGAGGCAAAGTTCGGTCCTGATATCTGCACCATATCGCACTGGGGCTGAGCGTGAGTGATAGCGTCAGAATGAAGCTGCTGAATTTCCAAGGCAAATTTAAGTTCATTGCCAGCAATCCCTTTACGATTGGTTTTGTTGCTGCTACCATTGCTTACGGTCTTCAAGTATTCATAGCACCGTTGAGGTACCCACGTCTCTGAGTCAGGCTCTATCAAGATAAAGTCGATAGTCAGCAGATGGTCTAGCCACCGCTGGAAATAAATCTGTAATAGATCCGCGACCAAATCATGCAGGAGGCTCTCACTCGCATAAACCTCTGGATGAGGCAACTGCATAAAGACCAACTTCCACTGTTTTGCCAATGCAGCCCGCTCTACTTCAATTAGCGTATGGGTTAACGCATCTAGCAATTCTGTTCTTATTGCTTTGGACTTTAAGTTGAGAATCGTTTGACTCTGCTCTGTGAGAGCTATGCTCGTTGTATTTAAATGGTTGGCAAATCTGTCCAACCTATTTCCATTTTGTGGCTCACTATCAGGCTGGCTTGACTTTTTTTGTTCCTGAGCTGGTTGGGTGACAGCTCTTGCTATTTCTTGCTCTTGTTGACCCGGCTCAGTTGCGCTTTCAAATGAATTAGGAATAACTCGGAAGCGGGGTGCTTGCCCTAACGGAACTTCTAAAGCCTTCACAGAACGTTGGATGAGAACCTCAAGAGAGTCTGATTTGTCAACGGCTAAGGGCGGTACAAAGAGCATACGAAGCTTGTCAAGAGGGCCGTTTCCATCAGATGAGGGATTGGGCTGAGCAGCGATTTGCTGTAGGCAAAGCAGCGTTGTTTGAATTTGTTCAACGCTAGGACATTCTAAGCACAAGAGTTCTTTCAACCATTTATCAACTAGCCTAATGGCCTCATCAAGCCTATGTTGTTGCATCTCGTCGAGAATTGCTAGGGTCACCTGCCATGCTCGCAATCTTTGAGCGCGAGGGCCTTTTGCATACTCATCATATGTATCCCAAAGCCGATCCAGATCGCCACCAGCCTCTAAATGATTTCCAGCTAGGAGCGATTGCTCGGCCCCGTCCATGAGGCAGTCTGTCGTTGGCGGTTGCATATGGATACGTTGTGGCTCAACAAAGACTTGGTTGGATGCTTCACTATTTGTCTCCTTATTTAGCTCTATATCTGTACCCTTTTTCGTACTCTTTACATCCAGCAGATCCCCCTTAGGTTCTGTATATCTAGCAGGGTTGTTTACTGGGTTTGGCCAAGCAGGTTGGGTTAGCTGATTCGCATTCGTCTCATACGCCCTATTCTTATTGGACAGGGTGCGATCAAACGGTTCTGTGCCTTGCCTGCTGCTCATCATTGGCTCAGATGGTAAAATCGACTCTTTGATGAGGATATCAATATACTGTTGACGCGCCATACGGTCATCTTGATGCAACAGATAGGATTCGACTGCATCAAGAGAGCGAAGCACAGCTTGCTTCTGGCGAGCTGCCAGGCCTGAAAGACTTTCATAGTTACGAAATCCTTGCTGGGCTGCAATAGACTTCTGTTCAATTTCACCTTGATCTGGTATTCCAACAGCTATCAGCCCCAGGTCGGAGCCAATCCCATGTTTATGTCCTCTTCCGTCAAGTTGGTTACGGTAGACGTCAAGCTCGTGGACAAGTCTTTGGGTGGTATGGGCAAAGTTGTCGCCGCGCAACTTATGGGCCAGCACAGTGGGCCACCGAGCACCATATTTAAAGTGGAGAATATCGATCAATCCCTGGCAACAGAGGACAAATGTATCATCAGGGGATCCCTTCAGAACGATGGTTTGAACCGGTGGTCCATTCAGGCCATGGACGCCCAAAAAGTGACCGGGTTGAGGCTCCGATAGAACTTGAGCAGACGGGAATTTCGAACTGTCACCAGGAATTCGCAAAATCCAAGAACTTCCTACTGATTTCAAAATGAGTTGTTCACCATGAATTAACAAGGCAGCGATTGAGGCCTGTAGGCCCACCATAGGCCAATGACATTCAGAACATAATGAGATTCCAGGCTTGCCTACAGTTTTATGATGCGCCCCATGGTTGCGGCTAGGGTTGCTCATCCAACCGTCTTCTGTTGCATCACATTGTCGGCAAATGAGGCGCTGATCCCAGTGGCTAAGTTGATGATGGGCGTGCATCAGCGCAGCCTGAAAATATTTCTCACGGTTCTCGTCTGAATCCATAACCACTGCGCTTGGATTGAGGCTTTCATAATAAGAGGTCGCCACTGCTCTGACGGCCATTTGACTGGCCTTTTGCCCATCTGCGCAGAGTGAGACACCATCGGCAAAGGCATAGAGCCGACCAGCCAAAGCCAGCGGAACGTTTAAAGAGCTTATGCCGTCATTTGGTTTGTTCTGTTCGTCTTGGTGATTTACAGGATTGGTGTGATTTAGGTGACGTTCGTTGCGATGTAAATGAAAGTGGGGTATATTGGCAGGCCATATAGCGTCCTGTGAACCGTCGGCCTGATGGTGCACCCCTGGAAGACCGTAACCGCCAACCAGTTCATCAGCATAGGGCATGATTCCAGAAGTAATATGTTGACTGTTGCTCATTTGGGTTTCTACCTTCAGTATAAGTCAAGAAGCATTTTGCGGATAGACCGCAGACAATTTATGGATAATGTAAATCGGTGAAGGAGTCGGTTATGTCTTTTTGTCCAGAATGATCTGTCGGATCGATATCGGTGCGACCGTCGGCTCATCGATTGGAGTGGTGGTGGCTCATACGCAAAAGTGACGGTGAATTCTGGCAGTCCTTCGGCTATGATCACCAAATAGTACTCTCCGTCTTCGAGTAAGAGGCCATTGTTCCACTGTTTGGGTAAGTGCAGGGTCATGGTAAAATTGCCGTGGGAATCCAACTGGCATACGTGAATGCCTAAAGACAGATTGTTCCCTGTTCCCACTTCATAAAGTCTGATGATCAGTTCTTTGTTCTCTGGAAATCCATGACCAGTTACCATTACAGTTCTAGCATTGTGCCCACCTTGCTTCGCAGTGGCAACGGGCGTTGACTCTGTTAAGATTGATGGAGCAATCACAGAAGTTATGGGAACCGTAGGTGTAGACACAACGACGGTATGACTAGGCGCCTCAGGTGATATAGCTCCATGTACATCTGCCTCAATCTGTGCTGTTTCGTGTTCCGGTGCTTGCAACGGAGTCTTTTTCCCGCTAGCTGTAGGTTGTTCCGGATCTGTGAGTTGTTCTGGGGCTGCGGGTTGCTCTGATGCGGTGGATATTGGTGCTGATGTTCCTGGCCCAATGCGCCATATCCAGAAAGCTAGAAAAATGACGACAAAATATAGCCCAACAGTGAGCAGCATGGGGTGGAGAAGATCCGTTTCGGTTTTGTCTTGAACGTAAGACGATCTAGCGTGGGCCGGTTTGTCTGGCTTAGGGTCTGTGTTGGCCCCTGTGTTGGGTCGTTGCGGCTGTATCTTCTTGGCGACCGCCGGCTTGGCCTGATTTTGGCCAATTGGCTGCGGAACCCGCTCTTGAGGCTCAGCCCTTGAGGCACTCTCTCTAGGGTTAGCCGGTTTCTGCTTGACGTGAACCCTTGGCGCTTGGCGCAACGTGGGTTTGGTCGTCTCTTCCTCCTGGCCGGTAGGTGGATGGGCGTTATCAGCCGCTTCACGTTTGACCAGAACAGTGGTGGCTTGCCCCAATCTAGGTTGGGTTGTCCCTTCGTCCTGTTCGGTACGTTGCTGAGTGGCTTTGTGCATTTGATGCATTGATTGGGCAGGACGTGCCTTCGCTGTTGGAAAGAAATCCGTCTTTATCTTTGGATCAGATTCGCGTTGGGATACAACACCATCCCAACGACCCTGCTGTTCATTGGAGGCGACGAAAATGCCATCGTCTCTGGCATTTTGGGCAGCATTGGAGAATTCGTTTTGTGGGGGAAACTGTCTGTCTGTCATGATTTTTTCAGCAGCAAGCATTGCTAGTGGGCTTAGTGCTCGATTGAAATCGACATCTGTACTTCCTGCGCAACGTAAGTATAGCAGAATTCATTACAGTATTTGACGACAGCTTAGGGATCGCCGATGGACAGTCGTAGACATGGCGTATCCAAATTGACCCAGTTGTGAGAGGAGAGGGTTAGGATCTAGCAGACAACGAAGTAACGAGGAGAAGGTTTGGAAACCTGGGGAGTGGTATATGTCATAGGGGTTTTGAAGACCCATCGTGATGGTACTGCAAAATAGAACCAAAAATCGGGAGGCATGGGACACTACCCTCGGGGTGCGTTAAATCGGTAGCCCGTACCCCGAACGTTGATTATATGCTCACGTTTGGGATCCACTAATTTAACCAAACGACTAACAGTTCGCTTAACTGTCTCCTCTTCATCTCGTCCAAAATCGAGTGCTTGCCCATCTACATCCCAACAGTTTTCATACAGATCGGCATACGTGCAGATATTGCCGTTGCATTGGTGAAGGTAAAAGAGGACCTTACCTGTTAAGACACCGATTAACTGTTCGCTTACATCCTGGCCATCCACATATACTCGCTCGCGTTCAGCATCAATGCGTAATCCTTGTTCGGTAGAGTGTATACGTCTCTGTTTCGCTTGATCGGCTGTATGTTCAAATAGATAAGGAATCATATCGGAAAAGACAGGACTAAAGAGATTACCCGACTGATCGATAATCGATTGCTCCATGAGTTGTTTTATCACTGGGCCATCTAATGTGGGCCGATTGTCGAGCTGATGCCATTGAGATAGGACAAATCGCTCTTCTTCTGTTAAGTAATGCCAGATTACTCGGCAGCTATTTAACGGCAACGTCTTTAGCCACTCAGGGTTACGAAGAGATTGGGGCCAAAGCGCCGGATTATCGAGGTTGTCCTCCCTAAAGAGACGTTGATAGAGCTCTCGGGCTAGAACTGGATGTCCACCACTCAGTTGATACAGGGAAGTCGAAGCTACTTCATCAATGCCGGGATTGACCAGGGAAGCCATGGTCATATGAAAGGCATCTGGGTGCAGATAGGTAAGTCCTAATTGGGTTTCCTTAAATAGACCGTTAAATTGCTCAATAAAGTAGGATTCGTTGGTATCGCGCAAATGGGCTAGCGAGCGCCGCGTCACAAGAATAATGCCTATCTGTCCAGCAATAGTCGAATTGTTATGTACCTTGTAGAGTTGATAGAGCATCTGGGGTTCGAGTTGTGCGTAGGCTTCATCAAAATTTTCTAAAACAAAGGTGGGAGAAAGGCCGGTTTTTGCGATGACCTCACGCAATAGATCGATCAATGAATCAAAGAGACCACCATCCGGATAGTCAGCCTTGTTTTGGTCCAAGTTCTCAATGAACTCTTTCGTGCTTGTTTGTAACGCATCGTCAGCGCGGTGACGGGACAAAGCCAGATTCATCCCAGAGAGCATATCTCGCAATAATCTATGCCATGTAAATGGATGGCTTTCGTTTAATAAGTAGCCATCTATTCGGGCAATGAGCAGATTGATGGCTACGTTACGAGTAGGCTGCCAGTCAGAATTCTCTTGCTCTGCAAGTTCGTCAAGCAAATCTGATTTCCCCGTTCCTGAACCACCATATATGTGGGCTGTTTTGAGCAACGTCAAATTTTCATTGAGTTGCTCCAAAGCATTCTTATCTTTTTGCGTCTCAAATGTGCTAGGGAGCGCCGCTACAGGCACGGTTGTATTCCCGCTGCGCCTCCTGCCTTGTTGATCTTCAATTTTGATCAGAATCTTTTCGTTCGTTTGTCCCGTATGGTTTAGTAAAATAATCTCGGCAAAGTCACGGAGAAAGTGAGTACCTTCACCATGGATAGAGGTCGGGATAACACCAGACGATATGCCACCGGATGAGACAGGTGTACCCATCCGGCTCTGGTTGACCACGGCAAATTGGTTTTTCTCTTTATCGAACTCAATGCGAAAATGATCTCGGGAAATATTAGTGAGAGACTGCTCGTCCAAGTCAAATAGCTTTTGAAGTGAGATAGGGGTCTTACTCAATTTATTCTGATTTTGCGCCGTACGGCCAAATAGAATTGGGCAATCCTCAGGCGTAAATATACGTTCAGGAAACGGTTCATCGTCATACCAGATGGAAATACGAATAGAGCGGGAAGAGGAGTTAGCCATTGGGTCGTGATCTCCTGATAAAATTCAGCAAAAATTTGAATTATAAATCGTGCAAGAACCGCCGAGTAGACAAAATCAAATAATTAACACATAATATATCATACATTTATAGTAGCTCACAATGACAATGAACGGCTGGCTAGGGATCTACTGATGCTTATTGTGTGGAAAGTTTCGAGCTAAAATGAAAGAAATTGGCAGACAACGTCGTCCATCTATAGTATATGGTGTCTGTATCATGTCTTCATATTTTCTGAATAAATTGATGTATTATGGTGTAAAATTAGGCTAGTCAGATCAAGACAGCTCCTTTCCAAACCCAAATACCATTTAAAAACGAGCACCCCAAAGACAAAATTTTGCAGTTTGTTCAGATCCTTATACGCCTCGAAACAGGATAAAAGGGCCATCATGTATTTATGAAGTAGCCCACTAAACACCACTCTTTATTAAAATCAGGAAGAGGTAAAAATGACTACAAAAGATCGTACGACAAAACCAAGTACAACAGTACCCACTCCTGTAATGACAGCCCAGTACATTGTCAAAGCTGGTTCACAAGAAATCGGTCGAATTAACGAAAAAGGCGGTATCCTGGCCCGGTCAGATTTTGCTGCTCGACAGCTCATCATTCTTCACGAATCAATCTCGCGCCCCCATGCTCTACTCTATCGGGATGCAAGAGGGCGCACCACATTGACAGACGTCGCCAGTTATTATGGTACCGAAGTCAATCAACGTCCCATAGACAATGATTCAACACGCCTACGACATGGCGACAGAATTTTCTTTGGTAACTTTGTCGAATACGAGGTCGATCTAAACAAAGACAAGCTAATCAGCTTATCCGGCAAACCGATATCGGATTTGGACATCTCTGGCAGTGGTCAATGGCTCATTACCCGGGATCAGTTAGATACAATCCTGGTCGATAACCCTCAAGTGGCCGACCCCCATTTGGTTATCAAACCAGGGGCGTCCAATGGAGAGTCTTTGATTCGAGTCCGAGATTTAAATAGAGATAGCACAACAATCATAGATGGAATAAGGCTTAACGGGGAGTCAAATCCATATACAGGCAACTCGCCAGTTCAGTTTCAGATTGGAGTTGAGTCATATTCCATCTTAGAATCTAATACGAATAAAAGCAATGCCAAATCTATTCGGGCTAATCTCAAAGACAGCAAAAGCGAGGAGATTCTCTTCCTCGAATTCACAGAAGATTACCCTATGCAAACAATCGGGCGCGGAAAGACCAGGGACGTAATCATTCCCGATCCCGGGGTATCGCGGGACCATGCAGCCATCACTTATAGCTTTTATGATCAAAAGTTTGTCATTCAAAATAAGTCAAAGACCTCTTCAACTCTCGTCAATGGTCATCCATTGCCACGCGAGGCTCCACGTATTCTATCGAATTACACTCGTATTCAGTTTGATACCCAAGAATTTACGTTTTCTTATCATCAATCAAGGCGTGAAAAGCAGTCACCCTCTTGAGTATCAGTTGTCCCAAAGGATCCGAGCTGTTCAATAAATAACAAAGATGAACAAGATTAGAAGGATGAAAAGATCTGCCTAATCTTCTAATCTTTGTTTGATCTTCATCCTGCTGTGGTGCTATGGATGGACGGGTGTTCAAACCACGAAACCTGCCTAAACCATATCAAGATAAGATAGGCAGTTGCCATAGAAGCAGATCGCCGCTGGATGTGGAAGCCACAAGTTTTGTCTTGTCGGGGCTCAGATCCAGGTGCAAAATATTTGTTTGGTCGCCTTCAAGGGTCTGTACAACCGTTCCATCAGCCAGATCCCACACTTTTACTGTACCGTCTTCAGAAGCCGAAAGAACATATTGTTCATCCTGACTCAACGCCACGCCATAAACTGTCCCCATATGTTCATCTAAGGTATAAATTTTACGACGTTGGCTCAGATCCCACACTTGCAACGTCTCATCATCACAAGCTGTAATGACGAGGTTGCCATCAGCTGATAGAGCGATATCACGAATTTGTTCCGTATGCGCCCGAATACGGTTAGTATTTTTTGATTTGGTCAGATCCCATATGCGTAGCGATCCCAAAGATGAGGCCGAGACTGCTCGCAGACCATCTTCGCTCAGGGCAACGCAGGTCACCACATCCCTGTGTTCCATTAAGGTCTGTAAGCAGTTTCCATTCTCCAAATCCCAGAGCATGAGGCTGGTATCCGATGAAGCCGACACAGCTTGCGTGCCAGAACTCGAGATGGCCACATCGCTGACGCCTCGTCCATGACCTTTCAATACATGGAGGCATTTTCCACTATCAATGTCCCATATGCGCAAAGTTTCATCATCAGAAGCAGAAACGATCTGTCGGTGATTGGGGCGAAACCGGACCCGCAGCACGCGACCACTGTGCCCCTCGAAAGTACGCATATAGGTCTGATTTTCTAAATCCCACAGCTTGATCGTTCCATCATCAGAGGCAGATGCCACAAGCGTACCATCGGGGCTGATGGCCACCCCCCATATGCTGGCTCTATGACGGGCGTATTCGGGCAAGAATGGTTGGCCTTGGGGTTGGATGATCTGCTCAAGAGATTGATTATCTGTATTGGCCTCGGGATCTATCTCTTCTGAGTCGTCAATGGAGTCGCGACTAGATGGATCACCCGTTCGGGTGACGATCTCAACGTCCGGCTCTTGCTCTAACGGTATATCAGGCAATGATTGCCCAGGCTCCGGGGGGATAACTTTCTGGTCACCCTTGCGCAACAGCGTCGGTGCCAAGTCACCTACATTATGGACAGCATTTAGCGACCCCCTAGCAACGTCGAAAGAGAAGTCAACGGAATTTCCTGCGCTAATTGCTTCATAAAAGGCCACAGAGAACTCGATGGATTCGTCATCAGTAATGGCATGGGCTACGCCTACCACATAGTCAATGTGCTGGGCAAAGGCATAGGCTTGCGGTTCTGAGTAACAAGCATTTAAGACCACACAGTGGACGTCCGTAAAGGGTTGAAAGAAGTCGGCAAGCCCTTGGGGATCTACATAGGCCGACGTTCCATCCTCTGTCTCAAAAATAATGCCGGTCTCTTCTGTGGCGTGTCCCGAAAAGTGGACAACGCTTGGTCGATATTTGAGCATGGCTCTACGTAGGTCAGTAAAACCAGCAGCCGGGATAGCAATTATTTGAATATCGTTCTCCGTACCGACCAAGCTCATGCCGGTCTGGATCTTGCGTAATTCCTCACCAAGGCGCAGCGAATCCTTGTCTTTTGGACTAGACGCAAGGTAAAGAATCGTTTTGAGTGGTGTACCGTCAGCCTGGCCCCTTTGTTCAGCAGATGGTTCCTCAATAATTGGCTCAGGCTCAGGGGTGGATGCTTCGACAGAAGGTTTATCAGCGACGGTATCCGACGAATCGGCCTCTTCACTTTGCTGGCTCTCTGGCTCCTCGGCCTCTTTTACGCTCCCTTCCAACAGATGCTCTTTAATTTTCGCAACTCTTTCTATGAGTTTTTGGACAACAAGCGATTCCTGTCGGTTGCCAAGCTGGTAAAGAGCATTGGTCAGAAGAATCTCCAAAGGGAACTCGCCCGTGCTCAACAAACCTGTCATATTGACCGTATTCAGAATATTTAATAGTCGAGTTTGAGAAACGCCTTCATCAGGCAGAGCCCTTCTATAGGCAGGATCCATGCCCACCAAAAGGTTGTCTATGATTGCTGATGCATTGCCTTGATCCAATAAGACAAACAAGGCTTGGTGAAGGCTTAATATTTCTTGATGTTGGAGACGACCTTCCCTCAAGATTGAAAATTCCTTTCTTTCAACGGATTGCATCGAACGAACTTGCTTATCTATCGATTGTACGATTTCATTCGCTTCTACTTCTACATCAACTTGTGTAAATTGCCAAGCCATTTTAGAAATAGCTCGATCTATCCATTCTTTAGATTCCATAAATACTAATGACATCTGGCCCACTACGTTCGCAAATACACAAACCCCAAATCCAACGCCATATTGTTCATGTTCTACCTCAAAAAGTGTTTGCATAGATGAATCTAAGGCACTTTGTGAAAATTGGGGCTTCTCTCGAAGATGATTAGGTAGACAGTGGCTATAAATTTGTGCAAGTTGGCGTTCATCTACCTGTGATTGTTTAATTAGGTTAGTAAGATCGGCCACGAGGAGATCTGTTACAACTTTATTGCTTGGTTGGTGGATTCGTAATGAACTTTCAAACCGAATACTTTCCTCAATAAGGATCTCAAGCGATGTATCTAGCCGTCTTGCCCACTCCGAATAAAATCCTCCTAAACCGTCCAGGACATCTGGAGCAATTTGCGCAAACACACCCTCCAAAGTATTCAACTGTGTATCTACATCAAGCTCTTGCTCGTATAAAAATGCTTTAAAGCCACCACCTCGTCCGGCAACGGCATCAATATAATCGCTAATCTCATGAAATACATCCACTGTAGTCGAGCGTAAGGCAATTTGACGCCAGCAGTGCCTCACTTCT
Organism: Chloroflexota bacterium; assembly: GCA_039028975.1. GTDB lineage: Bacteria > Chloroflexota > Anaerolineae > Caldilineales > Caldilineaceae > JAHBNG01. Next base: position 59,460 of record JBCCHB010000032.1, read on the forward strand.
TTACCGCCATAGAAGTCGTAGATAATCTCATCTGGGCTGTGGAGAGCTTTCGGATCTGTCAATTGACAGAAAAGTCCGCTGTAGAACAGTTCAGCAACGTGGGTCTGATTAGCCTCTTTGCCCATGATCTTCTGCTGGACGATGCGAATAATCTCCAAGGTAATGGGGGTGCTGGCCAGATAAGAAGCCAGCTCCCGAGAGGGGCGAGACAATAGCCGCCAACTGAGATCGAAGTATTCTTCGGCCTCTTGACCGGACAATCTTATCGGTGGCCTTGCCAGCGTATGCCAGCCTGCTTGAGACATGAGTGTAGCTGACGTGTTTCCGTCACCGTTCTCTGATTCCTCTGACGGCAGGAAAATGTAGCCAAAGGAGCGAGAGTGAGATCGTCCCGCGATCAAGTTGGCCCACGGTCCCAGTGAGTATGATTCTAAGGTAATGACTGGGATGGGCTTAGGGGTGGCCTCAGCGTTGTCCTTACCTTGAACGCCTTTAAAATCGCTCTCTTCCCAATACCAAGGCCATTCGACCACCTGTAATTTACCATTGGGTACCATAGGTGCGGAACTACTCAACTTGACATCAAGCTCATTGACTAAGGTGGTCTGCTCCCACATATTGCGCGGCAGCATATGGAGAATGGTAACTGGCCCGTAGTTAGACCACAACTCGAGCAGATCGGGCATCTCTCCAGAATACCAAGGGAAGCTGCTCGTATCGGAGAGGAGCAAAATAACGCGCTCACCTCGGGGATCAACCAGCTCCATAGGGTCACATAAACGTCCATCTTGATAGCCTGCCCCCATTGTAAAGTGAAGCCGAAGTGACTTGAGGGTTGTTTCCTCATCTTCTCGTTTTGGTGCCAGACCGTAAGATGTGACGGCACGAAAGGCACCAATCTGCTCCAGCAAGGTAACAAATTCGGCAATGGTACGATGCCACATGGCCATAGAGGGCGATTCATCGATGATCAGTGCAACGTCGAGCCAACGGCGCCGCTTGGGACGTACAACAACAATAGGTGTATTGGTCTCGGACGAGCGCTCAGCAGACAGAATTTCATCGATTTCATCCACAGTAGGAGAAGAAACAGTCTGCTTTAGAGGGCGCAGACTACGTGCCAGATCTAATTGTCGAGGCAGAGCAGAGCTAGCCGGAACAAAGAAGGGTACGTTAGTCTCTCCATCTTCAATAGCTGTGCTGGGTGGTAAAACGACCGCTGCAGCACTCTCATATCGCGAGATCGGTTGTTGCCCGGCTTCAACCTTTCGACCCTTTAGATTGTTTTCGGTTGAAGAGCTTTTCGTATCGTCAGACAGTATTGAATCTCGTGCAGATGATTCTGGTTTGGAGATATTCTCCACAGTATTGAACGACCGCCAAATCTGGGCAGCCAACCAAACGATGTCAGCCACTTCCTCGACACCGATAGGGCGACCATGGAGTTCAACCACCCTTTGGAGATCATTGAGTTGTTCGGGATATCGAACACCCTGCCTAGTGGTATCATCTATCATCGACGCATCCTGCTTATCGATTTCAAGACAATTTCCTTTATTCTCTCTTCATCTGCCTTTGAAAGTTTGCCAACAGTGCCTGTCGCACTATTAGAGAGTACAATCTGCTGAGCAAGGTAGATGGCATTCATCAGTTGATCTGTGGCAACTAATTCCCCCTTTTCACGTTCATCCATAATGTGTTTGATAAAGGCAGCCAATGTCGGTGTATATTCAGTGAAGTGGGCCCCCACAATTTCTAGAAGCTTTTGTTGATCCGGCTGCTCCATAGGCAAACGGAGGCAGCGACGCAAAAACGGCGCGGGCAGTTCCCGTTCGCCATTGCTGGTCATAATCACAATGGGGAAGTGCTTACAGCGCACCCAGCCGTCTTTGATGGTCACCACATCTGCTGGACTCTCGGCGTTATGCTTGCGAATCTCGAAGTGGTTCTCCAATTCGTTCTTTGGAGTGGTCTCTTCGTCAGCCGTTGCATCAACTAAGCGAGAGAGTTCGGGAATCTCAAACTCACCCTCTTCAAAGATGTAGAGCAGATCGTTGGGCAAGTCGATATCGCTCTTGTCGATCTCGTCAATGAGAAGAACCCGGGGCCACTCGCGGCAATCGGCAAAAGCCGTCCCTAGTGGCCCAAGGGTCAGATATTTCTCGATGGGTGGTGGAGCATTCTTGGGTTGGCCATTTTGGCTTCCTAAGTTGGCCTGCTGTAGGCGACCAATGGCGTCATAGCGATAGAGCGCATCCCTTAAGGTAGAACGGGAGGTAATAGGCCAGACCAAGACCTTGTCCAGCTCAAGTTCTTTGGCAATCGAATAGGCTAGGCTAGATTTACCTGTCCCTGGATCGCCAGTAACGAGAAGGGGGCGACGCAAGTAAATGGCGGCATTAATGACCTGCTTCTTTTTATCATCAATGAGAAATTCGTAGGCCGTCCGTCGGGTTGTGTTGGCAAAATCCCGCCAAGGGGGTGCACCATTTTGGAGCATCTCAGCCAATTGCTCTTTACCTTGGTCGTGTCCGTATACAAACCAGTGGTTGGAGCCAGTTGTATCAGCCATGGGTTTTGTCCTCTTGTAATCTAGTCGGAAGCATTCGATTTGGATCATCAAAAATGATAAACAGGTTGTTTTCGCTAAACCTTGCCTTGCTGGCGAGCAACCGTTCTTTCTGAAGCTCTCTTACTTGGTGAGGCAATCTAGTGGCTGGCGTACTCAATAACCTATCGATGTCATCTTGCCCAAGACGGTTTGACCCATCATGGCCAGGCCAAATCATGGCGGGTATCCCCCATTCCAGATGCTGTCGCAACAGAGCCATAAAGGGTTCTTTGGGGTTTTCTTCGCAGATTGTGCAACAGATTTCTTCGGTAGACTTTAAATCGTAGAATAAGTTATCCAGATCGACCAAGCACGCATGGGTAATTCGGCGATGGAACTGATGGACAGGCCGGTTACCCTGTCCAAATGATTGATGCCATCTATCTTTCCAAAAGTTGATATAGCGGATCTTTTTGGCCGCGGCAGGCCTGTTAGCATTCATCTGGGCCTTGACTTGCCGCTCACCAAATCTTCGCACCACGATGTTTGGCCCCACAAGGCAATCCTGTTTGCGTTCGGCAAACTCAATATTGACGTGCATCAACTCGCTGGGCAGCATCAATTCAATAAAGGCCCGACTTGTCAAATTGGCATCTAGTCTTTCTCGAATCTTCTCTGGCAGCAACCTTATATTTGTCTCAAGCGGATCCCAATTGGCATTTTCAAATTCACCCTTTTCATTGGGTTCAAAGAAATCAACCAGTATATGGTCATAATTATTGGCATCGATGCAGGTTACTCTGGCAGTGATCTGTTGGTAACTGGAAACATATGGCTTTTCATTTACCTTTTCCAGTATCGTTCGGGCTTCTCTGTATACGTCGTCTTTTTCAAACCGCCACTTGAATCTCCTGATTGCCTCGTGGACCCATTCATCCGTTTTGGCGCCGCTTGAGATGTGGCTTAGTATATTTGCAAAGAGGCAGATACAAAACCCAAAGCCATATTGGCTATGATTTATCTCAAAAAGAGTATCTAAGGAATGATAGCTCTCAATCAAAGAAAAGCTGTACTGAGTACGCAGCCTTTCTGGAAGACATTGATCATAGAGCTGTGCAAGCTGCGGCTCATCAATCTGAGCCGGCTCGATTATCTTGATCAGCTTGGTTACGAGCACATCTCTCCCGGCTTTGTCACTAAGCTGCCGAACCTGTATCGCTCCAGGCTCTTTACCGAGCAACTCGACAGCATTGAGTAAGAGATACTCTAGAGGAAACTCACCTGTCGTTAACCGATCCATCTCATTCACGGCATTGATTATCTGGCGCAGTCGCAAGCTTGGAATATCTCCAGTGGGTAATTTGGCTGTCGTGGTGCTATCAATCCCTATCAACAAACTATTGATTACGCTATTGGCATCCGTGTTGAGCTGTCCCTCTAAATAGCCATGTAGCTCATGAATTTGTAACAAATCAAGTTTAAAGCGTTCAAGCACAAAAATATCCTTCCGAATGAAACTACCTACTCAATGTCATTTGGTTAAGCCGTTCCGTCTGCAACGCACGGTGAATCCTCTGACTGGAAGGGCGAAATCTCAGGACACCGTGCATCGCAGTCTCCACTAACTTAATGGCATTGACTACCTACCCAACCACCGTCGCACCAATCTCATTCCACAGCTCTGGATGATTCTCCTTCAGATCATTAATGATGCAGTCAATCCGCGTTCCCCGATTTTCCCAGGCTGTGGCTTTGCCCTGAAACCAGACGTTCTTGGTATAGAGCTTCTGCCATCTACGGTGTAGGGCCACTACCTGCCATTCGTCGTTGCAGACAGGTGAGCCAGAGGAACCGCTTACGGTGTCAGTGAAGTAGCTCAATTCCACGTCGTCAAGTTGATAAATCTGGTTATTGCGTATGCCCAGCATCTTGGGTCGTCCACCCGGATGTTGAATAATGTTAACCGGCGGCCTGTTCTGATTTTTGGTCTTCAGGGCCTCCATCATCTCTTCCACTCCAGAGGGGGCCAAAATGGCGGCAGGGCGGTCAGTCATTGGCTCTTTGAGCTTTAGGATGGCGTAATCTAAGCCTGGATTATCGAGGCGCGTGACCCACGCACAGAGCTTTTCAACTTCGGCCCTTTCTCCCCCCAAATTGGCGTTGTTGTAATCAAAGATGACGACGGCTGATGTTGCCTGCAGGTGCAGATCAGCATCCGAGGCGACGCCTTGGCCTTCACCAAGATAGTCCAGAACGTGGTGGTTGGTTATAAGATGTTGGGAACCGATCAACCACCCGGTCCCAAAGCTCTCCGGTCCGATAGCCCGCCCGTTGTGATACCGATTGACTGTGAGGCGGGCAACGCTGCGCCCAACGGTTAGCGCGCCGGTCAGCCACTCAAAGGAGAGCATATCGTCTTGGTGAACAATGCGCTCCTCTTGGGATAGCGCATTGGGATCGCCAGCTTGCCCAGCGGCTTCGGCAATAATTTGCTGACTCTGGGCCGTAACGTCTTTGAGAACCTGCTGAAAAAAAGGAGTGTCGGGCTGACGATTGGTCCTCATTCTCTCTTCTGCATTGATTAACCAATACTGAAGGGGAACTTCATCGCCCAGGAGATGGGAGACCGTATTCATCCTATCCAGGTCAAGCTTAATGCGAATCTGGGGCGGACCGCTGGATGACAGATTGGCCACAAATCCTGGATCGATGCCGACCAGCAGTTCACTACGCACATCCTCAAGTTCTGACACAAGCGCGCTGTTTTGAATTCCTGATACTAGTCTGTTGATTGTCTGTAGATCAATGTATTTGGTAAATGGCATGGTTTCCTCCGCTACAGATGGCTAGACCAACTTGGTCCCTCCTCGCTCGAATAGCACAAGAGGGGTTGAGCAGCACCCAGCACAAAATCCTGCTAGCTGCCACATCAATTCCCCCAGCTTATACGTTCCTGTCGCCAATCTTTGTCTCCGCTGCCGTAACCGCCCTGTAGGTCGAAGAGTCGTCGTTGGTTGCTGCCATCGATTCCCATGACGTAGACGGACCAATTGCCGTCTCGATTGGTGGTGAAGGCGATCTGCTGGCCATCAGGTGAGGCAGTGGCCAATCCATCTTCTGCTGGGTGCTGGGTCAATTGTCGCAAATTGCTGCCGTCCCAGTTTACCAGATAGACATCCCAATTGCCACTTCGGTTTGACATAAACAGAATTTCGGACTTCAGATTGTCAGTAGGCAGGTCATCGGTTAGCTCGGTAGCCCGCATGGGCCGTCCACCTTGGGTATCTGCGCTGTAAATGCCGCACGCGCCACCGCCCTCCCAAGAATTGCAGCCTTGATAGGCAATGCGCCAATTCTCCAGGTAGATGGGATGGTGGCCAAATAGCTCGCGGCCATTGTAGATAAGCGTCCGTCCTTCGGTTTGCTCCTTGACATCCGCCACCCAATAGAGACGCCATCGTCCATCACCCTGGAAAGTTGAGGCATAGGTAATGCTTTGAGTGGACGGTGACCACTGGGGATGAGAATCTTCGGGATGAGTCGTAATGTGCCGGTGATTTTCCCCTTCTCCGGACATGCGGATAATGTCGTCGGCTCCGCCGCCCTCACCATTGACCACTAGACGGCCATCGGGGCTAAAGTCCGGTTGTCGTTTGTCGGGCAAGTAGGGCCATCGGTCACCGCTGTCAATTCGGTAGACGTAGGTATCATAGCGCCCAGAAGAGGTGTTAATGACCGAATAGGCAATCTTGCCTGCCAGCAGTTCATCAGAGGTGGTCACAGGTTGTTCGTTTTCGGGTGTAGCTGTTGGAACAGTTGTTGCGCCACCACTAGATGATGTATGAGTAGCGGTTGGCGTTGGATTGGCGACAGCACCGGAGCCAGCAGAGAGATCATCTACGTAAATTGTGCCTGTTTGGGCCTGATTGTCGGGGTAACCATCCAAGACCAGGGCCATCAAGGAGATGGGATATTGAAGTGTCGAGGCTGGTTGACCATCCAATGTCCGAGTGGTCCAGTCTTGGTTTAGCGTAAGGAAGGCCGTCATCTGCTTCCAGCCAGAATGGGTCACTTGGCCAAAGCTAAACTGGAAGCCCCGCCCGGTATCATCTTTCACCCAAGCATGGATGTAGTGCTGGGTGCTGTTGCCGTGGACCCACAGGGTCAAGCGGTCGGGCTGACCAGAGATAGAAATAGCGCGTTGGAAGACCACAAAGTTGCCCTGCACGGCCGGGAACTCGTAGCTCAATTTGCCAGAGAAGCGACCGCTGTGGACCTGCTCTTCAGATTGGGCAAAGGTGCCATAGGGCTGGTCACCACGGAGCCATTGGCCAAAGAACTCAAAATCGGTCATCAGCCCCGGCGGTTTGGGTACAGTCGGCACGAATGTTGCTGTAGGTGGTACCGGCGTGGGCGTGTTGATGGCGGTAGCTGTTGGTTCAACAGTTACCTTTTCGGTGGCAGTCGGTGTTGGCATGGGTGTTGACGTGGGTACGGGCGTTGCCGAATTTGTCGGTGATGCAACAGGTGTTTGGGTAGCTGTTTGGGTTGGTGTGTTTGAGGGTAGTGGTGTATCAGAAGATGTAGTTGTTGGCGTAATTGTTGGCGTAGCTGTAGGTGGATCCCCCGGATCAAATAGGTCAAAGGCTGTGTCTAGCCAGGCTTCGGCAGCAGCCAACTGGTCTGTAGCTACGATACTCCCTACCATGTATGAGCGCCCAGGTTCGCTGATTGACATAAGGCGTACAGAGACCGGCGTCCCCAATAGGGTAGCGGTGTACCCTTGCATGGATGCGGATGTATCATCCAGGGTGATCCCTTCTTCCAACGGGCCATCAGCCTCTATACCGTCCACCATCGCCAGTTCGCCGGTACGAACGAACGCATCCAGTAATTCTGTAGGAGACAGATTATTCATTGCAACGGTCATGGGTTGCACAAAGAAGCGGCTGCGTCCATCAGGAGAGACAAAATTGTATCGGCCGCGCTGTTCCGTCTCGTCCCAATCTCTTGGCAGCAGAACAGCAAAAGCAGCTCCATCCGGGGAGTAACGACCCAAGCGTACTGGCTTTGATGTAGGTGTGTGCGTCTCAGTACTGGTAGGCTTTGAAGTAGGCGTTGAAGTAGGCGCTGGGGTTTGCGTCGGTCTTTGGGTATGGGTCGCTGTCGGTTCTATCGTTGGCGTGTTGGTTCTCGTTGGCGTACCCGTTGGTGTACTGGTAGGCTCGACAGTGGGTGTAGAGAGTGATGTCGGCGTCTCGATCTCTGTTGGTGTATCAGCTGGTTTAGGCGTTTCTGTTTCGGTTGGTGTGTTTGTCTCTGTCGGTCTCTCTATCGGTTCGGCTGTAGGGGTATCGACCTTCGTCGGTGTCGCAGAGTCGGGTGTTGGTGGAACATCTGTTGGCGTGTGGGTTGCAGTAGTTGTTTCGGTTGCGGTTGGAGAAGGTAGAATAGCCGACGCAATTGCTGTTAAGGTTGCTTGCACAATGGCTTGTAATGCTTCACCCGTAGCAGTCCAATTGGGTGTTGATGTTGCAGTCGGCTCAGGTGAAAATGTTGGTGTATTGGAAGCTGTCGCTCTGTTTGTGGTGGTTGACGTGTGGGTCGGTGTCCGGGTGGCCGAATTGATTGCCATAGCGATATCTTCCGCTGTCGGGGTATCGATAGCGGTTACTGTATGGGTAGCGGTGGGTGGCTCAGATGGCAGCGTCGTACCTGTCGCGGTATTTTCTGGTAAATGTGTTTGGGTAACGATAGCTGATTGTACTACTGCGGCTGTTTCAGGTGGCGCCTGAGTTGATATGGTCCCTGTAGTCGTAAGGATGCCATTGTTCCCCAAAGCATCAAGCGTGGCTAGCGTGGGCGATTGGGCAATATTGGTTCCGTTGTCTAGCGCATCGATAGATGGCCCGGCCCGATTGACAATAGAAAGCTCAAACCCACCTGAGGGTCGCAGCAGAGCCAAAAGAGCCAGCACAACCGCCGTCAAGCCTAAAAAGATCCCGAGGGGAGCGTAGTTACGCCTTTGAGGGCGCCGCGGCTCATCAACTGGCGGCTGAATTGGTGCTGTAATAGCCGCTGGAGGCGGAGGGGTAATATTGCCAGAAACTCGCTGGTGACCATACCCAGGCTGGATGGTTGCTCCCTCAGCTGGGCCAAAATCAATGGGAATCATCATCTGGGTAGCCGCATCCAGGGCTACCTGTTCAGATTGATTGGGTACCCAAGTGAGTCCGTGTTGTAAGGCCTCCATAAACTCGCCCGCGGTCTGATAGCGTTGAGTGGGGCTTTTGGCTAGTACCTTCTTCAGCGCATAAGCAATTCCGGGTGGCAAGGTGGCATTGGCGACCTCTGGTGGTCTGGGCATTTCATCAATGATGCGGCGCAATAGAGCAAGTGGGTCAATCGAGCTATCTGCATCAATGGGACGGTAGCCCGTCAGCATCTGATAGGCGACAACACCCAAACTATAAATGTCGGCCCGAGCATCAATGTTTTGGTCGCCTCGGGCCTGCTCGGGTGACATATAAGCCGGCGTTCCCACCGAAAAACCGGGAATGGTCATCTGAGTCTGATCAGCTGCTAGGTTCTTGGCCACACCAAAGTCAGCCAAGAAAACCCGCTTGCCATCGGTCAAGAGAATGTTGCTTGGCTTGATGTCTCGATGTAAGACATTATTCTGGTGGGCATAGTCCAGGCCGTTCGCGACTTGGGAGAGGATATTGAGGGCCTCGTCAATCGTAAAGACAACTTGTTTGGGTCTGAGCAAATCCTCGACCGTACCGTTGGTGGCTAGCTCTAAGGCAATATAATAGTAGGCATTTGATTCACCCGACTCAAAGACCCCTACCACATTGGGGTGACGCAAGTTAAGGCCATTCTTACCTTCGCGGATAAAGCGATCCAGATAGACTTCATTGAAGGCCAATTGAGGTGGCAGCACCTTCAGCGCGATCTTTCGATCGTTGAGCGTATCGTGGGCGCGATAGACGACCGACATGCCGCCATGTCCAATCTCTTCTTCGATTTCGTAGGGACCGATTTTGGACGGTACGGGGTTTATAGAAGCCAATGCAAATTTCTCATTCAATTACAATCATACTCTATCGAAACATCGTCGATGAAAAAAAAGCTACTCACGGATGAATCGAATTCAGCCTGAAACTCGATGGTGACGCTCTGACCACCCAAGTTATTCAAATCCACACAACCCAAAACCCAACCATTTGTATTCTTGGTCCCACATAGCTCAATGGTTGGCAACAGGTTGGTGCCATTGGCTCGCACAAAGGCTTTATCCCAGGAACAACCAATCTCATTTGAGGATATCCAGTAGTAATAGTGCAGGGCTAAGCTATTCAGCGTTGCTGGGATGCTGACAACTTGACTGAGTGATGCAGCTTCCGCGGTTGCGCTGCCGAAACGAGCAGCCCATTCCCCGCTACGAGGCGAAGCGGGTGGAAGGGCTTGACGGCTGACCACAACAGGATTGGAATTCGTCGATGCTTCAGCCCAGAATACGTTGGCGCCAAATTCGAAGCCACTGTTGGATAGTGTAGGAAGAGGAGGAAACGGCAATTGAGGAATGTATACGTGTTGGGCCTCCGGCAGGTAAGGCAAGTTCACAACGATGCGTCTTGGGTCGCCCCCAGTGAATTGATCCTCATCCCAATTAACGATGATAGCCGGGGGGGCAACTGGGGTTGCTGCCAACGTCGGACGCGCCACAATATACTGACGGACAACCGTTGACGCCGGGGCAACCGAGACGTTGCTGCATGTGACAATGGTTGTCGCTTGGCTGTAGGTACACTGGCTAGAGCTTTGTGTGTCGTACTGCATTCCTTGGGGGATGTATCCTGAAATCGTTGCGTTATTGATGCTCGATGAGCTATTGACTCTTTCTAGAGAGAGCGAGATGGTCCAAGAATGACCAGGGACCACGTCCGTTGGAAAAGTCGGTATCGGTGTTCCGTTGGATGGAATGTATGAGACGTTGGCTTGGATACCGGGGGTTCTTGTTACCGTCGGCGTATTGGTTGGCGTTGGGGTAGGTGTCGGTGTAGGTGTTGGGGTTGGCGGTAGATAATTAATTGTTAAAAGAGGCACTTTACCCGCACATTCAGCATCACCTGCCGGGCAATCTTTTGTCCAAAATGCCCGCTCTCTTTCCTTGGTGCCCCCCACATTCCCTTGCAGAATTAAACTAAACTCAGAGCCGACAGAAGGGCGTTGCTGCTGCCATGCCTGAGCAAGTGATGTAATATTCCATTCATAAGCGATGAATTCAGTACCAATCGGTACTGTAACTTCACCAGGGAATCTCTCTACGTCTACGATTTCATTCCAATTCAGATTCTCTGACCAGTTATTCCCCGTCCGAATGACCTTGACTGGCAGCGGCTCATCGTTGGTTGTGGTCGAAGATACATGCAGCTTAAGTGTGGCCGATTGAATTTGAGCCTCCTGTGGAATGCTGATTGGATCAAATTTAATCAGAGCGTTTTCAACAGCATTGCCCTTCGAGCGATTATATCCAACCCACATGGTTCGAATGGCTGGGCGTCTTTGATCGGGACGGCCACTCGCAATATACGTATCCGCTATCGAAGTAAGGTTGAGAACGACATCAATGCTACGATTGACAAAAGGTGTGGTCTTGCCTGTATCTTTCTGCGACAATACCCCAGAAGCTGCCATGACGGTTATACATAAAATGACCACAAGCAGTATCTTCAATAAATGCAACAGAGTTCTTATTTGAGTCATTTGCCTTGCCCCCTGTTCGAAAAGCGCTTGCTCCGGTTTATGGGTATGGTTTGAAATAATGATCGAGAATTTAATAAAACGTAATGGAAGATCTCTCAGGTACCCGAGATGACGTGACCGAAGTTTTGGGTTTTATTTGATCTTGATTCCTAAGAGTGATTCGTTCACTCGAGGCTGCCTTTTCTGAACCATGTCCAGCTACCTATCTGTTGCGCCCGAGGTACGTGAGCTACTATTACCAGCAGTATTTGGAGGCCGATAGAAAAACGTACGCCGGGGCGCGACCTCTCCCAACGGCTGATAATTATCATCGGTGCACGTCCCCCCTTCACACCTCACCAATTGCACAGTCCAGCTGTAGGAGCGACCCGAGTTCAGGACAAAGGGATTCTTTTGCAGCGCACTGATAGGGAGCAACTTACGTGTCCGTTTGGCAGCCGCATCCATTCCTTTGGGTCCCCCCGTTTCATCAAAAACGACCAATTCGAAGTAATAGTCCGATGTGCGCAAAAGTACGCTTTGCACAATATCGCTGGCTTGTGAACTGACTCGCCACTCGAATTGGGTATCCTTATCAAAGGCAAAGCCATTACTTGGACTCACCAGCTCTACTTCATTTGACCGAGGTTGGTACTCACGTGAAGAGGTCGTCGCAGTTGATGTCGCGGTTGATGTCGCTTGGGAGATTGGCGGGACAGGGATTATCGGGATAGGCGTTGGTGACGCCGTCAACACAATTGAAGTAGCTGTTGGATTGACTCTTGCCGTTTGGGTGGCCTCAGCATTTTGAGTTGATTGGGCACGTGCTGTCGCCGTTCGATTTGGCGTAGGCCGTATAACTACTGCAACGGTTTCTGTTTCGCTTGGTATGGGGGTTGATGGTGGGTCCGTAGGTCCATCCACACTTGGTACAAACAATGTAGCCGTTGCTCTAGCTGTGACAGGCACGGTAAATGTAGGCGACGGTAGCAACTGTATGGGTAATTCGCTTGTTTCTGTCGCCGTGGCCGCGTCTATAGTGGTTGGCGTTTCCACCGCTGTGGTAAATGAAGTGGTTGGCGTTTCTGTCCCGCTGGCCGTCGGTGATTGGGAAACAATGGTCTCTTCCTCACTCGTTGGCCTTGCTGGCGTCACATCAGTAATGTTTCCCTCCGAATTCACAGATTGAGTTGGCGCAACGGGATTGGTCGCTGTGGGCGAGGCCGTTGCGGTTTCTATGTTCTCTACGATAGATGGGTTCTTTGGATCGGTCTCCCTAAAGAGGGTGGAACGTGACAACAGATATCCACCCGCAACCAGGAGGAGTAGAAGCAATGCACCGATGATAAAGGGCAACATGGATCGGTCTGAAGGAGCCGGCTCGCCAGATCCGTCTGATGGCCTGATCTGGTGAGCTGGTTGCTCGACCGCGGGATGGGGACCTGTCGACCCATCCACCACCGTATTGGTCAATTGGGGCTGGGGGGCTAAATTACGATGGTCTGTCAGCCTAGCCGATGGGTTAGAACCGCCTGATAGAGCTGATGGTACGGAAGCCCCCTTGGATTCCAATTGGAGCATATGATCCCCAATGCGCACCGTCTGATGGACCATCCAGCGAGCGGATTGACCTGATGGGATCTTCTCTTGGCCGACGATCAGCCCATTGGCAGAGTCCTGGTCGATAATTCTGAAGTTCACCCCGTCCCGCTCCAACAAGGCGTGAAAGCGAGAGACGCGATTATCATTGAGGACCACATCGTTTTTGGGGTCTCGTCCGATGCGCATGGTACGTCCAGTAAGGGGAACGACATAAGCTCCCCCATTGGGCTGGCGAACCAGAATCTGGTCAATAAGTTGACTCCGACTATCTCTGTGCCTGGGTGGTGTAGGCGTCATAGGCACAGGTGATCGGTCCACATTCTGACGATGGAGGGTAAAGAGGTCGGCGCTGCCGTGGACCGCGCTTGGCGGCACGCTTTTGGGCAACGATTCTAGGTCGACGGCCAGCAGAGCATCGCCCAAAGCTTCGGCTGATTCGTACCTTTCTTGGGCCTCTTTAGCCAGGGCTTTCTGCAAAATTTCTTCAAGAACCGGATCCACATCTGGGCGTACCGTGCTCGGTTTGGGTAGGGATTCATAGACGTGGTACTTGACTGCCTCTGGTGCGCTGCGAATGGGAAAGGGACGCTTGCCCAACGTCAATTCAAAGAGGAGCACACCCAAAGAGTAGACATCACTTCGACCATCCAAGGTCATGCCCTGGGCCTGTTCGGGTGACATATAGGCAGGCGTACCACCGGCTGCCCCTGCCGTCACAGATTGGAGACCCGTGTCCTGAATTTTGGCCAGTCCCAAGTCAGTAATAACGGGCCGAATGGGGGCTTCGACCATGCCAGGCCGCACCATCTGTTCCTTGAGCATGATGTTGGCTGGCTTGATGTCTCGATGCAGCACCTTCAAGCCGTGGGCATAGGCCAAGGCATAGGATGACTCGCGCACGAGTTGCACGGCCTCGGCTTGGGTGAACCAGCGCTGCTCTTTGGTTAGCTGTTGGAGCATATAGCGCAAATTGACGCCAGGAATAAACTCCATGACCAGGTAGAGATGATCCAGGGCCGTATCAAAGTCATAGACCTTGACAATGCCCGGATGATCCATGCGTGCGGCCGCCCGAGCCTCCCGGCGAAAATATTCGATAAAGGAAGGACGGTAGGCATACTCAGGATGCATGAGCTTGACAGCCACGTCCCGATCGAGCTCCAGATCGAGGGCCTTAAAGACAGCGCCCATACCACCCTTGCCCAGCAATTTGTTGATTTTGTAGCGACCGAGGGTTTGGCCGATTAAGTGCTCCATGATAGTTTCATTTTAGAGAAGGTTAAGTACCCGCACAAAAGTAAATTGGTATCTTCCTTAGGGTAGAAATACCGAAAAACATGTGCTCGGATACTTATTGTTCTTTGTATTGTTCAACTCAGTAAGAGTTAAGTTTGCGGGACGATCAGTTCATCAATCTGTGATGTTCTGGCCAGAATCAATGTAATAAGGCACGTATATCCTTATTGCACCGGGCAATTGCTGCAAGTTAAGGTACTGTTTCCTCATTTCTGTACTCCCATCAGACAACAGCTCATACCACTCAACAATGATGGCTGGTGCCGCTACGTTGATTGTATTGACACATTCTGGTAGTAATGTTGCTGCACGTCCGGCACCATCTTCAACCATAAGAAATGCGCCATCCGGTATGACGTTCTTAGCGGACTCACTACCGGATTCATTGTCTGGGATGGATATTCGCAAACTACCGGAGCGTCGACAAGCTGGGTTCCGAGCAATCACAGTAAGCTGATAATCGCCTGGTTCAAAAGTATGAGTAAAACTTTCACGCGCATTGAGTTGAATCGGTTCGCTGTCCAAATACCAGTCATACTTGACATTGCGATTGGCGCTATCTGGTTCAACTTCTGCAGAAACTTCCTGCTCACCCGCCTCGGAGATATTATCAATAAAAATATTCTCAATAGGTAATGTGCGCGTCACTACATATGTACGACTGACCGAACCCGTGGCTGCAATCGCAATCTCCTCACATCTGAGAAAGTATGTATTTTGTACCTCTGTATCTCGCCTGAAGTTACATAAATCCGATTCACTCGGTTCGTAATGCATCCCCTGAGGAATATATCCTGTTAGGACTACATTGTTCAGGCCAGTATTGCTATTGACCCTGGTTATAAAGATTGTAATTGTAAGCGGTTCGCCCAATCCAATATCAGTTGGAAAGATTGGCTCAGGGGTTCCATTAACTCGTTGATAGGAGGCTTCGACACGAAGTCCTAGAGTAGGCGCGGGAGTGGGCGTGAATGTAGGCGTGCTGGTAGGTGTTGGTATTTCAAACTCGATGACTAGAACGGGACTTGGCCCACTACAATCTGCTTCGTCTGATGGACAGTCTTTTGTGCGGAATGCACGTTCTCTATTCCGGTCCCTATTTTCGTCACCTTGCAGGATCAAGCTCAACTCGGATCCATTAGCTGGGCGCTCTTGCTGCCACTGTTGAACCAACGTGGTTACATTCCATTCGTAAACGCGACGACTTGTGCCTATCTCAACTGTTACGCCGCCTGGCGTTATTGGCTTATGACCGCTTTCATTCCAATTCGTATCTTCGAGCCAGTCGTTTACAAACATTGAGACCGTTATTGGCAGCGGATCATCCCGACTCGTGTTCGAAGACAAATGTAGTTTCAGGGTAGCGGACTGGATCTGAGCATTCTGTGGAATGCCACTAAGGTCGAATTTTATTAATGAGCGCTCGATCTCAGAGCCATCGGAACCATTATAGCCAACCCACATCTGTTCCAGCATGGGCCGCCTTTCGTCCGGGCGACCGCTGGCCATGTATGTATCAGCGATAGGGCTAAATTCTTGCAAAGCAGACTTTTCATTCGTTGAGCTGTCAAGATTTTGAGCTGAGCCATTTTCGGCAGACACCGTCAATATAGTGGATAATGCACCAGCCATTATCAACGTCACAAGTAGCTGTGTGCAGTATTTGTATTGCATCCTATTCATGTATGCTGTCTGCCTATTCCGGGTCATTTGTTTGGGTTTCCATCTATTTCGCTACTACTACCGCTACTACCGCCGCTACTACTAGGCCTGAAAATAAAACTACGTCGTGGCGCAACCTCCCCAACCGGCCTATAATTTTCGCTATTACACAAACCACCAGCACACCAAACCAACTGCACCGTCCACTCATAGGATTTACCAGATTCGAGTTTAAATGGAGAGTGACGAAGAGAATCGGGTTTAATCAGCAAACTCATTCTTTTGGACGCGCTAGTCATGCCTTTAGGCACGCGGTCATTATCAAACACAACCAATTCAAAGAGATAGTTCGAATTTGGATCAATCGCGCTTCTCACCTCGCGACTGGCGAATTCACTGAACTGCCAATGAAATGAATATTGTTGATCAAAGGAGATCCCATCATCTGGACCAATTATCTCAACCTCATTAGATTGAGGTCGAAATGGCGGCGGTTCTAATTGTGATGAATCTGAAGGGAGTGATCGTTGCGTAGGAGCAGGTTGCGCAACCGTTGCCGTAGCAACCGTTGCCGCGTTTTGAGTTGCTAGAATAGCTTGTTCTCGTGTGGAAATAGCATCCGTTGTAGCAATGATATCGGGTGTGACTGTAGGAATAAATGTACCTTCAGGAAAAGGCCGTGTCGCCAACGTCATTTTAGCAATGGCAGTAGCGGTTTGATTTGCCTGGATAGTCAGCATCCGCTCTGCATTGCTTGTTGCAGTTGCATCGACTGCTGGTGTATAGGTAAGAGTGGGTGTCGGGGTCTCTGTTACTGTGGGTGAGTTAGTCGGTGTCGCAATAATTATGGCTGTTGGCATGATTTTTGGCGCGGAAGTTGGCAACGGGGTAGTAGTGGGTGGCACCGCTGTAGAAGTTGGCGTTTGTGTCGGCCCTGGCATGAATGTAGGCGTATTAGTGGGTATTGGTGTCTCAGTTGGCACCACATATTGAGTTAGGGTGAAGGCTACCGTCGCAGTAATGGCAGCAACTTCCACAGCAGTTTGAGTGGATTGCGTTCCGTCAACTCCGCCGCTATTATTTGTACCGTTAGCACCTTTAGACGAATTCGCTTCAACAGCAGAGAATGTTGGCTGTGAAGATACTCCAATAACAGATGTACTTTCTGGGAACAATCTGTTCAGCACCCCAGAACTCGATACAAGATATCCTCCGGCTATTACAAATAGGAGCAGCATCACACCAATAACCCAGGGGAGTAGAGAGCGTTCTGATTCGTCTGGTTCATTACTATTATTGACATATGACCTACGATTTTGATTAGTTGGTTGTCTCAAGGCTGACTGATTTACCAACGTACCCGTCATATCATCTGGTTGCTGAAGAGGATACGATTTCACTGAATCGTCAGGTACAGGCTGTGAACCCTGCCTATTTTCCGACAGCACAGACTCATCCCCGGTCTGCAAGAAGAGAAGATGATTGCCAATGCGCAAGGCTTCTTCTGGCATCCACAGGGCTGACCGATGGGGCCCAATTGTGCGCTGCCCCAGCGTCAGGCCGTTGGCAGACCCCTGGTCAACGATCCTGAAGTAGCGTCCAGTGCGCTCCACCAGGGCGTGGTAGCGAGAGACGGAATAGTCGTTGAGGACCACATCATTTTCATGGCCTCGACCAATGCGGATCATCTCCCTGGTAAAGGCAATGGTATAGGTGGAGTGATCGGGTTGCATGATCCGAATCTGGGTAGGGGGTTGACTGCCCTGATTACCGCTTGGATGCTGGGGGCTGGGCGTCACGGCCATGGGTGACTGCTCCAGATTCTGGCGATGTAAGGTTACCAGCTCAATGCTGCCGTTGGCCGCGCTGGGTGGGACGCTGGTGGCCAGGGAGGCCAGGTCAATGGCCTGCAAGGCATCGCCCAACGCTTCGGCGGATTCGTAGCGATCCTGGGCCTCTTTGGCCAGGGCCGTCTCCAGAATCGATTCGAGGATCGGATCCAGATCGGAACGAAGCGAACTAGGCTTGGGCAACGTCTCATTCATGTGGCAGTAGACGGCTTCTGGGACGCTATGAATGGAATAGGGGCGCTCTCCCAAGGTCAACTCAAAGAGAAGAACGCCCAATGAGTAGACATCGCTGCGCCCATCCAAGGGCCTACCTAGGGCTTGCTCAGGAGACATGTAGGCAGGCGTCCCCCCAGCCGTCGTCCCAGGCGCGCTCTGGAGACCGCTATCCTGTATCTTGGCCAGTCCTAGGTCGGTAATGACGGGTCGGATGGGCGCTTCGACGACGCCCGGTCGCACCTTCTGCTCTTTGACCATAATGTTGGCTGGCTTGATGTCTCGATGGAGCACGTGCATACCGTGAGCATAGGCCAAGGCGTAGGCTGAATCACGCACAATCTGTATGCCCTCAGCTTGGGTGATCCAGCGCTTCTCTTTGGTCAGTTGCTGGAGCATTTGGCGCAGATTGACGCCCGGAATAAACTCCATGACCAGATAGAGATGATCCAGGGCCTCGCCAAAGTCATGAACTTTCACAATGCCGGGATGATCCATGCGCGCGGCAGCCCTGGCCTCCCGCCGGAAGAATTCGATGAAGTTCTGGCGAGGAGCATATTCAGGATTCATGAGCTTGATGGCCACATCCCGCTCTAGGTCCAAATGGTGGGCCTTGAAGACCGCCCCCATGCCGCCTTTGCCCAGCAACTTATTGATTTGGTAGCGGCCAAGGGTTTGACCGATTAGGTGATCCATATAGACACGGTTTTAGGATATACTACTATACTGATATATGAATTGGGTATCAATCGTCTGCAGTCCTGAGTCCAAGGTCAAGAGTCGCGGCTGTGGCTAACGTAATCTTTCATTGCTTTGAATACTGAGTAACTTCCTCATATGGAGTGCGACTATCTATTCTCCTCACAGTCGTCATCTATTGAAACATCATCAATGTAGAGGTTGCTATTACCAGACCCATCCAATTCGGCCCTAAATTCGATGGTGACATCCTGTTCATCGAAATTATTCATGTCAATACAGCCCAATCTCCAAGCATTTGTATTATTAGTTTCACAAAGTTCAGCAGGGGGTTGAAGATCTGCGTTATTAGCCTGAACAAACCATCTATCGTCTCCGCAGTTACTCTCTTCCGAAGCAACCCAGTAGTAGTATCGTAATTTGAGTCTATCCAAATATTTGGGAACACTGATGTTTTGGCGAATTGACGAAGTTTCATTCGCTCTACCGCCAAGCCATGCAGCCCAGTTACCCATACGGGGACTGTCTGGCAGAAGTGTATTCCGATCGACAATTACAGTATCAAAGTTTGTCGATTGTTCAGTCCAGGATGCATTTGGTCTGATCTCGAAGCCGCCATTGGCGAGTTCCGGCAATGGAATAATTAGAAAATTTTGATGGAATGGCAGATAGTAGGTGTGACTGAGTTTGACTATAACCATTATTTGAGCAGTTTTCGTTATTCCACTCTGGATCTCCTTCATTAAGACTTGGTTAATGATCTCTTCACCGTCTTGGGCCGTAGAGACAATTTTCCCGGTATAGGAAATTACTTTGCTACTTTCAGCGCTGAGCTCGCCCATCCAATTTAGAATGTAGGGACGTCGAAAATGCACCGATGTGCCAAGTGTATTTGGCTGAACATCAGTTACTTTAACGTCAAGTGTATCCGTTAGATTCAACGTTGCGGTCATTGCAGATTTATTGTGAATCGATATCGTATAAGTAATCGGATCCTCAGGGTGAACATATTTAGCAGATACATGCTTGGTGATTTCTATTTCATCATCTGTTATATTGACTGAGTCTTCTACAGGCATAACCGCAACAGCGACATCATCTTCTATTTCGATGCCATTCTGTATGTCTCTTGCCACAACTTGATTGACAATCTCCTCGACGTCTTGAGCAGCAGAGTCGACTCTTGCTGTATACGAAATTACTAAACTTTCATCTGCCTCAATTTCACCTGTCCAAGCCAGAAGCTGAGGTAAAGTAGGTGAAACAGCTGTACCAACTGTATTTGTGTGAATGTCAGTTAAGTACATAGGAATCGTGTCCGTCAGACTTAATGTGCTTGAAATCTCTGAATGATTTTGAATCAATATCGTGTAGGTAATCAACTCGCCTATTTTAACAGATTCGGAAGACGCAGTTTTGCTAATTTCTACATCATCAGTGGATTGTGCGTGAGCTACCTCAAAACCAAACAGCAAGAAAATACCCAAGATAGGGAGAATCATGATGCCCATAAATTTACTGTGTGATACCATCACTATTTACCTTATATTCATTACAATTTGATATCTTTATTTCTCAAACAAGCTAATAGCATTTAAAGTTAGCATCTTTCGCCTGTGCTTGTTCGACCATCGTCGCAGTCATCCCCCCCACCACCACCACCGCTACTACCACCAGGTTTATAAACAAACTCACGACGTGGGGCTACTTCACCCAATGGCTTATAGTTATCGTTATTACACGGTCCACCAGCACACCAAACCAGTTGTACTGTCCACTCATAAGAGTGACCGGAATGTAGCGTGTAGTCACTGGAGCCTAATGTTTCGATAGTAACTTTTTGTTGCGTTACCTTAGCAGCATTGGCCATCCCCTTGGCATCGCCTGTTTCATCAAACACAATTACTTCAAAGTAGAAGTCTGAAGTTGGGGCAAGTACACCTCTAACTTCTCGACTAGAACGGGCATTGAATCGCCAAGCAAAGTCAGTTGTCGTGCCAAAGACATACCCATCATCTGGACCGATTATTCCAACCTCATCAGGTTGAGGAACATAAGGTCGCTCATCTAGCGATAGAGGGGTAGGTGTGGGGCTAGGCTGTGCAGCCGTTGCCGTAGCAACCGCCGCCGCGGCCTGAGTTTCTCGAATAGCTTGTTGCCGTTTGGCATTAGCGTCTTCTGTCGCAGCCAAATCTGGTGTGTCACTAGGTATTGGTGTATTAGTCACTGTCGGTGCCGGTGTTGGTGAGTCAGGAGGTGGTACCTGAAGGGTAGCTGTCGGTATGATTGTTGGCACGGAAGTTGGCAATGGTGTAACAGTTGGAGATGGGGTAGCAGTGGGTGACACCGGTGTGGAAGTCGATGTGTGTGTTGGCTCCGGGGTAAATGTAGGTGTATTAGTTGGTATTGGCGTTTCGGTCATCGTTGGCATCGCACTTTGAGTAAGGGTGAAGGCTACCGTTGCAGTAATGGCGGCAACTTCCACAGCAGTTTGAGTGGCTTGTGCTTCATCCACTCCGTCATTGATATTTTCATCGTTACCACCAGCGGCCCCCTCCCCTTCAGTAGCGGAAGTTGTCGGCTGTGCAGCTCCTCCAGCAACAGGTGTACTTTCTGGGAACAATCTGGCCAGCAACCCAGAACTCGATACAAGATACCCTCCGGCAATCAAAAATAGCAGCAGCATTACACCAATAATCCAGGGTAGTAGAGCGCGTTCTGATTCTTCTGGATCATCCTCCAGTTGATTGTTAGAATTTGCTGTATCTACCTGCGCAACCGAGTTCAACGCCATTGAATCATCTGGTGGCGACATGGTAGGTGGCGCATCAAGGGGTGTGACGCTGGCCATTGCCGCGGGTGTGGTCTGGTGCCGCCCAGGCTTGTTGAGAATAACTACAGTGATGTTGTCCGGACCGCCCGCGTTGTTGGCGGCTTTGATGAGTTGCTCGACGGCCCGCTGGGGGTCAAAGCGGGTGACGGTGGCTAAGATATCTTGGTCAGGGACCACATCGGTCAGGCCATCGCTACAGAGGAGCAGGGTGTCATCAGCCAAAAATTCAATACGGTTGTTGGACGCCATCTGCCGTTCCTTCTCTTCTACCGTATTGCCGTTGGATGTGGTCGGGTCAACGATCTGATGATCCACATCCACATGATCCAGAGGCCCCAAATAGCGTTTGATCACGTTTTTGTTGGGATGATTCTTGGCCTGCTCTGCGGTAAGGTAGCCAGCGTCTAAGGCTTCCTGCGCCCAGGTGTGATCCAAGGTCAGCAGGTATATCCGGCCCTTGCGGATCAGATAAGCCCGGCTATCGCCAGCGTGGGCAATGTAGAGAAAGCGCCTGGCCACAATGGCCGCGGCCACAATGGTGGTCCCCATGCCTTTGTAGGCAGGATTCTCGGTGGCTTGGATAAAGATCTCTCGATTGGCCGTGCGGATGGCGTTCTCTAAGCGATCCTGGATGGCCCGCTCCTGATCCCCCTGAAATTCAGTCGCAAAGGCTTTGATGGCGATTTTGCTGGCAATCTCACCGCTGGATGACCCGCCCACGCCATCGGCCACCAAGGCAATCCGGGCCGGAAAGACAACCGGGGGATCGCTATTGTGCACTCCCTGTCTGGCATCAAAGATAGCGTAATCATCTTCATTTCCTTTGCCTGACCGTCCCGCGTGGGTACCATGGCCAATCACAAAGTCCTCATTTGCCAGCTTTACATGCCCCTTCTTCTGGGCAGATGGTGTTGATTGTTGTGATGCTGGTGGCATATGCCTCCTCACTCAATTAATGAACAGAGTCAAAAATTTTACAGATTGTGATTGTTTCATATACGATCTATCGACTATCGACCATTCACTACTTTACCGGCTACCGGCTACCGGCTACCGGCTACCTAACTCCCCATAAAGTTGCTGAATATTAGCGACCAAAGTCTGTAGGCTGTCGTTGCTTAGGTCGATTACGGTTCCCCAGTAGCGATGGGTTCCGAGAATAAAGATGAGCTGCGCGGCGACCAGTAGAACAAGCAGCAAGCGAAAGAGCAGCCGCCATGCGCTTCGGCTTCGACGAGGCGCAGGGTGGACAACTGGCTTCTCGCCATCGCTCCGGCGACTGGGATAGCGAGGGAGATATCCTCCCTTGATGGCGATCTCTTCCAACAGAATGGCTGACTCTTCGGCTGTTGGTCTGTCGTCAGGATTACGGGCCATCATCTTCAGGATAATCGCGTCCAACTCTGGGCGAATCTCGGAGCGCTGGGCCGACGGGGGCCTGAGCCTCCCCTGAAGAATCGCTGCCGCCATGCGCTTCTTGCTGCGCCCTCGGAAGGGCAGTTGCCCCGTCAGCATTTCGTAGAGCACTACGCCTAGCGAGTAGACATCCATGGCTGGATGAGGGCTGGCGGCATTGGGATCCTGGTGATCCTCTTGAACCCGCTCGGGGGGCGCATATTGAAGGGTACGCGCCTCCAACCCCCGCTGGCCGACGTTACGCGCAATACCAAAATCGATAAGCACTGGCTCCATCATTTCACCCGGAATGGGAATGGTGCGAAAGAGCAGATTGTCTGGCTTGAGATCCAGATGGACCTGTCTCCGGCTGTGGAGATAATCCAAAGTGCCGGCCACGCTGCGGGTAATCTCCAAAGCCATGCCAATCTCCATGGGGCCTTGCTCGATCAGATCCATGAGTGAGCCACCCGCTAGATATTCCATCACCGAAAACCAGGGCGTACCGGGTAGGCTGGTGGCCTGGGCAATGTAGGGCAGATTAGGGATTCCCTGGCGCTGGATGGGAAAGAGCCGCACAACGCCAGGATGCTTGAGCCGCCGCAATCGCTCCACCTCATTGTTGAGGGTCTCTTCGTAAAAGGAGCTATACTGATCGCCAGAGCGTGCCACTTTGAGCACAACCATGCTCAGGTCGGCACCTGGCTCTGCAGCCACCGACGCTAGACAGACATGGGACATATTGCCTTGGCTGCTAAAGATACGCTCGATCGTATAGGGAAACTGGGCACCTAGGCGACTGCCAGAAACAAGTTTGATCGTGGTCATAGCTTATCTTGGGTCTGGCTCAGTACCGCTTCCTACGTTGCCGTGGTTGGCATTTTCGTTGTTCCCTGAGTCCATTTGGGTTCCTTCGAAATACTCGGTGCGCTCATTCACATTGTCGCTAAAGTCCATCTGGGTAGCCTCTGGATCGGTATAATAATCCTGAGGCGTGGCATTATCCATCTGGGTACTCAAGTCCATTTGGGTGACGTCCTGGTCACTGTATTCGCCCGGTTCGGCATATTCTGTGTCGTAGGCCGTATCCATCAGGGTTGGATCATTGCTTCCAGAAAAATCAGCGTTATTGTCAAAACCTTCAGCCATCCAGATTTCGGTTCCATCATTGCCCATGTCATATCCCCCGTGGGTCGGCTCAGTGCTCTCCCCTGTCATCAACTCAAAGCGATATTGAACAGGGCCAAAGTTGATTATATCCCCTGGATGGAGATCCCGACCCGATAGCTCAACCCGATCTCGGTTAACGTAGGTTCCGCTCGCGCTGCCTTCGTCCCACAGCTTAAAGGAGCCATCTGACTCTTCGCTGATGCGGCTGTGGAAGCGAGAGACGCGCGCGTCTGGCACGACAATGTTGACCAAGGTGGGATCCCGCCCCACTCGGGTATTGCCGCCGTAAAGATCAATGTTGTAGGGAATCTCTCCCTGGGCCTCACCGATAAGCGTCAAGCGCCCTTTGATGGTAGCCTGAGCGCCATCATCCAAGCCCCCAAAGCCAAAGAATTCGGTTGCAGCCTGGAGAGATCCAGTAATAATCTCGGTGGCTCGCTGGCGAACTCGAGGATTGCGCCACGCCCAAATGGCAAAGATGAGGGCCGCCAGGGCAATGACTGCCGCGATAATGGTGCCAATTTGGGCAATTTCGGCCCGTCCTCTGGCACTTTCCGCTTCTTGTTGGGCAGCCAGAGCTTCTCCTTGGGCTTCAGCCGCATCCTGTTGGGCGACAGCTGCGTCTTGTCCAGCGGCTTCGGCTGTCATCTGGGCGACCGCCTGTTGCGTTGCCAAAACGGCAGCTGTTGCGGCGGCATTGGTTTCAATGGCCGTGGTGGTCTTCTGGGCAATGATGGCTGCTGCGGTGGCCGTGGCGCCAGCGTCTGGCGCAGGGAGTCGGTCAATTACGATTGTCAGCGGCTGGGACGCTTCACCCATTAGACCTAACTCATCCGTGGCGCGAACGCGGAGCGTATATTCACCATGATCCAACTCGGCAATATTAAAGGTCAGGCGGTTAAAGGGCTCTTCAGTGACTGCCTCGGTCTTGTCATTGACAATATATTCAACTCGCTCCACTTGCCTTGAAACAGGGCTACCCGGGAAGTCAACGGCAATTTCGATGTCTAGCTCTTGCGGATCAAATTCGCTGGCCAGAGTATTGTATTCAGCTTCTCTGCCGTCGGGCAAGAGACGCGTAATGGCTTCCAGACCAGGGCGTACGATGCGTACTTGGGGCGGCTCAATTGGCGGCAAGGGGATGGCAAACAGATCCCGCAACTGACCACCGCTGGCTGAAGAGCTCTCGACGGCCAATTCTCGTGGACTGGCATTGGTAGAACGATAGGTCAGTTGGCGCTGCTTCTGGCTGGTCTGGATGGCTTGCCAAATGGGCGTTAGCGCACTTTCAGTGTTTAAGCTGACGTACTTGCCACCAGTTTGCAGGGAAAGATTCTCTAAATTCTTCCGTGCATCTCCTTGCATGACATCAGGCGAACCCAGCTGCACAGTATGAATTCTTGCATTCACCTCTTTGGCTAGGTTGATCAGATCAGGGCGATAGAGATCGCTAATAATGTCTATGCCGTCGGTAAAGATGACCACAGATCGCTGGAGATTGGCGGGTGGGCGGGCATCTTCAAATTGCTTGAGCGCAGCAAAGAGAATATCAAAGAGGGGTGTCTTTACGGGGGCAGGGCTAGCATCATATCGGACCACTTCGTTGATGACCACGTTGTGATCGGCACTATTCCAGTCGCCAAGCATTGCGGGAACCGGCGTACCGCTGGAAAAGTCAAAACTCATAAAGCCTAGCCAATCCTTGCTAGCCAGCAGATAGCCCTGGGCAGTAAGCTGCTGAACCACGGCCACCATCTCATCTTTGCGCGAGCTCTTCACCAAACCAGCACCGTTGACGTTCTGAGATGCGTCAAGGACCAGGAGGGTTTGGGCACCCACATCAATCAAGCTGCTTTGGGCATTGACGCTTTTACCATCCTCTTTGAGGGTCAGGGAAGCATTGGCCAGATCCGTGCTCAAGTCCTCCCCGTAGAGTGTGACGCTTACCTCAGGAAACCTGGAGACATCGATGCCAGTGATCTCAACTTTCGAATCAGGCTGGGCAATCACCCATTGGGGCCATAACACCGTGGCTACGACAATAAGGGCCAGAAAGATGCGTAGAAAGTTAGCCAGTGACCAGAGATGTTTCATCTGTTTTGCAGGAGTAGGTGTCGTTCTCATACGCTTTGCTCCATTTGGGTGGTGGGCCGCTCCAAAGAATTGGATACGTGAGGTATGGTTCGTGAACAGTGAACTAGTGCGACGTTTATTCTAGCCATGTATCGTGATTGGATTGGTCCAAGTGGGTTGTTTTGCGAACTATTGTTCAGTCGATCCGTTCTTACAAAACAAACCAGTTAACGATTATTATTGTATCATATATTCGACAAAATTAGGAGTGTAAAAACTCATTCATTTTCACCTCAGTTGGTCATCAATCCGGTAGCGTTTACCCAGAATTTTACCGATGAAATCTGACATATGGTTCGCCAGAAAAGCTTTGTTCTCCTTTGTCGGAATTTCTCGGACAGGATTGGTCAAGAGTTGGGACAAGACATTTTTGGCGGACGATAATGATTGCAATGGTGTAGGTCAAAATGGTTTCCAGCAATCATGAGATATAGTAATAGACGCAGTTGATTATGGATTTCTGTCAAACAGAAACCCTTTATTACTGATGTAAAAAATTCGCGTCGCTGGATCCCCCAACGTTACATACCCGCGACAGTCATTTCTCGTGATCCAGAGTAAATTGATATATTCCACATCGGAATTGCCCCGCTCCAATTCATCGTTCAGGGTTTCGGAAAGCCGCACCCCGCGAGTGTTCAGATAATCAACTGCGTGACCGATGGGTTTGCCGGTTAGCAGTTGGTGAAAGAACTCGCGATAGGTCCGGTGCTGGGCGCGGGTATGGGACGGGTTCATGAAGGAACAGCTCCAGGTTCTGGAAACGTGGCCCACAAATGCCAGCATGCCTTGGGCCAATAATTTTTGAGGCAACATGGCAATAAATGGTTTATAAGTCAGGCGATGACGGGCTTCAAGTTGTTCCGTTACAATCCAATCGGGCCAGATAGGCGTTCCAGCACCATGACAGGCAAAGCAGATGGCCATTGTCCCCGAGAGATCTAAAGTTTCATCAATCATATCCCCAGATAAAAAATGTTCTTTGGTGGCTGGTACTGACTTGCCCGGCCACTCTTGTAGCAGCAGCGCGCCTTGAATGGCTCGCTGTTGTGGTCGATCGGGCAGAATTTCTAATCCATGGGTCGCCAAGCAGAGCAGTGAGATGGTCGATGAGTCCAGCTTGCTGATCAGGTTCACTTTGGTTGCCTCATGTTCAGGATCCGACCCGTGGAGTAAATCAACTTTGCAGTTGAGTAATTCACTTGAGTCGCCAAGCCACTCGGCTAAGGGCAGAGTAAGATTCTGGGTCGACAGATGGGTTGCATTGTCTCCGGCGAACTCTGGGCTGACGAGCAATACGTTTTGGTCTGTGAGTAGGTCCGGCGAATCTGACGAGGTTCCTTGTTGTGCATACAGTGAGGCCTGCTCATGGGCGACCAGCTTGCCAACATAGGCGATACAGTCTTCTATCTCGGTAAACCAGATACGCCCCACAGCATACTCGCCATCCAGGCGCTGCTGAAACGCCCAGGGGATCGCTTCTGGTGAACCAATAATGGTGAGATAATAGGGCATAATCTCTGGTTCCATATTTCCTGGAGTGACTTCGTCATACGTACTGACACGCAGGAAGGTTTCAACGGTCATTCCTGGCTCATATTCAAAGATGTACTGTTGAAACTCATAGGTTGATATGTCCATCTGTTCACGGCGATGAGCAAAGAGTGGTTCTAGAGCTTGTAGGTGAGCGGCCAAATGACTTTGTTGCGCTGCATGATTCGTAGGTGCCGGGACAATGATTCCCCATCTCGTCTTAGCCAGATTGCCGCACGATGCTTCGAGTGATGGTGGCAGCCCCAGGGAGTCATCTCTGCCAGGGTTCGTTGGCGAACTTGTTTGCCGTGACGCAATTCCAGGATATCGACTTTGCTCATGAGTAGCCACAATGGCCTGATAGAGTTCTTCTGACGTAAGCTTCCCGGCTATCTGGCCGTTGTCGCCCCGAATGCTGTTACAGATTATCGTGTGTGAATCCATGGTTTATTTTACAATTGCTCCCTCAACAGCTGCTGAATCTCTTCGGATCCCGGCGGAAGTGGCAGCACTTGTTCTAACGTGGCCCGCCAATGGGTTAAATTAGGCATGGCTACCAAACGATGATGCGCTTCATAAACTTCTACCACTCGCAGATAGAGATGGCTTTTGGTATTTTGCGCAGCCAATAAATGGCCCTGATGCACCCTACTTGGCAGGGATACGTTGGTTAAGTAAGCATTGCGTAAAGAAGTACGTACCCGCACCTGCTGATGGTAGCAGTATCCACCCAATGAGATGGTCTCGTTTTGAACTGTTGATCCCGAAGTCAGCCAGCGAGCAGTAGCCGTGGTCTCTTCATCTACCACAGAAGGATTGAAATCACGATGAAGCGGCTGTAAACAGCTAGGCTGCCAGTGAGCCATCCTGGGCAGAACGCGTGCGATACTACCTTCAATGTTATGCAGTACATACTTGAGTAGCTGATTTTCCAGGCGGTCAAATTGGCGATCATTGCGAGTGCAGATGAACGTATCCTGGCTGTCGTTGCTGCTATAACGTGCTTTTAGCGTACTAGCCCAATCAATTTTGCCTCGAATCGCTTTCGTGCTTTTAACCTTTACCGGAGTCATCGTGCGGTTTAATTGAGTGAGAAGCGCTGGCACCACTGCGTCTAAAAAGCTAGTGACGAGTATCTCTTGGGTACCGTTGCGCGTGGCCAGCAGAAAGATGGCTGCGCTCATCTCGCTCAACTCCTTTTGGGTTGTTGCCAGTTTACAAAACTGTTCTGGCGTAGACTTCGCCAGAATCACAAAGGTTCGGAGTAGCTTGTTTCGCTCCGTTTGCATCACCGTCATGACCTCTTTCCCCTTACCGCTTTCTGCCATTCTTCGTCCTGAATGTATGGGTACATCATACGGATTTCATTCTGCAGTTCCCTACATTCGTCTTGGCTCATTTCAACAACAAAGAGTCTACTCAGTTGGCTATATATGGCCAAAACGATACTGTGTTCTAGATTATCAAACTGAGGGACAACGTATAGCATAATGGCCTCGACCAGATGCCCAGGATGGGAATGTAGCCGCTCTTCATGCTCGATGGCTCGATGCTGCAGATAAGTGATAATATCCTTGGCAATGGCTGGCCCAAGCGAACGATGAGTCATAACGTGGTTGTGATGGTCGCTATGAAAGAGGTTATGAAGCGCATCTACACAGTGGCTGTGAGCTACCTTTATTTCGCTGGTCTCTTCATCTGCAGAAATTTTCGCATGAGGTTCAAATCCAGCGTCAGTCAACATCTGCTGCACCAATGTGCGGTATGAGCGTGGTCCTGGCACGCCGATTTGAATAAAAGCAAAGCGACGCATAAAGGCAGAAGACATCCGAAAGAGGGATGCCTTGTCAAAGACGTTCATGGTCCCGATAATCCGCCAGTTCGTATGAACCATGCAGTCGGCAGGCGTTTGCGCTTCGTCTCCACTCTTGCTTGACAGAATTCGTACTCTGTTGTTGCCATAGCGAAAAGGTAACGTAACCGACTGTCCTGAGAGAACAGAAAAGAGTTCACCAAATGCCTTGTCAATATCAGACCGATTGATTTCGTCGATAATCAACCACTGCCCAGAGTTGATGGCATCTAGAAAGACACCTGGTTGAAAGACCAATGCACCATTGGCAGCCGGAACGTAGCCCCCTATGGTATCAAAGGTAGTCCACTCGGCGGTTGCAGTCGAGAGCATATGTCCAGTACAGCATGACTGGCGTTGCGCAATCTGACAGATAGCCTCGGCTAGAGAGGTCTTACCTGTGCCGGGCGGGCCATGAAAGATGATATGTTTACCAGCATTCAAGGCGGCAATTGCTCGAGTAACGATTGTCTGATCCAGAACAAGGGGTACTGGAGCAGTCCGAGCGCTGAGCTTGGCGGGTTGCAGTCCACCTAGATCAGCTTGCAGCGGCGGTAGCTCCTCTGCTGATGGAGATTCGGTGGGACTCTCGGCAGCGCGACCATTCGCCACAGCTTGCTGTATCATGCTCGGCCCGGTAGAAATAATAGGAACAGCATCGACTTCCGAGAATGCATCGAGAGCAGGGGAATTCGCTATAGGTGTAGCCATTGGCACAACCAGTGGAATGCCATAGGAAGCACCAAAGTTTTGCAGCAAATTTTGGATCAATTCTTGCTGCGAGGCATCCGATAGTTCTGGCGGCGCGACAGCTTGAGTGAGCATCTGTGGGTCAACTTGGTTCCGAATGTTCTCGGCCACCTGAAAGAGTTTTCCATCGGGCAGGCGCATAAAGAGGACCGGCACACCCCATTGGCGACGTCCTACAGTTGTTTGTTGCCTGTCTTCTTGCTCTCTATGGATTTGTCCTTGATTCTCTTCCAATTCAAACAACCGACGCCGCCCAGCATTCGCTGCTCGATCCACTTCTCCCGTATAGAACAGGGTAGCATAAAAGCGCTGGCTAAAGTGTTGAGCTGCACCAAACTCTAATCGACCCTGCATGGCAACCACAGCAGGTACGCCAGCTGCCACCAGCCGCCGCGCCACCCCCTGCAGGGCATGCTTGTCGGTCAGCGCCGCCGTATGGCACGAGGCCAACACGATCAAGCGTAGACCATCAGAGACAAACTGAGCCATCTCGTCAGCAAAGATCTGCTCCGACACCAACTCGGCAGCGCCACTTTCATCCGACTGTAGGGCCAAATAGGCTCTCTCATCGCCATCTTGTATCACACCGTGGCAGATTAGATGCAGAATGTGGTAGGGTCTCTTGTTCACTCGAGCCTCAAGCATTTTGTGACGGAGTAGCTCCAGGCTAACGGGTTGTTTATCGTTCGTTAGGAGATGTTGGCTAAGCGGAGCATCAACAAATGGATATGTTTGTAGATGGCTCTGCAATTCGGTTAGCAGCGACTGGTCAATATCAGCTAGCTGGTTTAACGACCCCAAATGTTTGCTCAACTCACCGAGATCATCCCAATCAGTTGGGCTGGAGAGAACCAGCAGAATCCGGATCTTGGATTGCCTATCAACTTTTGGTATCGACTCGCCTACTGGGCCATCCACGTGGAGTACGCGGGCAAAAGGAGTTTTGTCGTTGCAGGCCAGGGGACCGCCACCTACCCCTTCCGTATCCCAAAGATACTCCCACTTTAACTTGTGCAACCCCGCTATATCGTTGGCGATGCGCAACTGCAAGCGTAATCCTTCCCCATCTTCCGCTCGACCCAACGCCCGCTGATAACCGCTTTTGAGGGTTAGTTTACCTGGCTCGCCCTTCAATAACCGTCCTTCATTTTCAGGCAAATGGTGATGAAAAAGCGAGCGATGGAGAGCGGCCCCGTACGTGCGGCCAAGGGCTGTGCGGTGAAAATCCACCTGTAGATCGCCCTCATAGTAACTTAGAGGGCGTAGTTGGTCATTTTGGGTTTCGCGGTAAGTAAGGAGGACTTTGAAAGGTTTTTCTTCAGCAGAATCTTGCCCTTCGGCCTGATTGATTTTCGATTGATATGTAGGCAGAACATGAAGGTCTAACGTATGTGTGGTAAGCCAATCAATTTTGGGCACCGATCGCGCTACCAGATTTTGCCAGAGGGTAATCTGTATGGATTTTGGAGTCCTATCATTATTGGGTGGGTTCAGATTAAAATGCGCTGTTTCTGAATTTAAATCAAGGGTTTGCTCGGCTTGCTTCGGCAAGTCTAATTTCTGGTCACGCTGCTCTATAGCAAGCATCGGCGCTTCGTCCTTGGGAATCCGAGGCGGTTGAGAATGCTCAGTTCGTTCATCTGGATTTAAGTTAGTGAATTTTACCTGTTCTTTGGCGCGCATCAACGGCGTCGTACGGTAGCGTGGTCTTTGGGTTAGCGGAAGCTCTAGCGCTCGCAGTGAGCGATTCACGGTTTCCTCTAAAGACATACCTGGATTTAACCCAATATCTCTATCAAAAACCTGACGCAACTTCTCATACTCTCGATCAGAATCTCTCCCTCGATCCCGGGCGTTGGAAAACAAAACAATGGTGCTTAATAGAGCACGCAGCTGATCAATGCGTGGCGATTCCAACCACCTTAATTCCTTTTCCCAGTCGCTTACCATTGTTAACGCTCGTTCCACGTATCCCTCTTGAGCTTGTTTGGTGATTACCCGAATAGCCCACCAGGCCCGCAGCTTTTGGGCTCGTTTGCTTTGGCTATACGCAGGTGCAAGTTGTTCCAGGGTTCGTCCAGCGTCCTCAATTCTGCCATTCTCCAAGTATCGCTCAGCGCGATCCATCAAGTCATCGGCAGTAGAGCTGGACTTATTTTCGTCGAATGGCTCGCTCTCGCTAAAATATTCTGTCGACGCTGTTCTGCTCTGCAGTTCAGTCTGATCCTCATCTCCCTGCGTATATTTCTCCGTAGGGTTGTACCGTGGTGAGTTTCGCGGCCATGTTTCTGGTGATTGTGCTGGAGTTTGTCGACTCTCGCGTGGTTCTGTTTGTGCTGGGGTTAGCTCGACTTCTTTTGGTTCCGTTCGCCGTAACCAGCTACCGTCAGTTATTTTGCTGATCCTGTTTGCAACGTTGGCTCCTAGTTTGCCAAGAGCTGAATTTGGTTCGGTAACATCTCTCTCAGACTTTGGCGAGGTAGGCGGGACATCCAAAGGCGTGAACCGCCCAGGCTTGTTGAGAATAACCACAGTGATGTTGTCGGGGCCACCCGCGCTGTTAGCGGCATGAATGAGTTGTTCGACGGCTCGCTGGGGGTCAAAGCGAGTTACGGTAGCCAGGATATCTTGGTCAGAGACCACGTCGGTCAGGCCATCGCTACAGAGGAGCAGGGTGTCATCAGCCAAAAATTCAATGCGGCTGTTGGACGCCATCTGCCGTCCTTTCTCTTCTACCGTATTGCCGTTGGATGTGGTCGGGTCAACGATCCGATGGTCCACATCCACATGATCCAGGGGCCCTAAACAGCGCTTGATCACGTTTTTGTTGGGATGATTCTTGGCCTGCTCTAAGGTCAGGTATCCGGCATCCAGTGCCTCCTGTGCCCAGGTATGATCCAAGGTCAGCAGGTAAATCTGGCCATCGCGGATCAGATAAGCCCGGCTATCACCGGCGTGGGCAATGTAGAGAAAGCGCCTGGCCACAATGGCTGCGGCCACAACGGTGGTTCCCATCCCTTTGTAGGCAGGATTCTCAAAAGCTTGGATAAAGATCTGCCGATTGGCGGAGCGGATGGCGTTCTCCAAACGGTCCTGGATGGCCCGCTCCTGATCCCCCTGAAATTCATGCGCAAAGGCATTGATGGCGATTTTGCTGGCAATCTCGCCACTGGATGTCCCCTCCATATCATTGGTGTCCACGCCACCGGCCTCGTTGGCGATTCGGGCCGAAAAGATAATATCATCGGTACTCATGCCATCGGCTACCACGGCAATTCGGGCCGGAAAGATAACCGGAGGATCGCTATTGGGCACTCCCTGTCTGGCATCAAAGACAGCGTAATCATCTTCATTCCCTTTGCCTGACCGTCCCGCGTGGGTACCGTGACCTATCACAAAGTCCTCATTCGCCAGCCTTACATGCCCCTTCTTCTGGGTAGACGGTGTCGATTGTTGTGATTCTGGTAACATATACCTCAACAAAATCCTGTTAGATAAAACTCTTCATGACTCTTTGATATTCACTCTACTCCCCATAAACTTCCCAGTGAATCGCCCCAATCACCCCACATAAATTGGCTGGATTCTCGGTCATGTGGTTGAGGCCATATTGCGTCCAGTCGTTCTCAGTTTCGGTGGCCGAGAGGGCGGCGGCAGTGGCCTGATTGGCTCTCGCCCGGGCGGCCGTGGCGGTCGCAATTGGGCGTTGGCGTAGGCTGATCTAGCGGTGCCACATCAGCTGCGTCGGGCGTGCTGTCACCATCGCTGTCGGTAGAGAGCTGCTGCCATAACCTGCCTTCAACATCTCTAAAAAAATATGCGCGAACGCAAGATTACCTTGCCATGATGTACCCGGCCGTGACCATGCTCTGGGTAGATCTGAACAGTAAACGGGCATTCCTGGCGGGAGCCAAACCAGCGCTTAGTTTTGGGTGATGTTTCAAATTGAATCGTGCGTTCTTCGCCAGGCAACAACTGTACGCGCTGTTCGCGCGGCTCATAGTCCACCGTCGTATTTTCGCCCCAACAATCTACGATATAGCTCTGCTGGGTATTGCTGCGATTTGCCACAAAGACCTGAATCAGATTGCCCAAACGAACTTCCTCGGTCTGAAGAATGCTCTGAAATTCACCAAAGGGGGTCACCTTTACCTCTAGAGCCGTTTGAACCAGAACTTCTTCTCCAGCGGGATTGAGTAGCTGGATCTGCACTTGATACTCACCGGTGCGGGTGTGCGTATCCTGCGGCGGAGTCAAGTGGAGCACTACTTTATGATCCTCATTGGGCAATAGAGACAAAGACGAGGTGGAGAGGGCAATCCAGTTGGGCGGCAACCCCTGGATTTGCAGTGTGGCTTGCTGGCTGATGGTGGCACTGTTGATTGCGATGATCGGTAACATAGCTGGTGCATCAGGAGATATGTTGATCGTCTTTTTAGGCAAATAAAGCCCCCACATACAGGCTGAATTGAGAACCACGTTGGAGAGAGGAACCATCTCGTTGATCGATCCAAGTGAGAGCATTTCGGGCACTCGTGAAGTAGGAGCATCTAGGTTACCTGTCAGTGGAATCGGTCCACGAAGTATGTCGGCTGGAAGCGGATCGGGCGGGACAG
Source organism: Chloroflexota bacterium (assembly GCA_039028975.1). Classification (GTDB taxonomy): domain Bacteria; phylum Chloroflexota; class Anaerolineae; order Caldilineales; family Caldilineaceae; genus JAHBNG01. The sequence continues at coordinate 94,363 of JBCCHB010000032.1, forward strand.
CAAGTGGTGTTTGTCGAGCATGAGCAACGTCAGCAGAATCACCAAATTCATCTGGCCACTCTAGCTCTGCCAAAGCTTGGACATCCAGCTCTTGCGCATCAAGAAGAAGGCGCATCTTGTGACTGCCCAACTGTAAAATCATATCAGGGTGCCAGCGGATGCTTTGACCGCGCTTCATTCGTTTATCCGCTATAGAGGTTCCATTGGCACTTCCCAGATCAGAAATTTGATAATGAGACCCTTGGTGAGTGATACGTAAATGGGTACGAGAAACGCGCGGATCGTTTAACATAATATCCGACGTGGATGAACGGCCCACAATGAGCGACCGTTCTTCAATGGGTGTGTTCTCAACCATGCCATCTGGCAGCAGGACCAGGATCTGATCCTGGCCCGGCACAAATTCTTCATCCTTTGGAGCGGATATTTTTGGTTCAGGATTAGCAGATGGCGGTACTTGAACAAATGCCTCTGTTCGTAGCGCATCTGAACTCTTATTTAATAAAGACTTATCGATGGCGGCCGCCTCTACCGGAGCCGCATTTATTTCATCATGTCCAACTTCATCTTTCATTTCATGAAGCTGAAGTTCGTTGTTGTGAAGGTTATTTGACCTGTGAGCACCTTGTTCGTCATCTTTGGGCTCCTGATTCGCGACTTCAGGCGTGCCTGCCGAATCAATCACAGGTAAAAACGGTTCTGTATACATACGGGGTGCGGTAGGTACAAATGGGGAAGCGGGTACAACTGGCAAGTCGCTATCCACAGGTTGACTTTCTTGAGAACGCCGTTGGCTCCCGCCCAGTGCCTCCGACGAAGTAGCAGAGATGGTAAAGAGAGGAGAAGCCTGATCAGATTGCTCATGGGGTGAGTCTTCTCCTGACGAAGCTTTATTCTCTTCATTGTCAACAGATTCGTGGCCAACGGGTTCATGACCAACAACGCCACCACCTAAGGGTGGTTCTACTTTATCCTCAGCGGACAAGGAATCACCCAGAGATGCCGGATTCCCTTGTAAATCAGCAACGGATTCTAATCCAGCCATCAAAGTGACGACTCCTGCCGTTGCGAAGTCAGGAACAATTTCGTCCCATTCATCACAATCTAATCGATAAAGCTGCTCCGTTAATTCTGCGATCGAAAGGGGGCGCATCTTTCGGTCTTGATTGAGGGTTTGGGTAAGACAGTCAATCACTGAATTAGGCAGGTGTTCGGGAAGATAGATTGGTTCCTGGTGAGTGAAATAATCGATCGCGTCTGATATTGTACGTGGACGATGAGGTAGAGTCCCTGTCGCCAGTTGATACAAAAGAAGACCGATTCGATAGGCTTGGCTTTGTTGATCGCACTCTTCACCCATAACCTCTTCAGGGGGCATATAGGCCAACGCTTTGGGTGATATGCTTAGCTGGGTATGCTCACTGACCTCCAGCGCATCATCCAGCGGTAGATCCACACAAACAGGTTGGGGACGATAGCTGCTTCCGTAGGGTTGGCGTTTAAACATTATCTGATTTGGCGCGATGTTCTGTTCCTGGATGCGGTGATAGCAGGCATATTCCACGGCTTCGGCAACTTGGGTGACAATGGTAATGGCTTCACTTAGCCCAATCCACTGATTCTGTAAAGCCAATATATCGAGCAGCGTCTCTAAATTTGGTTCAGGGAGAAGTTCAGTCGCTATATAAGATTGAGCGTGCTCCTCCCCAAAATCTAGGACCCGCACCAAACCAGGGTGATCCAACTGGACATACCGACGCGCGACCCGAACAAAGCGAGACTTAAATTCGGGTTGTCCCGACACGTACTCATGGATTACCTTAACAGCCACAGAGCGCCCTAACCGAGTATCTATGGCCCGATAGAGATCGCCCAGAGTTCCTTTGTGGATTAATTGTTCTAACTGATAGCGACCGAAAGTCTGAAGGTTGTCGTTTCCCATAGCTTATATTCTCTATTATTCGACTATTCAAATCCATCATCCACCGACCTTTATAGCATTTTGAGTCAAAGTGATACCAATTGGTATGCTTTATGGGCGCTCCCTTCCCTTTTTACGAGAGTAGATGGCAAGGCCAGATAGACCTGTAGCAAATAAGACAATTGTGAATGGTTCTGGCACGTTCACCGGTTCATCTGAAGGGGCAAAGACCGGCGTGGAGGTAGCCGTTGGCAGATCCTCACTTGAGTCTCCTGCTAGATTCACTTGAAACTGCTGGCCAGGTTGAACAAAGCGAGGTACGGCATGCCTAGCAACTTCCTCTGTCGTTTGCACAAAATGAATGTTGGTATACTGGCCCACTCGATGACAGCCGTAAAAATCAATATGGAGTGTCTCAGAGATGGGAAGTGGATGCTCTTTACTTTCGACCAAACGAATGTTAAAGGGGATAGCGGTTCTAAATCGCTCTTGGGAGAGGGGCGCGAAAGACCAGAACCCATCTGGCCAGCCTGCTAATTTACCCGTGTCGCGGTAAATGCGATTGTCCCAAAATTGTAGTTCAACAGTGATATCATTGAGCGGGTTACTATTGACGTCAACTACATAGCCAGATAGATAGACCGAGCCACAGTTTGGAGCCACCGCCATGGAATTCGCTTCATAAGCATACTTAATTCTGCGGTCCGGCGTAGCTGTAGCAGTCGGTGTCACGTCTTCTAGGACAATAGGCACGTAGAGCGAATCCCCAGTCTTTACCTCTCGTACCTCGAACTGGGAGAGTTGCCAAAGTGCATATCCGATGACGGCTAGTAATCCAGTCAACAGCAGAAGCACTGAGATTTCCATCACGCCAAACTTTCTTGAATGAATCATCTCTTTTCTCCAATGAGTGCAAAATTCAATGTACAAACAGCCGCCAATAGACCCACCAATAGTCCAGGGTATTTATTTGAGCGAACCCATACCATATTTGTTTGCCTGGCGGCATGGTGGGCAAGAGGAGTTGAGGTTCTGACTTTAGCTCTAGGCTTCTCATTCTGTTTTGGGTTAAGTGTACATGCCCAAGAACAGGGGAATGGACTAAGCTAAAGTATAGTGGTGCCATATAAAGAGATCCTCCCTGGAAGTCTTTCGGCCCGACCACACCAGCATCGGCTTTAAGCTGGTAGTAGTTAGGTGGAAAGATGGACACAGCACCGACCTGGATCAAGAAACCGACAACGAACGTAGTGAGAATAATAGAGAACCGCCTCAGTCGATTGAATCTGCCTGACCTTTCAGAGCTTTGGTGGCTCAATGTGGCTGCCACAAACGGCATCATCAGGGGCAACACAGGTAGGAGATAGCGCGGTCCCCAACAGGCACCGCCATGCCAGCCGCGGCGCGTGCTATAAATAACGATAAACGTCACGATAAGCCCCCCAAGGGCCAAAGTGTCTTGAGGATATCGTCGCCACAGAACACAAATCCCCCAAAGCCCTAGAATCACTGGGGGCGATACGAGCAACAACCCTTTGCCAGGACTAAGCAGTAAGCCAACCAGTCCAATCACAAATGAGTGTTGACTGAAGCGCAGATCAATCTTCATTTCAGATAGGTAGTTCTGTAAAATCTGCCACTTGATGTCCAATCCTACCAGCCCAACTGCCCCAATTAGTAGGCTGAGGATGGTCATTAAGAGCCATTGATTTGGTCGAAGTCCCAATGGCTTGCGATATCCGATGAGCAACCACCAAGGTAAAGCCACGATGGCCACGCTCTTTGTCAAGATAGCCATTCCGATTGCGGCTGTAGAAAGGATCAAAAGCATCGGTTTTTGGTTGAGTCGAAATTGGCTGGCGCTCCCAAATGCCAAGCAGAGGCACAGAGCAGTCAATGGCTCTCTGTAAAAAGTCTGGCTATAGGGCCAGGCCATGGTAGCCAGACCGTATAGAAGGGCCGTCCAAAGTCCTGCTTCGGTATCGATCCACCTAGATGTCCATAGATAGATGGCCCACACAGTCAGCAATGTAATGGCTATATTGAGTAACGTCATCCCAGCTCGCACAACCAGCGCTCTCCAAGGTATCTCTAACGATTCTGTTAAGGGATGAAGCGTCCAGAGCCAAGGCAGGGCCACCAGAGATAACCCAATCTCCTGTGGGCTTCGCCATGAAGGCGGTTCCTCCACCAGGGAATCAGGAAACCCAGTTAACGGTTGAGCTAACGAGGCCAGAAGCAACGTATTTTGGAACAAATCCTCCTCATCAGTTGAGCCAAAGTGTCCGCCCGCTGTTAAACCATAGGCAACGAAACAGCAAGTTAGCATGATAAACAAGAGCGTTCCTCTTGCGTTTTGGGCGGATATCCTCACTGGCGATGTAAACGCTTCCGCCACCAGGCTACTGCCCCCGTGCCAGCCAATCCCCCGCCAAAAAGAAAGACCGTAATAGGTTCGGGAATATCAATGGGTGGATCGTCAGGTTCTCGATCTTGGGTTGCATCCTGCACGAGAAACGATCCAACAGTGACCCCGCCAATTCGGAAGGTGACCATATCTCCCGGATCGATTCCTTCATCAGTTAGGGGTGTGGTTGGATCATCGAAATAACAGCGCAGAGGACCATAGCGTCCAGATACGCGAACTTGGTAATAGCCACAAAGACGACCCGAAGGATCATGGGCAGAAACGATTGTCCCTCGGCTTAACAATTCACCATCGATTATCGAGTACGAGCTAGAAAAAGCGATCCACTCATTATTCTGGACTTGAGCACTGGCGGATGTAAACGCTGATCCAAAGAGGGCAACTTGTAGAATAAACAGAGGAAGAAAAAGTAATCTTCTCAAACATCTCATCATTTCAATCTCCTAGGCAAGAAATCATAAATCCTTTAGATATCGTTGAGCCATCATTCGATCCAGCTGTACAGATGCCACCAGCCAATGGGCAGAGACACTCTTTTTCGCTTTATCCTGCTTGCCCAAGATGTGTGCACCAAAATAGACGGTCTGCTCTAAATAGGCGGTTTCGGCCTGCTTATGCCACCAGAGAGCAAGCTGAGTGTAATGCTGCTGGGTTTGTTCATTGGCTCCAGCCATTGGTACATATTCAAGCAAATCGGTATTCCTGGCTCGGATCAGTTGGAGAATGTCTTCCGCGGCATCAAAGGTATAGATAGGGGATGCCATAACGTTTAAGGAAAGCCCCGTTTCATCGCAGCGTTTTTGGCTTATGCCACGTAAAGAAAGCGATCCTTGTAACCACTCCACAACTTTTGATAGAGTAATTTTAGAGAAATCCAGCTTAGATAGAGCTGCTTTAAAAATAGAATTAGATAGATTAACTTTCGTCGGCTTGTACGCACTCTCAACTTGGATTAGTACGCGCTTGGCAGCTCTTAAAGCGTCTTGGGCTTGAGCCTTGCTCTTGTAGCTGTTGCGTCCGGCGAAGACACGCCCCAACCGCAGGGAGAGCGGCTCTGTTGGATCAAAGTGATATGGCTCCGCTGGCTTATCAATCGGATCAGGTACTTTCATCTTTAAAGGAGCCAAGCGATGAGTTGTCTGCCCAGACGGGATAAGCCACTCTGCTCCATCAGGTTCAGATGGCGACATGCTAGAAAATTGTTCGTCAAAGTCAAAATCGCCTAGATCAAAAGAGAACCCGGTCTTGCCAATCTGTAGACGGTCGTTGTGACGCAGCAGATGCGGTTCCGTCACTCGCCTGCCATTGAGCAGCGTACCATTGGTGCTTTTCAGATCACGCACCACATACCCATCCGACTTCCGCAGAATCTCGGTATGTTTCCAAGAGACCTTGGGGTCCTTTTCTAGTGGAATGGTCACGTTTGGCGAGCGACCAATGATGATCTTTCTGTGCCTTAGCGGAATCCGCCGTCTCTTGCCGGTGATGATTAGGCTTGGGATGTTCACAGTGTTCTCGTTTTTCTGGGTTAAATAGGATTCGTTGGATAGCAGGTCGTGATCAAATTACGGCATCATCAGGCAACGTATTAGGAGCTACATGACGCCTGCTATTTGTACATTTTTGTAGATTTCCATTCACATGAGTAGCTCTTTGCTTCAACTTATTCTCTACAGCTAGGTCCCGCACAATCACGACTGTTATTGCTGCTATCACTACCGCTGCGACCACCACCACTCGTATTTGGCCTATAGAGAAAGCTACGCCGCGGTGCAACCTCCCTTAACGGTTCATAATTCTCACTTGTACAAGGTCCATTACTACACCGAACAAGCTGCACTGTCCATTCATATAATTTGCCAGACGCTAAAGCAAAGGGGTCTCCTTGCAGTGTGCCAACGTTGACGTTACAGCCATTCTTTTGGCTGCGGCGGCCATCCCCTTGCCGGATGTTCCGGGTTCGTCGAATACAATGACCTCAAAGTAGTAGTCAGATAGTGGCGCTCTTACACTCTGAGCCTCATTGCCAGCAAATTCACTCAATGTCCAAGAAAATTCAACCTGTCTCTCAAAAATGATTCCATCTTCTGGTTCGATTAGTTTAACCTCATTAGGCCGAGGTTGAACTTGTGGAGGTACAGTACTGTCCGATGAAGGAGTAGACGTATAGGTGAAAGTAGGCTGGAAAGCAGCTGTCGCTATAGAAACTGGTGTAGTGGCTTGAATTGCTTGAACTGTCGGCTGCCATTCATCATTGCGGGAATTCCAGTCAAATAAATAGTCTTCAGCCCGGTTGTTGGTCAGATTGGTTGGCATAGAACCATCGGTGTTCATCATGTAAATTTCATAGTTTCCATCACGTTCAGAGTTAAATGCTATTATTGAACCGTCTGGTGACCAAATGGCATTCATATCTCTAGCTTTATTGTTAGTCAGGTTAATCGGTTCAGAACCGTCAGTGTTCATCACATAAATCTCCCAGTTGTTGTCACGATCAGAGTGGAAAATGATATGTGAGCCATCCGGTGACCATCTGGGCCACCAGTCGGTAGCCAACTCATTAGTTAGCCGGGTTTGTTCAGAGCCATCGGCATTCATCACATAAATTTCATAGTTACCGTCACGATTAGAGGAAAATGCTATTTGTGAACCATCTGGTGACCAACTGGCATCCTCATCATTAACCAGACTAGTAGTTAATGGAATTGGGTTAGAGCCATCGGCATTCATTACATAGATGTCACGGTTGCCATCACGGTTGGAGACAAAAATAATACGGGAGCCATCTGGCGACCATCTGGGCCACAGGTCTACAGACTCGCTATTCGTTAGGCGGATTGGGTTAGAACCGTCAGCATTCATTACATAGATTTCGTAGTTACCGTCACGATTAGAGGAAAATGTAATTCTTGAACCATCCGGTGACCAGCTAGGGGATCTGTCAATTATCTCGTTGTTGGTCAGCCGGGTTGGGTTAGAACCATCAGCATTCATTACGTAGATTTCGTCATTGCCATGACGGTCGGAGACAAAAGTAATGTACCCATCTAGCGAAGATAACGCGGGCAGATTGGGTGTCGACATAGGTGCTGAAAGTAATATTGGCACTGTCGTGGAGATAATGCTTGTCCCTCCAGTAGCTAGAATTGCCCCCTCACTTTGAGCTGAAGCTGTCATAGTAAAAAACGGTGTAGATGTATAAGAAGTCGTAGAGATAACTGTCTCTGTCGACGTTGGTGAATCTGTAGCCCATGCGACAGGTGTAGTCGTTTGGTGGAAAGAGGCTGTCCTGGTCCAATCAGGTGTTACTGTATAGGGGGCATATGTAGGGATGGTTGTCGCTGTTGGTCGATTTGTAGGTGTTGTAATCAGTGTAGCCGCCTGCACGGGTTTCGACGTCGAAGTTGATAATGGTGAGGATGTTCCTGTTTGAGTAGACGGCATTGGTGTAAAAGTTTGTACGGCTGTCAACGCAATGGTGAGTGTGTCAGTATTAACTGGAATATCCTCCCTATCAGAGGATTCCAGGTCAGGTGCAACTCCGCCCTCAGAAATAAACGTACTTTCTGGTCCCATTCGCCGTAACAGTGTAGGACGTGACACAAGATACCCTGCCGCAATCAGAAAGAGAAGAAGCATCACACCAATAATTAGCGACAGTGGTACTTCTCCAATGAGTTTGGGGTCTATTCGTGGTACCGGGATTCTGTCCCATAACGTTTGTGGTTTAGGTTCAACCCGATCCATTTCTATTGTGGTTCGTGGCGTTTCGTCTCGGAAGTTCTTTCCCTTAAATACCATACCTTCCATCATCAGATCTTGTGGCCCTGAATCGTCACCGATCTGCAAAAAGAGGGTATAGCTACCGATGCGCAATGCTCGATCGGGCATCCATCGGACCGATTGATTAGGTTGAATTCGCTGATGTCCCAACATGACGCCGTTGCCTGAGTCCTGGTCGGTAATTCTGAAGGTCCTACCAGCCCGTTCCACCAAGGCATGATGGCGAGAGACTTGGCTATCGCTAAGCACCACATCGTTGTCATTTCCTCGTCCGATCCGCATGACCGATCCTGCAAAGGGTACGGAATCGATAGAGCCATCTGGACGTATGATCCGAATCTGAGCCGTTGTTGAGCTGCCAGCCTGACTTTGCGGTGAAGGCGTCATGAGTACGGGTGAACGATCTAGATTCTGCTTATGGAGCGTGTAAAGATTTGCACTGCCGTGGGGTGCACTAGGTGGAACGGAGGTGGCCAGCGCATCTAGATTGACTGCTTGCAGGGCATCAGCCAAGGCGGCAGCGGAAGGATAGCGCTGATGTGGCCGCTTGGCTAAGGCGGTCTGTAAGATGGTCTCGAGGGCTGGATCCACATCTGGACGAATCGAGCTAGGCTGGGGCAGCGGTTCGTGAACATGATAGCGTACAGCATCAGGTCCACTCTGAATGGGAAAAGGTCGCCTGCCCAAGGCCAACTCGAAGAGCAGTACACCCAAGGAATAGACATCACTACGAGCGTCAACAGGCTGGCCTTGGGCCTGCTCCGGCGACATATAAGCGGGCGTCCCACCTGCGGATGTCCCCGCCAAAGTCTGCAATCCACTATCCTGAAGTTTGGCCAGTCCCAAGTCAGTAATGACTGGGCGAATCGAGGCACCTCCTGTGCCAATCCTTATATTCTGCTCTTTGAGCATAATATTCGCTGGTTTGATGTCCCGATGGAGCACCTTCATCTGGTGAGCGTAGGCCAAGGCATCGGCTGACTCGCACACAATCTGTACGGCCTGGGCTAGAGTAATCCATTGCCTATCTCTTTCCAACCGCTGAAGCATATGTCGAAGATTGACACCGGGGATGAATTCCATGACCAGAAAGTGATATGGCTGCGATGCACTAAAATCATGGACTTTGACAATGCCTGGGTGGTCCATGCGCGCGGCGGCGATGGCTTCGTGGCGGAAGCGGACAGTAAAGTCAGGCCGGTGCGCATATTCAGGATGCATCAGCTTGATAGCAACATCCCGCTCCAGTTCCTGATCACGCGCCTGAAAGACGGCGCCCATGCCGCCTTTACCCAGCAGTTTATTGATATCGTAGCGGCCAAGAAGGGTTTGGCCGATTAGGTACTCCATAGAACTCGGTCTTAGGATCAGAGATTCAATAAGGTGATTTGTAAGAAAGAATATACCAGCAATTACCGAGCATTTTACCCTAGTTTTTCTCGAAACGTTTGGTATATTTATTTTCACAAATCACCTAAAACAAGGAAGTGGTCATGCCCGAAGGCTGTAATGGGGCATCCATCTTTTGGATTTTATTGAATTCCCATTCCTTAGGAATCAAGATCAAATAAAACCCTAAAGTTCGGTCCTGTCATCTCGAGTACTCGAGAGATCTTCCATTATGTTTTATTAAATTCTCGATCCTTAGTGTCCTCCAATATTACGATCTTGATCACTCGATTTGAATTAATTACCAAACGTAAATTCGCGCCATTGGGCAACTTCGCTAATCGGTTTATAAGTTTCCTTATTGCACATGCCTCTCTTGCAATGTACTAGTTGAATGGTCCAAGCGTAACGCCGACCTGGAACCAGAAAATAGGGCCCAGAGCGGAGGCTATCTACATTGACAGTCATACTTTGTTTGTGATCGGCACCAAAAATGCCTAGCTTCTCCCCGTTTCCATTCATTATTATAAGTTCCAAAAAGTACTCTGACGATGATTCGACTGCGGACTGCACCCTAGTCGACGCGCGATCGGCTAACTGCCAACTGAAGAGAACATTCGTGCCGCTCAGTTTTGCACCAGCTTGCGGTTCCAGCAGAATGACATCACGAGTTGACGATCCAGTGTTTGATGATGGCGTATCAGTAGCAGAGCGTGGCGGTGTACTCGTAACACGAGGTGTTGGGGTGCCTGTTTTAGTCGGCACCAAAGTTACCGTATTTTTTGGCGTTGGTGTTTGGATACTAATCGATGTAGCTGTATCTTGAGGCGTGTCTGTATCTGGCAGCGGCTTGGTAGCCGATGGTGTCAAGGTTGGAATAGGTGTTTTGGTTGGTGCCTTAGCCAGTGTCTTAGTCGGTGTCCAAGTTGATGTGGCAGAAGGCATTGGTGACTCAGTCGGGGTTGGGGTCTGTGTCAAACTATTCGTACCGACACTTCGCATCTGGGTAGGGGAAGGCACAGTGGTTGCGGTAGAGGTGCTAAACAGACCTGTAATCGATCCAATACCATTCATAGAATTCGGCTGCAAGAGCATGTACCCGCCACCTAAGAGTAAAAGAATCAGAATCCCAGATAATAAGATGATCCCATTTTGCCATAGAGGTGGCTTACCTGGTTTTTCTGGTGCTTTTTGCAGTGTTGTGCCTTCATTGTGATGTACAGGGATAGGAGGTGTGGGTAACGATCCATCGGTCACTGGTTTCAACATAAAAAGATGGCTACCCATCCGTAAAGGTGTACCAGGGGGCCAATTGACAGATTGTCCTTTGTGAAGGCGCTGAGGCCCAACAAAAACACCATTTGCACTGCGCTGGTCGGTTACATGGTAACCGGCCCCATCAAATTCGATAATAGCATGCAGGCGAGAAATCTGTTGGCTATCTAAGACAAGATCACAGCTTTCGTCCCGGCCAATGCGTAAACGGTGCTTGTCCATAGCCAGACCAAATGCTTGTCGATCAGGGCCAGAGACCACAATCTGATATCGAATCGGCTTACTACTGGCAAGTCGGTACGGAGTTGGGGTAAGCGGCGACGGCGTATGATCTAAGCTTTGACCATGCAATGCCTGCAATTCAACTGTGCCTGCTGTGGCTGTAGGAGGGACACTAAAGTAAAAGATGTGATCAGGTAACTTTTGGAGTGCCATCCCCATTTCGGCTGCCGAAAAAAAACGCTGATTCGGATTCTTGGCTAAACCATGAAGGAGGATCTCTTCCAATGCGGGATCGATCTCTGGACGAAGGGTACTCGGTACAGGTGGAGATTGATTAGCATGTAGTTCTCGGGCGTCTCGATAACTACGTATGGCAAATGGTACCCTACCCAGCACCAATTCATAAAGCAAAACGGTAGTAGAATAAATATCACTCCGTTCATCAACAGATTGCCCTGATGCCTGTTCAGGAGACATATAGGCTGGTGTGCCACCAAACGAAGACCCTATATTGGTCTGTCGTCCTGTATCTTGAAATCGCGCCAACCCTAAATCCATAATAATAGGCTGTACAGAGTTGGCCCTCAATTCATCTAGCCCACCTGGTTGCTTCAACATAATGTTCCCAGGCTTAATATCCTGATGTAGGACGCCTCGTTGATGAGCAAAGTCAAGGGCAAACGTCACATCCCGAACCAATGTAACCGATTCTCCAGCCGTTAACCAGCGATTTTCACTGCGCATCTCACGCATCAACTGGCGCAGTGTTGCTCCAGAAATGAACTCCATGACTAGGTAAAGCTGATCGTCATCCTGGCCAAAGTCATAAATTTTGACAATATTAGGATGATCTAACGCAGCTGTAGCCCGTGCCTCCTGCCGGAATAGCTCACCAAAGTCTGTGCGGTTGGCATATCTCTCCTTCATCACCTTGATAGCCACATTCCGTTTCAGCTCATGATCTTCTCCTTTGAAGACGGCTCCCATGCCCCCTTCCCCTAGTTGTTTGACGATGCGATAGCGACCTAATGTACGACCAATTAGCTCTTCCATAGCAGGGATTTCCAGAATTCAGAACGATTGAGGGTACCATGTTTATGGATTAGTCCAAGAAGTAATGTTATTAACGACAACGAAAAGTACTAAGGTATATATGGACTTCTAATATAGATGAGAGTCAAGCAGGCTACTTTACTTGAATGCAATATTCTGGGCCTTGGCCGCTCGCCCATAATTTTCACTTTTTATCCAAGCGGTCGGGGGTTCTCGGGAACGATGGTTGTTTTTGTGAAGTGACGATGTTATAATAGACGCCCTGTCTAGCTGTATTCTTTCATAGCTGCTTCATATGGGTAATCAATATCTGTAGATCGTAGTAAACATGCCCTGTGCCGCACGAGGGCATGTTCATTGTGCGGTTGTGATTTACGGGACAGGGCAAGCGGTATTTTCCAAATCAATTTCAACATAAGCCAAGAAATTGGCAAAGAGAAATTCGCAAGTTCAGTATAGATTACAGACCAGTATAAACAATGGTAGATGTAGGTGCAACCAAGCCAATTTCGATAAAACGCCCATCCACAATTTGGCCAACCCGAATACTCCACTGATAAGTCTGGCCACGAGTTACCTGCCACGGATTTCTGGTTAACCTATCCAAATCAACAATTGTAGCCAACTTCTTAGTGGATTGGACCATACCAAACTTTTCACCATCACTTTTGAGCAATACAATCTCGAAATATAAGTTCGTCTCAGCATCTAACACCGATTGAATCAACAATGATGGGTTCACAATTTCCCATTCAAAGCGTACTTCACCCGAATGAGCACTCTGATTGTCTGGATGAAGAATGCGTACTTCAGTGCCATCGGTTTTATACGGAATCATTGAGAAATCCTCTTCAACGATTGGTAATTTGACAACATTGTGTTTTTTAACCAAATTGGCAAAGACCCATGCATTTGCATCATTAAGACAGCAAATCTGAAGCCAAGTACCCTCTGCATTTTGGCCTAATAAGGAATAAGTTGCCCCATTTTCTAATTGTGCAAGAACAGAATATATCGTGTTAGGTCCCAAACGGGCATTCACACCACCTATATTATTTACCTTTACATAGGATGTCGGTATGGCGGTCGGAATATGAATGGACAGAGCAATAGTCGACGTGATTGGCATGGGAACTGACGTAACGGATATCGTCGATATCAATGTAGCTGTTGCGCGTACTACTTTAGTGATAGCAGGGGATTCTGTTTGGATCCTGGTAGGTTTTGGGACCGAAGACGATGTGTTTACAACTGGTGCAGTAAATTGCACTTGATTTGATTGATTTTGGGTCTCTAAAGCAGGAACATCCGTTGGTGACACCAGCTCGGCTACTGCTCCAAATCGAAAACCAAGCTGGTAAAGTCCTCGTACGCCCAAAAAGTATAGACCAGCTATCAATACAGTAGCTGTGATCGCGTTGACAGCATAAGTTCGCCATGAACGTTTCAGGCTTAATGATTTTGGCTTTGATACACCTTGATTTGATCGTTCACCTTGGATCCCATGATTGACATGTCCCTCCGTCTGAGCCTCCAATTTGGGTGATGTCAACTTGCTGAATCTTTCTTGAACAATAACTTCTTCCTCCTTTAACCGATCTTGCAGATTGAGGGGAATTTCTGCATCCTCTTGGGGCATCCAGAGAACAGTATCAACTTCAGGTCCAGCTGGTGATAAATTGAAGGTTGCTTCCGATTGTGTCAATGGCTCTCCGGCCAAATGGCTGCCTAAGGCTTCGATCAATTCACGGGTTGAGAGATAGCGAGCTTCTGGGGATTTAGCGATGGTTTTGAGAATCAGTTTTTCTACATCTGAGTTCAGGTCAGATACGATCTCCCTGGGAAGCGGTGGCTGTACACGGGCGTGATAACGGAGCGCATCAAAATGATTTTTAATGGGAAAAGGTCGGCGTCCTACCGTCAATTCATAGAGCATAATTCCCAACGAATAGATATCACTTCGCTCATCTAGCTCATCAGCTTGAACGTGTTCAGGAGACATGTATGCTGGTGTGCCTCCAATCACTTCATGAGGCATGGTGGCAATTCCGCCATCTCTTAATTTAGCCAGACCGAAATCAGTTATTACTGGCTGCCCCAAATCACCATATTGGGTTTCATCATCACCTATCTTGAGCATAATGTTAGATGGTTTGATATCTCGGTGTAATACCTCCTGTTGATGGGCATGGCTGAGCGCAAAAGCAGCTTGTCGAACAAATCCAAGTACATCTATCAGGTTAAACCAACGCCCAGACTTTCGGTATTCATTCATCAGGGACTGGAGATCGCCACCACTGATGTACTCCATGACAATGTAGAAGCTTCCATCTACCTCATCGTAGTCAAAAACCTTAATGATGCTAGGATGATCCAATTTAGCAATCGTCTTGGCTTCCTGGCGAAAGCGGTTTTGCAGATCATTGCGCTCCAAGAACTGGCTCTGCATAACCTTAATCGCGACCATACGATCTAAATTCGGATCCAAGGCTTTGTAGACGATACCCATTCCTCCTTGACCCAAAATTTCTATGATTTGATATCGACCGATACAGTTACCGACTAGATTGTTCATAAGTCAGATTAGAGGACTACTTTCCTGATGACCATAGTTCAACAACTTTCACTTCTCTATGAGCAACACGGCATACTATCTCTTGAATGCTCTCTTCACTCGATGCCCAATGATTAGCTGGGCGAGTATGGATGTCTTACTCCTTGAGAAGTTCAATCTCTTCGTAAAATTTTTTATAGTATAGGAAAGTATAAAATTACTCGAGTAGTTTCGCATAGCTAGCTCGTGCCTAACGCTTTTAGGACTGAGTCATGGACTCCGTGGCTACGGTTGGGCGAAGCCCTTTTTTAGGCAGAATTGGATGGCGACAGAGCGCCTTCGTACAGTTGGAAGGCAATTTATGTTCATCTTGGGGGAAATTAGGAACCTAGACCATCATCATATAGAAGCAGTTGTAACGTAGAGGAGGCTGAAGTCATAGCCCATAGTGCTATCCATCGGCTCTTAAACATTGCCGTCAAGAGATTGACCATCACCACGGAAGTTGCTGATGCGATTGGCGATCTCATTGTCCAGTTCGATCGGCCCGCTACCGTCACGTTGCACTGCCGTTCGTTGGGCAAGAAGTCTCTGGACAGCACCATTGCCGCTCTGGTTTTGAAGAGCGATAAGCGAGCTCCGGGTTTACTGTGGTTTTGGCTGTCTGTTTGCAGAATTTTGGCAGGATTTCTGCGTACATTGGCACGTTGTTCACCTTTAATCGGTTTCTCTTTTGCCATCAGTTCTGCTTCTTGGCATGGGACTCAAATTACAGATAGGAACCACGAAAATATGTTCAATGTGACTTCAATGATCCTTTTCAAAGAATATGGTTGCGCTGTATTAACTTAATTTGGAATAGCCAAGTTTCATAAAATGGGAGGTTGCTCAGTGCAGGACCTAAAGAAAGTGTAACTAGTATATCATACCTTATTTGCTCTGTCACGGACCTATACGAATATACGAATACTCTACAAAACATATGAGGCTAGTACACGACGGCCTAAATAAGCCTCGGTTAGACGCCGCTATTTGGCGTAGAAATGCTAGGCTCTAACTATTAGTCTATTTGAGTTACTGTGTACTAGTCCCATTTGTTTAGATCATCAGTCATTTCGGCTAGGCAGATAGCCTATTCTTCAGTCGGTTCGGGCGATAGGTTGATATTGGTACCCAGAATGTTGATAGTTGGCAAGTTAGGGAGAGAACGTCTTGCTGGATTTCCTTTGTCTGGTGGGTGTGATTGTTTTGATCTTAAGTGGATTAGCCAGGCGTTCTACTATCTGCTTTATTACACTGACGTGGTTAGTTAGGAAAATCTTTCATAATTAGTATTGGTCAGGCTGATGGTAAATCCACTGCAAGCACATATGGTAGCCGCAGAAACAAACGTGATTTGGTTGACAATCCGGCTGGGGTACTCCTATTCGCAGACAAAACAACCGGATCTGGGGTGGCTTCCGGGCCAGCAACTGGCGTGAAGCGAGACATCTCTGACGATTTAGCTGGTCGGACTAGTGCTCGGACAAAGTCAGCTGCGGAGCCAAACCGTGCCATTGGTTCATGGGCCAAGGACATCACAATCATAGTTTCAATTGGTTCAGGCAAAGGAGATAGTCGAGAGCAGAGTAAGGAAGGCAGAGTTCCAAAATCGCGCGCTGCCAAAATTCTTACATCTTATGATTACTACACGCAGTCCGACATTCCTAACGACCATGAAGTATGCCCCTTCAGGTTATCAATAAGCAGAAGACAAACGGAACCCTATTTTTGATATTTTGATATTGTGAATTAAACGTCTATAGTCAACATATCCCCAAAACAGACATCCGCGTTTTAACCACTTATTAATCTAGAAGGAATCACAAAATGAAAGCACAGACCGAATACCGTTACAATCGCCTAACCTGGGCAGAGATGAATGACGCTATTGAGATGCAGAAGGTCATTCTGCTGCCTACTGGATCCACCGAGCAACATGGCCGCCATTTACCACTCGATGTGGATGTTTTTCTGGCAGAATCAGTCTGTCTGGAGGCAGGTCGACGAGCGCCCGACAAGATCCTGGTGCTGCCGCCTATCGCTTATGGTCTCAACCTCCACCACATTGACTTTCCTGGGACTATTCATATAGAACCGGAGGTCTTTATTGCTTTCTGTCTCAACATTACCAAGAGTGTGGCTTACCATGGGTTCGAGAAGATTCTGCTCATCAATGGCCACGGGTCGAACACACCACTTATCGATCTGATTGCGCGGCGTACAGTGCTTGAGACTGATTCTATCTGCGGTGCGCTGGGCTACTTTCCGCTGGCGATGGAAGCCTTCAATAAGGTGAAAGATACAGAGGTGATGGCCCACGCGGATGAATTTGAGACGTCTCTCTATTTGCATCTTGCGCCAGAGCGGGTACAGATGGACAAAGCAGGTAAAGGGGATGATGTGATGGGGAAGTACGTGAGTTCAGACAGCATCTACTCAAATCCAGTTCGGTTTAACGATTTCTGGGGGCGCTGGACTGACTTAGGCGTTCATGGTGACGCAACAACAGCAACAGCAGAAAAGGGCAAAGCTATCTTCGAGGGGGCAGTCAATGGCCTTATCGAGGTTGTAAGCGAGTGGCAACAGTGGCCTATCGCCGAACGGCAGGATCAGCACAGGTTGCCTGTCCAGAAGCATATACGATGGTAAACTTTGAGGGAACCTGTCTAGCTTTTTGCTCTGAATAGAGCCATTCACAATGTGCCGAACGGCAAGATTCTTAATCCCAACCCGGCTCTGCGCTCAAATCAACTTCGCTTAAATCGGGTTTGGGATACTGCTCTCCAGTAAAGACGAACTCGTCCATATGCTCTAAGAAGTATTCTTTCGTCAGCATAAACGCATCATATCGCACCAGTTGGATACCAAAGCGTTCGGCCAAATAGTCGCCATCAACAGGGACAGTCTCAGCTTCGGTACTGCTATTGTCATTTGAATGGAGCATGATATCAACAACGCCACCGACATCGATCACATGCTGGAGCGTCACGGCGTCTGGTTGGTCGAGTGCCATCAGGACAGTTTGCAATCGATCGGTAGCTTCAATAAATACGCCATTTCCCTCATTCTCTTGTAACTCTTTCTGTGGTGGCACAATCAAGGCATGCACTTCCAAGTTATCTAGTAACGAAACTGTCTCGGCAGACTTGACTGCGCCTTGCCCCGTGGCGACCTCCACGCTAAATGTTGCCGCGACATCAATCAAATCACCAGGGCGAATGAGTCCAGCTTTAATAAGATTAGAGTCAATGGGCATGGCCACAATAGCCTTTGAGTCTGGAATCGATAAGGCCAATCGGCGGGTAACTTCGTTGGTGCTTGCTAGCTCCTGTAAGAGTATCGGTACGTCCGCGACCAAATCAACCGTGGCCATCTTGCCAATCACTTCTTCTACAGAAGTTGCCGCGCCATCTGGCAACGTATCAGCGGGTAACTTACGAACAATCAAATCCGACTCGACAAGCGAGCGACGTGCTGGGATATCTGATGCGCTGACGAGCACCTCAACATCATTCGTTGGAAAGATGATGCTCTCAGAGGAACGCAAAATCTGAAAGGAAAGAAATGCAACCAATCCGGCAAAAAGGATAGAAGAAATCCACCATATTCGTCCACTCATATAGTCCCCCGATATTTTCCGTAGAGCGTGGCGTTCGTTTCAAATCAGAAGATGCTCACACTCTATGCTACGACCCGACTGCACATATAGTCATAAAAAAGCTTTCAGCTAATCAGCCGTCAGCATTCAGCTAGAGTTTAGCCATATTTCCGGGTCGATTTTTATACTTTCCCATACTACAAAAAATATTCAGAACGACCTACTCAATCAGCCTTACATCCCGTGCAAGGTAATCAATAATGGGCCATGTGGGTCTATCGCTGTTGACCACAACTGGTTCAAAACGACCGCGAATCACCTTAGGAAAGTCGCTAAAGTCAAGCGACGCCAGTTCAAAACCAGTAAAGCCTTCTATAGGGTATGTGCTATTGACCTGTTCATCGTCGCAAACCGAGACAGGTACGGTTTCCCCAGTCCATGCGGCGAGGGCAGATTCAATACTTTGT
The DNA here is from genome assembly GCA_039028975.1 of Chloroflexota bacterium. GTDB lineage: Bacteria > Chloroflexota > Anaerolineae > Caldilineales > Caldilineaceae > JAHBNG01. Next base: position 113,095 of record JBCCHB010000032.1, read on the forward strand.
GTTCTATTGGTAAAGGGTGCGCCAGGAACTTGATCTCCCACAGTGGCAATGCCATTCAAATGTGGATTCAACAGATGATCCCCGATGCTAGCAGCCGAATTGGTCGTTCCATCCCAATCTAACCAAGCAAAGGTGCAAGAATTCGTGGGTTCTTCGTTACGTAAAGTTCCGGCCAGATGATTACACTCTGAAAGCTGTAAGTAGACATCAGCGGCACTCCAATCGTCCTCAAAGATAGTGATACCAGAATCGGGTTGCTCTACTACATAAAGCCACGCCCAACCTGCAGACCCGAAGAGATCCGCACGATAGTAGGTAGCGCCAAGACCGACCTGAAATGCGGCACCTGCACCAAATAGCTTTACAAGAGCTCCTTCATAATGAGTTCCGGGAAGCCCCGTTAATGTCCCGGTCCAGGATTCGTAATAGTGCCACTCTTCTGTATCTGAGTTATTTGTGGCAGTCGTTAAATAGGGGCTGCTTGAATTAGGTGGAGATGTGGTACGCCCCGAAAGATAGAGCTGAATTTTGAATCCACGGTTATACTCGTTCTGCACGGACATCTCGACACGCGCTGTGCCATCATCGTACTCCTCGTATATACCCATAGAACCAACCCTAGCGAATTCGCGAAAATCACCTGCATAAGAATAAGGAGCATCGGTTGCTAGAGGATTATCGGGTTCGGGATTGTGGATATAAAGTCCAGAGGTGGCTCCTCCTGGGTAGTGCTGGAAGCTATCGGCACAATAGGCATCGATTTCATCAACCCAGACTTGAACTTCACCAGCCTGATCTACACATGAAATATCGAAGCAGAGGGAAGGTGGTGCAGCTAATCTGGGAATGGGTTCGAAGGCTGCGGCAGCTTGAGCACGAGCACGAAGTGAATCGACATCGACAATCTGAGCTAAGTAACTATCTACCTCTGTGCGAACGGCCACACGAACAATATTCCCTCCCTCAATTTGGGATGATTCGACAATCGCGCCATTGACTCCGGCAACTGTTTGAACTTCGTTCTGTACTAGGCTTTCGCTCCCCCCCGATGCCAACACGTGGGCACCAGCCAATGCAGCAGCATCGGCAGCCGTCTGCATTTCTCGTCGCTGCAGGTAAGCATTACTGCCGTCAATTGCTAAGGCAGAGACAGCCAAAATGCCGATCATTACGAGAGCCCCATAAACTAAGGTGGCCCCTTCTTCAGAGCGACGCAGTTTCGACAAGACCCACGTCACACTCTTTAAGCCGAGTTGGTACATTTTTTCCTCGATGTATGGTTTGCGCATAGTCCGCCATAGACGTTTTGCTCCGACTCTTGTCCAATCTACTCTGGATAATTCCGAAAAGGGAGGATATCTCCTTTTACATTCCATTCACATGAGGACAAGAGATTTTCCCGGCAATTTAAACAGGTTTAGAAGTAATGAAGATTTGTATCTTACTTAACTGTCAAAAATAACCAGTATACCTTTAGTGCCTAAATAGAATAGAGGTCTATCAGGCATTTTAGAAGCGACATTTGTATCGGAACTTCTCGGTCATATTGCGGACATGACATTCTACCTAGAGATGGCCAGAAAAGTTCTGTCCTCCTTTTTCAGAAATTCCTAGAGTGAGATTGGTAAAGATTTGGGACAAGACTTTTCTGGCGAAGCATACTGATATGCATTGTTGTGCAAAACCGACTCTTTTCCCCGAAAGTCGAAGACCCTGGCGGATACCAGGGCCTTCGCAAAGACAGTTCAGACAGTTTCTTAAGGAGAAAAAGAGGTAAATGTTGTGCGTGATTACTATATCATGAGGTACAATCTGGGAAGCTGTCTAATGCCTGTCTAAAAAGTAGCAGGAATGAATATCCATCACGAAGGATCGCGACGTAAATAAACGCAGGAAATGCTTTCGACGAGGGCATTTTGGCAGAACCACTGCCCATTACAGCTGGTGAAGCACGCCCGCCAGATGGTGTTGGATTGGGCGTTGAATTGGATGATGACAAGGTCGAGTTTTATCGGGTAAAATAAGCAAAAGGAACGATTACAACCATAATGAATCAACCTGTTCCTAACGTCTACGAACGCCTCGGTGTACGTACCGTTATCAACGCCATCGGGACCTATACACGCCTTAGCGGGACCCTCATGCCTGAACCTGTGGTAGAGGCAATGGTCGAAGCCTCTCGCCACTTCGTCTGCATCGAAGAACTTCAGTATCAAGTTGGTCAAAAGATCGCGCAGATGACCGGTGCACAGGCGGCCTATGTTACATCGGGCGCGCAGGCTGGCTTGGTGCTCTCTATTGCAGCCTGCATAACTGGGCTGGACCCGGAGAAGATGGATAGAATGCCCCATACAGATGGTATCCCGAATGAAGTGATTATGGCCAAAGCCCATCGCAATCACTACGATCATGCTGTGGAGACGGCAGGTGGCCATATTGTGGAAGTAGGGACAGGGGCGACATGCCATCCTCAAGAGGTTGAAGAGGCAATTACTGACCGGACTACGGCCGTTCTCTATTTACCCTGGGATGCTCAATCCCTTGCCGAGACAGTAGCCATTGCCAACAAACACAGTCTCCCCGTAGTGGTAGATGGTGCCGCTCAACTCCAAGATCCAAAAAACCTGCGTGCCTTTATTGCTCAGGGTGCTGCTTTGGTTACCTATAGCGGCGGGAAGTTTATCCAGGGACCTCAGGCATCTGGTTTTGTCTGCGGACGAAAAGACCTTATTGCGGCCATTGCTTGGCAGCATCTGGATATGGATGCAGTGCAGGAAGTGTGGACGGCACCGCGGGAACTGCTGGGTGTGGAAAAGATGCCCTTTATGCCACGACAGGGAATCGGTCGCGGCTATAAAGCAGGCAAAGAAGAGATCGTCGGTCTCATCACTGCGCTAGAGCTATATCTGGAACGCGACCATGATGCCGAGTATGCTAGATGTGAAGCTCAGGCCAAAACGATTGTGACGAGCTTGCAAGGCATTGATGGGGTAATGGCCGAGATTGTTCCACCAGAAGAGACTCAGTCGCGCTTTCACTTCGCCCGCATCCGCGTGGACCAGAAGATTCTGGGAATGAGCGGTTATGACTTTATTCTGGCGCTCAAGAATGGTGAGCCATCGATTCATCCTCTGGAGCGAGAGTTAGACGATGGTGCGGTAGTCGTCCACCCCTTTGGTCTGCAACCTGGCGATGATGAATTGGTTGTGGCTCGGGTACGAGAGATCGTGGCAGGATAGCCATGTTCAATCCATAGCTACAGATAGGTATCGAAGAACTCGGCTGCCTTATCTACACCACCCCAAGCATGTCCATTGGGGTGAGTATGCTTCCACAATCGTTCTTGCGCGCCTGCAGCTTCGTATATGCGCCGGACCCTTTCGTACCCTTCTAGCAGATCATGGATAAAGAAACAATCGTCATAGATGCCCATATCGAGCAAAAGCGGACGAGGCGCGATTAAACCGGCGATATCGTCAGTATCAAACCAGGTATGGATGCCAGGTACAATTTGGGAGCCGCAGAAGTTAGCACGGTCAAAGGCAAAGGCGGACCACGGGTTGATATAGCCCATTATCTCGGCTGCGACAATACGTGGTTCAGCAGCAACTGTCCAAGTCGTCATTGTCCCACCTTGGGAGAGACCCATCATGCCTATGCGTTTGGGGTCGATTTCGGGACGGCTCTCCAAGTAATCGACACAGCACTTCATATCCCAAATATTGAGGGTAAGGGGCCACCGATTGAGCATGGTGCCTCGCAAGTAGTTGACGTTGCAGGGATCTCGACCGGGATAAGGATCGTGCCTATCTCGCCGTTCGCCAAAACCACGCAAATCAGGTGAAATCGTCAGATAGCCTGCCCGAGCCATTTGCAAACCATAGTCATAGTTATGGTTCTCAATATTGGCAATCGACTCTGAGGACGAACGAATACCCGCTACCGAATCTTTGCCATAAAGTCCATGGCCGTGGGAACAGAGAATCGCTGGATTGGAACCGTCTGACGCCATGGTCTTGGGTCGAAGTACCTGACAGGGGACACTCATGAACGCCTCTGAGTTAAAGACCACCCGCTCGCGAATAACGTCTCCATCCACAACACTGCTCTCGACTTCTGCGTCCAAGGGGACTGGTTCGGGAAAGTTGCCTAGTAGCTCCAGATACTTGGCTTGTGCCGCTTCTTTCCAGGCATCCCATGCCATTGTTTGATTAGCGAAATGCAATTGGGGTGTCCAGCCTGTAATCTGATTCTCCCAGTAGGCTTGCATAGAGAAGTTACGCTGAGGCATCGTAGGAACCTTTGTTAATCAGTCATTGCAGTTAGAGCAGGCATGGCTACTTCACAGATCCTCCGCGTCTCTGCTGCTTCTCGTGCCCATAAACAGGTCAACGCACTAATGATGCCCGCTTCTATCGGGCTACGGGAAGGTGTGCCGTCGCGCATGGCTAAGAGATAGTCATAACAAAGCTCGCGATCACCGCCAAAGTGGGGCATATCGCCTGTAAAGTCGATGGTCTCTACTGTGGGGCGGGTGTGACTAAAAAGCTTGATCTGGTTGCGATACCAATCGAATTCAATGGTTCCTTTGTAGCCATAGAGACGGGCGCCACGCTGGGCAGCATTGTAACGGGTGAAGAAGTTTTGGGTATAACTTACTTGGGTACCGTTCTCATATTCGATGAGGCAACTCCCCATATCCTCGATCTGAATATTTTTTGAGAAGACACAATAGGCGCTACGATCCCTGTAAACCACTTCATCCCCCTCAAAGCCTGTGCGAAAACGCACAAAAGGGCTTTCGGAGCAGCTTTCTTTAAGCTCACAATCTTTGCACTGCAAGTCAAAGGGCATGTCACCGCCAAAGACGCGTTGGGCCTTCATTGCGCTGATCCAGGCTGGTTTCTGGTTGAGCAGATAGTTGATGTAGTCGAGATCGTGGGTGGCTTTTTGCAGGAAGAGTCCCCCATTCTGATCGAAGTTGCGATGCCAAGAGCGGTAGTAGACGGTTCCGTAGGGTACATTGCACCAAGCCACAATATTTTCGACCGTGCCAATCTGCCCAGAGTCAACGATCTCTTTCACCTTCTGCAAGACCGGGCTGAGACGGAGAGGAAATGAAACAACGACAGGTGCCTTAGCGTTTCCGAAGGCAGCATGCAATTGACCAACTTGCTCAAAGGTAATAGCGACAGGCTTTTCCAAAAATAGAGGCAATCCGGTCGGAGCAACTTTGCAGGCCATCTCTGTATGTAGATTACAACGAGTGCCGATCATAACCCCATCTAGCTCATCAGCGTAGGTCAGCAATTCATCAGCGTTTTGGAAAAAGCGCGTGTTGCGTAGAAGCTCATTCTGTTGGGCGGCAATCTCCGTTGATCGGGGATCGGCTACCATGGCAACCCGATAGGGAATGCCAAATATGTCAAGCTGCCGCACCATGCCGGAGACTCGGCCCCCATAACCAATGATACCAATGTTTAGCATAGGGTTCGTATCCTATCCTTTGAGTCCAGAAAGACTAATTCCGCCGACAATAAACTCCTGGGCGACTA
>JBCCHB010000033.1:0-116196 GCA_039028975.1 Chloroflexota bacterium
GGCTTCTCTATCTTGACCACATTCTCAATGAATCCCTCGATTTCCCAGCCTTTTCTATGCCTCCGTCTACATCTTTTGTACACGGATTTACATAACAGGCTTCGCTTCGATAGGCTAACCCCAAGGGGCTACGCTATTGAAACGATGGGATAGAAGCCCCAAGTGGCTAGCAACAATAGGCGTGTATTGCTCAAAAGCTTCTTCACCCGAGCTGACTGTTGTTCTGTGGCACGTCCCAACTCAATCCACAAGACCCACAAGATGTATACAAAAGGAATCGTGCGCAGGGCACCCCACATGGCGCGGGTTGGAATGTCCGACGAGATTTCACCCGGATAACCAAGCGCAATCATCAGTGCAGAAGCAATGACCAGTTTGACAGTGAGAGGACCACTCTTGGAACGAGGTAGCGCTAGAACAGCCACCAGTTCAGCAACCAAAAGGGGAACAGTCAGAAACCAATCTACATAGCGATATCCGTCATTAAAGGGAATACCGCTGGCTACATACACCCCATCTACCAATTCATATGCCTTGTCCCAGCTTTCGAAGATACGAAAGTAGTGATATCCAGCAACAGCTACAACAATCGCCGACATGATCAGGGCCGGTCGGTATTTTCGGCCAACTTGCGATTGCGCCAAGATAAAGAAGATGAAACTTCCAAACATGGTCGCCAGTGCAAATGAGACCATGTTATACACTAGATTAAATTGAAAAAACGATAGGTCTGGCATCTTAATCTCCGTTGATTAGATTGAAAATGTGGTAAAGGTATGAACGACTTACTTACATTATACTGAGGTCGATTTGAAAACAGGTATTTTCCAAAGTTCTACCAGAGAGACCAAACACCTATTTTCAAACGGAGCTGAGTATAACTGGGTGGAATTCCCAGGGTGTAAAACGAAACTAAAATTTAGGCTTCCGTATGAACATATTGCCCGTATGAACATATTGCCCGTATGGCATAGTGGTCTGAAGGCTGTCCCCCCATTTGGTGAACCAGTTTCCCAACAAACTCATTCCTTTGCCAACCAGTATGCGAATTGCCTCTACATCAGCTAGGCCGTTCTCGTATGAACGAGTTAAATTGGTACGATGGTCTTCATTCCATTGCTTCATTGAATAGATGTCAAAGTACATGACTATATCTCCTACTTTGCAAAAAGGTTATCTACTGCAGAGTCTTAATCTTCAAGCTTCAGTTGCTGAAATCCGACTAATTGAACTTAACTTAGATCCCGCAAGTGCGGATATTATCTGACGTCCCATTGCACCTGCCGCTTGAAGAAAATCTCGAACGGCTGGTGCACGCATTGCGGAATTTACTGCTTGCGCATTTGCGTTGTCATCTTTGATAAAAAGCTTTTCAGAGTGCCAAGATAGAACATTTGCTTCAATTTCAAGTTGCCCTTGGGACTTGGCCACAGATATCCGATGATGTCCATCACGCACATAGTAGATGTCTCCGACTTTGAGTAAATCTACGGCTGGCATCGTGACACCATTCGCATTAGCCAGAGCAATATTCATCCATCTATGTCTATTCATGGTCTTAAGTGGTCGCCAGTTCAGATCAAAATCACTACTTTTTCCCTCGCTACCAAGGATTTGGCTAATGGGCACAGATTGCAGACCACTGTAATTCTGTCCCTTGTTTTGGAGATTGCTTTCAATCTCGTGAACATTCAAAAGGCTATAACTTTGTCCAGTTATTTTTGACCATACTTGGCGAAAAACACCGGATCTGTGATTACGATCGAATTCCTGTCTTACTATTTGTTTTGTATAAAGCTCAGTGGAATCAAAATACATGATTGTCTTCAACTTTGGAATTATATCCGTCTAGCTACACTTGAATATATTTTGAATATATTTTGCATCGATATCGTATCGAGTTTTTTTGAGCTAATAAGTGAGGAATTTCACAATCTGCGATTAGAGCGTCAAACCTATGTCTAAGATATGCAGTATTTTTGTTGATTCTATGTATGGTTCCCTGGGCACACGTACAATAAGTAGACAAATCCACAGCTCTTGTGCTACAAATGTAGCACAAGGATTCACATACTCGTTGTGCTGATCTTTGTTGCTGAGGTTCTGGATCTATCCATCCCCCTCGGACTGTACCACCCAAAACCAGAGCTGAGCCGATAAGGGCTAGATTTTCAACGTAGATTGGCCGCTTGCCGCATTTAAAGCTCCTTCGTAACGAAAATAGAAACGCTAATTATTATTGGCTAGACACTAAAACGAAATTGACAATGAACGATTCTGACACGAAGTGAATTTCACACCTGTGACATGAATAATTTTTGAAGTGACTCAATGCTATGTTCCTGCGTTTTTCTTGCTCAACATTTATTCATTATTTGTGCAACCGTATTAAGCATTACCGAACGAATGAGGTAAATCGCTGATTATATGCAACATCGATTCAGTAATTCTTGGATGGTCAATTGTGAATAATATAAATCAAAGTCAGCAAGTCAAGCTCTATAACATGAAGGCCGTTGCCCAGGAGACAGGCCTGAATCCCATTACCATTCGTACTTGGGAGCAACGTTACAATCTTCCATCTCCGCTCCGAACGGAGGCAGGCCATCGTCAATACAAACAACGTGACATAGATACGCTCAAGTGGCTTGTTGCGCGTCAAAAAGAGGGTGTATCCATTCGTCATGCTACGGAGATGTGGCAAGCTTTAGAAGCAAAAGGCACAGATCCCCTTGATAACGCAGACGAGTCAGTGCAACAGAAACCATCGATTCAGCTTCAAAACGACTCAAACTCTCAAATAGAGAAGCTGAGAGAGGAGTGGATTACGTCCTGCATACTCTTCGATGGACAATCAGCAGAACAAGTTTTGGCACAGGCCTTCTCCTACTTGCCTGCAGAGGTTGTTTGTATGGAGATATTACAAAGAGGGGTGGCGCAGATTGGAGAAGGTTGGGTTCAAGGGGAGGTAACCATTCAGCAGGAGCACTTCGCCACGGCCATTGCAGTACGGCGACTCGAAACGTTGGTTGCCGCAGCAACACAGCCATATCGTGCAGAACGTGTTCTTATCTTTTGCGCACCAGGTGATGACCATACATTCATTCCTCTGTTGCTATCGTTTTTGCTTTCACGTCGAGGTTTAAATGTATTCTATTTGGGGGCAAATATACCAGCTGATGCATTGAATGAAACGGTGGCTCAAATAGGGCCAGACCTTGTGATTATATCTGCACAGAGATTTCATACTGCTGCCAATCTGTTCGATGTGGCGCAACTTCTGCAAGAACAGGACGTTCCGATAGGGTTTGGTGGTCTTGTGTTCAATCACATACCCACTTTGCGCCAAATTATTCCTGGGCACTTTCTAGGAGAATCGCTTGAGATTGCGCTCAATCGGATCGAGCGTTTAGTAACAACATCTGCAGACCTGCCTACACCTGCCGATAGAGTCACCACAGATACGAACACAATTCTCTACAGCCGCGCCTTGCAAGAGTTTAAATCGAGGCGACCGATTATGGAATCTCACGTGTGGGGTAGCTTCGTAGCAAACAACATGCCAACCGATGACTTAATGCAGATTAACTCGGACTTTGCTTTGACGTTGATGGCCGCTCTCAGACTGGGGAGTGTGGAACTACTTGGCAAGAATAGCGAATGGATAGAGGACTTGCTTATCAGTTATCGACCGTCACAGGAATTTATACATGAATACCTAACAGTATACGGTCAAGCCGCTAAGATTCATCTTTCTGAATCGGCTAATTTAATTCGTGACTGGTTAGCCAAGATAGTAGCTAGTCTGGATGTCCTAGAATAGACGAATAGGTGTCCTGCGATTCATGTGTCATGACATTTTCACAATTTCAATGTGCTAGTTACAAAAATACATGTGGATTCTGTGGTAGCCGTCAACGATAAATATGAAGCATGAAACAAATAAGGAGAGTAACAAATGAGTTCGCTGGGCGTGTAGATCAGTTCGGGGGTAGGACGAAAAGGTCATCGAAAGCGTCGTTGACCCAAGTGAGACGCAAGTGAAGGAGATGATTGAAGCCGTCTTCCCTCCAGCGCATGCCGACGCCTTTAAAGCGTTGCTGGATGAGCCACTTACAAGCGCTCTCAACAAAGCCGGAGCCGATAGGGAGTCCCAAGCATAGGTAATGTACAAAATGGGTATGATCAAGATGGTTGCGTAAATAGTTGTATAAGGATTGGAGGGATGTGCGAGCGGCATCGGATAAATCAGGTTGTTGCAAAGTATGGTGGATCTGCGTCAGAACCAGGGAAGAGTGGCCGTTTTTGAGTGAGCGTCGAGCCCCTTGGAACCAAGTGCGAGCGTGTCGGGAGCGGCCGTCCAGCCAGGGTGAGACGCCTTTCCAAAGATTCTGTGCGGCATGATAAAAGTCGAGAATGCCGATGGCATAGGGTTGAAAAAGGTGGAAGAAGATGCGCCAGAAGCCGCGCCCCCCATCACTCAACCAAGCAACCATAGGTGCCTGCTGGAGTCCTTGTTGACAAGCCAGCAACCAGAGGCGAGGCTGAAAATCATCCACAGTCCCCAGACAAGCGGTCACGCTACGTTGAACCAGCCGTCCAGATTGTTTGCCATGGGTGGTATATTTCTGCCAGCGGGCCACAATACCGACTTTGACTTCAGGCCAAATCGTCTTGCCTTTTGGGGTTCTTTCCTGGGGGCGAAAGGGCACCATAACGCCATCGGCTCCAATAAGCATGGCCAGTTTCTCGAAGGCATCCGATATCTCTTCTAATGCGGGGGCGTTGCCTTCCGCCACCGCATCTAATTCGGCTTGGAGGCGCATCATGGCACGCTGGCCGGCTTCTTGCACCCAATTCCAGATGCTGCTTGGACTGACTGATACGCCGGTCAGCAAGAACAACAAAACCGCCGCAATTTCAAATGGGACAAAGACCGCCAATGCACACGCCATGCGCTTTAAGTCGGGACCTGTCTGCTGATTGGGCGCAATACCCAATGCTTCGTCGAGTGGGGCTACTTGGCTCGCTTTGCACCCTTTGGAACACCGTCTCACCTGTCTTGCCAACGGACTATCCCTAGCATGGTCACTAACTGACGCCGATTCCGACCTTTACTTTCCATGCTCGCACCACACCGCTCACACCGGCTTGCTTCTGTCGGTTCATCCGCTCGTCGGCCTAGGATCTCTTCTATGACCTTCACTGCGACCAGACGACCCACTTGCAAGCCTCGCCAAATCAAGTTGGCCATCGTACGCTCTTTTTCCACGACTTCGAGATGCTTGCCCACTTCTGGATTACTTTGGCTCAATATGCTTATCATGCGTGTGCAAAACAGAGTAGCTCAAAATTGGGTTCATAATTTTAACATATAGCTCAAAATCTATATGAGGCCGATGCGACCCCTTTTCCCAATCTTCTCAATTCACCTCTCGTTTTTAGACAATTCGGTTGGTAGTTTGCCCAACGTATTTCGGCTTTGCTCCATATTTCCTGAGTCCAATGAACAATTGTGGTTTATGCTGGGATTCCCATAGCCGAGGCTTTATATAGTCTTTAAGAAAAAGATTTTCCAGTCGCCCTTCGACAAGCTCAGGGGACAACTGGAAAATCTTTTTCTGGATATCTATAGGAATCGATTTGCGATTCCGTTATGGGCTGTTCAATTTGTTTTGCGTTTTACTCAACCGCGGCTGACCATGGAGGATGAGACGGGAGCGCTGGTGCTGGAACTACTCGTCCAGAAGCCGAATAACGTTAGATGCAGGAAAAGTTAACCAGCGCTGTACTCTGGGAAAGCACATGGCCAAGTGGCTCGTTCATTCCCGCTCTCTTTCGGCTGCTTTTTGCCAAAGCACGGCGATATCAGCTTCACTTAAATATTCATCTTCACGAATGGACACAGGGCCAATTAGCTTAACACGTATAGGGCGTCGAGTTAACCATTCTAGCCCCCAACCCATGGATGTCTCGGGATGGGGGTAGACGTCATCCGCGTCAATCTCTTCGTCAATTTGATAGAGATAGCCATCCTGCGTGCCATTGTGCCGAATCCGCCCAAGTTCGTCCTCGATTGATGTAAGGGTCGGCTTGTGAGAAAAGACTTCCGCTAAACGTCGATTCTGAGTAATTGTGCTGCCTGAATATAGCATGGTGAACTGGGTTGGTGAGCCATGCCACCAGGGTTTGTTGTAGTCCCAATCTGTCATGGTTTCTTGTCCTGACTCATTGAATTGACTTTGTCCACCTGACTCACATCCAGCCAGGAAGACTTGCTTGGGCGGTCAGCTTAATGGGCGCTTAGGTATCTCTCACCTTGGCTGAGATTAATCTGTATCCAACATCCAAGGATGATGAACCCAAAATGGTGTGATTCTTGTTTGCCCACGCCCCGCTAGCGAGGTCGTCTTCCAACTTTTGTAACCCTTCAGACAAGTCTTTTATTTTGGAAAAAGGGGACATGGATTGTCGTACTGTACGACTAAGATAGGCTTCTGGTCTTTTCCAAAAGGCAGCGAAAAAACCGTCCTGGCAATCGCTCGGTACCTGCAAAGGCCGCATTTTAACATCATCAAAATGTTCATTCAGCTCTGACAAGTCAGGAAAAATACGCTTATCCATTTCATGAATTTCTGGGAAATAGTCTCTGGTAAGCCAGAACGGGTCAGAGTCAGGGTCCCATGTAATCGCAACGAACTTTTCTCTTGTAACCCTATTTATCTCACTGAAAGCAAGTGCTCGATTTTCCCAGTGATGCATGGAAAGCACAGTCATCGCGTGTGAAAAGCTATTATCTTCAAACGGGAGCGTTTCAGCAAAAGCTTGCTCTACTCTGTGGGAATCACTTTTCCTTTGCGAAATCATTTTGGATGATGGTTCCACCGCGACTAACTCTACGTTTGCAGGTTCATATGAACCTGTCCCGGCACCAATATTTATGATTCTGACTGCGTCTTGCAGTTCAGAATATAGCTGTTTAGCTATTTTGGGTTCGGTACAGCGCGTTACTGAATAGTTGCTACCGATATCATCATAGATTGGATTCATCAAGTCACCTCTGACTATTCAATGCTCAAAGCCAAACTATCCAGACAAGCCATCACTGACCCCGCTACGCTATAAACCGAAGCCCCAAGACATCAACAATCCGAAGCCCGTCCTATCGTTGAAGAACTAAGTTCCAAGCTTGGCCGTCTTCCCGGGCTATTGTGCTGCGCCATAGTGGGTGGGTTGCAGATGAAGCAGTGGGCCAATCACCCTGCCTATGCATCCTTCCGAAAATGACGGAAGAGTGGATCCTCATCCATAAGATGGCGTAAACCTGTGGGAAGATCGACTTTCGGTTCGTACCCGAGCAGACGATGGGCCTCCTCAATATGGGCCACAAGTCGGGAATGCCCCTTGGGGCCTTCTTGATTGTATAGAACATCGGCTTTATTGCCAGTCACCTTCTCTAACTCGCCAACGACTTCATTAACGGACGTGCCTTTGCCGCTGCCGATGTTGATAATTTTGCGATCAATGCTAGGTGCATCTAGGCTAGCCACCAGAGCATCGACCACATCGCTAATGTATACATAGTCTCGAACCTGTTCTCCATCGCCAAAGACAATGAGTGAGCCGCGCCCCAAAATGGCTTGCAAGAATTGGGGAATGACTGGTGCGTGGCTGGGCGGTAGATGTTGACCGGGTCCGTAGACGTTAAAGATACGTAACGACACCGTCTCAAAGCCACTTTGGCGTCCAATGTTGAACATGTACTGCTCGGCCGCCACTTTGCTTACACCATAAGGTGCACGTGGATTGGGTGGCATCTCTTCTGAAACGGTGGCTTCCTTTTGATTCCCATAGACGGTTGCACTACTTGCCAACACCAAGCGCTTGATGCCCACATCTCTGCATGCTTCCAGAAGCGCTACCGTCCCACCAACATTGACCTCGTTGTACTCGCGTGGGTAGAGGATCGAGGCCGGAACACTGACTCGTGCAGCCAGATGGAAGACCACCTCTACCCCTTGTAACAGTGCCCACAATTTGGGTACATCCTGCACATCGCCCCGATTGAAATTGATGCCAGGCTCCAGCCTTTCTGGATGCCCCGCGCTCATGTTATCAAGGACGCGTACATAATGCCCCATGGAGTGAAGACGGTTGGCCAGATGGATGCCAATAAATCCAGCCCCGCCCGTAATTAAAATTTGCATCATCGGTCTAGTGGGTTCCAGCGGAGCCGCGATCGGCTTTGGTTCGATCGTTGGCAAATCGAGCCAGGGAGAATGGTGCAATTAGTGAGGGTGTTTCCCCTGTGGCAATTAGCTGAGCCATCTGTTCACCACCGACTGGAATGGCTTTAAAACCCCAGGTGCCCCACCCAGTCGTGATGTAAAATCCATCTATCCCCGTCTTTCCCATAATGGGCGAGTAATCTACGCTCATATCACAGACGCCAGCCCACTGGCGCAGAATACGCAGATTGCGTAAAAATGGCAGAAGCGTCATGGCTCGAAAAGAGCAGCTTTGGAGAAGGTGGTGTCCCGAACGATAGGAATAACTTGGCTGGGGATCGATCTCTGCCCCCATGAGCATTTCACCCCGGGCCGTTTGAGAGGCATAAAAGACTAAATCAGTGGATGCCACAATGGGATGAAAGGTCTGTTCATAATGGTTAGTGACAAATGCTTGAAGAGGATGGGTACGAATGGGGAGCCGCAATCCAGCCATGGATGCCAACGTGGTAACATGCCCCCCCACGGCCGACACCACCACACCAGCCTCAATTGGTCCCCTAGTGGTTTGCACACCAGTAACTCGATCACCGGCTTTAAGCAATCCAGTTACCTCTGTATGCTGATGGATATGAGCACCCCGCATCATGGCCCCTTCTGCCAACGCCCAATTGACTCGATCGTGGCGGGCCGTCGCCCCTTCTTCATGGTAGGAAGCCCCGAGAACAGGCCACACACCACCACCACTGATATCAATCTGGGGACAGATGGTTTGGATCTCTTCAGGGGTTACATACTCGGTCTTGGCACCAAACGCGGTATTTACTTCTGCCCTAGCCCGCTCTTGACGCACACCTGCCTCACTGTGGGCAATCCAAAGAATACCCTTTTGCTTGTGCATCATCCAGCGGTCGGTCTCTTCTTCCAATGTCTTGTACAGATCGACGCTGCGTTGGTAAAAGCGCACGGCTTCGGGGATGCCGTAGTTGGCTCGAATAACGGTGGTATTGCGCCCCGAATTTCCACCACCAATATACTTTCGCTCCAAAACAGCTACATTCGTTATTCCGTGTCGTGTAGCTAGATAGTAGGCAGTGGCGAGGCCGTGCCCACCGCCACCCACAATCACAACGTCATAGCTCGACTTTGGTTCATTCCATGTTAGCTGGACTTTACGTTCGATGAATTCATTCATATAAAAATCTTATTCAAAAAGTGGGGACTACCCCACTGATTCGCTCTGCTAAATCTTCTTTGTAAGGTGCCGGAGTCAAAAAGAGAACCTGCTCTTCCTCGAACCAAAGCTTGACAGGCAGATCGGCCACCATACCCTGGGCAAATGCAGGTCGAGCCTGGGGCAGGGGCCATTCACACGTTCTCGCAAGAAACGCTAGCGCTTGTTCCGATGCCAGCCATGCCCCTACAAATCCGCTCTCTGATACGACAATGGCATGGGGATCGTCTATTAGCTCATCTTCCATCCTACCAACGACCGTATTGGCTGAATCATTTGCTGAACCAGGCGTAAGCACTAGCGCTTCATCCGGCGCAGTTCGCAGAATAAGGACTTCGGTGGGCCATGTAGCGGCCTCCAAAACCTCTGGCTTGGTGATGATACGCATCCCTTTTATCGGGAGAAGCTCAGTGGTTTGAACGCGTAGGGTTGACATGGGAAATGGTAAGCTATCGATCTCGGGCGCATTGAAGTGGGCCGCGCGCTCTACCAATGATTTAGATGGCTCAGTTGCTGCCGCCTTAGCCCGCAGACCCATTGGATCATAAAATGGAACGGTGGCTAGTTCAGCTTTGCGGCCGTCGATGGTTACTTGGGTTGGCATCTCACCATCAAATAGGTAAAGCCACCCGAGCATAACTGCCTTGCCCAGGATAGGCGAATCGGTTGTGGATGTGACGTAGCCAGCGTATTCGGAACCGTGCCAAATCACCGCGCCTTCATGGGGAGCCGGGCTTGCCATTTCCAGCGAGACGAGTTGTCGATCCAAGGGAATCTTATTGGTACGAATGACGGCCTGTTTGCCAATGAAATCTATCGGCTTTTCCAGCTTAACGGCCCACTCATGATGAATACGTCGTGGGGTCGAATCAAAGTCTGTGTCCTGCCCAACAATGATGTGGCCCTTTTCCAGGCGGCACTTGAGCATGGCTTCGATCCCATGGGGCTTGACGCCTAGATCACGCCCTGCATCCAACAACCGCTGCCACAAAGCGACCGAGTACTCAGACGGATGATAAAGCTCATAGGCCAGTTCCCCAGTAAAACTAAGGCGAAAAATTTTGCAATCGATACCAGCCACTGTGGCGTGAGTATGGCCCATATACTTCAACGAGCTCTCAAAACCGACTTTGGCTAAAAGCTCGTGGGTCATTGGCCCGGTAACATTGATGGCGCCAAGGGAAAGCGTCTGGTTTAGAATATGAACATCTAGCCCCCAACCGCTGGCCCAATCACGCATCCATAGTTCAGCGGTCGTTGCACCACCAGATGTGAACGTTAGACTATATCGGGTGGAATCTTCCTTGCAGATGAGGCCATCATCCATGACGTAGCCTCGCTCGTTCAGGTTGAGCACATAGCGAGCACGTCCGCTCTTAATGGTAGCCACTTTGGTTGGATAGAGGCGTTCTAAGAATTCCAAAACATCCGGGCCTGAGACTATCATCTTGCCCAATGTGCTCACATCACCAATGGCCACAGCCTCTCGAATAGCCCAATATTCACTCCAAACATCGCCATAGTGCCACGGGCGCCACCAGCCACCAATTCGTTCCATCTGAGCACCTAATTTGCGATGCTCCCCATCCAGCGAGCTTCGCGGGGTAGCATGGTGATAGGAGCCAGCTGAGATTTCGCCGATGGTCAGTTGGCGCGTAACAGGCCGGGCTGTAAAAGGAGGCTGAAGCACTTCTCCCTTCTCTTTGAGAAAGCTGCGAATATATGGGATGCAAGCCGCCCCCTGGCAAGTCCCCGTACCGGCTAAAGTCGCCCGCTTGACAAGCTCCAACTCTTCAAATCCCTTTTGCCAGATAAATTCAAGATCGTCGACGGTAACACCGGAGCAGGGACAGACTACGCCGTTTTGAGGACATGGGGGAACATCAGCATCCACAGTTGCTTCCCCAACAGCACGAATGCTCGGCTTCCCAAGGCTACTTGACGTCTCTTTTGGCATGCTGCTGGCAATGCTACTGCCGCGCCCCTGGGTCATTCTCAATAACGAATCTCGTGGCTGGTATCCCAATCCGAACGAGACGGTATCACACTCAATACGCTCCTGGCTACCGTCCTCTTTGCCCACAATCACAGCTTCTACAGCTTCATCACCCTCAATGCACAGCAGTTCATCATGGATGGGTTGAGCATCCACCCCTTGGGGAGACGTCCCAAACGAGGTGACTTTGCCTAAATCGATACCGGCGCGGTTCAGATCTGTGGCCGCCCTTGCTGTGACCAAGCCAGCGAGAAGATTTCCTTCCACAACAGGCTGAATCTCAGCTGCACCAGTTGCTACAACAACCTCGTCATGGGGATGAATATGGAGCATCCCTGATTCTGTGCGGGCCACAACCATTGGCCCAGGGTAGATTCCGATTACCTCCTGGCCTTCTGCCGCATCAAGGGCAATTACCGTTTTTCCTGCCTCTTGGGCTGCCTTGGCTTCGGCCATTCCAGATTCGCCCTGACCAATGATGACAACGTCACAAAACAGGTTATGTGCTTCTGCAATGGGGCCAGACGGAGCATCCAAGGGCAGAGGTGGATAACTTCCTGTCAGGTGATGCCGCTCAATGACCATGCCCGGTTTGGCATGAACCTGACAGGTTCGTACGTATGAGACACCATCAACGGTTGCCAAGCAATGGGGACAATCTCCTGCACAGCAAAGACACCCTCCCCCGGTTGGGTGAAGCCCAGCCTGTAACAGTGCAACTAGTACGCTCTCGCCTTCTTTCATGTCAGCAGGCGTTCCGTCAACGATGATTCGTTTAGATGTCATAATATGTGGGAAAAAATGCTAAATCAAATTGGAATTCAGAATGAATTTAGGCTAATTAGTTCAGCTAAGTATACCAGAAACCTCGTTGATTTCCATATCGCTTCATGATGTTTATGCTGATTCATAGAACTGGACAGGCTTTGTACTGGAGGCAAACCTTGTAACTACGTTTAGGCTCATGGACAAAGCTTTAGCAATTAGTGAGGCGTATGTAGAGGGAATGCATCATGCATTTGGCGAATTGGGGATATTCAAATTAGTGTACACTAAAAAAGTGTGATGGCCAGTGGCCATCACACCCTATTCAAAATACACAGAGAAATCAGCACTCTGATGAAGGGGAGGCCATATTACCTCCATGGCATGAGAGGATTGATTGGGTAATGTGTATTGAAGAATGAGTATCTGAGCATCTGGCCATTGGTGCCAAGTGGAATCATATTGAGAAGAACAAAAACCATTATTGCCGGCATCAAGATCGTTGGCATTCATTTGGGTAAAGCAGTAACGCCCAGCAGCCAGTTCAGTGTATGTGGATTCGAGAGCAGCAATAACGGCTACAGCCTCTGTTGTCTCTGCACGATGAACTGCATCAGCCATTAACCAAACTGCATCGTGAGTACCAAACGCGTAGGATTCTGGCCAAAACCCTTGGTTTTCTTGATAATTCGCCGCGAACGCTCGTCCCATCTCCGTTACGGTTGAGTACCATGGCCCAATCTTCGTCACCACCATATTGATTCCGTCTGGTAGCTTATTCCAAAAGAGTTCATGGTTCAAGGCCGGTTGGCGGGTGATGATGATGGTTTGATTCGTGGGACCAATGGCTGCTTCATCAAGCTGCTGTAAGAGGGAATAACCCGATTCACCATTAAACCAAACAAAGACAAAATCAGGCATCTGATAGAGCGATACGAGGCGAGCGATAATAGATGAGAACTCGTTTGCTGGCAAATCGACTAGAAATGGTGACAGTGAAATGTTGTACTCACTTAGCACACCTGCGAATTCCTTTAGTCGCTCAATACTGCCAGGCGTGTCTTCAGCGATAACAGTGACCGTTATTTCACCATCATTATTGAAATCTCCTATATGGGCAAACCACTGAGCAAATTGCTTATTGACCATATTTGATGAGGGGCTGATACGGAAAACTTCAGGATAGTGGTCAGCCGTGATTTGGTCGTGGTAAGATTCTGCAAAGATAATCGGAACCTCATAATCATGTGCGATCTCCTTGATTTCTAACGCGACATGACTATGGTATCCACCAATAAGTCCCACTACACAGTCCTTAAGAATCACCTTTACTACTGATTGAGCTGCCGTAATTGGATCTCCCTTGGTATCAACGGAGACAAGCTGCAGAGGGCGATTCAAAACCCCGCCCCTTGCATTAATCTCGGCACTCGCCATGTCTGCTGCTGTCATCATTGCCAAACCTGCCTGGTAGGCCGTTGATTCTGATACAGGTGCCAAAACACCAATCCGAATAGGTTCATTTGGTGATGCAACTTCGTCGTGGCAACTCTTGTTTTTTTCCTGTACGCTTAGGGATTTCCTAAATGCAAGCGATTTCGGCAGTGTTGTAGGGGTTGCATTGAGCGCGGACTTTCTCTGTGCGGTTGGTTTAGCGGCGAGTGGAGGAGTGGTTTGAGGTTCTAAAACTAAGGACGGGATCTTATCAGTCGAGGCTTGGATACTGCGACATGCTGTGAAAACAGTCAGTATACCAAGAAGCAACACCAATACTGAACTACTACTAAATTGCCAATATACGCTCACGATAATTCCTATTTGATTGTCTTTATTCCTTCTAAATGGTTTTCGGTAGAAATGCCATTGCAAACAAGCGGGCTCCCCAACGAGTTGTTCCAATCACAATATAGAAAAAATGGCTCAAAACAGATGGATGGTACTAGCCTCTTGTTTTTGCTCTATCTGTATGACTTTTCTGGATAAATATACTAGGAATGAAAGCAAAATAAATTAAGCATCTAGCTAGGCACTAAATGTAGGTAAAATGCGCAATGTATCTAGATTCCATTACCTAGTAGACCGCAACAGATGGGGTTGATATCAGCTGATCTTGTTGATCGCTGTGCCTAAGGATCGCAACGTAACCAAAACGTCGGATAAGATCTCTCGGCTGGTGCCCTAGGAGCGAGATGACAGGAGCGACGTCTGGATTTTACTTGAATCTCGTTCCTAAGCATAGGATGAGTTGAAGTCTACTTAGTTCGGTCTGCGATGATGTAGAAAACTGTATATGCCTGTACTGCCAGAATTTGGGGGGAAGAGACTGACTTAATCATGAAATATACAACTGTCAATTTTAACTGATTTTCTACGAATACAGCCAGCAAATCGTAGTTTTGACGTATGTGCTACGTAGGATTTGCGTATAATTATATGCTAATTCTACAGAGGTTTTTCAGAAACGGTGTTACAAAATGCTTGTAATATTTTACATACTACATGTTACTACATTATACGTCGTTTTTTCCACCTCCTAGGTTACGGTTATATACGCTTCTATACTGTTCTCCAACCTTTTTGTAGATTTAAGCGGTTTTTGTAAGCTAATCGTAAATTACTCAGGGCTGGCTAACCCAATAAAAAGCTGCATCATTTGCTCTGCAATAGCTGCTATGAAATCAATCCAATCCCCTTCACTGGGGCGTAAGCCGCTGCCCAAAATGGTTTCAGGCTGAAGTTGCCAAGTAGTACTTGCATACCACCACCCAAACATGGCTGAAACCAGCACGATCAAGAAAAAAAGGCGATTCGTTTGTCGACTATTGTGTCCCATATCTCATTTGATCCTGACAAACAGAGGGTAGACGATCATTTATGGCTATAACGATAGACTTCGTCCAACCTTAAGAGAGGACTGTATTCAGTAGGCCGCAATCGAACAGAGGTTCTTCATTTCATTCAAACATGCGGTGAGCATGTCGAAGGAATGATATTGGGGTCTTCAATGCGATTTTAAGGCGTAATTGGGTACGAGTAGTGGCTTATTCACAAGCATTCACCCTAATGACTATACACGATTCCTTAAGTAGTTGGAAATTGGGATAGTCATGGATCTACTAAACCGCTTAGAGCGAGAAATTTTATGTGTTACCCCACACTTATCTATGGTTGCAGCGAAACCTACTTTGATCTAAACTACAGCTCAATAGCTCGCAAGGTACTCGA
Source organism: Chloroflexota bacterium (assembly GCA_039028975.1). Classification (GTDB taxonomy): domain Bacteria; phylum Chloroflexota; class Anaerolineae; order Caldilineales; family Caldilineaceae; genus JAHBNG01. Next base: position 15,449 of record JBCCHB010000033.1, read on the forward strand.
CGTGAATTTATTAGAGTGCAATGGTATTACGTTCTAGTAAATTTGAATAGATGAAAATTATCTCTCACGCCATGAAAGCTTTTGTAACTCACCAAAAAGATTTAGGTCTGGTTCGTGAAAGACAGGAAGATCAATGTATATCCTACTCTGGCCCAAACGGGGCAATTCTGATCGTTTCTGATGGCATGGGTGGCCATGCTGGCGGCAACCTTGCTAGCGATGCGGCTGTTACCCAAGCAAACCAAATCTTAGCCAGGTGGATGAATACTGGTCAAATAGATAAAGTCAGCTCCGACAAACTTAAGGTCATAGGGTTGAATGAAGCACCACCGACCGTTCAAGAATGGATACATACGGAAGAAGCGGAGACACAAACGCCAGAGGTAAATATCCCCAAGCGCGATGAGATTCGGCAGCTAATCGAAGCGATCTTTATCCAAGCTCAGAACGCCGTGACTGAGCTGGCTGTACAGAATCCTCAAGAGGCGGGAAATGCTGGCTGTACTCTGACTGTAGCAATCCTTAGAGAGGGCTGGATTCATGTAGCGCATATCGGCGACAGTCGAGCCTATCTACTACGCAAAGGGACCCTGGAGCCACTAACCGTTGACCATTCAGGGGCCATGCTACTCGTTACGGCGGGGATCCTAACACCTGAAGAAGCGCGCAATCATCCTGAAAGCCACCGTCTGTACCGTTTCCTGGGTATTAACGCTCCAGAGCTGGCCATCGATCTCTACCATGAACCAGCCCAAGCAAATGACATCTTAATGCTCTGCTCGGATGGGTTGTGGGGGATGGTAGAGGATGAACAGATGGTTGCATTATTAACCCAACATAGCGGGCTTGAACAAGCTTCCGCTGCACTCATTCGTGCAGCAAATGCCAACGGAGGAGATGATAATATTTCTCTGTCGTTGGCACAGCTCTCTACTTGATAGAATACCTCCCGACCATCTGGCTCCTAATCACTCGGCTACTGACCAACCGACATCTAACAACATGATCTATACCCAACTCTACAATCACGTAAAAAAAAGTACGCCTGTGCAAGTGGGCGTCATCGGTACTGGTCACTTTGCCACAGCAACCATAACCCAAGCCCAATCCATGCCGCGCATAGATGTTGCCATTGTGGCCGATATCAATATCGACGCGGCCAAACACGCATACCAGCAAGCGGGTATTGCCCATGAAGATATGGTAGTGGCCGAGAACCGAGGAGCTGCCATAATAGCCCTAGAACGTGGCCAACGTGTCATTGTGCCTGACGCCATGTTGCTTATGGACCTGCCTGTAGATGTCCTCGTCGAGTCTACAGGTATTCCTGAGGCTGGGGCTATCCATGCAAGTGAGGCCATTCGCCATGGAAAACATGTTGCTATGGTTAGCAAAGAAACCGATGCAACGGTTGGACCCATTTTAGCTCAGATGGCAGCCAAAACAGGCGTAGTCTACACGCCAGTCGACGGTGATCAGCATGGTTTACTCATCAGCCTCGTAACTTGGGCCCAGGAGCTGGGGCTGGAGATCCTCTGCGCTGGCAAGGCAAGAGATACGGAATATGTTTACAACCCAAATGACCAGACCATCTCTACGCGCAAGGCCAAAGTGGAAGTAGATGAGACCGAACTCTTTTGGCTTCAGCACATGGAGAACGATGAGGTTCGACGATATCTCGCGATGCGTCAAGGTGTCCTTGCCCCCCTGCCCCAGATCGGCGGCTTTGACCTCGTAGAGATGGCCATTGCAGCCAATGCCACAGGGCTACTGCCGGACCGTCCTTTGGGTCACGTTTCTTCTCTTACTTTCGCTCGCCGACTTGCCACCGACGCTCGCCTAACCAATCGAGGTACCGCAGCAGATAATGTACGTCGGGAAAACATTGTGGAAGGGTCAGGAATGCTTCACTGCCCGCCCCTGCACATCCGAGAGATCCCCCAGGTTCTCTCTCCGCGCGAAGAGGGTGGTATCCTGGAAAATCGTGGCGTGATCGACTCGGTTACGGCCCTGCGCTTGCCCCACGAAGCTGGGCTAGGAGGCGGTGTATTTATTGTCGTCGCCTGCGATACCGACTACTCTCGCCATATCCTCACGACCAAAGGCTGCATAGCGAATCAAGCAGGTACAACCGCCCTGATCTACCGGCCCTATCACCTCTGTGGTGTGGAGACGCCCATCTCTATACTCAATGCTGCACTTCTTGGTCATTCAACGCTGGTAAAGCCGCCCATGCCCTTGGTAGATGTTGTGGCCCGCACTCGCCGCGATTTTAAAGCTGGTGAACGAATCGGCAATGACCACAGCCCCGACTTAGAATTCCTGATGGGCTTGACCGAACCCATCAGTGATGAAGCCCATGTACCTATCCATATGGCTAACGGCAACCCGCTGACGGAAGATGTACCAGCAGGCACCTTACTGACAGTAGGAATGATTGGGTATGCCGAAGATTCGGTCTTGTGGGCATTGCGGCGGGAGCAGGATCGACCAAAGTAGTATACGTTCATCAAACGACAAGTCTCTCCTTGACACAGATTAGAGGCCATCATATAATCTAAGCTGCTTATACTAAACAGCTTAGATTACACACGTCCCTGAGTAATCGTAGAGCGGTAAGGAATGAATACCACGGGCTTACCTTCAATGAATAGATTTGTTGGTCGACAAAAATCCCTTAGTGAACTCAATAACATTATGGGACAAGATGGTACCCAATTTGTGCTGGTTTATGGGCGGCGACGAGTGGGTAAGACAACGCTTTTGCTCGAATGGGCCAAGCAATTTGGGCTTCCAACTATCTACTGGGTGGCCACCCGCGACCTTCCAGCCCAACTTCGCTACCACTTTATGCGTACTATCTGGCAATGGCGCTATCCGGGAAGCGACGCCGTGCCAAGACTCAATTCATGGATTGAGGTCTTTGAGGCCGTATCACAGCTCATTGGCAGTCAAGAGGTTGTGCTGATCATCGATGAATTCTCTTATGCTGCTGAGTCGGATCCCTCTTTGCCATCACATCTTCAAGCTGCGTGGGATCATATCTTCAAAGATTCAAAGATTAATCTGCTCATTTCTGGCTCGCACATTGGCATGATGACGGATATGATGGACTACAATGCGCCCCTCTATGGTCGATTTACAGCCCAGCTACCTGTCTACCCACTACCATTTGCTGCCTTGGCGAACTTCCTGCCCAGCTATTCTGCTGAAGAACGGGTGGCGGTCCATGCTGTAACGGGAGGTGTCCCTGCCTATTTGGAACGCTTCAATGACAACCAGAAGGTTGGTGAGAATATTCGTCGTCTCTTTATTCAACGTACCAGTATGTTTCGTAGTGAGCCGTTTATGTTGATCGGTGATGTTATTCGACGGGAAACGCAGACATACGAAGCGATTCTACGAGTGATTGCAGATGGCAAACGAACCCCTTCCGAGATGGGACGTGAGTTGGAGTTGGAACCATCTTATATTAGCCCATATTTAAAGCAGTTGATTAAGCTTCGGCTGGTAGAACGGAGAGTTTCAGCAACGGTGCCAGTAGAGAAGCAAACAAGTAGCCGCAACAGCCGCTATCACTTAGCGGATGCGTATCTCCGCTTCTATTTCCGCTTTATTGCCACCAATTTGTCTCTAGTAGAGCAAGAGATGGATCAACTACTTTGGCAACGGATCAGTGAACAATTTCGTGCCTTTATCGGTGCGACTGCTTTTGAAGAACTCTGCCGTGAGTGGGTACTGCTCAAGGCTCGAAAAGGCGAGTTCACATTTATTCCAGAACGAGTCGGCAGCTACTGGTCCAAGAAAGCTCAGATCGATGTGGTAGCAATTAACTGGCGAGATCGAGAGATTCTGCTGGGCGAGTGTAAGTGGGGGACGAATCCCATTGGTCGAAGCGTCATACGAGAGCTATTTATCAAAACAGCCGATGTCCTGCCTAGCGGCAAATGGAAAGTTAGTTTTATTTACTTTTCCAGAGCTGGGTTTACTGACGCTGCTCGCCAACAGGCAAAAGAATATGACGCTCAACTTGTTGACCTAGCTGAATTAGATCAAACCTTTTCAGAAGTTGAGGATTGAGGCATAATGAAATCTACAATCCTTTCTTCTCCCGCCACCAAATCCTTGCTCAACCAATGCATCCACTGTGGCCTCTGTCTGCCTGCTTGCCCGACCTATGCGATTTACCACACAGAGATGGAAAACCCGCGCGGGCGTATCCTATTGATGCGAGCAGCGGCGGAGGGGCGGATTGAGACGGATGGAGCTTTCAAAGAACATATCGATCTCTGCCTTGGCTGCCGAGCTTGCGAAACGGCTTGCCCATCGGGCGTTCAATATGGCTCTCTATTGGAAATTGCCCGTGGTGATATGGAAAGTGCTCGTGTGGAAAAGGGAGAACGCTCCACACTAGAGTCTCTGTCTCGCTGGTTAGGGCTACGTGTTCTCCTTTTGAAACCTGCACGTCTTCGGTCCCTGGCCCGTTTGCTTAGGCTCTATCAGCAACTAGGGCTTTCAAAACTAACCCGTCAACTCGGCTTCTTGCCCCAATCTCTAAAGGATATGGAGGAACTGCTGCCGCCTATTACACGCAACGGCTCCAACTATCAAAGACCAGCACCAGCGAAAACAGAAGAACGGGGAACTGTGGCCTTCCTCCACGGCTGTGTTCAAGAAGCCTTCCTGAGCAACGTCAATCAGGCTACAGTTGAGGTGCTCCAGCGTAACGGATATCGAGTCATCTTTCCCAAGCCCCAAAGTTGCTGCGGTGCAGCCCCCCTTCACATTGGAGAAAGTGAGTTGGCTCGTGAAATGGCTCGGCGCAACATTGATGCACTGGGGAATAAAATCGAATCGGTGGATGCCATCATCTCTAACGCTGGCGGTTGTGGAGCCACGCTGAAAGACTATGCTCATCTATTGGCTGACGATCCAACCTACGCTGAGCAAGCAGAGCGCTTTGCTCAAAAGGTGCAAGACATCTCTGAATTTTTGGCCGAACGACTTCATGTGCCTCCAACCCGCGCCCTAACCAAGCGGGTAACCTATGTGGATTCATGTCATCTACGCCACGGCCAAAAGGTGGTACAACAGCCAAGACAATTGCTGGGAGCCATTCCGGGCGTTGAGCTTATCGAACTGGAACGACCTGACATGTGCTGTGGCAGCGCGGGCGTCTACAATATTCTCCAGCCCAGTACGGCAGAACAAGTGCTTGAGGCCAAGATGAGTGATGTGGGTGCCAAATTGCCTGATCTGATTGTGACCACCAATATCGGTTGCCAGGTGCAGATGATCTATGGCACACGCAAGTCAGGAATAGAAGCGCCCGTCATGCATCTGGTAGAGCTGCTTGCCTTGGCTTACAAAGAGTGAGATTATGAAGTGGAGACTGCGATGCACGATAGCGTGGATTTAGGGCTTTCCAGCCGGAGAAATCACTGTGCGTTGTAGTTAGAACGGAATAACCTGACAACATTGAGTTAAACCAGGCGTAAGCGCCTCTACACATTATTAAGGAGTCAAGATCAAATAAAACCCAAAACTTCGGTCCTGTCATCTCGAGTACCCGAGAGATCTTCCATTACGTTTTATTCAATTCTCGATCCTAAGTGTGCCTCTATGGTGTCCATCAAAGCGTTTTAATCAGTAGTTTTTCATGGATCAAGATGCATCACGGAGGATGAAAATGCGCCTGCTGATCCATCTGAATCCGTCTCCTATTTTCAGGGAAGACATTCATGCCTCTAGCCGCGCCACGGAAGGATGAAAATCGAACAAAGATTAGAAGATTGTGCAGATTCTTAATCTTCCTAATCTTTTCATCTTTGTTTATTTACAGGGAAGACACCCAAGTACAGCACAAAGCATGCCGCTAGCGTAGCCCCCTTTGAGATCTAAATCATTCATATTGTAGAAACCGTCTCCTCTCCAAGGACGAAGTGAGAATATTATGTTATCCCAATCCGCAGTAAAGTCTCTATCCACTAGGTTAAAGTCCTCCCACTATTCCATTGATCCGATCGAGCTGATCACCTATGAAATTGATGCTGGCTTTGATCGAGGCAGCGCGGACGGTATCTTTTTTCCCGAATCCACGGAGGATGTGAGCCAGATGATGGCTTGGGCCTCTGAAACGGGAACACCTCTAATCGCTCGAGGTGGCGGCACTGGTTTAGCTGGTGGGGCCGTGCCCGATCAGGGCGGCTTTGTTATCAGTTTCGCTCGAATGAACCGGATTGACCCGATCGATACCATTGGGCGTTCAGTTACGGTGGAGGTAGGTGCAGTGAATTTAGATGTGGATGCTGCGGTCCGAGCCTGCGGTCTCTACTTTCCACCCGATCCATCAAGCCAACGTTCGTCAGTCATCGGCGGTAACATGGGAACCAATGCAGGTGGTCCTCACTGCTTCAAGTACGGCGTCACCACCAATTACGTAATGGGCATTCGCGCTGTGATGGCGGATGGGCATATCCAATGCTTTGGTGGACGAGCCTTGGACTACCCTGAGTATGACTTCTGCGCACTGCTGGTGGGCAGCGAGGGAACACTAGCGGTGATGACCGAAGCGGATCTGCGACTGATCCCTAATCCGAGTGGCGTAAAGACCATGATGGTGGCCTTCGACACAATTGGAGAAGCTGGGAAAGCTGTATCGGCGGTGATTGCTGCTGGGCTGGTCCCCGCGACCTTGGAGATGATGGATCAGGCTGCCATGCAGATGATCACCCAGTTTGCACCTGCTGGGCTGCCGGTGGAAGCGGGGGCTGTGCTGATTGTCGAGGTGGATGGTCACCCAGAAAGTCTGGACACCCAGATCGAAGAGGCTGCCGATCTGCTAGATGCCAATGGGGGTTTCGATATCCGGATCGCCCAAAGTGAAGCAGATCGTGCCCAGATCTGGTATGGTCGCAAGAGTGCAGCCGGTGCGTTGGCTCGCCTCTCACCGCGCTACTATCTAACCGATGTGACAGTGCCACGTAGCCACTTAGGTGAGGTGTTGCCCGAAATCGAAACCATCTGTCAACGACATCAGCTTAAGGCGATCAACGTCTTTCACGCGGGGGATGGCAACCTCCATCCGCTAATCTTATGTGATGAGGAAGATCAAGAATTGATGGAGCGAGTTCACCAGGCAGGCAAAGAGATCATCGCACTTTGTGTGGCCCGCAATGGCTCCATCAGTGGGGAACATGGGATTGGTATGGAAAAGCGCGAGGCCATGTATACCATGTTTAGCCCCAACGAGCTTCGCGCCATGCATGAAATTAAGGAGATTTTTGATCCAGGGAATCTCCTGAATCCCGGTAAAGTGTTGCCAGAGATGATACCTGAAGCTGAAAGGGCAGAACCTTTCATGCCAACGAGCAGAACCTTTGCACCTGAAACGGCTGAAGAGGTTGGGTCAGCCTTGGCTGCACTATCTCTGAAAGGGGAGCGGGTACGGATCAGCGGTTGCGATCCAACTGATGAGCAGACTGGCGAAGAGCCAAGCGGACAAGCTAATGCTCCTGCCTCCCGTCCTTATCAGCCAGGATCGAATCACTCCCTTGCTCCTATCCAAGCTGGATATACGCTTTCGAGCAGTCGCCTGAATCAGGTCGTCCATTTTGCGCCAGATGATCTCTACATACAGGTTGGGGCTGGGATGAAAGTGAGCGACCTACAGCGTTTTTTGCATCAGCATCAGGTGCAGACCGCGCTTATGGCCCCAAGCTTGGGCGCAACGGTAGGTGGCGTGTTGGCAGCCAATGTCAATTCACCCCAACGAAGCCGCTATGGCAGTCTGAGGGATAATTTACTGGCCGCAACAGTGGTCCTGCCAGACGGTCGCGTTATGCAAAGCGGCCGCCCAGTTGTAAAAAACGTGGCTGGCTATGATCTACCCAAAATCTTTGTCGGCTCCTATGGTTCACTAGGTGTACTGGTCGACGTTACCCTGAAGCTTACGCCATCGCCTCGATCCAGCCAATCGATTCGTACCATTATCGAGAGTATGGAGGCCGGACTCCGTCTGAGTCAACAGATCGCGCCCCATTTGTTGAACTGCTCCGGCGTAGTCATCAGTGAGCAAGCAGAGGCTACGCAGAATGCATATCAGATAGTTTGTACAGTCGAAGGTTCGGCGGAAGAGGTGGCCGCCGAAATGACAATCATCAAAGAGATTATTGAGCAAGCAGGAGTTGGTTCGCCTAAAGAGTTAGCCTTCAGCACTGCCACCAGCGAGTGGGGTGCCTTTATGGCCGACATCAACGCCAACTCCATGATCATTCGGGTTGGGGTGCCGGTCGCAGCCTTGCCTGATTATTGGCAGACCATTAGCGAGGGAACTGGTGTGAATATTGATGGGAAACAGAGTGACGAATGGCATCCTTTTGTCGATTCACTGGCCGGTCTGCTCTATATCCGTACAGATCCTGAATCTCCAGACGCGGCTCGGGATCTGCTAGATCAGCTTCGCCGACCAATGGCGACCACAGGTGGGTACGCAGTCGTCGTTCTGCAGCCGGATTCTATGGCACCCCAACTCGATTTATGGGGCTTTATGCCAGAGAGCATGAACCTGATGATGGCTCTAAAAGCCTGCTGGGATCCGGCGGGGATTCTTCTGCCGGGTGGCTATTTGAGGCAACTGGTTTAGGTAGTGGTCGGTTGGCCAGTGGTCGGCATTTGAGTCGTGAGTCGTCCATCATAGCCAAGCTGTTTCGTTGGGATGGGTAGCGAGCTATTATCTGTACTTCTATCCAGCAATGGTGTTCACAACGATTTGCTTGCCGTAGCCCCTGCTTTCGTGAATATCATCAATTTGCTCTCTTTTTCTCCGCTTAGGAATGAGTTGTAAATGACTTGCGCGTTTCAATCGGGTGTAGTCCTTCAAGTGCTCAAGTTATTTAATTCCCGTTTCTAAATTACTGAGTTTGTTATTGCACTCCACTGAAAATTTCTGCTATCCTACCTGATTTGATACAATCAGCTACATTCCTTCATTCCCCTCTTTATTCAACTATTCACTTTTGGGAGATTTCAAATGGATCGACGACAATTTCTGAAGTCAGTTGGTACAAAAGCAGTTCTGGGTGCAGCCGTTGCAACAGGTGCAGCCTGTGGTACAAGCGCAGTCCCAAGCGCAGAGACGATTGCCCAGGATTCTTCTCTACCTGAGATTAGCTGGCAAATGGCTACTAGTTGGCCGGTTGCTCTAGATACAATCTTTGGCGGTGCACAAGCTGTTGCAGATAGTGTCACAGCGATGACTGGGGGCAAGTTCACCATCGAAGCTCGAGCGGCTGGTGAGTTGGCTCCAGGGTTGGAAGTACTCAATGTTGTTCAGGAAGGGGCGGTGCCGATTGGCCATACAGCCTCTTACTACTACGTTGGCAAAAGCCCCATTACAGCCTTTGGCACAGCGATGCCCTTCGGACTCACCTCTCGCCAACAGAATGCATGGCTCTATGAAGGTGGCGGTTTGAGCATGCTGCAAGAAGCCTATGCTGAGCGGTTTGGCGTGATTCAGTTTCCTGCTGGCAACACGGGCGTTCAGATGGGCGGCTGGTTTAACAAAGAGATCAATTCGATTGCCGACATGGAAGGTCTCAAAATGCGCATCCCAGGCTTGGGTGGCCAGGTTATGGATCGATTGGGCGTCAACGTACAGGTTCTACCCGGCGGTGAAATCTTCCAGGCACTTCAAACGGGTGCGATTGACGCTGCCGAATGGGTAGGTCCCTATGATGATGAAAAGTTGGGCTTCCACAAGGCCGCGAGCTTCTACTACTTCCCAGGCTGGTGGGAGCCGGGTCCATCTTTGGAGATTCAGATCAATCAGTCTGAGTATGATGCCCTGCCCGAAGAGTATCAGGCCATCTTGCAGGCAGCCGCTTACCAAGCCAATATGACGATGATGGCCCGCTACGACGCCAAGAATCCTGCTGCGCTGAATACCCTGCTCAACGATGGCGATATTACCCTGCTGCCCTTCCCTGATGATGTGATGCAGGCCTCGGAAGAAGCTGCCTTTGAGCTATTCGACGAATTTGCTGCTTCTGATACGGACTTTGGCTCTATTCTAACCCAGTGGAGCGCCTTCCGCGAAGGTATCCAGGCTTGGCATGGTTTGGCTGAGACGGGTTACCTAACCTACGGGGCCAGCCGCTAAGCAGGCTATCCGTGGAGCACAAACATTGACGACGACCTTTACATGGACGTGGCGCTCCTGCTTAACTATGATCGACTGATTTGAGGAATGACTCGTCAATAACTTGTGCGTTTCATTCGAGTGCGACCCCGTCAAGTTACCAGGTTATTTGATTCTCGTTTCTAAAAATTGAAGGCTCATATTGAATTCCAAGGATCTCGGAATAACAGCCCCATTAATTATTAATTATTCGCTATTTATTATTAATTATTGGCAATGTCTCAGTCAGAAGAGGTCTGAATAATTAATTCTGAATAAACAATAATTAATATTTAGCTTTGGCGTTCAATCAGCTCTTTGAAATTTAAGAGCCAAATTGAAAAGGGTGAGTGGCTAGCCGCTCACCCTTTTTAGTTTGAAAGCGAAAATCTAATAATTAATTTGTGAATTGTTAAATTGCTGAATTGTTAATAAAATTTATAGGAACCATTATGAAAATAGGATTCATTGGTTTAGGCAACGTTGGCGGTAAATTAGCTGGCAGTTTGCTACGTAACGGATTTGATCTGATTGTGAGAGATCTAAATGAAGACGCAGCTAAGCAGTTCTTGGATCAAGGTACAGGTTGGGCAGATTCTCCCCAGGAAATGGCCCAACAGGTAGACATTGTCATTACGTGCTTACCATCTCCTGTCGCGGTGAGCGCGGTGATGGAAGCAGAAGATGGTCTAATAGCCGGTCTGGGGCCGGGCAAAATTTGGATGGAGATGAGCACCACAGATGAGGCGGAGGTACGGCGCATTGGAGAGCTAGTAGCCGCTACCGGCGCAACACCGCTAGAATGCCCCGTCTCTGGTGGCTGTCACCGTGCGGCAACTGGAAACATTGCGATTCTGGTGGGTGGCGAACGAGCCGCATTTGAACAAGCACTTCCAGTCCTGACTACGATTGGAAAGGAGATCCTTCACGTCGGTCCGCTAGGTACGGCGTCTGTGCTGAAGGTGCTGACCAACTATTTAGCTTCGACCCATCTGGTGGCTTTAGGCGAAGCGCTGACGGTGGCTAAAAAGTCGGGCTTGGATCTGGCCACCACCTACGAAGCGATTCGCGTTTCGTCGGGTAACTCGTTTGTTCACGAAACCGAAAGTCAGGTGATTCTCAATGGCAGCTACAATATCAATTTTACCATGGATCTGGTGGTGAAAGATGTAAGCCTCTTTGATGCTCTGGCCCAGCGCTTAGATATTCCATTAGAGATTTCGCCACTATTAGTGAATATTTTCAAAGATGGGCTGGAACGGTACGGTGAGCGAGCTTGGTCTCCGATGATTGTGAAGCGTCTGGAAGAGGCTTGTGCCATTGAGCTAAGGGCACCCGGGTTTCCCGAAGAATTGGTCGATACGGAGCAGGAGATGAAAGGGGCTGAGGTGAAGGTAGGAAATATGGTATAATGAGGATGATATCTCAACGAAGGACGACATTATCATGGCACCCAAACGAAATGATCCCTGCCACTGTGGCAGCGGGAAGAAATACAAACATTGTCATCTGAAAGAAGATCGGGAAAAGGAACGGGCAGAGAAGGAACCGGTATTCAAGCCCATGCAAGCACCCGTTACAGTTCTGCCACATCTCATTGATGATGACGCGCCGCAAAACCGACCTCGGTCAATGGCGATTCCTGCTGAAATGGCCCGCGAGATGGAACTCTATCACGCTTTCGAAGAGGCTGATTACGAGGGGCAGATTGACGTCCTGCGTACCTCCATTGATGAACTGGAGCTTGATAACGAGAACGCCTTTGAGTTCTTTAATGAACTTTATCCACAGATGGCTGAACGAGGAAATAGAGAAGGGTTTGTAGAACTTGTGGCCCTACTCCGAACCAACCTGCCTGACATGTATGCCGCAGAAGAGCACTGGTTCTGGGAATGGGAAGTCTCCAACGCATTGATTTTGGGAGATGATGAGGCCCTTCAGAGAGCAACCGAACGCTTAGTCAGAAACGGCGAAGACGAGCCAGATATGTGCATTCCGGTCTTGAATGGCCTGTTCTACCACGACCGCAGAGGGGTTCTGCTCAACGCTATCACCAAACTCACTGCGGAAATTGATGCTGGAGACTATTTTGTCAACGAATCAGTTGAACTCAACGAAAAGTTCGGTAAACTCATCGTGCTGAACTACATGGAAACCCATTACCCCACTGGCGAGCCGGGCATCGAACCAACTACCTACTTCACCGAGTCCAATGTGGAAGCGCTTGCTACTCAGGCAGTAATCTACATTGAGGATCTAACGGTTGACGGGCTAAAACAATACATCTCTAGGGTCGGTGGCCTAATCAAGGACGAGTGGACGCTGGAGCACTTTGATCTTGATGATAACTTGGAAGATGGCTTTGAAGATGGAGAGTGGATGAACAATGACTGGTACAATGGGTGGGGCGATGATGATTATTATGATGAGGGTGAGGAGGATGACGAGATAGCCCCATGTCTAGCTCATCTACGCGATTTGGGGTATGAATTTCTCCACTACGCTCGTCACGTCGAAACCATCCCACTGACGAAAGCCGAGCTAGCGCGTGAGCATTTGGCGGATTATATCCTCGAACGCGCAACAAGCGAGTTACTTAACCATCCATTGTCTAAAGCCACTGTGAACAACGTCCTACTCCCCGATTATGGCTCCTTGCAAGAGTATCTACCCCGATTTTACAGTCCTATGGGGTATGGGATGTATGCAGGTGCGGCCCTCTTTGAGCTTGTTCCCACATGGGTTCGCTTCCTGCAATCGAAAGAACTGGTGGATCCTAAAGACTCTCGAAAGGCGCTCAAGAGCATGCAAGCATTGAGCCAGTCTGTGGTGAAAGTGATGGAAAATTATGATTCGGATCCAACGTTGGCAGTGAATATGCGGAAGTGGCGGGAAAATGCAGGGATATAGGAGTAGTGTGGGGCAATCCATTTTATATTACGGCACTCATCAAACAGGCTGCCAAGCTGGGTACAGTGCTGAACAGTGAAGAAGCCATCAATCGTGTCCTGGCTGTGGATATTTCCTCTGGCTTTATCTGGGCTGAGCTTTACGACTAGGTTGATAGCTGGATTCGACGCATCAACGAGCAGGGGGTTACCAAGTGGATTTTCTATCTGTCAGCGCTAGAGGAAGGCCAGCGCATTAGCCTGGAACGGGTTCAGCAAGAATTAAGGGTTAAGGAAGGGCATGATGTCTCCATAGAGGAGATTCGCGAAGTGCTGATCCGCCTCTCTCGTGGCGACTTACTCGATTACAGAGAGTTTGGCAACTGGTTCGGCAAAGTGGATGACCCTATTCGGCTGCAGTGTATCAAGGTTTGGGGGCGAGTAGAATTGGAAGGATTTAGCCAAGCTCAAGCACGCAGTGAGCTGGATGACAAATATCGCAAGATAGCAAAACGGATACACAACTATAAAGGATATCTGGTTGAAGTCTTTATGGCCCAGGTTCTATTGAGTAACCAAAATAGGCGCAATCAACCTCTGCCCGGACGGTATTTCAATAGCGATACAGACATTCAACTACCTCCCATTCTCTACTATCCCAATCAGCAAGTGCAGTTGTCTGCTGGCAAAGACAAAGAGATTGATATTTTGGCCGTCTATAGCGGCGTTACCTGGGTTTGCCAAAGCAAATGGGTGACCGTCAGGAAGATAGGCACCTCTGTTTTGCAGGCATTGCTCGAACAAGCTGCCATTATCCAAGAGGAGCGCAATCCTCACTCAATCTGTATGTGGCTTTTCGCCCACAATGGACTCACCAAAGAGGCGGAAGAATTGGCCAAAGAGGAAGGCATCTTCTGGTCCGATCGGGAGCAGTTGGATGGGTTGTTGCAGTATCTGGGTTTGCGTTCGTTGCCTAAGTTGGATAAGTTAGAATCAGATGAAGGTTCTGTCTAAACATACCGAAACATGATTGAATACATTGCCACCCTACCCATATTAAAAGATCTGTACGAAAAACCTCGTGACTTGACCCGTTTTCGGCAATACTTGGCTGAGATGCTAGGCGAAAATGAAGATGGCGAGTTGGATGTGGTTGTTCCTATCACGTCGGCCAACCCCATGGGGCGAGAGCACTGTCTGGATGCAGTCAACAAGCTGCTTGCTGTGGATGCAGATGGCGTGGCTTGGCGTGCATTGGAAGAAGCCGCTGGGGAATTGGAGATGAATGCCTCATCGGCCAGGGCCACGGTGATCTTACTAGATGATGTAGCAGGCGGCTGGACCAATCGCTATACCACTGAGGCCAATTGGAGAATGCGACGAGATCTGCAGGCGGAGCGGGCCAACCGCAAACGCCAATATATTCAAATTGTCTGTTGGGCCAGCGAAGCCTATACCGTAGAACGCATTCACGAAGAAGCCCGGGCGGCGCTCTACCGTCATTTATGGATTGAACAAAATGGACCACCGGAAACGTTGCAGCAGGTAATGGAATTGGACGGTGGTGCTTACGCCTTTGCCGGACGCCAACCCACCCTCCCCGACGATGAGCTGGACTATACTAGAGAGGTGATGCAACCTCATCTAGATAATGTGGATTTTCCCATCCAGTTTGCGTTTCTATTTGGAGATGAAGCGGCCCAGAGCATTGGCTATGAGCCGCAAGGAGTCAGCGCATATGCAGGATTTGAGGTTGCCTTGTACTTGGCTCTGTTTGAAAACGAGCGTTTCGGCAAGACATAGGTGGAGAAATCACTGGTTTCTCCCAGTGACGTTTCAAAATAACCGCAATTTAGCTCAAATGCTTCTCTAAGAATGCAAACATCTTCTTCCAGCCATCCACCGCCTGCTCCTGGCGGTAGGCTGGACGATCATAGTAGAAGAAGCCATGCCCCGCTTGGGGATACATGTGGAACTCGTACTCTTTGCCATGCTTTTTAAGTTCTCCTTCATGGATGGCAACCTGCTCCGGCGTGGGGCTGTGATCCTCTTCACCAAAGATGCCGAGCAATGGGCAGGCGAGATCTTTAGTGTAGTCAATCGGAGCCACTGGAAAGTGGGAGGAGAGATCTTCTTCGGCCATAACGACTCGGCCACCCCAGCAGTCAATGGCGGCATCAAAGCCCGGAATTCGGCAAGCCCCTAAGAAAGCGTGACGACCGCCTGAACAGGTTCCCCAGATTCCGACCTTGCCATTCAAGTTTGGAAGTGAGTGCAGATAGGCCAGCGTGCCCGTCAGATCACCAATAACTTGCTCATCTGGCACGCCGCGATCCGCCCGAACCTTAGCGGCTACATCCTCAGGGGTCCCATGCCCAACCCGATGGTAGAGATTCGGTGAGACGGCAATATAGCCATGATGAGCAAACTTGCGAGTTGCTTCTCGGTACCACTCATCCCAACCAGGTAGGTGATGAATGACGACCATGCCTGGAAAGGGGCCTGGTCCTGTGGGGCGTGCAGCATAGGCGTAAATCGAGTCGCTGTTGGCCCCTGTTACACTGATGGTTTCAGCGATCATCCCTTCATATTGTTCCGTAGTGTACATGGTATCTTGATTTCTCTCCTTTTAGGGTGGCTGTGCACAGCCTAGCTATTCGGCTTCTCCCATCGCTGCCTCAATCCCAAATAAGTATCCTGTTTCGTTAAGCGTGTTGACCATCCAGGGACTGCGATCGGCCGAGCTACTAGAGTCATTTTTGCGATAAGAGACAATGCTCAGTCCACAATTACTCATGCGGAAACGGAAGCTGGTTATGGGCATTTCCAACAGCTCACGCAAAAATGTTCCTAAAAATGCCCCATGCGAGACGATCATCACTCGCTCGCCAGAATGGCGCTGAGCGATTTCTGTAAGTACTTTATCGGCTCGCTCTAATAAGGTTACCGTACTCTCACCACCTGGATAGGCAAAATCGACTGCCCATCGATCCACGTCGGGTGTGAAAAACTCTGGGAAAGCTTCTTTGGCCTCGTCTGACGTGCGTCCTTCCATAACGCCTCCGGCTCGTTCACGCAATCTCTCATCGGGGATAATTTCATGGCCAGTTTGTGTGGCAATGGCTTTGGCTGTGTCCATTGTGCGGTCTAAATCGCTGGAATAAAGGGCCGTAAAGGGAATCGGTTCTAGACGATTCGCTACGGCTTTGGCTTGCTCGACCCCTAGAGGTGTCAGTTGGCTATTGAGTTGTCCTTGCCAACGTCCTTCTTTGTTCCAATCAGTTTGACCATGGCGAATGAGATAGAGTTGGGTCTGCTCCACGGAAGGGTTCCTTACCTTTTCACTAATTATTACAAATTATCAGTAGAGGATGCATTGCATCTGTAACCAAGCGCAATGTACCCAAAATGGACAAGGCGAACTCTGGACCAGATGACTAAGCGACTAAGGACTACTAATTATAGTTCAATGTACTCATTTCGGCCATTGCTTGAATCTCACTATCGTTCTCAATAATCTGACCGATCTGTCCATCGACCATCTTGATGACCTTGTCTACATAGCGAACCATGCGAAGGTCATGGGTTACCATGATACCAGCGCGCTGCTGCTCATGAATCAGTTCAGAAAAGGTCGCAACAACTTGGTAGGCTCGCTCAGTATCTAAGCTGGCTGTCGGTTCGTCTGCTAACACCACATTGGGTTCATGAATCAGCGCCCGGGCAATAGCCACCCGCTGCTGCTGCCCACCAGAGAGTTGACCTGGATAATTCTTCATACGGTCGCCTAATCCCAAGCGCTCGAGCAAGTCGGCCGCGCGTTGTTTGCCGTCTTTGCCCAGCTTGCCATTTAGGCGCAGCATCAGTTCAACATTTTCTCGAGCATTGAGGTATGGAACTAGGTTGTTGGATTGAAAGGAGAAACCAATGGCGTGGCGACGGAAGCGGGTGCGTTTAGCATCGCTCATCTTTCCCAGATCTTCTCCGTTGATGGAGACCAGACCGGCAGTGGGGCTTAGCAAACCTGCAAGAATGGCAAGCATAGTGGTCTTGCCGGATCCGCTTGGCCCAACCAACGCGACAAACTCTCCCTGCTGGATCTGAAAGGAGACCTCATCAACGGCTTTGATGAGGTTTTCACCTTCGCCATAGGTTTTGAGAACAGAGGAAGCTTCTAAGATAGGTGGCATAAAAAAAGGACTATAATAATTATCTGTTGAATTTGTGAGTGGCTGAATGTTTAGGAACGAGAATTAAACAACTTGGGCATTTGAAGTAGCTACACCCGATTGAGATGCACTAATTATTTACGGCTCATTCTTAATGTGGGGGATAGAATCGATTGGGTCTGTGAAGTTGAACCTGTTTTGTTTCGTTCATGCTCATTCACAGATTCAACAATTCACAATTTATACTCAGCTCCGTTTGACAACAGATGTTTGGTCTCCCTGGTAGAGCTTGGGAAAACACCTGTTTTCAAAACGACCGCGGTATAATTATTAAACTGGGTTTCTATTGGGCCAGTCCCAAAGCCGTAAGGGGTTCGACTTTGAGCAAGGACCAAACGGAAACGAGGCCGCCTACAGGTCCAATGATGAGGAGTAGAATCAATGCAGATGCTACTGAATTGCCGCTGAAGCGGACAGGAATCTCCACTGGGAAACTAAGAGCCAGCGCATAACAGATGGCCCCACCAATCAGTACCCCAATCACATTGACAATGAGGATTTGGGCAACAGTAGCAACAGCAACCGTCACATTGGAGGCACCAATGGCTTTCAACATGCCGATAAGGGCGACCTTCTGAAGGGTTTGGATCTGGAAAAAGCCCCCGATGACGAGAATACCAATGAAGAGCGTAAAGAAGCGTTGGGTGTTAAGTGTGCTCTGTTGGGCCGCATAGCCTGGTAAAGATTCATAGGCCGTCACTCTATCTACCACTTCAATATCTTCGACTTCGTTCACCAATCGTTGGGCAACATCACTTGGCGTCGCGTCTTGAGTGGTGCGCACAGCCACCACGTTAGAGACTAATTCTTCACTCTGTTCACTGACATTGGCCTGGGGGCGGACCTTTTCCCACGTAAGGTAGGGCAAAACGAGCGAGGGGTTAAACTGATAGAGTTGGCGGCCAGCAATCCCAACGACTGTTAAATCATAAAACTCTTCTTGAGTACCTTGAGTTGATTTAATGGTAATGGTGTCACCAAGCTGAATGTCTCGACGCATGAAGGCGTTTTCATCAATGATAACACCATTGCTACGATTACGCCCCAAGGGACTACCAGATATTACAATCGGTTCACCTGGGTGGCCTGATTCGACGCCAATGAGGGAAACGTCAAGGGGCTCTTGAATAGAAGAACCGTCTTGAGCAGCTGCCCCATCGACTTGGCGATCAAATACGATAGTAGCAGATGCAAAGCCAATCTGTCCTGCATCCGCTACACCTTCAACTCGACGAATTTGATTGGTCTTGGAGCGACCCAACCGACTGGACGGGATAGAAAGTTCAACGTTGCTCTGATAGACGATCAGCTCTCCCGTTAAACTTTCAATATACTCTTTGTTACTATCTGCCAATCCCTGAGCCAAGGCAGCGATGAACAAGACCAGCGTTGTAATCAACGTGACGATTAGGCTAATGAGAATAAAGCGCCCCTTATTGTGGCGGATCTCTTTTAAGGCTAGATAGAGAGGCATAACAGGTTTCGCTATTCAAAGGTAACAACGGCAGTCATGTTCCAAAGCAGGCGATCATCCAGATTATCCGGGGCGACGATTACAGTGTACACAATATCACCACGGTTGTCTTCGCCAACGAGTCGTATGCGGTTAACGGTGCCAGCAATCTCTACATCAGGCAGAGCATCAAAGGTAATTCTGGCTACGGAGCCAGGCTGCACATTGACAATCTGTAGCTCGGTCAAGTCTTCCGTCTCAATCTGCCAGTTTTGCAGATCAGCTAGTTGAATAACCCCAGCACCACCCGCCAATTGCTCACCAAGGCTTACATCCACAGATGCAACAGTGCCGGCAAATGGTGCCCGCAGCTCAGTCTCGGAGAGAGAGACCAAAGCATCTTGTAGGGAGGCGGTGGATACGGCAAGATTGGCTTCAGCCGCTGCAATGGCTTCTTCCCTAGCACCTGCCGTTAGCAGATTAAGCTGTGCTTCAAAGTTCCGCACGTCCGCTTCTGCGGCAGCAATGTCTGAGGGCAAAACCGCCAAGTATGACTCTAAACGTGCCTCGGCTTGCACCACACCTGCCCGCGCCGATGAAATATCTGCGGCGGTAGCCCCACTTTGCAGGTCGGCCAAGCGCGCCCTGGCCGCTTCTACATTATTGGTTGCCTGCTCTAGGTCTGCAGCCTGGGGCAGAGCAGCAATGTCATTCCGCCACTTGACCTCATTGTAGGCACTTTGGGCGCGCCGCAGAGCGGCTTCTGCATTGGCCATTTCGGCCCTGGCCGAAATAAGTTGTTCCTCACTAGCACCCTCAAAGACCTTGGCCAGGCTTGCCCTAGCTGAATCGACCTGGGCTTCCACCTCCCGAACGTCACCTGCTTCCGAGCCTTTTAGGACTTTGTTGAGGCGTGCCTTGGACGCTTCCAAATTGGCTTGCGCAGAGGCGACCTCTTCCGCACGCGGCCCGGCCAAAAGTTCATCGAGCTGGGCCTGAACGCGGTTAACATCTGCTTGGGCCCGGCTCACAGCTACCTTTTGCCTTGCAGAGTCTAGGCGAATCAGCACTTGTCCCTCTTCAACGACATCTCCTTCTTGCACCAGTACACCATCCACAATACCACCTGCCGCCATGCTCAACGCAGCTCGCTGAACAGGAACAACTCGAGCATCCACCACAATAAGATTGTTGGCAATGACAGGTTGCTCAACTTGCGGCAGCTCTGTGGCTTCTTCTGCTGCTGGCTGTGACGCAGAGACCTGATCCAGTGAGATGTACCCCATTGTATTTAGAACAAAGACTGCAACAACTCCAATAAGAATCAATATACCTAAAATGCTAAAAATCCGTCTCATTTTAATCCCCCTAATATGTACTTCTTGGCCGCAGACCGTCAAGCAATATGCGGATCATTTCGGTTGCCATGACTTCACTTGATAAAAAATGATGGTTGTGCTGAGTAAGGTTGTTCTGAATTTGAGATACTCGATAGCCGATACCGTCCATAATCGATAGAAAGGCACCAGTGACCAAGTCAGCGTGTATTGGCGAAATCTCGTTGCGACTCATGCCATTTTCGAATATAGAGCGAATTGGAATAAAAATCGAGTGGCTGACGATGCCATAAAGCCGCTCCCTATTTTCCTGGCTTAAAGCCGGCATGTCCGTATGCATCATTGCGAGCAGATTGAAGGATGGCTGTTGGGCAAACCAAGCTGAGACGGCTCGAAGTTCGGCTTCAACGTTATCTTCTGCTTGGGCGATTGCCGACACAATACCATTCTGATGACGAGCAAAAAATGCCTCTGCCACTGCGACAAAAAGCTGTTCCTTACCATCGGGGAAGTGATAATATAAAGATGCTTGCCGAATCTCCAAAGCGTCTGCAATATCACGTAAGGTAATTGCTGCGTAGCCTCGCTCCATAAAGAGCTGTTCAGCTGCTTGCAGCACCCGCTCTCGTGCATTGGTTGGCTCACTGGGGATGAGGCCATTTGAACCCAGGTCAGCCGCCACAAAATCAGCATTTTCTACGTTCGCTCCCCCAGAGTCACCGAATGATGGGGTTAGATTGCCGATGCGGTGATAATGCGAATTAGAATCTACCATTTTTGAAAGCTCCGAGTTTATCTGAGTTCCTCCAAACTGTTCATTCATCGATTCAAACGACACGTTACCCTTTACGTTTCATTCCGCAATATAGTTTCTAGATAAGTAGCATACACGTACTTTACCTAATTTTAGGTAGGTAGGTGTACAATTCATGTACAAAACATTTATACAGTGAAGCACACATAAGTAAAGAGTACAAAACGATTGCTGCGGAACGCAAAGGCAACTGGGAAACTCCTCTTAGGAATAAATGAGATCTAAAACTTCGATCCTACCATCTTGGGTACCAGAAAAAGCTTTCGTTAGACTTTATTAAATGTTCGTTCTTTAGTTTCGTTTGAAACTGGATGTTTGGCCTCCTATCCTGGGCAGAATTTTGAAAAGAGCTGTTTTCAAAATTCCAGCACTATAAAATAAATTTGCCAGAAAGACTCAATTCCTCTATAATAAACGTTTGTGGGTAAGGACCAATAAAAGACCCCTAAAACAGACTTTTAAATCACCGCTCGCTCAAAGTTTTGGCAGTTCTTAAGCGTTTATGCGCTATCAGTTCGACAAAACACCTGTCAAACGCGGTGAGAAAGGAACCAAAACGATTATGTATGCAGTTGTTCGCACCGGTGGCAAACAGTACCGGATTACTGCTGGTGATATACTTGAAGTTGAAAAGCTGGAAGGCGAAGTCGGCGAAACCATCACCCTAGATGATGTTCTGCTTGTCTCTAATGAAGAGAAGGTAGTCATTGGGCAACCAACCGTTGAAAATGCTTCCGTTGAGGCCGTCATTTCTGGGCAATACCGCGGCCCAAAGATTTTGTCTTTCCGTTATCGCCCCAAAAAGCGGATCCGAGTCCGTCGGGGGCACCGCCAATATGTAACACGACTAGAAATTGAATCTGTTAGCTTAGATGGCACAGTCTTCACACGGCCCGTTCCCTCACCTGAGCCGACTGCAGAATCAATCGAAGAGGATGCCGCGCTTCTCTCTGCCGTAGATAGTGAGGAAACCCAAATGGGTGATATAGCCTCTTCTATAGCTGGAACAAGTGCCGTAGTTGGAGAGATGACCAGGGACGCGACGGATGCTGCCGAAGAGGTGGCTGATGAAGTGGTTTCTGAAGCAGGTGATGCTGTTGAAGAGGCTAGTGATGCCGTAGAAGAAACGATTGATGATGCGAATGACACTGTTGAAGAAGCTAGTGATGCCATTGAGGAAGCAGCAGCCGAAGCATCTGACGCCGTGGAAGATGTAGCTGATGACGCTATTGAGGCTGCAAACAAAGCCGTTTCAGATGCAGGTGATAACGACTCAAGCTCAGGTAATACAGATTCGACCAACTAGAAGATATACTTCGCCAGAAAAGTCTTGTCCCGACTCTTGACCTATCCACTCCGAGAATTTCCGAGAAGAGAAGACAGAACTTCTCTGGCCATCTATAGAAAGGATTTATCAATATGGCACATAAAAAAGGCGGCGGTTCTAGCCGTAACAACCGAGATTCAAATGGTCAACGTTTGGGTGTTAAGCGTTATGGTGGCGAATTTGTGACAGCAGGCAGCATTCTTATACGTCAACGCGGGACGAAAATTTTCCCTGGCAATAACGTTGGTCGTGGTAAGGACGATACGCTCTATACAAAAGTTGATGGATTTGTTACATTTGAGTGGGCCAAGAAGAACCGGAAGCAGGTAAGCGTTTATCCAGGTGAAACTGAGTAAAAAGGACATAAAATAGAATGAAGGCAGATATTCATCCTAAATATTACCCAACAGCTACAGTCATTTGTTCTTGCGGAACCACTTGGTTAACGGGAAGTACAGAACCTGAAATCCGCACTGACGTCTGCAATACCTGTCATCCATTTTACACTGGTGAACAGCGTATCGTCGATACAGCAGGTCAAGTTGAGCGCTTTATGAAGCGCTTAGAGAAACGCCAAAGCGGTGCTGCCAAACGGGCCATTGAGAATAAAGCCCGAGCAGAAGCTGATGATGCGGCTCGCCGTGCACGTTCTCGAGGTGATGATCCCGATGCCGCTGCTGCTGAGGTAATGGACAAGTATAAAGAAGAGATAGGCGAATAGATATTCGGTAATCAGTCGTCCGTAGTCGCTTGGTCACCTAGTCCATAGTCACTCTGGCAGGCATCAGGTAGATTGCGGTCCATTGGTACTGGCCAGTCGCAACATGAAGGTAGCATCCTCAGACGCGAAACAGATGTTGTGGTGTATTTTGATATTTTCTGAAAATAAAAGAGCGTGTGTCAGGATTGCCCGACACGCTCTTTTTTTATTTTTAGCAAGTAAGCCAGAAAGGAATCTGCTATGTGCACGATGATCGTTCAACAAGTTGAGATCGATGGTAGTGGTAAGGGTCGAGAGGGGTGGTTCAATGTACAGCAGGCCAATGTTTTCTATGATCATCCTTTTCATGCTCCCATGGACCATTCACTCAATATTGATTTTGTAAACGAAGCTCAAGGGCCCGGCGCACGCGTTGCCGTCGAATTGAGCGTTGAAGCAGCCAAAGCATTGGTAGAAACCATTCAATCTGTTTTGGCCGAAGCCCAGGCCGGTGGTCATACAGCACATGAGAACAAAGTTCCGCTGGTGCTGGCATAGATTCTTATTGTAAGGAAGCGATTATGAAAGAAGTTCCTTCTATACCACTCACGATGCCAAGCTATTCAGAAGAAGAGATGGCTCAGCGGGCGCGGGATTTCTTTAACATGATGAAGGTACGGCATAGCACGCGGGATTTCTCTGATAAACCTGTGCCGATGGACGTGATCAGGCATTGTCTGGAGACGGCAGGAAGGGCACCCAGCGGAGCCAATCAACAGCCGTGGCACTTTGCGGTTGTAACAGACCCAACCATCAAGCGTCAGATTCGCATGGCTGCCGAAGAGGAAGAACGGGCTTTCTACCAAGAACGAGCTTCACAAGAGTGGCTTCAGACATTGGCCCCCCTGGGAACAGACGCAGATAAACCGTTTATAGAGACGGCGGGCTGCTTGATCATTATCTTTGCTCAAGCTTATGGCATGGATGATGAAGAGCAGCGAATCAAGCACTATTATGTGCAGGAGTCAGTCGGCATTGCCACCGGATTTCTGATTGCAGCGCTCCACAACGCCGGACTGGCATGTCTTACTCACACCCCCAGCCCTATGAATTTCCTGGCTCAAATTTTAGGGCGTCCAAAGAATGAACGTGCCTATATTAACTTGGTTGTAGGATATCCAGCCAAGAATGCCCAGATCCCTATCCATGCAACGAATAAGAAGAGGCTTGACGAGTTTGTTACGTTTGTTTGACCAAATTCTAAGAATCAAATAGAAATGAGGAACTGATGACTGCTTCACCCCAATCAAAGAACGGCGCTCACCCCCTTCCCATCGACTCGGATGACAAAAGCATCTACACGATTCAAACCAACGCAGCAGGTCCAGAAGGCAGTCTCCCATTAGATGAGGACTTCCTGCGCAATGCCCCCAGTGGTGATATCTTTGCCCTCAGCCAAAACGTAGGTATGGGGTGGAATCCCAAACGACTGCGCAAGCGAGAGTTTTTGATTCTTAGCACCCAGGGAGGAATTCGTGCACCAGATGGGTCGCCCATTGCCCTTGGCTACCATACGGGCCACTGGGAAGTAGGCTTGTTGATGGAGGCCGCTGCTCGCACCTTTGCAAGTCTTGATACTATCCCTTATGCAGGCTTTGTCTCTGACCCATGCGATGGGCGCAGCCAGGGGACAGTAGGCATGATGGATAGCTTGGCCTACCGCAATGATGCTGCCGTTGTGCTGCGTCGGCTTATCCGCTCGTTGCCTACACGAAAGGGCGTTATGGGTGTGGGAACCTGCGACAAGGGTCTGCCTGCCATGATGCTTGCCATAGCCGCCCAACGAGATTTGCCGACAATCCTGGTACCCGGCGGCGTAACGCTGCCCCCAACATATGGGGAAGATGCAGGTAAGATTCAGACAGTGGGTGCTCGTTTCTCTCATGGTGAGATTTCCATTGAAGAGGCAGCAGAGCTAGGCTGCAAGGCGTGCGCATCTCCAGGTGGCGGTTGCCAGTTCTTGGGTACAGCAGGAACCAGCCAAGTTGTGGTAGAAGGGTTGGGTATGTCCCTAGTCCATTCTGCGTTGGCACCCTCGGGTCAGCCCATTTGGACGGATATGGCCCATCGTTCGGCTGAAGCGCTAGTGGAATTAGAGTCCAAGGGCTTGACAACAGCGGATGTCCTTACTGAAGATGCGCTCCATAATGCAATGGTTGTTCACGCAGCATTTGGTGGCAGCACCAATCTTCTCTTGCATATTCCCGCGGTCGCTCATGCGGCGGGGTTGCCTCGTCCAGGGGTTGATGATTGGCGACGGATCAATCAATCAGTGCCGCGGCTGGTGGATGTGCTCCCCAATGGTCCCAAAGGCCATGTAACCGTCCAGGCGTTTCTAGCAGGTGGCGTTCCCGAGGTCATGCTCCATCTACGAGAGCTTGATCTATTACGCCTTGATGTGCTAACCGTACAGGGGCGTCCCCTCGGTGATCTGCTTGATGAATGGCAGCGCAGTGAGCGACGCAAAATTGTACGCGACATGCTCTTTGAGAAGGACGGTGTTGATCCCAACGATGTGATCATGAGTGCGGAAGAAGCTCGAGCAAGAGGGCTAACCAGTACGGTCACCTTTCCGATAGGGAATCTGGCACCGGAGGGATCGGTGATCAAAAGCACATCCATTGATCCAATAGTCATTGATGACGATGGAGTCTACCGCAAAGTAGGGCCTGCCCGTGTCTTTACCAGCGAGCGAGAAGCAATTGCAGCCATCAAGGGCAACAGTCCCACACCGATTCAGGCAGGAGACATCATGGTGCTCATGGGACGCGGGCCATTGGGCTGTGGAATGGAAGAGACTTACCAACTCACTTCCGCACTCCGCTATCTGCCATGGGGCAAGGAAGTTGCTCTAATCACCGATGCTCGTTTCTCCGGAGTAAGTACTGGGGCTTGCATCGGCCATGTCGGCCCAGAGGCTTTGGCGGGTGGCCCGATTGGTCGCCTACAAGAGGGTGACACAATCCAGATTATGGTTGACACGGTCAATCTAGAGGGCAGCATCGATCTGATTGGTCACAACGGTCAACAGTATGGTGCGGATAAAGGTGCAGAGGTTCTAGCCAGCCGTACCCTGACTGAAGGAGTTCATCCTGACGAGCGACTACCAGATGATACTCGCCTATGGGCCGCTCTCCAAGCGGCAGGTGGCGGCACATGGGGAGGCTGTGTCTATGACGTTGATCGGATTGTGGAGTTGCTGGCTGCGGGTCAAAAGGTAATGGATGGAGAATTCGTTTCGGCGTAGACTGGCATCGTGATAACTTAGGCCCTAACGGCTGTAACATCGACAAAAATTGTGGATATTGGATTCGACTAGTTCACCTGTACGGCCGAAGGCCACCAGATTTTGCCAGAGCCGTTTCGGGCCGCCGTCCTGCACCCAGCGGGTACCCGACCAACGAAGGCGAAATCTAACTATACCATAGGGAAAACCTGTTAATTTATGCGAAGCCTGATTATGGGGTAAGAAACTTTGGTTCAACCGGATCTCACAAGATTGACAGAAAAAATGAACAGGGATTAGCCAGATTTTTAAGATTAGAAGAGAAAAATCTTCGTAATCTTTAAATCCTTGTTCCATAAAGTTGTCAACCTCATGAAATCCCAGAGAGCCGAAACTTTTATCTCATGTTGTCCGTATAGTGTGCAGAGGTGGATGTCTGGTAAACACCACTTCTCATGGTTTCTCCTTTGTGTGGATGGTTGGGGAAAAGGCCCGGTTCTATGAGCCGGGCCTTTTTGCATGCTTGGACTCTGGTCTTTCTTGGGTCCCAATTGAAGCAACGCAACTACTGGCCCTCTTGCCGCATCTCCTGTTGACGCATGGGCATGGCATCGATCAACGAGAAGAGCTGCTCGGGTCCAACCACGTCAGTGCTATTCAACTTCACTCCGCCATCTTTGCCAATAAGAAGTACCCGAAATGCCGTCCCATCAAGGTTGTAGCGACCTTGCAAACCGGAAACGAATTCATCGGAAAGCTGGGATATCGGTTGATGACCCTCTTCTACATAACTTGGGTACAGCTCCGCACGATGATTCCCAGTCTGTTCAGTCAGGCTGGCTCTATTCGGTCCGGTTCGGAACAGATGAAACCAGAGCATATCCCGATCGATCAGTTCATGAGAGAGTGCAGTGTATTCCTCTATTTGCTCAATGTATAGTGGGCTAGCAGAAGACTCAGCAAAGATCAGGAGTAGACGATTCTGCCATTGATAAGGTGTCAGGTTACGAGCTTCCAGCAGGGGTGCGTTGAGTATATCCATATTCATCTCTGTATTGGATGCTTGATAGCCGACCTCACCATCATCTATTGCTTGCGTGACCAAATCATCGGCAGATGGTTGAAGAACGGTATCTAGGGAAACAGTATCTGAGGGATGAGAAAGAGTACAGGCATTGAATAGCGTTGTGAAGACAACAGCCAGAAGCAGTTGTGTGATGCGCTTTGTCATAGTAGATTTGAGCAATGATTTTCCTCATCAGCCGCAAATGTGCAACTTGGTACGTTCATGAACTAACTGAAGCCAGTTTTCACATTTTACACAGATGAATCATGAGATTAAGATAAGATTAAGAAATTCACAGGTAAGGAACTTATAGCGTAAGTCGTCCGTATAGTATGCAGGGGTGAGATTTCTCCGAAGTTCCACCCCTCATGGTTTCTCCTTTTCGGTGAATGGTTGGGGAAAAGGCCCGGTTCTATGAGCCGGGCCTTTTTGCATGCTTGGAACCAAGCGGCCAAGTGAGCGTGGCGGTTGTGCCTTGACCAAGCCCATCACTTTCAATAGATATCTTTCCTTCGTAGAGAGCCACAAGAGATTGAACCAAGCTCAGACCAAGCCCACTCCCCGGAATTTTGCGGTTGCGCGCCTTGTCAACACGATAAAAGCGGTTAAAAATAAGGGCGAGTTCATCTTCAGGAATACCCATGCCTGTATCTTCAATGACAATATGCGCGTGAGCGCGTCGTTCGCTGCAGGTTTCATGCTCTGCGTGGCTCATATCATTGAGTTGAGGTCCATTATCTAGGTCATCCTCACTCCGTTTGACGGTAATGATAATTGACCCATCTTCAGGCGTATATTTGATGGCGTTCTCAACTAGGTTGCGTAGAATTACATGAAGGTGAGCTAGGCTAGCTTGAAGCAATAGTGGTTCGGTCCCAAGTATGGTCTGATAGTCGATATTTTTGGTACGAATTTGCGGTTCAAACTCTTGCGTAATCGTAGCCAGAAGTCGCCCGACATCCACTTGTTCATTGCCAATGGTCAGATTTTGCGCATCTGTGTGTGAAAGAAATCGAAGATCCTCAACAAGGCGGGTGAGGCGTCTGGCCTCATCATCGATCTCGTAGATGTACTGCCGAGTTAATGCCTGATCGGGATCGTCTTCCAAGAGCGTTTCGGTGCGGATGCGGATGGCTGTAAGTGGTGTCCGTAGCTCGTGGGCAGCATTACTCGCAAACGCCTTCTGCTCAACAACCATCGATTCAACGGCCTCCGCCATCTGATTAAAGTCCCAAGCCAGTTGCTCGATCTCAGCTGGTGCATTAGTTGTAGAGCGGCTACCAAGATTTCCTGTTGCCATTTCTTGTACAGTCCTGCGTAGTTCCGTAAGCGGTTTGGTTAATGCATTGGCCATCCAGCTACCAAGAGCAAGAAGCAAGATGACACCGCCAAATAAGGTAGAGACAGCCAAAATTTGCTGTTGACTGCGTACCGTATCTGACGTGCCGAACCACGACTCACCCACACGAACCATTATCGAATCTTCATTACCATAGAAGCCATTCTCATAGAAGATGGGTACTGCCCGATAGACGCTATCCAGCTCCTCATATTCTCTCTGGATTGGCTCCTCACTCTCTATTGCTTGCCACACTTCTTCCCACTCACCAACCAAATAGGGCATCTCATAAGGTTGGCTATCGAATAGAACAAGCTCTTCATCGGGATAAATGAGCATGATATGAAGCCCCTGATTCGTAGCCAGTTGGGTTATTTCTGCATAAAGTGCGTTGTAGGCCCTTCGCTCATTTGCTTCTATGGGTTCACCAAACCGTTCATCAAGGAGGCGCTCACCTAATCCAATCTCATTTGGTGGAATCTCATTCGCAATATCCTCCACCGAAGCAACGACGATCTCCACTTTCTGCTCAAAAGAGTCAAAAAATGATTCGTCAGCTATAGCAGCAATTCGATTGGCAAAGAACCAGTTGAAGAGCAATCCAGCTGAGGCAATGAGGAGAAAGTAGCTTAGGAAAATCCGCGTGCGCAGGCTAGGATTTGTCATGTTGGTCAGTTACTCAGCATTGTTGAATACATAGCCTACGTTACGAACCGTACAGATATATTTTGGACGGCTTGGATCCGCTTCCAGCTTCTCACGGAGCCAGCGGATATGCACATCGAGTGTGCTTGTGTCTCCTAGCCAATCAGTGCCCCATACTTCATCAAATATTTGGGCTCGGGTGACGGGAATACCAACTTTGGACATGAGCAAGGTAAGCAGCTCAAATTCTTTGTGTCGCAGCTTGACGGGTTGCTCATGTACATATGCCGCTCGCAGATCCAGTTCCAACTTTATTGGCCCCACCACCAAAGTTCTGGCCGGAGATGTGGCAGGCTGATCCAGCTGAACTCGGCGTAAAAGTGCATTGATCTTGGCCACTAGAACATTGGTATTGAAAGGCTTGGTCAGGTAATCATCCGCACCAAGCTCCAGTCCCGTGATGCGATCAAAGTCATCATCTAATGCCGTCAGCATCAAAATCGGCACGCTACTCTGCTCTCGAAGGGTACGACAGACCTCCCAACCGTCCATCTCTGGCATCATTACATCTAAAATAACCAGATCCGGTTGGCTGGCCAGAGCAACTGCTAAGCCTTCTTTGCCATCTGCCGCAACAGTTACTTGATAGCTCCGGGCCTGCAAACGCCGAGCCAAAGGCTCTGTTATGGTGGGTTCATCGTCGATCAGTAGGAGGTGGGTCATAGGATTGATTCGTAACTCCTGATTGCGCAACAGTTGTTTTCTGACCTTCGTAACTCGTGATTCGTAACTCGTGAATAGTATATCACCGAGTCGGGTCGGCTGACGAGAAGTCTGCTCTGTAGAGGGTGTCCCAAATTGGAATGCCTGGGATAGAGTGCGTTGCACTGTGGATGCGAGAATCTGTGACCAAGCACAGAACGATTCGCACGTGTAGCTTTGCCTGAACCGCGCAACGCACTCGGCTTCTTCTCCATTTCTGGAATTCACCCTTGATAGGAGTATGTACAGGAGGCTACCAGATAGACTAACGTATGGCCAACGGCAGCAGAACACTAAAACCTGTATTCGGATTACTCTCCGGCACCACGTTAACAAGTTGACCAAGGGCGAAAGGGCGCACCGCCGCTACCGTATTTGGGACTACACCCGTTCGGCGCTCCTGATTATCGGACTCATTGTCGGTATCGTCAGTTCCTTCTTCGTCCGATTCCTCGTCACCTTCAGTGATGCTGTCATCCACATCTTCCTCTTCATTTCCACCCTCCCCTTCATCTCCGTTCTCCTCTTCATCTCCTTCGGTCTCATCACTATCATCCGCAGGTTCATCATCAGTCGACTCCGAATCTTCGCCATTATTGGCTTGCTCATAAGTCGCATTGATGACTTCGTCGACCGTTGCGCTGAGGTCAGAGAGCCATTCATCGGCCACATTTTGGGTTATTAGGCCGACGGAGACCGCAGCTTGAACCATTTCTGTCTCGGCTTCTACAATGGCATCTTTGATAGCCTGGGTGCTGCTGCCATGATCTTGAGCCAACTCAGCTAGGCTTTGGCCAGAAGCCAGTGCTGTCCAAATGGTCTCGGCATTGACGTTGAGAGTCTGTGAAACAATGTAGAACCAGAACCAATTTCCTTCTTCGTCGACGTTGTCAAAGACGATAGTAGATTCTTCGTCATCATCGCCCATGTCTGGGTCTTCGTCGTCATCGCCCATGTCTGGGTCTTCGTCGTCATCGCCCGTGTCAGGATCCTCGTTGTCATCGCCCGTGTTGGGTTCTTCGTCGTCGTCGCCCATGTCTGGGTCTTCGTCGTCACCCATGTCTGGGTTCTCGTCGTCATCGCCCATGTCGGGATCCTCGTCGTCATCGCCCGTGTCAGGTGTGGTTGTTGCCGTTGGTTGTGGCGTTGCAGTTGGTTGCGGCGTTGCCGTTGGTATGTCAGAACCCGCGGCTGCGATGTATCCACCCACAATCCGGCTATCTTGAACAGCGTTGGCTGGCAGGACTTCACCACCCACGGCTCTGCCAAACGTGTCCCACAATTGCTGGTTGGTCTTCCCGATATAGGCACGATCAAATTCAACCTCACCTTCTTCGACTTCAAAATCGTCGCCATACGGTACGAAATCGGATCGCTGCTGGTTAAAGTAAATCTCTCGACCGTCGAGCGTAATCCTATCTTGGGCCAGCATGAGGTAGGGGTCAAATCGACCTAAGTCAAGTTCAAGCTGCAGCACGATGTGCTGTCGCTGCGAGTCTTTCCCCTGAACTGCCGTGCCGTTTAGGCTGCCAAAATTGATGCCTGTCATGGGCATGGTGCGCGGTTCGACTTGCGGTTCGTGGATCAAGATGTCGGTGACATTGCTTAGATCCATGTTTCGTATTTCCCAAGTACTCTGTCTTGGGGCGATAAAGCCCATCTCATACCCTTCGATATCAACATTTTCGACAAATCCGGGGCCAAGCGTCGAGTCATTGTTGAGATCCAGACCAACGCCAATCGCCGCGGTTGCGCCAAGGTTGTGGTTAAAGGGTGCGCCAGTGCCGATGAGTCGCGCGTTGCGGAGGCTGAGCCGCTCGTTGTAGTTGAGCAAGATGCCGTCTCGCGAGTCCCAAACGGTGATGCCGTCAAAGACAGGGTTGAGCGTATCCACATACGCTTGGGGCGGTTTTGCGTGGAAGTCTGAATCTGCCTCGCCCATGTATAGGTCGGAATGGATATAGCGAGAGCGGAAGCCGACCGTTGCGCCATACGATTCGTTGTTGCGCACTTCGGCAACGGGTGCCCACCAGACCGGAAGCGTCTCTCGGTTTGTGATGAGGTGACCGTTTGCAATCTCGCTGACTTTCACGGTGGCCCGACCCGTATCCGGCTCAATCAACCCATCGACCCAGAAGATAATGCCATGGGCCGATGCGCCAGCCGCAACGTTGTCGATGACGCTAACGCGGGTTCCGGAGAGCCAGAAACCATCGCCGTCATTGCCGAAGTCGCCCCGATCTAATCCCAAATCAGGATCGATTGCCCCTAAGTCATCGAGCACAAAGGTGTCATTGACCGTGCGGATGGCGATGTTGCCCACCATGGAGCCAACTTCGTCACCGGCTTCGGTATAGAAACCAGCCCCTTGGATGTTGTAAGAGACGTTGTTGAGCATCTCCACATTGGATGAGTGGTTGACGAAGCCCCAGCCAGGCGAATCTTCGACGACTGAGCCTTTGATCACGGCTAGGGTGGACCCTGATGCTGTCCCGCCGCGGTGGAAATGAATGGCGTATCGGCCACGAATGTTGTTGGCAGGCCCTGGAACAACCGTAAAGTCGATTGGTGATGGACCATCATTACCTGGCGTGTCTGGCAGATCATATTCAAAATCGTCCAGTGGAATTCTCTTATCGGTGCGGCCCAGACCATAAAAACGCGCGTTTTCAATGTGCACATCCAAATTGTGCATAAACATGATGTGACCGCGATGGCGTACCTCAAGGTTTTCGGATTCGAAGACGATATTGCGCGTACCGTTGGCCACCCACAAATTGAGATCGGCTTTCGGCGGAACATGGTCTAAGGCCAGTGGCTGTTCGAGCGTAATGGTGGCACTGCTAATCCCCGCGATAGTACGGACTTCATCACTGGTATTGCCTTGAGATCCAGTAATGATTAGCTGATCGCCAACCTGCCAGCCAGTTGGTGCGCTGCTGAGGGTGATCTGTGAATCGCCAGCTTTGGGGAAAGTTCCTACAGTGGTACGGTGAGTTTTTTGCGCCCCGACAATTTCAACTGGACCGGATAAGACAGCACCCCGACCGAGCTGTTGCGGATCTACACTCTTGTCGATCTGGCCGTTGTCTACAAATACGATTCGTGCGGTGACATTGGCATCAATCGGGTTGGTTCGTGTACCAATCTCCAAGCGCCCCGACATGTTGCTGATCAATGTGTCTACCCATAATTCGGTGTTGACGTCGGTGGAAAAACGCAACGCCCCATCGATGGTAATTCTCTTCAAACGAGGCGCGATAACCGAGTTAACTGTCACGCTCTGTCCAGCAGGAATCGAGACAATCGCCCCTTCTGTGGGGACCGTGCCGTTCTGCCAGACAGCCGGATCGCTCCAGTTGCCTGATGAAATAGCCGTGTGGGTAACAGCCCCCATGCTCAGCGGAACCGTCATGCCCGAATGGTGGTCCCCTTGGGCTTGAGCCAAGCCAGGGTTACCGATATAGGAGTCTAAAAAGGCAAGCGTGTTTCTGCTCTGCCAACTACTTTGCATTGGCACCAAAGCCCAAAGTAATGCAAACAGAATAGAATATTTGACTATCTTCATTTTTATTCAAGTACCTCACTAAAATTTTGATTGGTCATTGGCTGCTGGTCACTATGGCAGAGCATCGGAAAGCCCCTGTTTTCAAAACGACCGCAGTACATAGACAAAGAAATGGTCCAATCTCACAAAATCTTTGCACTGACATTCTATACTGTTGCCAAATTCTCTGTTTGAAAATGAACTTAAAATTGCAGTGAGCAATCTAAAATTTAGTCAGAAGTATCTTAACTGGAAGTCTTGCGTTCCTTAAATACATCTTAAATCATGCATTTGGCCGTCGCATTTAAGCTCGATTTAAGGTAAAGTCATTGCTGATTAAAGTAGGGACCAGCAAGCTTAGGATTCGATCCTTGCTCTTTAAGCTTAAGTTCAAATAATGATGAAGGAAATACAGTATCATATCTCCAACAAGACGAGCTCTCAAGGCCCTCAGCAATCGGCAGCAGAGTGACCTTTTTTGAAGACGATACGGTCCTGTGCTTACTCTAAGGTCGAATGGAATACCGGTGTTGAGTATAATTGCAAAATATATTTCGCCAGAAAAGTCTTGTCTCGGCTCTTGCCCAGCTCACACTTATGAATACCGAGAGTAAAGGTCAACATTTTTCTGGCTACCTATAAGGACATTCCACAGAATAAAATACCCATTCAGTAGGCACACCTCGTGCTGGTTCGATCCGCACAAGGCGTGCTCACTGCTCGAATCTTGGATACTTATTTTTGTGGAATGTCCTAAAGTAAGGATACAACCATGAATCGTAGAAATTTTCTTAAATTGAATACATGGTCCCAAGCAGACAGATGGATGCAGCCACAATGGCAAAACGGCGCAGCATTGCAAAACAAAGCCACAAGCATACGAAACATCAACCTAACCGACCAACAGCTTGCCTCCCGCTTTCTAGCCCAAGCAACGATGGGAGCAAATATGATGCTTATCGATGAAGTGGCCAATGTGGGCATCGAGGCGTGGCTCGAGCAACAGTTCGCCATCTCTCAGACCGAAACAGTCCAATATATGTGGGATGCCATCCAGCCAATCTATCAGCTTGAGGATCAGCCATTGCTTGGATTAGCCCCATTCCGCTGGGCTTGGTGGCAAGCGGTGATGACAGGTGAAGATCAGCTACGCCAACGGTTGGCCATGGCCCTTAGCGAAATCTTCGTCGTCTCCACAAAGACCGATTTTCTGGAGGATCTGAGCTTAGGCATCGGTAGCTGGTATGACATGCTCCTCAAGAACGCGTTCGGCAACTTTCGCGACCTCTTATTCGATGTGACCATGCATCCAGTCATGGGCTACTACCTGAGCCATGCAGGCAACCGCAAAGCCGATCCATCTACCAATCGCTTTCCAGATGAAAACTATGCCCGAGAGGTCATGCAGCTCTTCTCTATTGGTCTCTTTGAATTAAATCTGGATGGATCCCGCAAACTTGACGAGAACGGTGAGCCGATTGCCACATACAACAACGCCGATATTTCAGAGTTTGCCAAGATATTCACCGGTTTGGTCTACCAACGGGTTGAATGGTTTGCCGATGAATTTGAGGAAGAGGGTGGTGAACTGGGAACGGAGGAAGAGTTTATTACCCGGGAGCCGTCCTGGGAAAATATCACCAAGCCCATGGAAATGTGGGATTCGCTACACGAATCTGGTGAAAAGCGGTTGCTCAATGACGCTGTCGTTTCCTCTGGCCAAACAGGGATGCAGGACGTCAATGATGCAGTTGACAACCTCTTCAACCATCTCAACGTGGGGCCGTTTATGGCTAGGCTGCTCATTCAGCGCTTGGTCAAATCCCACCCATCGTCGGGGTACATTGAGCGAGTAGCAACAGCCTTTAATGAGGGAACGTTCAACGGCGAAGGCAGTGGTACAAGAGGCGATATGCAAGCTGTAGTCAAAGCCATTCTGCTTGATGACGAGGCTCGCGAACCGTCGTTTATTAACGAACCTACCCACGGAATGCTGCGAGAGCCATTTATCCGCTACACGCAACTATGTCGCGCCTTTGAAGCCAAAAATGAGAACGGTGAAAACCTCTTCTACAACTATGCTGAATATTCATCAGAGCAGCTTGGTCAATATCCCTTTGCCTCGCCTAGCGTCTTTAACTTCTTCTCCCCTGATTTCAGGCCGTTGGGTCCTCTAGAGCAGGCCAACATCAATGCCCCTGAGTTTCAGCTCATGACCAGCGTTTCGGCCGTCAAGGTGGCCAACTTCTGGGAGGATGCGATTTGGGAAGGAGATTTAATGGAACTTCCTGAAGAGATAGAAGAAACGGACGATCCAGAAGAAAAGCTGCCAACGATTTCACCCGTCTTTCTCGATTTGGAACCCTATGAGCCACTGGAGGGTGATGTGGATGCCCTCATCGATCGACTGGATCTGCTGCTGACATATGGAACCCTATCCAACGATATGCGCACCATCATGAGCACAACCCTGACTGCTTTGTATGGGGAAATAGATGACTGGGGTGATGTGATCCGTTTTGCGCTTGTGCTCTTCATGAACTGTCCAGATTACACCATTCAAAAATAGTTGATCTCTAAACGATGAAACAGATGAACAGAAATCCTATAGGTACTCAAGCTCTACATAAAGTGACATCTTATCCCTCGGGTAGCAATGTTACTTGCTCACGACCACCAGCATACACAAATTGACCTGACACTATCCTACCTCTACGGATGGGGATTCCAACGGTGCTCCTCTTGGTATTACTTCTACTCGTTGAGTGAACGCCGGGCAATCTTCTGAAACAGCTACTTGTAGGCGTGGCTTGCAGCCGTACGACGTTCGGTCTCCCTGTTACGTCTCTTGAAAACGTGTGGTTAGCCATGCTTGCGCGGTGCTGGCGTAGCCCTACAACGCCTACGTAAAACCATATGAACTAATTAAGGCTATGCCACAAAAATAATTACCCATCATCTGCTCAGTTAGCACGCCCTCGTGCGGAGTGCATCGGCACGAGGGCGTGCCTACTAAACGGGTATTTTATTCTGTGGAATGGTCTAAGGAACATGATCATGCATCTACAACTTGCCAATACATATACGTCCAAAATCCTGAATCGGCTGTGGCTTGCCCTCATTCTCTTGACGGTCGTCATCGCTCTTGCAGCTTGTGGTTCAGAAACTACTGATTCAACTTTTGAGTATGATGACAACGATATGCAAGATGCTTCAACAAGTGTACTTGCCATTGGCGATTCGATTCTGGAATGGAACGCCGGAGAGGAGCGGAGCATCCCAGACATTTTAGGTCGGGAAACGGGCCTCGATGTCATCAACGCGGCTGTGGGTATATTGTCAATGGCATCCTAAATATGCTGTAGTAGTCGGTTGTGTCCCACATTTCAAGAATTACGAGTTACGAATTATGGGTTAACTTACCCAAAAAGGATATACAATTGTGATTAACAATCTTTTTGACAGAAAAACCACCCGCCGCCGTTTTCTAGGCGAAGCCTCCTGCGCGGCTGTTGGCTCTACCGCTCTATTTTCTACGCTTTTGAATATGAAGATGGCTAACGCAGTCGCTGGGTTCGATTCGGCCTCCAGCAGTGCAGAGCCTAATAACAAAACGTCCCAAGATGATGATTACAAAGCATTGGTCTGCCTCTTTTTGGCTGGCGGGAACGATTCGTTCAATATGTTAGTTCCGGCGGGCAATACAGAATATGCGGAGTACCAAACGGTGCGCTCGGATCTGGCCCTGGCCCAAGGAACGCTCCTTCCTCTCAATGGCAGGACAGCCGACGGCCGCGCCTTTGGCGTTCATCCCTCCATGCCAGAGGTGCAGCAGCTGTACAACGATGGCAATCTGGCCTTTGTGAGCAATGTGGGAACCCTGGTGGAGCCAACGACCAAGCAGACCTTTGAGAATGGAGTGGCCAAACTACCAGTGGGCCTCTTCTCCCACATCGATCAGATCGCCCACTGGCAGACCTCAGTTCCGGACAAGCGAACCAGCATCGGCTGGGGTGGTCGCACAGCCGACCTGCTCACAAGCCTAAATAGCAACCAGAACATTTCAATGAACATATCCCTCTCCGGAACCAACACGTTTCAGTCAGGAACGACCGTTGTGGATTACGCCATTGAAGCCACGGGGAACGGTAGTTTAGGCCTCTATGGCTTTGACAATCCGGACGGTGCCATTAAGCGATTGAAAAAATCAGCTCTGGAAAGTATGCTTGATCTGGAATACCAGAATCTCTTCGAGCAGACCTTTGTCAATACGACTCGCACGGCGCTCAACAATCACAGCCAATTCTCTACGGCAATTGCCGGCGCCCCCACCTTTACAACGGCCTTTTCGCCCAACGAGATTTCTCGCTCGTTCCAGATGGTGGCTAAGACCATCGCTGCCCGTCAATCTCTCGGCTTTAAGCGTCAGACATTTTTCATTCTATTTGGCGGATGGGATCATCATGATGAGGTACTTAACAACCAGAAAGCCATGCTCTCGGTGGTGAGCAAAGGACTCAAAGAATTTTATGATGGGTTGGTTGAGTTGGGTGTAGAGAACAAGGTAACTACCTTTACCGCCAGTGACTTTGGTCGTACCCTCACTTCCAATGGGCAAGGGAGCGATCACGCCTGGGGCGGTAATCACATGGTTATGGGAGGAGACGTCGGTGGAGGCCAGATCTACGGCGACTATCCGGCACTCTACCTTGATAATCCGCTAGATGTTGGGTACGGGCGTGGTTCCCTCATCCCTACCATCTCTTGCGACGAGTACTTCGCCGAACTGGCTACCTGGTTTGGTGTGCCAAGTTCAGAACTTTCCACCGTCTTTCCCAACATTGGGCGTTTTTACGACACAAGTTCAGCTAGTATGCCAGTTGGTTTTATGGCAAATGGCAATACACAAGCTGAACCAGAACCGCGTCGCAGCTATATTCCGTTTGTGACGTCGTCCGCAGAGGTAGCATTTACTTAGGTCATTCAAAAAACAAATTACCCAGAAAGCTGTGAAGGTACATTCTCTAATGAGGCGTATACCCGAGTAATCCGGCGTAAGAGAACGCCTTCTCCGCGTATACTCAATTTTTTGGTTTGGCCTTAGTAAAACCATGAAAGTGTCCAGCCAATGTCATTTAGTTAAGCCGTTCCGTCTGCAACGCACGGCGAATGCTCTGGGTGAAAGGTCGAAAATTCAGGCCACCGTGCATCGCAGTCTTCACTAACCTAATGACATAGAGTGGATAGCGGCATTTGTACACCATCCACCATCCACCATCCACCTCCCCCCTTCTCACACCATCTCTGGCGGCTGATCCCAGATCTGCCGGTCGGGTGGCACACCGATACAGCGCTTCCAGAGATCGGCTGCCAGAACATCCGGGTCAGCGGACTTGCCCTGGCTAGCAAAGTATTGGCAAACTCGGGTTACGTCACGATGAAAGATACGATAGGCATTGCGATTGGAGATGGCCGATGTAACTTGGGGGAAGTCAATGATGGTTACGTCATCTTCCCAATAGAGAATGTTGTAGCCAGATAGATCCCCATGAATCTGTTCGGCTTTGAGCATCAGCTCGATATTGCGCATCACCTCTCGGAAGAGGGGGTAAACCTGTTCTGGCTCTAAAGTGACTGATTCCAGAGTGGGTGCAGCCATGGTTTCACTACCCACATATTCCATCAGAATGGCATTCTCACCGTGGGTAATGGGTTTAGGAACTGAGGCACCCATCTCATAAAAGCGATTCAGGGTGTTGTATTCATAACCCAACCACGATTGGTGAAGCATTTGAGAGCCAAACTCGGTCTTGTTTTTGAGCGCCCGCATCTCCCGTGAATCACGTCGTTGCACCACACCGCCCCGCTGGCTGTCCAGAATTTCGCGCCCTTCTCGGTAGGTGCTGTCATTGCGCAGGTTACGAAACTGCTGCGGTCGATAGACTTTGGCCGCCATCAACTCATAGTCAGTCGAGGGATGGGCGCGGCAGAGGTAAACGTTGGCCTCTTTGCCGCCTTTTACCAACATAAGTACATCGGTGATGACCCCCTCGAGGTAAAAGGGCTGTAGAGAATCGCGCAGCCAGACCTTCTCAAAGCGTGCAGGCGTATAGGTCGTCTCGAAGGTCTCGCCTAGATCGACCTGATCAACAAAATCATCGGCTGCTGTTTTCTTCCGCTGCTGCGGTCGCTGGGTCTGCTGGCGGCGTATCTCCTGTCGTCGCTCACCATCGTCCAAGCGGAATTTCTCGTAATAGACGTCCTCTAGATCATCCCAATCCTCTTCTAGGTTGTCATCAATCTCTTCATCCCACTCTTGATCTAAGTAGGCGTCCCACTTGTCATCCCACTCTTGATCAATACGGTCAAGATCGATACGATCTGGGTCTAAATTGCCATCTAAATCATCATTTAACTTGTCCTCTACTAACAGCACCACTTCCACCTCATCATTTACTATTCCATCGTTCTCCAGCACATCATTCTCTTGTACATCTGTATCCATCACATCTTCCTCAATTAGATAATCCATTTTCGTTGAGTCTGATCCATTAAGATATTCTACATTGTTTTGGTTCAAATTACTTGGGTC
Organism: Chloroflexota bacterium; assembly: GCA_039028975.1. Taxonomy (GTDB): domain Bacteria; phylum Chloroflexota; class Anaerolineae; order Caldilineales; family Caldilineaceae; genus JAHBNG01. The sequence continues at coordinate 55,611 of JBCCHB010000033.1, forward strand.
AAAAGTGTGTTGGTCAAAAGTATGAGTGGTCAAATCGTTCATCGGTTTGTCGATCCTAAGGTATAAAAAGCTTTCAGCTAATCAGCCGTCAGCATTCAGCAAAAATTTGGCCATGTTTCAAGGTCGATTTTTATACTTTCCTATGCAATAAAAAAGCCACAGGAACCATGTCCCGTGGCCAAGCTGCTCTGCTCGTCTCGATGTCAAAATGCGTTCTAGGTCTTGCTAGTAGACCTTAAGATACGATCCATTTTGAAATGGACTGGCGTATAGCAGCTGATCTTTTTGCAATAAAAAAAGCCACAGGACCGCGCCTGCAGCTTCACAAACCGAACCGTTGTCGGTGGATTAGCTGATTGCTGGCAGACGCGTTGATATGGATTGGACAATCAATCTCACTTGTGTCATATCAATACGCCTCCTTTTTGCTCAATATAAATTTGATCAACCAGTGGAAATTTAGTGAATACACTGGATTTTCTTGAACTGATTGTAGTATATCATACTTCGGAATGGTTTTCAAGAGGCAATTTTTGCGTTATTCGCCCGGGACGGACGTTTTTCGGACGTTTGACGGACGTTTGGTGTATAGGATAGAGTTGGTGAGAAATATCTTACAACTTGAACTTAATCCCAGTTATACTCAGCTCCGTTTGAAAACAGGAGTTTGCTCCCTCCTGTAGAGGCCGCGGAAAACTGCTGTTTTCAAAACAACCGCAGCATAACAAGTGAAGTTTGTTTACTCTGTAGATGCTCGTACAAAACAAGGAACACAGGTTATGAATATCCACCAGCTTGAACAGATGCTTCGATCGGAAGCCCAAAGGCGCCTGGCTGCCCATGAGACAGAGGATTTTGCCGACGTTGCGCAGGAAAAGTCCCTAGGTGAGCGCCGTTCGGCAGAATTTATGTTCGAATATGAGGAGAAAGCCTATAAAGTGCAGCTTTATGATAATGGCCTGGTCTATGAACCTGAGGATGGATCGGAACCAGCCAGAATTATGCACTATGCTCTGCGCACATCTGCTTTAGGACGCGAGAAAAAGCGCTATATCTGGTCGAGCCGTTCTGGAAGCCTTAGTGCCGCCATCAAAGAGCTTGGTGAGGCAATTGCCCAAACGCAAAACAGGGAACAGCCAACAGATCCAACAACAGCCAAAGCCCAGGCAATCGATTACGAATCCAATCAGCTTGCTCAATTGAAAGGGCTATCAGACGAACTGTCAACATTTACCGGCTGGGGGTTTGGTTCATTTACTGGCGCGTTCGATCCAGAGAGTCCATTTATTCCGTCAATGCGTTATACATTTGATTACATTCTTCGCACGCTGTCAAGCCAGATCATGAATGATGTCAGCATCATTCAACAAGCTTATACCCAACGTCGAGATAACCCGTTTGAGGCAAAGCAGGAGACGGTCAATATTGGTGGGAAACAAGAGTCCATCGAGCAGTTGCAGTTAACGGCTGCGGTCGAGCTCTATGCTGCTGATCTGATGACCAACCATGCACTGGAGCCAGCCCGGCAGGCAAAGATGATCGAGAAGGACAGCGTGGCCATTTCCTACTTTCAGGAACGGACATCCATCCGTGTCTTACCCTATCACAATCGACTGTTGATCGGCATTCCCTTTGCCAATGTCCTCTTTCAGCATCACCAAGGGGGTATCGCCCCTTCTTTTGATCATTTGGCCCTACCCCATGAAGTGGGTCATTATCTGTACTGGCATGGTCAAATTGATGATCAACCAATTTATAAAGCCTTGGCGGAAAAACTCTCGGCTGGGAAGATCTCCAAGGCTGACTGGCGCCAGCAGTGGATCGAAGAGATCTTCGCTGACGTCTATTGCTGCCTTATTGCTGGACCGATTATGGTACTGGGCTTTCAAGAACTTGTGACGGACGGTCCGACAGAACACTTTTCCAAAGAGTCAGGCAAGCACCCCATTGCGGAATTGCGGCCGTTGATCCTAACCCGTATCTTACGCGCCATGACTGATGAGGCGGGTAAGGCGCTCTATCCTTGGTCGCCTGACTATCTGGACGCCAACTGGCGACGCATCTCCAGCGTAGGACAGAATGTTTTGGAAGAGATGTTTATTGTGCCTGGCTCAGTCACTCCGCTCTCAGGCCAGTTCATTCTAGATGAGCTAGATGATGCCATCCAGATTATGTTGGCACTGCTAGAGCCGCTACGCCCAACATTAAGCTCTGACGAGTGGCATACGTGGAGTACCGATCCATCGCCTCGAGACGTAGGGGCATATGTCTTTTTGTATGGAGAGTATGAAGAAGAACCCAACAAGAAACAAAAGCTAGGTGATCCTATAAAAGAAAAGTGGGCCCAGGCATGGAGTAACCACACGATCCACAACGTCTTTGCGGATACGTTACATGCCTTCCTAATGCCCCCAGATAAGCGACTTGCAGATTTCATCTGTCGAAACGTAGTCGAATCAGAAGATGAGGCACAATTCAATTGCGTTCCCCATGAGTACCGATTCGACGCCAAACTTGTCCCACTTGTTCGCTATCAGATTCTTGAGCAGGTCGCTGGCGGCAGAGAACATTTAACTTTGCTTGCTGATAACTTACCAGAAGAATTGAAAGAAACTTGGCAGAAATGGGATACCCAAACTCGAAATGAGTTGGATGCATCGGCTGGATTATCGGATATCTATTATGGCAATCGTGAGGAACAGGACCCGCTGACTGCGTTGCAAGCACTCAGTAGCGATGTGGTCAACAGCCTGAAGAACTTAAGGCTTGCTAATGTCCGTCAAATGACTATCGATCAGTTTATCAATCAAATCTACTGGAGATACACCGATAATCGGGTGACCAGCTTTAAGGTGCCAATGCCTTCTGAAGCTGACACTACACGGACGCCGATTATGCAGCGAACCGCAGATTTCTTTGGAGCCGTTGCACGCTATCATATGAAGGAAAGTCAGAACAAGATCGCCGTGGACGACTGGACCGATCTCTTCTTGGTTCAGGGCTGGTCGACCGAGGGACCTGGTCCTAGTCCAAACGTTCAGTGATAGGCCAATCGCTCCCGAAGCTGTTCTTGTACATTATCTTGATTTAACCGTTGTGCAATCTGCTGTGCTTCTTGCCATATGGCTCGGCTCTTCTGTGGTTGCTCTACCGTTTGATATAGATCGCCTAAGAGAACCATGGCAAATAATTTGCCTAAAACGTTGTTTGTTGCTTCACATATTTTTACACTTTCCAGATTGTACGAAAGCGCTGAGGAATAATCCTCCAATTCATTTAGAATTGCACTCAAATGATAGAGCATCATTCCTTCAAACCGTTTTAATCCAAAACGACGAAAGAGCGCGATAGCCGATTCAGCGTGGGAGCGAGCAGCCTGAAAATTTTTCTTGCGACGCTCGTTGATAGCCATAGCATAATATATCATTGCCAATTCCCCTTTGTCTTGCAGTTCCAGGCATAGTGCTTCAGCTTGCTGGAAAAAGGAAGCAGCCTGGTCAAATATCCGGCGTTCGACCGCAACTTCACCTTGAAAACGCAAGGTGGATATCATTTTGGTACGTTCATTGGCTCTTTCTTGATTTATTAAAGCATTTTCCAATAGCCCTTCTGCTTCATTCAAATCACCACGTTCAAAATGATAATATGCTTGCAGATATTGTACATTTCCAAGACCTCCGATATCGTCTATCAGTTCACGTATAGAATAGCTACTTGACATAAGTTGTTCTGCATTGACATAATCACCTCGCTCAAGAGCAATGCGAGCGAGGTGATAGTGAGCATCAGCCACGCCTGCATCTTCTTCTAAGCCCATCCATTTTTGCAAACTTTTCGATAGGTGCTGCTTGGCTTCCTGATGATCCCCAAGCTCTGTGCATACTTCACCCCAACGTAGCAGGTTGGTGGCCTGGAGTGTCTCATCCTCCAACTGAATCGCTGCATCTTGCGCCAACCCATAGGCCTCCCGAGCATCTACATAGCGGGCGCGCGTCAACCAACTCTTCTCCAATACGTCCGTAAACTCAATGACCTCCTGCCACTTCTCCTGCTCATGGGCTATCCGAATGGCCGCGCCCATGTTCCCCCACTCTGATTCTAATGCTTCGTATTTCTGCTGATTTTCCGCGGCAAAATTTAGATAATAGGCAACCATCCGTCTGTAAGCCGTCTCTGAATCGCTCAACTTTTCCTGAGCTAAGTCAGCCAGTAGCTCATGCTGCCGGTAGGGTAGCTTCGCCAACTTCTCCATCGCAAAATCAGCCAACAGCGGATGTTGCCGATAATATTCCTCCTCATCTTCCTTCACCAAGGACAGCGCAGTCAACTCAAAGAGAGCATCCTCCACATCAAATGGGTCTAGATCGGCAATGTATGCCAGCGCTTCTAAGCTAAATGGCCGCCCCTCAAAGACAGCCAGTAGCGGAAAGAGCATCCGTAGCTCTTCATCCAGCGCTTCCCAGCTCACCTCAAAAGAAGTGCGCACGGCTCGGTTGCTGATCTTCAACCCTAACCGCTGCTGCGCATTCGTCAACCGAGCGACCATGCCCTCCAGCTTCATTTTGGCTCGTGACTTGAGTCGTTGTGCCACAATCTCCATGGCCAAGGGTAAGTAGTGAAGCAGACGGCCGATTTTTGCTGCGTCCTCTTCTTCTGCAGCCACTCGCTCTTCACCCAAAATATTGACCAGGAGCTCCCGTCCCCCCTCTGCGGAGAGTTCGCCCAACAGAAGTACCTGAGCATTAAGGGCATGAGCCACATCTAGATCCCGAGTGGTCAGAAGGAGTGAACAGCGTTCTCCACCAGCAAAAAGGGGCTGCACCTCATCGCCCCGGGTTACGTTATCCAGTACTAAGAGGACAGACTTATCCGCCAACACACCCCGCACCGCGGCACTCCGACTCTCAATGTCAGCCAGCCCGCTAAAGTCATAACCATAAGCTCGGCCCCAGTTGTCTAAAATATCCATAACGCTGCTAATAGCCGGATTGGCCCACAGTACGCCATCGGGAAGATCATCTTTTATGGTATGGGCAATTTGAGTAGCCAATGTAGTTTTGCCCAGACCACCCATTCCTACCAATGCCACCACCGATGTTCCCACCTCGTTGAGCATGCCACAAACCTGCTCAATCTCCTCAGAACGACCTACGAAATGGGGAAGGGTCGCTGTAGCCTGAAATGGAGGCGAGGAAAGATGAGGGGGTGAGGGGATGTTTTGCTGCCCTTCGGCAATCTTGCCACTTTTGTCCCCCTCGAATGTAGTTGTCGGGGGCTGCAATCCTGCAACCTTGCCAAGCTGCCGCGTCCGAATCGCCTCATACAGTTCCGTCGTTTCCGCTTCTGGTGAGATGCCTAGCTCTTCCTCCAAAGTGCTGACATAGGTTTCATACTGGCGGAGGGCCGCGGCTTGCTGACCGGCATGAGCGTAAAGCAACATCAATTGACACTGGGCTGGCTCGTGGAGCGGATCCAGGCCAACCCAGCGACGGGCGTATGGGATGGCCTGGTCGAAGTTGCTTTGGGCAGCATAGCTTTGGATAAGTTGTTGCAACACCTCAGCCAGGGTCTGACGTAGTCCTTCACGCTGGAAGAACTGCCAATCGTCAAATTCGGTTGTGTCAGTCAGGAAGAAGTCTACTAAAAAATCGTTACTATACGTAGTGACGGCCTTGGTGAGAAGAGGCAGGCATGTTGTGCAGATCTCTGTCGTGGGGTGGCTGCACTGGCGGGCATCGGTAACGTGCTGTCGGAAAGTAGCCACATCACTCCATAGCGCGCTATTAGAATTTAGCCCAATCGTTTCGCGATCAACCACAAAAGTCTGCTTGCCTAGAAGCTCGCGCAAAGGTGCCAGATGCTGTCGCAAATAGGTACGCGCCGCCTTCTGACCAAATTCAGGCCAGAGTAGTGTAGCGAGCGCATCTCGGGCATGGATCTTTTCTGTCACGGCCAAATAGGCCAACAATGCCAGCGCCTTACGCTTGGTCAGCGGTACTGTCTCTTCATTTCGTTCCAAGCGAGGCGAGCCAAAAAGGTAAAGCTTCGTATCCATCGTTAGCCGTAGTTTCTCCCAATTTTTCAAACTACGTTCGTACCGTTCCCAAACTACGCGCCCCACGACGCGGCACCTACGCACGCTCCATATACTGGCATGTAACCGGGTCACAAAAGAGTACTTGCAAGTAGGTGAACAATCTTCACCGAGGAATTCCTCATCTCAGACCCTCCTTTTTCTAACGAACTTTTTTCAAACTAAGGAGACTTGAGATGATTTCTAAGAATATTACAAAAATCGTAGTTGCTGTTGCTTTGACGTTAGCTGTTACGCTAGGTTCTGGAGTTGTGGCGGATGAGATTGGGTTTGAGATTACGCCAAGTGTATCTGCGTGTAGTGGTGGCACTACTGGTGGTGGGTGTTAGCGATAATACATAATAGCTGTATCCCTCGATACATCAAAACATATCTACTATTCAGCCAGTATGTTTTGATGTAATTCATTAAGGCTTTGCCGTAGAGAATGCAATTGATGACCAGTATAATGTTTCTCGACTAGTATTGACAGTTCATCAAGATAAATTCTACATTGAAAATAATTCTTCCTTTCAAGCTCACATTCAGTCATGCTCAGAAGTACCTTAATTATACCATCGTTATTATGTAAATTCTGATAAGCTTGGATAGAGCTTTTAAACAAAATCTTCGCATCATTCCACTGTTTCTCTTTCCATGCAATAATACCTAAATTGTGCCAGACCTGTGCTAGACCAAGCGAGTTTGAGAATTTCTTGAAGATCTGCTCTGCGCGATTGATGTATGATTGAGCAAGTGTAAATTCGTCTCGCTGAACATAAGTGATTCCCACATTTAACCATAACGTGCCAATATACGATTCTTCCCCGCTAAGTTCTGCTTGTGTAAGGGCTTTTCGTAGATATGCTAAAGCGTCCTCCGAACGGTTCATTTCATTATAAAGAAATCCCAAATTACCGTATCCATGAATTAAACTATGTTCATCTTGCATGCTTTGCCAAAGATCACAGGCGCGCTGTAGATGATACTCTGCATTATTCCATAAATGTTGTCGAGCATACAATGCTCCTAAATGGTTATGTGTGTGTGCCTGACCATGGGCGCTATCCAAATCTTCGAAGATTACGAGCGCATGTTTACTGAGTATCTCTGATCGCCACCATTGTCCATTGTCAACATAATAATACCCCAAATTTGAACAAGTTCGAGCCTCTTCAAACCGATTCCCTGTCTGTCGCGCCAACCGAATCACCCGTCGATAGGAATGCACAACGTCTTCCGGCCTGCTCATCCGCTGGCTCAACCGCGCCAATAGCGCTGTCAGCGTCACCTCACCATTTGCATCGCCCACACGCTGGGCCACTGCAATGGCCCGCTGCAAGAGCTGATGCCACGCTTCCCAATGGCCCCGCCGTTCCATGAAAGATGTTAGGGCAACGATCAGCGGGCGCACAATGGGCCAAGCTGGCTCAAATTGCAGGCCCAGTGATATAACTTTCAGAATGGCTTCCTTCTCTTTGTCTAAATAAGCAATTTGGAGTTGCTTGACCGCATCATGGTTGAGCCAATATTCGACGGCACGGACAATTCGCTGCTGGAAGAAGCTTAAGCAGTTTTGAGTAGTGGTAAGGGTTGCAACTGTCATTTTAATGCCTTTTTAATTGCAGACTGTATTCAGGAAGTGATCAGGTCATTCTATTGTATCCAAAGCCTACTTATTTGGCCTAATCGTTGAAAAGGTGCTTGTTGTCAGCTTGTTAGCATTTCAGCTTGTCAGCATCTCAGCAGGATTCGTTTGCGGACACTTTTGTGGACGTTTGGCGGACGTTTTGCCGATAAGCTATTTAATGGTTCAATGGCCAATTTGTATTCCGACTTCGCTGTTTCGGATGGTTTCACTCATTATCAGTGGATCGCAACTGATCAATGTGCAGGCCAACCTGTGACACTAGACGTGACGAATCCACTGGTTTTTAAATTCATCACATTGAAGAGGTTCAAATTCTCGAAGTAGCCTAAACCGCATGAACTTTGTATACTGGACTACGCGACCATACGACTACTGACCACACGACCATAATGACCACTGACCACACGACCCATACCCAATATAGTAAGGAGGAGACCATGAGCATCGCAGCCATCAACTGGGGGAATGATAAAGCCTATTTCTTCAAAGGGAATCAATATATTCGGTACGACATTCCTACCGATCAGGTTGACCCTGGATATCCCAATACGATTACCAATTCTTCCTGGCCTGGGCTGGAGATTTGGAGTGAAGGGATCAATGCGTCCATCAACTGGGGAAACGGAAAAGCTTATTTTTTTAAAGGAAGTGAGTATGTCCGTTATGACATTGCCGCTGACCGAGTTGATCCTGGATACCCAAGGCCAATCGACCGCTCATCCTGGTCTGGGCTTGAGATTTGGAGCAATGGGATTGATGCGGCCATCAACTGGGGGAATGGAAAAGCTTATTTCTTCAAAGGGAATCAATATATCGAGTATGACATTGCCACTGAGACTGTTGACCATGAGTATCCAAAAATGATCGACAGTTTGATAGAGCCGGAGATCTGGAATAACGGGATTGATGCGGCCATCAACTGGGGAAATGGCAAAGTCTATTTCTTAAAAAGAAATCAGTATCTTGTTGGTTTCACTAGTTATTTGGGCATGGTTCCGCAAGGCAAGCTGCACGAGTTTTCCGGTCGTTCTAGCGGGATTGGTCAGAGAGAGTTGTCTCATTTCTTTGGTGAGGAGATACTTGGATTCCCTGGCGCTGTACGGCCTAAATGGAATGAATTTTCAGCTTTCTACCTCATTTCTGATTCCAATAACCCGCCAGAGTTTGGTAGCAGCGATTGGTATGCGACCCGTTGGAAAAGCCACTGGAACGCACTAAACGAAGAAATGGAAGACCTGGAAGCAAACATTTTAGAAAACCAGGGCAACGTATGCACCAGTTTGAGGCTAGATGGCAAGAGTCATTACGTTGAACTGACCCAACCGCTGGCTTCAGATTTTTCCCAGGGTTTTACGGTTGCAGTTTGGGTACGTTGTCGGAGTCTAAAACATTCATCAAGCATCATCAACTTGAGCAACGGACGGGATGCAGACAACATTGTATTGGCCACTGAGCTAAATTCCAGTGATTTATACTTTAGGGTCTATGATGGAAAGCAACAAACGAGAATTGCGGCATATGATGTTCTGGAAGTTGATAATTGGCTCCATTTGGCCGCAACCGTGGACAAGCATGGAAACGCGATGCTCTACTGTGATGGAAACAACGTTGCAGAGGGAAAAGTGTCCCCTCCTAACAATATTGAACGTAAGGTGAACTACATTGGACACAGTCCCTTGAACTTTGATGTCCCCTTTCATGGGGATGTACGAGAGCTCCGTATCTGGAACAGCGCCCTCACGCCAGATCAAATTCGGTTGGCCGTAAGCAAGGCGATCCCAGAGAATGAGTTTAACCTCATCGGGTATTGGCCCTTCGATGAAGGGAAGGGTATAGAGTTATTTGATCACTCACCCTCTAGAAATCACGGTCGGTTGAAGTCCACTCAAATGAATCCCATTTGGAATCTACCTAGTGCCAAAATAACCAGTTTGGCCTTTAACGGGAAAGATGAGTACATTGAGCTATCAAATCCAATCGATGTAGATTTCTCTAATGGAATCACTGTGGCGGTTTGGGTTCGTTATAAGAGTCTACAAAAATGGTCACGCATCATTGACTTTGGCAACGGGAAAAACAGTGTCAATATTGTTCTGGCCAATAAGAGCGAGTCTAGCACGTTGGGTTTCTATATCTATGACAAAAGAAATAGATTCTATAAAATTGAGGCATCGGATGTGCTGACGGTCGGCGAGTGGCTCCATGTAGCAGCAACGCTCAACCAAGATGGTGCTGCCAAGCTCTATCGTAATGGGAAAGAAGTCCAGTCTGGGCGTATGCCACTCCCTGATACCGTACAGCGTGAGAGCAATCTTATTGGGCGGAGTCATTGGTCACAGGACGAATATTTTCACGGGGACATGCGTTCATTATGCATTTGGAATTCGGCGCGTACGCCGGAGCAAATTCGGTTGGACATCAACAACGCGACCCCAAAGAATGAGTCTAGCCTCATAGGGTATTGGCCATTCAATGAAGGGCAAGGTCTGATAATTCACGATCAATCAGCCTCTAAAAATCACGGTCAGATGAAATCCAATCAAATGAATCCGATTTGGAATGCACCTATAGAAGACCAAAAGGAGGCGGAAAACGAGAAGCAACTATCCAAGAATGGGCCTTCCGAAATAGAAAAATCGACACCTGTCACTAGTTTAGCCTTTAGTGGGGAAAATGATTACATTGAGCTAGTCAATCCAGTAGATGCAGATTTCTCTAAAGGATTCACGGTGGCGGTTTGGGTTCGTTATAAGAGTCTACGACATTGGTCGCGCGTGATTGATTTTGGCAATGGAAGAGACAGCCTCAACTTCTTACTAGCCAACAGAGAGAAGTCCAGCACGTTTGGTTTCTATATCTATGACAAAAGAAATAGATTCCATAAACTTGAGGCATCGGATGTGCTGACGGTCGGCGAGTGGATCCATGTTGCGGCCACGATCAACCCAGATGGCCATGCCAAGCTCTATTGTAATGGGAAAGAAGTCCAGTCCGGACGTATGCCACTCCCTGATACCGTACTGCGTGAGCGCAATTTTATTGGGCGGAGCCATTGGCCACAGGACGAATATTTCCATGGGGACATGCATTCGCTGTTCATTTGGCATACGGCCCGTACGCCAGAGCAAATTTTGCACGATATGACGAATCCTCCTAACAGCGACGATCCTGCTCTGGTTGGGTACTGGCCACTCAATGAAGGGCAGGGTCTGACTGTTTATGATCATTCAAAGAACAAAAATCACGGTCAGCTTGGTGGAGTCGACTTCGGACAATGGAATACAATCACTCGCTTTGGACTTGACTATATCCGCAGCAAGCTTACGGAGTTGTCTGACATTGCCCGACGTCTGCGCGATTTTTCTACGGCATCGTTTCAATTTTTCCACCAAGGATTTTATCAGGTCCACAAGGAAGGATTAGAGGGAAATCAGGAATCGCTCTCATCAGATCCAGGGGGCTTGAAGACGATGCTCGAATCGTTAGCCAGACCGCTCTTCTATACCTCTGAGAAATATTCGACCAATTTCGTGCTGGGTTCACTGGTGGAACAATCTTCCCATGACTTGAATCTACTTCAGCAGATTGCCTATCAACGTTCCACCGGCGGTGAGCAAACGGTTGTGACCTTCTTAATCGCCGAAGAGCTGGGACGTAGAGCACTTGAACAAGTAACCGGAACCCTCCTCGATAAGCGCTATAATTCTGTTCTCTGCTACCTGGGGAACCGTATGGAAGTACGCCTGTTACCCTACCACGATTCGGTAATCATGGGGATCCCACATATCTCCCATTCAGCCTATCGGTCAAAATCCAAGCTCACCAGAAGCAAGAGTGCCCCTTCAGAAGAGATGGACATATTATATCCCATGACCTTTACAGCCATTCCCCATGAGATTGGTCATGTACTCTATCGCTTCGGTCAGTTCCCAGTGACCAAAGGCAATTTGCACGTCTATCGGCTTTTGAAAAATCGGCTGCTCGCTAAGCCCCACAATTTTGCACCAGATGATTGGCGTTTTCAGTGGCTGGAAGAGATCTTTGCTGACGCCTATGGTTGCTTGATTGCCGGTCCGATTAGCGCGTTGGGTTTCCAGCTTATGTTGTCCGATGGACCGCCCCAACATCTGCGTAACCACCTGGGCGACCATCCTACGCCTGTCTTGCGGCCATTGATGCAGAGCCAGATCTTACGCAAAATCCGCACCCAGTATGGGAATCCTCTCTTTCAACAAGCCCCTGCCCTATTAGACGCCCGCTGGCAGAATTGGGTAGCCGAACATTGGCCTCAATGGATAGCTGAAAAGTGGTTGGGTGATACAGAGCAGACGGACATTATTCGAGCTGCCCTCTTTGAGGTTTCTGGTCAAACGATGACTGGGCAAGAGATTCTGGATGCGTTGGAGCCAGTGGTTGATGTTGTTCTGGACGTTCTAAAAAGAGTGCGCCCAGAGACAAAGGAGTCAACCTGGACGCCCAATTGGAATCCAACCGAAGATACAGAAAAACTGGCGGGCTTATATAAAGAATTTGGTCAATATGCTTCTCATGCAGCCAAAGATGCGCTGGATGTCGTTCAAACATCTATCCAACAGGTAGAAGATACCTCCCAACGTAATCAGGCTTTATTTGACCTATTAGACCAATTCCAGGGCCAAGGAACCGACGGCTGGCGGGCCAGAAGTGGCGGCATTGATGGGTTGATTGAGTTGATTCTGTTTGAGAGCTGGTCGGATGAGGGGGGAGATGCCGCAATGGGTAGCTGAAGAATGAGAAGCCGTTTTTTCCCCACTGTTGTACAATGGGGATATCTGCTACGCGTTGTCGCGTAGAGCTATATTTATCTCAAAATCCATAGTTCCTTAGTTTGTGCCGAGAAGTGTTTCTAGCGATTCGGCTAAGATCTGATGATTGATTTGGTGCGCAAATTCCTTGGCTTCCATCCACGCTTGTTGGGCTTTCTCTGGTTGGCACTGTTTTGCATACATCTCACCAAGATGACGCAAGACATAACAACATCCAAGATGAAAGTTCAGCCGACGGAAAATCCGCAGACTTTGGTGGGCAACTGCTTCTGCGCTCGCCGGGTCGTTCATTTCTCTGTGCATTTGACTCATCTGGTAAAGGAGCATCGCCTCTAAGCGTTGGTCGCCATGACGTTGAAATGTCTGAAGTGCCTGTTCTGCCAACGCTTGTCCTTCGGGCAGGCGATTCAGGCTTCGGTATACCTGAACAAGAATGTATTGGGCTGAACCGAGCTCTATGGGATAGCCTCCTTCTTGGCTAAGTTGAACGGCGCGTTCGCCATAGGCAAGTGCTTCCTGATACTCCTGCCTTTCACGCTTAATTTGGGCAATATGACGAATCGTCTGTATCAAAGCGATTGAATTGTTGTGGGCCTCTTGAATTTGTAGTGCCTGATTGGCCCATCGTTCAGCTACTTCATAATCTGGTCCGTAATCATAGTAGAGCCTAGATCTTCGATAGGCAGTTAGAGCAAGTCCCTCTTCATCATTTAAGTCCTGATAGATCGTTTCACATTCAGCAAGAGCCTGTTCTGCTTCATCATATTTTCCATGTTCAATGGCAATGCGGGCCAATAAATAACGCCCCCAGGCAATTTCGGTACCAGACTCTATCCCATAACTGAGAGCCAGCCCTTGCGTCAAAATCGACTCCGCTTCACTATAATCACCTTGCTCAGTACAAACTTCTCCCCAGCGTAATAGATTCGTGGCTTGCATCGTTGGATCTGTCATTTCAACCGCTGCATCCTGCGCCAGTTTGTACGCCTGCCGCGCATCACTATACCGAGCGCGTGTCAACCAGGTCTCTGCCAACGTATCCGTAAATTCGATCACCTCATTCCACTTTTCATACCCGTGAGCAACCCGGATCACTGCCCCAATGTTCCCCCACTCCGGCTCTAACTGATCATAGTTCTGCTGATTCTCTGTAGCAAAGGCCAGATAATATTCCACTAACCTTCCATAGGCCGTTGCGGGATCAAGCAGCTTCTCTTCAGCCAGATCGGCTAGAGTCTCATGCTGACGGTACGGCGGCGCAGACAACTTCTCTTTGGCAAAATCAGCCAACAGCGGGTGCTGTCGATAGTACGCCTCGTCATCCTCCTTAACCAGAGAGAGCGCGCTCAGTCCAAAGAGGGCGTCCTCCACATCAAATTGATCCAGATCAGCAACATACGCCAGGGCTTCTGGCTTAAAGGGTCTGCCTTCAAAGACGGCCAAGAGCGGGAAGACCGCCTGCAATTCCTCGTCTAGTGTCTCCCAGCTTACTTCAAAGGAGGTTCGCACGGCCCGATCACTAATCTCTAGCCCCAACCGCTGCTGCTCGTTTGACAGCCTAGCCACCATCTGGGCCAACTTCATGCGCGCCCGTGATTTGAGACGTTGGGCCGCAATCTCCACAGCCAGAGGTAGAAAGTGAAGTTGCTGACAGATCTCATGAGCAGCCTCTTCTTCACCGGTAACTCGCTCTTCGCCGAGAATATTGGCCAGCAGCTCCCGCCCGCTTTGCATCGAAAGTTCACCTAGCTGAACCACCTGGGCGTTTAGCGCGTGGGCCACATCGAGATCCCGGGTCGTCAGGAGGACCCGACTACCATCCCCGCTGGCAATCAGGGATTCAACTTCTCCCGTTTGGGTCACGTTGTCCAGTATCAGCAGGGTTGATTTCTCTGCCAGGACGCCTCGTACAGCAGCGCTGCGACTCTCTACATCCGCCAGCCCGCTAAAATCATAGCCGAAGGCCCGGCCCCAATTATCCAAAATGTCCATTAAGCTGCTAATGGCCGGATTGGCCCAAAGCACGCCATCGGCGAAATCACTCCGAACCAGATGGGCAACCTGAACAGCCAACGTTGTTTTACCCAGCCCACCCATGCCGACCAACGCCACCACCGTTACCCCTGGCTCAACGAGCAATCGCCGTGTCTCCGTAATCTCATCCTGACGGCCCACGAAATGAGGTAGACATGCTGTTACCTGAAATGGAATTGATGCGGAAATAGGATGAGGGAGTGAGGAGGTGAGAGGGTGAGGGGGTAAGGGGGTGACGTCTTGCTCCCCAGCAACGTTTGTCACACCCGAATGTAAATGTCGGGAGTTGCCACTCTGCCGCGTCCGAATCGCCTCGTAAAGTTCAGTCGTCCCGGCTTCGGGTGGAACACCCAACTCCTCTTCCAAGATGCTGACCAATGTATGGTACTGCCGGACAGCGGTCGACTGCTGGCCAGCCTGGGCATAGAGCATCATCAATTGGCGGTGAGCGGGCTCGTCGAGCAAGTCAAGATCCACATAGCGACGGGCATAGAGGATGGCCTGCTCGAAATCGTCTTGGGCACTCAACCCCTGGATCAGCTGCTGCAAGAGGTCAGCCAATGACTGACACAGCTCTTCACGCTGGAAAAACTGCCAATCATCAAATCCGGTTGCGTCGGGCAGGGTAAAACCAGCTAGAAAATCCTCACCGCAAGCGTCAACAGCCGTAGTCAGATGAGGTAAGCAAGTGGAACAGATCTCAGTAGGTGGGTGACTACACTGATGGGCCTGGCTAACTTGTTGCTGAAAATCAGCTACATCGCACCAGTAATCGTGGTCGGGATTGAGTCCAATGGTCTCGCGATCGGCTAGAAACGCGTCTTTACCCAGCAGATCGCGTAGACGGGCTAGATTCTGCCGAAGGTAGGTGCGAGCAGCTTTCTGCTCAAACTCTGGCCAGAGCAACTTAGCGAGTCTATCACGGCTCTGCCTGCCCTCTGTCATGGCAAGGTAGATCAATAGGGCTAGCGCCTTGCGATGCGTGAGCGATAGCGTCTTCCCATTCTGTTCCAAGCGGGGAGATCCCAAAAGATAGAGTTTGGTGTTCATGGTTGTCGTTGGGGGTATTGGGATTGAGAGCTGGGGGCTTGACCTCCTAATACCCAATCTCCAAGATGCTAGACAGCGTGACGTAAGTCCTTATACAGATAGCACGTTTACCGTAGCTCGTCCTTGCAGGGCGGGGTGCTTGGGCTACCCATCTAACCCGCCCTGCAAGGACGGGCTACATGCTACTCTCGGTGTTGGGCGATCTGCTCCTTAATTCCCTATCCCCAAGACGCGTAGTTTCCTCTATTTTCAAAACTACGGTCATGCCATGCCTAAACTACGCTTTACCCTACGCCAAACCTACGCTCACCCCCGTATACTAAAGCACAGAACGGCAGTACAGAAGCGAATGAGAGAGGAAACAATAGAGAAAGTAGAAACGAAATTCTCTACTCAATCGCACAAACAATCTGGGTCAAACAGATGATTTGCAAAGCAGCGAACCTCACCCCTAGCCCCTCTCCTACGAGGAGAGGGGGACCAAATTCGGGACGCCGAAGACGGTCGGAGAGACTTCGCTGAGGGATCCCACATCTCACGACCCTTTCAAGAAACTGATTTCACTCTATTTCAAGAAAGGACAATCCTGAGATGATTACCAAGAATACAATTGCTAAATTTGTTGTTGCTGTTGCGTTGACGATTGCTACAATTACCGGTTCAGGTGTGGTGGCAGAGCAGGTTGGTTGGGATATTACACAGAGTGCGTCTGCATGTGGTCCTGGTAGTGGCGGCGGCTGCTAGGTTCGAATTAGCAAACGACAACGGCTTAGGTCTTTCAACCTTTGTGCCTACAGCCGTTGTCGTTTGTTACAAGATAATTGATTCTCGTACTCGACGATGCTTAATTCTTGGAACAGCCTGAGTGCACTGTTTGATAAGTTATGATACTTTAGGACGAGCCATTGGTAAAGCGTCCTTGCAAGGTGGTGGACGTCAAGAATCCGTGAGTTTCACTTGGAAAAGGTCGGTTACGCCACCTTCCCCGCCCAAAATGGGCGGGCTACGGCTAATGTTGTAGGCGCTGTTTTCAACTGCGCAAATGTGGCCGACCACTTATTTTCAAGAGAAGTGGTGGGGAAATTAGCGACCTATCGTGATTTACTTGCTGATCGCAGGGTGTTCCATCCTCCCCAGGCTACAAGCCTGAGGCTACGGATTTACCGGATTACTTCGTTGGCGAGATATTTACTCTAATTCAGATAAGCGAGTATGATAATCGGGCAACTTCTGAGCAATCCCATAGCTCTGACTATACTGTTCAAGTTGGTTTGCTCTCGACTCCAGTCGATTGAGCCACTGTTCTACTAAAGAGGCGTTGTTTCGTACAAAGCCATAGTCAGTCAGTTCAGATAAGACCTTTAGTTCCCCTTCGTAATTGTGAAGCTCACTGTATTTTTGTAGAGCACTTTGGAGATATTCTTCTGACTTCAGCCACTCATGCCGATAGATTGCAACCCGTCCTAGTTGATGCCACACGTAGGCCAAACCCGCTGTACTGTTGAGTTTGCGATACATGGCTTCAGCGTTCAGAATATATTGTTTGGCAGTCTCTACATGCTCCAACGCCAAATAGGCAATACCAAGATTCACCCAAAAGTTAGCTGTTTCTAGTTCTTCTCCAACTTCCTCTGCTTTTGATAAAGCCTTCTCCAAATACCCAATTGCGCTAGTCGGCTCGTGCAATTCATTATGCAGTAATCCTAGATTTCCATAGCCGTTGATCAAGCTCGCATCGTCATTTATGGTTTCCCACAGTAGACATGCCTTTTCCAGGTTCTTTTTGGCATCTTGCCACTTGTTCATCCGAATATAGAGCAACCCAAGATGATTATGTGTATGGGCGCGACCATGCGCACTATCTAATTTTTCAAAGAGTGTTAGTGCACGGCGATTCAGTACCTCTGACCGCCCCCAATGTCCACCATCAATATAAAGAAACCCCAAATTTGAACACGCTCGTGCCAGCTCATATTGGTTACCGCTCCGCCGCGCCAGCCGAATCACCCGTCGATAGTAGCACACCACATCATCCGGCTTGCTCATGCGCTGGCTCAACCGCGCCAACAGCGCCGTCAACGTTACTTCACCGTCGGCATCACCCACCTGCTGAGCTACCCCAATCGATCGCTGCAAAACCTGCTGCCAGGCATCCCAATGTCCACGTCGCTCCATGAAGGAGGTCAGCGCCACGATCAACGCGCGCACAATGGGCCAAGCAGGCGCAAACTGCAAACCTAGGGAGATGGCCTTGAGAATCGCTTCCTTCTCCTTGTCCAGATAGGCAATCTTGAGCTGCTTGACCGCGTCATGGTTCAACCAATATTCGACGGCTCGTACAATGCGCTGTTGGAAAAAGTTCTGGCAATTTTGCGGATCGGTTAGATTGGCAGTACTCAATTCATGGCCTCACATAAGAACCGGCGTAAGAGAACGCCTTCTCGCTAGCAGAATTGCCTCTCCAACCCTGATACCCTATACCCCGAGGAGTGAGCATTCTCTAATGCGAAATGGGGCGGCATCATAGAATACCTTCTCCGCTAATGGGATTGTCTCTCCAGCCCCTGATTTCCCGCTATCCTGAGGAGTGAGCATTCTCTAATGCGAAATGGGGGTGGCATCATAGAATACCCTCTCTGCTGTGTCTACTGAGAATGCTTACTCCTAGGTTTCGCCTATTTCTGGCATTATGGAGTAAGCATTCTCTTACACCTGTATCTACTGCGCTTATTGGGTCCATCCCATATCGATTTCAAGCAGAGTATCGTCGTTTGCGACGTAATTCCTATAGCTTGAATATGGATAATGCTCTGGGCTTTCCACTAACTTCGCACGCAACGGGTTGCGATGAATATAGTTCAGTTTCTGACGGATGAATCGCTCTGAGAAGACATTCTTGTCCCAGTAGCTGTCTTGCCAAACCTTATTCTCGCCACGGTTTGTTTTCTTACCTGCCACTTTGAACTGTTCAACCCAGGTTTCAATCCCTTCAACTTGCGCTTGTCGAGCGATGCGTCCGGCAGTGAAACGCTTGTAGTCGCGCATAAATTCGTCCAATTGTGATTCCCCGATTGGAAAAAGCAGCAAATGAATATGATCTGGCATGATGACATAGCCTATTAGCTTGCACTGGTGTTGATATCGATAGTAGTTCAGACTATCAATTAGTGGGATGATGAACGAGGGTCGAATAAAGATAGGTATCCAATTGTATACATTAGTCGTTACATAGTAGATGTGACCTTCCTGGTGAAAGTGTTTTGGCATGATATATAAATTCCTGAACAGCGGAGGGAGCATTCTCTAATGCGGCGTTTAGTGCGAGAGGTCCGGCGTTAGAGAACGCCTCCTCCACTAATAAAATTGCCTCTCCACTACCCCAATATTCCCGTACCCAGTGGAGCCAGCATTCTCTAATGCGAAATGGGGCGGCATTAGAGAATGCCTTCTCCGCTGGGGCAATTATGATTCAACCGGCTGCCAAAAGCTCAGAAAAATTGTCGGCCATCTCTTGCCATTTGAGGACCTCGTTCATCAAGAACGTTTCAGTCAATCGATGAAGTCGATAGCGAGGTTCGTCCAGATCACCGCGAATTTGGACTAAGGAGAGGGCAACCAAATGTTCCAATGCAACCATCGCATCGTCCATATCCAATTCACTGATGGCAACCAGCTGATCAAAGGTACCGTTTGGAATCATGGGCATGGTGACAAAGAGCTGACGGCTGGCGTTGTCCAACATCTGCCACGCTTGCCAATAGATATAGGTATAGAGCTGGTCAATTCGTTTCCCTTGGGCTTCCACCAGATTATTTAGCACACTGGTCAGAGAAAGGAAGCGTACTTGGCCCATAACCAGCTTGAGCGCCAAGGGGTTGCCGCCGACGACGCGAAAGATCTCCTGGTACTGTTCATCAGATGCGTTGGCCAATCGAGCAATGCCGCGAGTCTCCGATTCGTGACGTAGAAAAGCCAGAGTATCGGCCTCGTTTAGTTCAGTCAAGCTATAGCAGTACACATCTGAATAAGCTTGTAGAGTTAACCGGGTGGTAATAAGAAACTTAGACGGGTTGGCAAGCT
This sequence comes from Chloroflexota bacterium, assembly GCA_039028975.1. Lineage (GTDB taxonomy): Bacteria > Chloroflexota > Anaerolineae > Caldilineales > Caldilineaceae > JAHBNG01. The sequence goes on from JBCCHB010000033.1 coordinate 75,304, forward strand.
GCCGTATATACGGGATTAGGGCCTCGTAGTCCGCAACCGATTCGAGATTATCCACCACAATGAGATAGGGGCGCTCTTTGACCAAGTGGAGCAGCGCAGTCTCTTTCTCTTGGTGGGTAGCAGTCAACTGAGGTTCTTCGCCCAACTGTCCTAAAATGGTATCAGTCAGCGTCTCCACATCTAAGGCTGGTCGCCCAGTCTCTTGGATCCCCAGATCGGCCAAAAACTCTTCCTGCTTGGCGCTCACCCAGCCAATATCAGCAAAGCGGTGCGTAGTGGCAAAGCTGCGCACCAGCGCATCCGCCAGCGTCGTCTTCCCAATCCCACCAATCCCGTCAATGGCAATCAACCAAGGGCGGTCAGTAGGCTCGATGACCTCGGCTAATATGCCACGTGCCGTCTCTACACCAAATAGCTTCTGATCAGGCAATGGTTCCAGACGGTTTAAAATGGCTGTAGCATCCCGTTCAGTGGCTTGGTTGGCAGCTTGGTCTGCGGAAGCATCCGTAGACTGGCTCTCTGACGAGGGATCGGTCGACGGCGTGCCCTGCCCCCCTTCACTGGGATAACTCAATTCATTTAGCTCTACATGCTCGCCTCTAGCGCTAATCTCTCTCGTTCGGATCGCTTCATAGAGGGAGGTTGTCTCCTCATCGGGCGGTACGCCCAACTCTTCATCCAGCAGACGTACACATTCATCATATTGACGTAAGGCAGCCGCCTGTTGTCCGGCCCAGGCGTAGACCGTCATCAGTTGGCGGTGGGCTGGTTCGTGGAGGGTGTCCAGGTTCAGGGCCTGACGAGCATAGCGAGTGGCTAACTCATAATTGTTTGCCAGACAAGCCTGCTCAATGAGTTGGGCTAAGGTTGCATAGAAGGCATTACGCAACTCCTCCCGGATATAAAATTGCCAATCATCAAATTCTGGCGAATCGGCCAAGGTAAACCCAGCGAGAAAATCCTTGGTATAGAGGGATGCCGCCTCGGTGAACTGACTCAAATGTTCAATACTCATCCTGTCAGAGCCAGATCCATCCGAAGCATCATCTAAGGTTGACAGATGAGAGGAGTTGATTCCTGCAGCAGTTGCTTGTTGGAACTCAATTATATCGATCCAGAGATCGGTGTTGGGCTTCAACTGGACAATTTCCCGATCGATGTAGAGATGTTCACGGCCCAGCGCTTTGCTCAGCTCCGAGAGGGTTCGGCGTAGATTGCCACGTGCCGTCTGCTGATCGGCCTCTGGCCAAAGGAGGGTAGCCAGAAAATCCCGGTTATAGACCTGCCTGGTACTAGCCAAATAGGCCAACAGTGCCTGCCCTTTGCGGCGGCCTATTTTGACGGGTTGGTTGTCTTTTTCTAGACGAGGTGTACCAAATAAAAATAACTTTAAGGTGGACATAGGTAACGCGGATAAAGGTGAATGCGGACAGAGATTATAATCCGCCAGAAAAGTCTTGTCCCGGCTCTTGGTCAATCCACTCTTGGATGTTCTTAGATGGGAGGAAAGAACTTTTCTGGCTATCTATAGCTGATGCAAGAAACCACCGTCGTTTTGAATTCAGCCGCACGGGAATCGCTCTTGATCGTATTCTGCAACAGGACTAAACATCGATGAGGGTGATAAAAATACTTATGCAAAGATTATACCACAGACAGGCTTTCTTACGAAACGTACTAAAAGAGTGGGGAATGGGGGGCGGGGAGCGGGGAAATTCGAATAAGTGAGACGTCACCGGTGCTACCGTCTCACCCATTCCCCATTCACAATAAAGAATCCAACATTCATAATTTGAGGGCCTTCGGACGTTTATGCGGACATTTTTCGGACGCTTTCACGGACATTCAACGGACAGTAAGCAGGTAAGCTTGGGCTACCACGTTTTTCTCATCATAAATGGCTCATAAAGCAATAACACAACCAACAACTGATTATGTCCAAAGGAGGTGTACTGATGCGTAGCGGAACCGTTGTCCACTGGCGATCAAAAGCACAGCGATATCGTCTGGCTGGCCAAATCTGCCCGGAATGCCGACAGATGAGCTTTCCACCCCGTAGAGAATGTTTGCACTGTCAAGATGTTGAACAAAACAAAGAGACGCGTAAGAGTCGAAAACCTGTCGTGCGATACGCTTAATATTACGCCTACTATAAGGAGACCAAAATGCAGCATAATTTTCAACTTCCATTTCCCTCTCGCGGCGTAAATCCACACGCCAAAACAGTGACTGAGCGTTCTGCCGCTTGGGTGCAAAAGATGGGCTTGCTGGATAGCTTTTCGACTGGCCAGAATTACCGCCCCATTTTGATTGGCGAGCTGGTTGCACGCACCCATCCAACCTTTCCATTGGATGAGCTACAGCTGATTGCTGACTGGGCCATGTGGCTCTTTATTAATGATGATCTCTTCGATAAACTGAGCCTCCCTCTACTCAGTGAGCGTATTGATCGTTACTTAGCCATTCTGGACGGTGAGCGGGCAGCCACTGAAGACACCCCATTTGTAAAGGGATTATACGATCTATGGAACCGTACCCAACCCCTTGTGTCAACAGAATGGCAAACAAAGTTTGTCAGCCATCTAAGCACACACCTCAATTCCCTCATTTGGGAAGCCGAAACCAAACACCACAACAGCGCACCCGATGTAGCCACTTACCTTCAGATGCGCCAGCAGACCAGCGGTATAGATGCCTATGTTGATCTGCTTGAGATTAGTGAATCCTTCTCTCTCCCACCGAGCATTCAAGCAAGCCCGCCTGTACAGCGCTTAGAACAGATGGTCAATAATATTACCAGTTGGGCCAATGAGGTACTCTCGCTGGAAAAGGAGCTGAACCAAGGGGATTGTTTGCTGAATCTGGTCTGGCTCTACCATCACAACGAACAGGTTTCGCTGGAAGAGGCGAAATCCTATGTGGTTGACCTATGCCAGGCAGAGATAGCCATATTTGAGGCCCAGGTTTCTCGGCTGCCGTCTCGCGATCCTGACACTCTGCCTAATCTACAGCGCTATACGGATCTATTGACGGATATCATTACAGGTACAATTGAATGGCATTTTGTGACGGAGCGCTATCGTCAACATTGGAAGTCAAAGTCAGGATCTCAATCAAAGTCTACTGCAAAGCCTCTCCGGGTACCCACTGCTGCTCAATCGGTTGGGCATCTCCCTCATAGCTGATGCGCAAGGGGGCCATCAGTGCCCCCATCTCGCGATTTGGTGCAACAGCATTCCTGTTGCCTCCCTCCAAAAAGTTGACTGTAGCCTGGGTCCGCTCAGGCAGGTTTACAAAGTCGGGGTAGTACCACATGGTAAGAACCGTACGCTTTTCGTCACTCCGATTGGCATGGGCCGCGTGAAAGAGCGTGCCGTAGCCCATCACTAGATCACCCGCTTTTACGGGTACATCGATCTCGCCCTCTGCTCGCTGGAACTGAATATGTTCTGGGTTCTCGTAGCCTCTCAGCTCATCTGTATGCATGGCTGCAGCCTGGTCGTGGAGGGGGTGACGATTGAGATGGGAGCCGGGGATGACTCGTAGGCAGCCATTTTCGGGCGTGGTGTCGGTCAGGTAGTACATGAGGAAGACCTGAATGGGCTGGGGCGTGTAGCTCACCGGATCATCCCAGAATCGCCCATCTTCATGCCAGAAGAGGGGTGGGCTATGGGGTGGCTTGCTGATGATACGACCGTGACCAAACTTGGGTTCATCGAAGCCCAATTCAGCCAAAGCATCCAACATATTGGGATGGGCAATAAGTTCTGCCATGATCGGATGCTGAAAGGCCATCTCCCAATTGATCAGGACCATGCTGCCCGTTGCACGCTGCTGATCAAAGTGAGCTCTTTCTTGTTGAGCCAGAACGTGGTCGCTCATCTCTCTCAGGCGTTCGACCGTTTCAGCTTCCAGTAAATTTTGGAAGAGGCAATAGCCGTCTTTGTGGAATTGGTCTCGTTTGGTTTTGTTGAGGAGTTTCATTATTTATCCATCGTCGCTTTCATAAAATTTCGGAACATCCTGGCTTACGCTCTTAAAGTCAAAAATAGCCTAGCACGAAACGAGATTAGGGTCAAGGCGCGTTGATCCGTAGGATGTCAGTCGGGTGCGCGACACGGTGGTCGCGAGCGCCTGTGGCCAACACAGGCAGATTCGCACTTGGCACCATGCATGAACCGTGCAATGCACTCTCCTGCTACCGATCGAGGATCCTGCCCACTCTTTACCCAAATCGGGGCACCCTGCGGACGCTTTTTGGACGCATTGACGGACATTCAGCGGACAGTATGCAGGCAAACTTAGGCTATCACGTCTTTCTCATCATAAAGTGACTCTTGAAAGAGTGATAAGGACTTGTTTCTATTTGTCGTATAACCAACGAACAACATTCAACCATTATTCAAATAGCCAGCGTCAAGTACCCTGGCCAACAACACAGCAGGAGTTACATTATGTTATCTTGTATACAAAATAGATCGTTCTGGCAGCAGATGAGCGCTGCCCTTGTATTGACGTTTGTTCTTTTCTTGATGAATGTACCAGGGGCGCAGGCGCAGGATCCACAATTTAATGACCCTGCGAGATGCGGAACGTATTCCTTTCCAGCTTATGTAGATTTCTCCTTTTACAACTTTCCTGGAAATATTTCTGTCTCCTATGAGTCTTTTCTCAATGGTCAGAGTATAGAGGCAACACAACAGGCGACCAATTCAGGAAGTTTCAATATACCTGTCGTTGTTAGTTCTGCTTCCGACACAGCCCGTGTGGTAGTTACTTATAACGGAACAGTGTACGATAGTGGGGAGTGGACAGGCTGTGATGCCTCATCAGCTGATGGCCAACCAGCCACACCTGTGGTGGCATCAGGAAGCGCTTCCCTCACTGGTGTGGACCAGCCCGTGGCGCTCGGCTCTACCTTCGACCACGTCATCCAAGTCGATGGCACAGATATTTCCGGTACTGAGTTTGATTTTGCCTACAACACAACTTGTCTGACCCTGAACAGCGTTACATTGGATAGCAATTTAACCGGCTTTAACATCGATGATGAAGGCACCAGCGTTGTGGTCTATGCAAATTTCGTTCCGCCCGTAGCAACTTTCCCCACTGGCGGAACCAATATGGTTTTGTTAAACTTCACCGCTTCTACAGATCATACTGCATGTGGCGCAACAGAGACGGTTACCCTCTCCAATGCGGTCTTCACCGATAACAACGGTGATGAAGTCAGCGGCACCACCACCGATGGCGTCATTACCATCACCAACGACCCACCTGTGGCCAATGATGATGTCTTCAATATTGGTACTGAGACAAGCCTTCAATCCCTAGATGTCTTATTCAACGACACAGACCCAGAGGGTGCATCCTTATCGATTGGTTCCGTTACACCAGGTGCAGGCGGCACAGCAGTTGTTTATGGCACAAACATCAACTATACAACGAATGCAACGACCCCATTAGACACCTTTACCTATATCGCCAGCGACGGTGTGAACAACAGCAGCAGCGCCACTGCAACCGTCGTCTACGGTGCCTACGGTGACTGTAACTTCAATGGCTCTACCAACGTGGCCGATATCATTCGCCTCATCGTAGAGTTCTTCTCAAACGATACCACACAGGGTGATTATCTGACTGTCTTTGCCGGTTCGCCCAGCAGCAGCCCCAATGGTTGTGATGCCAACGCTGACGGAGCCATTGGCTCAGGGGATCTTGTCTGTATGGTTAACTTAATCCAGGGACGCCCCTGCGGTGGTACCGTCATGGCGGCCAGCATCACCTCAGCAGCACCCTCCCTCTCTCTGACGACGCCCGTGGTCAACGAGAATGAAGGTTTCGACATCGCCCTAGACTATCAGGACAACAGCAACAACATTACAGCCATGCTCTTTGCCCTGGACTACAACACCACCTACCTCTCTGCCAATGGCAACGTCACCTTCAATCTTAATGACCAGTACAATGGCGGTGCAGGCACCCAAGAAGGGCGCTACACCATGAGCGTCTTCTCCATGGACAAGCTGGTGGTTCCGAACGGTACCTTGGCCACCATCCCCATGATTGCTACCTGCGGCAACCGAGCAGCCATCGACATGGGCTTTGGCGAAAACCCATCCCCCAGCCTCGCGGACGTCGCCGGCCAGGAAATCACCCCTGAGCTATCCTCATCCGGTGTCTTCGTCCAGTGTGACGATGGTGGCTTCATCTTCATTCCAATTATGGTTCGGGACTAAGACGGCTTAGGGTAGTACCCTTCATGTGATATAAAAACAAAGCGTCCGGTCGCATAACTGGGCGCTTTGTTTTTTTGATGCCGATCACACCAAAGGAAATTCACTATGAGTTCATTAATGCACAACAGAACATCCACCCAACGCATGGTGGCAATTGTTGCTATTGCTTTCCTGATTGTTATCACCAAAGGACCAACAACACTCCATGCCCAGAATGACCTGTCGCTGATAGGCGTGAATCAGGTGGCCGCTCCTGGATCGATATTTGACCATGTGATTCAAGTCGGCGGCTCAGATATTCTGGGGACGGAATTTGAGTTTGCCTATAATCAATCTTGTTTCACGCTCAATGAAGTATCGTTGGCAACCGCCCTGGCGTCTGAATTTAACATCGATGTTGAAGGCAACAGCGTTATGGTCTATCCGAATCTGGTTACCCCGCCCCCGACGATTGCGGGCGGAAGCGATATGGTGACGCTAAACTTCACAGCATCTAGCATCACCACGGCCTGTGGGATTACGGAGACGGTTAGCATTCCCACCGTTCTCTTCACGGATAGCGACGGCAACGAACTTGGCGGCACCACAACCGATGGAATCATTACCATTGCCAACGATCCCCCAACGGTAGAGGACGACCTTGTCAATATTGGCACAGAATTGAGTGCCCAAACCCTAGACGTATTGGCCAATGATAGCGACCCTGAAGGGCTTCCGCTGCTGATTGTGTCCATCGGCATAACGGAGACAGATGGAAGCGTTACCAACAACACAACAGACATTACCTATACAGCCACGGGCAACACACCAGTCGATACTTTTACCTATGTGACCAGTGACGGAACAAGCGACAGCACTGAAAGTGCCACCGTCACCGTTGTCTACGGTGAGCATGGCGACTGCAACTTCTCCGGTTCAACCAACATCGCCGATATCATCCGCTTTTTGGTGGAATACTTTTCTCAGGACACATCAACTGAGGACTATCTGACCGTCTTTTCTGGTGCGCTCAACAGTAGCCCCAATGGCTGTGATGCCAACGGCGACGCAACATTGGGTGCAGCCGACATCCCCTGTATGGTCGATTTGGCCCAAGGGCGCCCTTGCGGTGGCACCGTTATGGCGGCCAGCACCAAACTAACAACAGCTCTCCCAACCTTATCCCTTAATTCTCCTGTCGTCAACGAAAACGAGCGCTTCTACATCACCTTAGACTATCAAGACAATGGCAACAGCGTCACGGCCATGCTCTTTGCCCTAGACTACAACAGCAGCTACCTCTCTGCCGATGGAAACGTCACCTTCAACCTCAACGACCAGTACAACGGCGGTGCAGGTACGGAAGCAGGTCGCTACACCATGAGCGTCTTCTCCATGGACAAGCTAGTGGTTCCGTCCGGTACCTTGGCCACCATCCCCATGATTGCTGCCTGCGGCAACCAGGCCGCCATCGACATGGGCTTTAGCGAAGATCCAGCGCCGAGCCTATCTAGCATCAGCGGAGTAGAGATCACGCCGGAGCTGGCTACATCCGGTGTCTTTGTCCAGTGTGATGACGGCGATTTGATCTATGTTCCACTGATGGTTAGGCAATAGTCAGGAAACGGAGATTGTTCAATGAGCACGCCCAAGCGCGGCACGAGGCGTGCCTTCTCCGCTACAGTCTGCCCTGTAAATAGGAGACGGATTCAGAGGGATTAGCAGGATCATTTTCATCCTCCGCGGTGCCTCTTGATCCATGAAAACTATTGATTATCATTAAAGCCCTCCAGCAACAACGCCACCCACCTCTGCCCTAAAAAAGAACAGGGATTAGCCAGATTTCTAAGATTGGAAGAGAGAAATCTTCGTACTCTTTAAAATCCTTGTTCAATAAAGTTGTCAACCACATGAGGTGCCAAAAGAACCATCTTTGTTTGGTTTTCATCTTTCTCATCTTCCCATCTTTGTTTGGTTTTCAGGGCAAAGCATCCTACGCGCTCCATCTTTGGACGCTTTTCGGACGTTCTACAGCAGATTTGCGGACGTTTGCTGGACATCTGGAGGGTATCATGGCGGCATCACACAAATCCTTCATTTATATTGCGGTCGTTTTCAAAATCCGTAGGTTTCCTAAGCTCCACCAGCGAAATCCAACGACGATTTTGAAACGGAGCTGAGTAAAACAAAGGAGCCTCATCCCAATGACTATGACTCTTTCAACAATATCTGCTCATCGTTTCGCCCAGAATCAGGCCCTGTTCAACCTACCCAATCTCTTCAAACCAATTTCCCAGACAATAGAGAGTTACTCGGCCCGATCCAAGCGGCGAGCCGTAGTCAAAAGCGCGCTCATCGCCATCACCCAACGTTACCCTGACTGGGTAGACACCGGATTTGATGAACATTTCATGGCTCACGAAGGCGCATCCATCATGGCCGACTACTGCCAAACGGGGCAACTCCCTGATGCAGCAGCTCTTGTGGATGCCTGGAGCAACCAGTTCTTCTGGTGCTCCGAGACCAAGCAGAGTACACAAGCGCGATTTCTCCCGGTTGCCCAGGATTTTGTTTATATTTTGAGGTCGGCATAAGCGACTTTCGGACGTTTTTCGGACGTTTTTCGGACGCTCTTACGGACGATACACGGACGTTCATTTGGTAAAATTAAGCAGACGATAGACAAGTTGGTTATCGTCTGAAGATACAATTTATCAATTCACAATATCAATAGATCCCAATGTATTTGATGTCCACCGGACTGACTCTGGACTAAACGACCAAGTGACCGTGGACTACTGACAATTTCGATTCACAAAATAAGGAAACATTACCATGGCAAGTAAAATCTTTTTTGGCTCATTCGACTACGCTTACAACTGGTACATAAAGGATGCTCAAGGAAACCAGATCGACGTATTCTCCACTGCACCAAATGAGTGGATTATCCGATACTTTTATCGTGCTCAACCAGCCCGCGTCGAAGTCCAATCTCCCTCAAATGATAAAGCTTCGATAGACATTCCAGCAAAGAACTCACTATTTGTCGGTGTTACAGGCGGTAATGGCAAACCGGTGGCCATAGGCAGTGCTGAACTTACTCGTTAAGCATAGCCAGTAGATTTTCATCCAATGGTGTCTGGAGAACTTTGCCAGGCACTATATTTACAAATCTTTTTGGCGGATGCTTGGGCGTACATTGCATTTTATCCATAAGCAGCAGACCCCAATCTGTCATCTCGAGAAGGAGCGACGAGAAATCTGACCCTCGATAAAACGGAAGATTTCTCCCGCCAGTGCCGCTTTGCAGCTGTAGCCAAGCGAAATGACAATGAAAGAGTCGCTGCCGTTTAGTAATAAAGATTCCTCCCTCGGTAACGCTTTATCATTTCACAGATTAAAAACCCACAACGATTAGAACTCCACAATAAATTGGCCCTGTGGCCAAGAAAGGTAAATTCTCATGAATGAAGATTCAACCCACAGCTTTGTTCTGCACCTCATCGACGTTCGCTACGATGACGAGTATCCCCATAATTGGCGAGCGATACTTGAACATGTCAATACAAGAGATCGCTATCCCATTTTTGATATGAAACCAGTCCAAAATCTGTTGGCCCCCTATGAAGACCAGCTAAATATTGAGGGTTGGCCATAGGTGGATTTTGGCTCATACCCAGTAGTTCGCCGCAAAAACAACATATGATCCACAAAGAACACGAAGGTTTATTCTGAGAAGTTTCGTGAACTTCGTGAACTTCGTGGATCGTTTGACCTTTTTGCAGTAGAGAAACAGACATCAAGTTAAGTTGAACATATGAACTCAAGGAATGTGAGGGTTCATGTCCAGCATATTTGATTTCATTAGAGCATTTCCCCTAATTTATACACACCTCTGATAGAGAACTTCAACCCAATTTTCGTCACTTGCATTGCATACGACAGGTCGTTATACTTATTTTTGTAACGGTTACCGCAATCTGCCCCTTTAAGCGTTTTTGTACGCTTATTCTGAACAGCCAACCGTAATTTGTCATCCCCCCATTTCAAAATTTATTCACTGGAATCTGTATGGTAGTCATTTTGAGAGCCGTTGCCATCATTCCTATTGCATACAAAGGAGCCAATTATGCCCGAATATTTAGCACCTGGCGTTTATGTAGAAGAGGTACCGTCAGGAAACAATCCGATTGCTGGCGTCGGGACCAGCACGGCCGGTTTTGTAGGGGCTGCGGAGCGCGGCCCATTGGAGCCTAAGTTCATCTCGAATCTTTGGGAATTTAAGCAGTGGTATGGGGATTATATTCCAAAACAATCTTACCTTGCTTACGCAGTTGAAGGCTTCTTTGCCAATGGCGGGCAACGCTGCTTTGTTTGTCGCGTTGTTGGTAAAGATTCTAAATTTTCTGCAGCGTCAGTGGGTAAATTAAAAGTGATTGCTAGTGGCTCTGGAAGCTGGGGAGATTCTGTGTCCATCAAGCTCGAGCAAGCAACCCAAGCTATACGAGCACTGGAAGAAGAACCACAACCCGTCCCACCAAAACCACAGGTGGATTGGGTCAAAGCGACGATAGAATACAAAGACGGTGAAGAAGTCAAAACGAGTGAGGTCTATGATGATCTAACCCATGATCCATTCGCCAGTAACAATATTCAAAAAGTCCTCAACACAAACTCAAAGCTTATTCGCGTGTGGTGGGAGGACGATGCACCAGAGAAGCTGCCTGCGGATGGCGCCCCGGTTAATCTGGCCGGTGGAGCCGATGTTGATTTAACAGCCGCTGATTATGCCGGCACGTCTTTTACAGAAATCAGTGGAATGTTTGCGGAGGCACCACCTGCAGATGTCCTCGCACCCGGTACAATTCAAGGGTTAGCGGCTCTCGAACTAATTGATGAAGTGGCTATCGTCGTTGCGCCCGATCAGGCACGCGAAACAATCGGTCCTGATATTACAAACTCTGTGATTAGCCATTGTGAGACGGCAATGAAAGATCGATTTGCTGTGTTGTCTGTAGCGGCGAGTCAGAATGACGTCTCAAAAGTGAAGTTGCCCAGCGATACAAGCTATGCTGCCTACTACTATCCCTGGATTAAAGTGACCGATCCGGCTACCAATGGAATTAGAACTGTTCCTGCCGTTGGTCATATAGCTGGTATCTATGCCCGTTCTGACATTGAGCGAGGCGTCCACAAAGCACCGGCCAATGAAGTTGTTCGCAATGCAAAAGATCTGGAATTCCCCGTTACAAAAGCCATGCAGGATATTCTCAATCCGAGAGGCGTAAACTGCATCCGTGATTTTCGTAGCGACGGGCGCGGCATACGCGCCTGGGGTGCCCGCACCATGAGCAGCACGCCAGAGTGGAAGTACATCAACGTCCGTCGTCTTTTCCTCTTCTTGGAAGAATCCATCGATGAAGCCACCCAATGGGTTGTCTTTGAACCGAATGGACCTGGCACCTGGGCCGACGTAGAACGAGCCGTGGGGAACTTTTTGCGAACCCAGTGGACCAATGGGGCATTGATGGGTGCAACACCAGACGAAGCGTTTTTCGTGGCCTGTAACCGCACAACCATGACGCAGGATGACATAGACAATGGGCGTTTGATCTGCGTCATTGGGGTTGCACCGATTAAACCTGCCGAATTTGTTATCTTCCGCATCAGCCAAAAGACGGCCGATGCAGCGTAGAAATTTCGTAAAACGACTCCACAGACGTCTTGCCTGGCGAGGCATAGATAACATATCCTGAAGTTAACCTTTTCTTACATATTGAGTGGACATTAAGCAAAAGTGTTTAGTGGGACAAACCATGATGAATCAAACCGGTGAAGGAGCTTTTGGCACAAACTATGCTGGAGCCTATCTGCTGCTGCGGGCCGTGCTAGATGCCCGTCTTCCTTGGCTGATTGCAGAGCAGATGTATCCAAATTGGGGGGGACCTGATGGAGATGAACTGGATGATGGAGATGAGCTGGATGAAGAGGTAGAAGAAGAGAGCGCTTCGGTTGCGCCGCTGCTACTGGCATTGGGATTGCGCTGGCGGGGGGTGCCGGTTGATTACTCAACAACCCTTGATTCTGGACTGGCCTGGATGGCCGGGCTGGACAAGGCACCTGGATGGGGAACCCTCTACAGCCAGTGGCAGCAGACCACCGCCACAGAGCATGTTGACTTCCAGAAAGAGCTGGTTCGGGTCCTCTTTGGCCAGCGCATGCTGCCCAGCGACACGCTCCATCTCCATCGGGTTGAGCTTGGTGAGGAGCAAGTGGCCCTGATTGCTGGCTCCACTGACAGCGATCTGTGGCCATTGGGGCAGGTCATTCAGACAGACAGCGAGTTGACCCCCATCTTGCAGGAGTGGGCAGCCTGGTGGGAAGAACGCACCGATGCAAAGCCCACCTGGATCATGGACGCAGAGCTCCAGCAGCGCTGCGGCACCCTGCCCCCTGAGCTGGAAGTCCAGGTCGTCTCGGCTTCTGTCGCGGTTAATGAAGAAGAAGATGATGATGATGATGGGGAAGAAAGCGGCGCGGATGATGGCGCAACCGACGAGGAACAGGAGGACGAATCGGGCGATTTTACCAAAGCTCATGCTCAGAATCGCGCGGCGTTGCTCGATACAATGGAGACTCTAGAAGAGGGGCGTTTGGGGCTGCCCCAACTCGACCTAACCGTTGCCCTGGTAACGGTCTCCCTGCTGCGGCTTTGGGCACGCTGGCTGCGTCAATTTGCCAGCTCCAGCACACCCTATCTGCTGGCCAACTTTATTCGCCGAGACGGGACCGTGCAGGTGGATGACGCCCAGATTCAGGTCCGGCTCGATCCCATGCCGCTCGATGTGGTCCTGGAGTTGGTCGACTATTTTGACCCCATTGAGCGCATCTCTTGGCTCGACAAGCGCACCGTGCGGTACGCCATTCGGGAGCAGTGGTGAGTATCGATTAACCAAACCTAGCGAGTACAAGAAGTTGCATAACAACACGAAAGAAGAGGAATTGTATAGCAAAAAAAGCGGCGACAAAAGCCCCAACCTTTAAGGAAGCGATTTTAAGTGAGCACCCTTGGGCCAAGGAATTAAAGAACATCGATGAATATCATTATCCTTGAGCGCTCACAGTCCCAAAGTCGGTCTTACGGATATGACCGTGAGGGGAGCGGAAACTTTCCTTTAGTGCCAAGAGAAATTAGAAGATGAGCCCAAAATCAACCATCAGTACGCTCATTCAAATCATTGTCATTCTTACCCTAGCAGCCTGTGGTTCCTCCTCAAACGATAAAGAGGCCGCGGTTGCCGTCGCATTGCCCGAAACTGCAGCGACCCAAGAATATGAGGAGCCTCCACCTATAGCACGTTCGGAAGACAGTCTTGCTGTGGTTTCTGAGGAGTCAAAAGCCGAGGAATCGTCAGAACCCAACTCTACTGCGCTTACTTGGCAGACGTACGCCAATCCAGAAGGCTTTATCATCTCCTACCCGCCCCACTGGCAGCAAGCCATAACATCTGAAGCCAACGCACCAATGCAACAGGTCACGTTGAGTGGGCCAGAAGGGTTTGTGGAATTGAGCTGGGGTGTTGGCTTTGGTGGCGCTTGCCCCGAAGGCGTGCAGCCGATCCAGGTGGCCCAAGGCGAGTTGAATAGCTGCACCAGCCAATACCCGGATGGGCGCTATGCATGGAACCAGGTTTACGCGTCGCTACCCGATCCAGATGTTGGATTTGGTGCCCGGGCCGAAACAGTGGGGGCTGATCCCCTTGATTATGAGACCATTCTGCAGATTTTTTCCACTTTAACTTTTGTCGAAAGCAACTAACCGATTCGCCAGAGCGTCTGGCCCACATCGGCTGGGAAGGAACAAACGGTAGATATCTTCGCATATCTGTTTGCATGAGGTATAAGTTCGGGAATTTACCAGGGTTTGACGCATGTGGTTACTGATGCTACTATAGCAGGGTTCAACTTTTACCCCTGATTATAGTCCACCGATAAAGTTTGGTCTCAGCTTTTGTTCGATACCCTCTGGAAGGTGTGTGAGGTAAGCCAAATCTGAATTGGTCATCTATAGAAGGCCAATAAATCCCTATGTCGTCTTCTATCAAGATTAAACTACTCGGCGCACCGGCTATCATCGTCGATGGCCAGATGGTGACTGGCTTTATCTCCCACAAGGCCAACGCAGTAGTCTATTATGTGGCGGCTCAAGGCCAAACCCAAGCCAGGGAAACTCTGGCTACCCTATTGTGGACGGATTTCGGTGACGCCTCCGCAAAGAAGAACCTGCGCAATGTCCTCTCTAATCTACGCACGCTACTCGGCCCTCACCTCAACATTACCCGCAAGACCGTTGAATTGTTAGCCGAACCCCATACTTCCGTAGATGCCTTTCGCCTGAAATCGCTGATACAGAATGCATTTCACTTGCCGTCAGATGAGCCAGAGCGACGCACTTTACTCGCCGAAGCGGTGGACCTCTATCAAGGCGAGCTGCTGGAGGGCCTTCATCTTCCGGATGCAGAAGCCTTTGACGAATGGCTGCTCATGGAGAGGGAACGGTTTCATCTGCTCACGATCCAAGCTATGAACGAACTAGTTGTGGGCAGCATTCCGTTGGGCCATTTGGGCGAGGGCATTGATTATGCCACCCAGTTGTTGGCCCTGAATTCACTACACGAAGAAACCCATGCCAACCTGATGCTGTTATTGGCTCTAGATGGACAAACCAGCGCGGCCTTTACCCAGTATCGCACCTGTAAACGGCTATTGGATCATGAATTTGGGTCAGAGCCTTCTGCAGAAACCGAGGCGATCTATGAACGAATCAAGGCTGGTGAGTTCAGCAAGCCGCTCCATCCGTCCCAAGGGCCATCCGCATCATCTTCATCACTCGCTTCCTTAGCACACCGGGCAACCGAGGAGCAAGCCACCAGAGAGCAGGGCACAACGCTGCGAGCCATCAACGAGGAGGCACCAGCCGTCAAAGAGGCAAACCCCTATCGCCTGCCACTTTCTCCTGGGCCGTTGATTGGGCGCTCCGAAGAGGTAAACAAGATTTGCAGCCAACTGCTCAGCCCAGCGTGCCGTATGCTCACTTTGCTTGGTCCAGGCGGGATCGGCAAGACTCGCCTTGCCATGGAAGCGGCCATTCAACTACAGGGTGAATTTGAGGATGGCGTCTGCTTTGTGTCACTGGCTGCTATCGACAAAGACAGGTTGCGCTTAGCAAGCACCATCGCCCGAGCATTAGGGCTACAAACGGGTGAGAACCAATCGCCGGAAGCGCTGATTCTGGCCCATATGGCTGACCGCAAAGTGCTGTTGGTTCTTGATAACTACGAACATCTGGCGGGCGAGGTTGAGTTGCTGCTTCAGGTTCACTGCAGTGCCCCCAACGTGACCCTCTTACTCACCTCGCGCGTGCGGCTCAACTTAATCGGTGAGGTGCTCTATCCTGTATCGGGTCTGATGCTTCCCCCTGCGGATTGGCAACCAGGAGTAGCCCCAGCCCTGTTGGATCCAGGCCTGCCTACATCTGAAAAGAGTCTACTGGCCCGATATACGGCTGCAGAGCTCTTTATGAGCACAGCCCAACGGGTGCAGCCCAACTTTGCTCTTGGCCAGTGTGAGGCCGCGGCCGTCGTACGAATCTGCCACTTGGTCGATGGCATTCCACTGGCTTTGGAGTTGGCTGCGGGCTGGATCCGCCTACTCTCCTGCACCGAAATTGCCACCGAAATTGAAAGTAGCCTGGACATTCTCTCCTCTACCGCCCCAGATAGGCCCAAGCGGCACCGCAGTCTGCGCCATCTCTTGGGCTACTCGTGGAGACTCCTCACCCAAGAAGAACAGAATTCTCTCTTGCGGCTAACGGTCTTTCGCGGCAGCTTTGACCGTAAAGCCGCGGCCCAGATCGCCCAAGCATCGCTGCCTACGTTAGCAGGTTTGATGGACAAATCGTTTATCCAGCTCACTGACACCGGTCGCTATGAGCTTCATGAGCTGTTGCGTCAATTTGCCTCCGAGAAATTAGTGGAAGTCAGTCAGGCTGGCTCATCTGGGACTGGTTCAACTGGCTTTGATTCAGTAGGACATCTCTCTCCGCCAGTTCTTCCGGATAGTGCTCTTCCAGATACTGCTCCTTCAAATACTGCTCCTCCAGATGCCGAATCTCTAGCCCTGACCCATGCCAACTTCTATCTTGACCAGCTTCGTGAAATGGGTGACGAGATTAATGGGCCCAAAGCCAATGAGTGGCTGATCCGGTTGCGAGTCGATGAAGAGAATATCCAACGCGCCTGGCACTATGCGACGACCGCAGGCCCTCTTGATAAGCTCTATGAAAATGTCATGGCGGCCATTCCGTTCTACACTGTTAGCGGTCGCAATGTGGAAATCAACCAGATCCTGAGTTACGCTATTGAGCGGCTGCAAATGCAGTTGGATCTACCTTCCCTACCCAATATGAATGCTCAGTGGTTAGAGGCAATGGCCCTTCCTCGAAGCAAAGTTGAGGTCTTACTTTCGCTATTAGAGGAGAAGGCAACGATTCTCAACCACATCGGTCACTACCATGAAGCGATTGCACTGGTGCAGCAGACCATTAAGATGGCTGAACTATTGGGATTGCCCCACCAGCTCATCCAGGCGTATAGCGTCTGGGGTGGTGCGCTCTCTTATCTCTCTGATCCCACGGCCTATGAGCCACTAGAAAAGGCCTTGGAGATTGCCAGAGCGTCTAATTTACCCGAGCGCGAGTCCGTTCTTTTGCGTATGTTGGGTCTCTATTACTTCAAGGAAAGCCACTTTACCAAGTCCCACGACTTCTATGAACAATCTTTGGCGCTCTCCCGCCGCACGAAAAATTGGCAAGAAGAAGCCCTCACATTGACCAGCATGGGCTGGGTGTTAGAGCGGATGGGGGAATTTGAGCGCGCCCAGATCATGCTTGAGCACTCTTACGGGATCTGCAAGCAGATGGACTTTCCGTACGGTGGGGCCAGAGCACTGCAGGGGCTGGGTACGCTAGCGACCATTTTGGGTGATCTCTATGGGGCTGCCCAGAGACATACCCAGGCCATTGTGGTTGCAGCCAAATCTAGTGAATCCCAACGCGAGGCCGCCAATCGTTACTTTCTCGGCGGCGTCTACGCCCGCTCTGGCAATGTGGCCCCAGCGAGAAGCAGCTTGGAGAAGGCCATTGAGCTCTCCCGGGAAATTGATGATCGTCTCACCGAAAGCCTTTCTCTATCGCAACTCGGTTATATTGAGACGGGCTGGGGAAGCGAGGCCGAAGCCCATCTCTTCTTAGAGCAGGCCCTGGCCATTGGCGTCGAATTGGATAACATTGAAGCCAAAGCCGCGGCCTATCAGGGTCTAGGCTGGCTGCATCTAAAAGCCCATCAGCCAAATGAAGCAAGCCATTTTTTTGAAGAGGAGCAGCGGTTGAAGCAGCAGTGGGATCAGCCCTACGCAACCATCGATGCCCAAACGGGTCTGGCCCAGGGTGCCTTAGCCCAAAACAATTTTACAGAAGCCTTAGAGATCTGCGCGCCCCTGGTGGATTTTCTGACCGCTGGTTCCCTGAATGGCGTTACCCGTTTAGCCAATACATTCCTGGCCTGCCACCAAGCCCTCTTACAGCAAAGCCCACCTAAAGCCGCCCAAATCGCCCAAGCTGGGCAAAAAGTCCTTCACGAGATGGCCGACAAATTCCCCGAAAGCCATCAGCGTGAACTCTTTTTACATCAGGTTCCCGCAAACCATGCACTGTTGGCGATTGATGGTGGATAGTCACCGACCCCAGACTCACAGAAGAACAGACCTCCCCTGGACGATCTCTGGACGTTTGGCCGCTATACTTCATGTATTCCAACTCGGTACTCCCTCGATTGAGCTGGAGTCCACCCAAGAAAGATGGGCAATCGAATCCTGTGGGAACAAAATTTCCGGGATGAATTCTCTGATGAAAGGGGTATTGAAGCCATTGGGGATCCGTCTCGGAAGTTCTCAGGATTCACCTCTCTAGTTGGTGTGACATGGGGAAGCGCCAAACTGCGCAAGATTCGATAAGTATTTTGCCTGCGCCCCTGCTATAATAGGTCACATGCTCCACTACAAACCCAAACCACCCACAAAACCATACTATCTCGTCCACGGTGCAGACAACACCTACTACGCCTGTCGTGCTGAGAGGCCTATGCTTTCCATCAAGTGCATGTTCAACGGCCCTGCAACGTATGAAACAGACGATGGTGGGCGTTTTGTGGTGGATGACAACAGCTATCTGATTTTAAACCATCAACAGCCTTACACGCTGGTGAAGGATGGGGTAACGCCTGTCGAGACATTTTGCCTCTTCTTGGGTGACGAACTAATCCAGGACGTCGTTCACGCGGCCAATCGGATCGATACCAATCTCTTGGACGAACCCGTCGCTGCCTCTGCCCAACCCTTTCACTTCCTTGAAAAGCTCTATCCTCACGATAAGCTGGTTTCACCCTATATTCAGCAGATGCGAGCTGAAGGCAAACGATACAGTAATTGCAATCAACAAGTCTACTCAGCTTCGTTTGAAAACAACGGCCAGATAGAAGAGGCTCTACACGGTCTGCTTCTGGCCATGATACAGACCCAAACTAACCTATTTCGAGAGATTGAGCAACTGCCTCCGGCTCGCTACGCGACACGTGTTGAGCTATACCAGCGCCTCTATCGAGCCAGAGACTACATTCATGCCACTTTGGCAGAGCCACTTTCTTTAGCAGATATTGCCCAAGTGGTCCATCTCTCCCCCCATCACTTTCTGCGTGCATTTAAAGAAGCCTTTGGCATAACACCCCATATGTATCTTACCCAGAAACGCATAGAACGAGCACAATACCTGTTGACCCATACAACTCATTCCATTACCGATATCTGTCTGGAAATTGGCTATGAAAGTCCAAGTTCGTTCAGTAACCTCTTCCGACGCCAAACAGGATTATCCCCGCGTGCTTATCGGAAAAGGTACTTGGATAGGCAGCCCTTTTTCTTTGGGTAGATGGTGTCGCATGTGGATCGAGGCGCGTTTTGCTGGTCAAGAAAAAGGATCGGGAACAACGATTCTTCGTGATTCTAATAGAATTTTGCCCTATATTGCTCACTTGTCACTTGCCTACCCCTTAATGGAGGATCTCATGCAACCAACCCAAGATCAAATCAAAGAATTTGTCTTAGCAGCCCATGCCGATTTGGGCAAAGTACAATCCCTTTTGGAAACGGAGCCGTCGCTCCTTAACGAACGCTATATCGAATTCAACGAGACCGCGCTGGAGGCTGCGTCCCACATGGGCCATCGTCCCATCGCAGAGCATCTGCTGGCCAAGGGTGCCCCGCTCACCATCTGCGCAGCGGCCATGCTTGGGCATATCGATGACGTGGCTGAATTTTTAGATCGGGGGCCAAATCTGGTTCATGCCCAGGGTGCTCACGGCATTCCACTTATCTACCACGCAGCCTTAAGTGGCAACACTGATATCACTGCTCTACTGCTCGCCTTGGGTGGGGGTGAAGGGATAGAAGATACCCTTCATGCAGCGGTAAAATTTGGCCACATAGAGATGACCCGCTGGCTGCTGAATCATGGTGCCAAGGCAAATGTAAAGGACTTTCAAGGAAGGACACCGATCCAAGTGGCCAATGAGAAGGGACTTTCAGAGATTGCCGAACTGATAAACAATGTCATTACGTTGAGAGTTGCTACCGCTGATGACATTCCGGCAATTCAAAGCATGGGCCGGAAGTCTCGGCAGGTGGCATACGTGGACACGGGGCTGATGGCCGCAGAAGAGAACGCCAAGACGCTAGAGGGAGCATGGTCAGTCGAAGCGTTGACCACATCGATCACTACCCCACGCAACCATGCTATTGTCGCCATCGATGGCGAGCAGATCATTGGCTATCTAAGCGGCCGATATAAGGAACCACAGGACGAAGGGCAAGTAAGACTCTACCGCATCTATTTAGATCCAGACTATTGGGGACAGCAGATCGGGTATCGCATGTGGCAAAGCTATCGTCAGGCACTCACCCAAGATGTCAAACGCATCGATGTAGGTGTCTTTGTCGGCAATGAACGCGCAACCCGCTTCTATCAACGCATAGGGTTTCGGATTATGGGTACGGAAGATGGAACGCATCGACTTCAGATGTGGTTGGGTTAAAGCAAATACCGACTGAAATAGTTAGGTGAAAACCGGAAAAGAATATACCAGCATTCTAGTCAGGGCTTATGACGAAACACCCTAGTACTACTGGTATATTCTTTCTCTGAAATCCCCTTATATCCAAGCCTTGATAAGAATATGTACAGCTTTGAAATCGACCGCTGTTTAGCTACCTTGGAACATCTAACTCCTGCATCCACAGTGACTCGGTTATGTAGTCAATGCCCGAACGTAGATGACGACGGTACGTGCTAAAGGGGAGATCCAGTAACTCAGCCGCCAGCTCCTGGGTTTCTGCAGGCTGAAAGTAAGTGTGATGGACGGCCCGATGGAATTTGAGCTGGCGTGGTGTAGCTTGCAGTTTGGTCGCTGCCTCTTGGAGTAGGGTGCGCAGTGCGCCAGTCCGATCTTCGGTATCGTTGGATCCGCTTGCTCGATCTAAAACAAGACGTGAGTGTAGCAAAGGATTTTTGCCCAATTCGTTGGGATCATGAAAGCTGCGCAGGGCGTCGTGTATAGAGGCGGTAAATTCGTCCTGACTTAGGACTATCAGGGACTCGGGGACAGGCGGTTTGCTATGGACCACGCCCATGGAGATTTCTCGTTCAGCCAGTAGATTGAGCCATGAAATGGGCGAGACAACCCGCCAATCATGACCGTAGACACCGAATTTCTGCCCACCAATAATAAAATCAGCCATCTCAAAGCGATGTAGATCAGCATAGGCAAAGCCTGCAGACCAGAAATCGGGCTCGGCACAGGGCAAAAGGGTAAAAGCCAATCCAGGCGTGGTTAAGTAATGTTGTACGATGGTCACAAAGATGTGACTTTGTGCCGGAGAGACGCTCTGGTAAGTATCCTTAGCCAACCAGTAGCGAAAGAGAGTAGCTCGCTCACCTGACCGCAGGGGGGTTTGACTCTCTAGAAGATGCCAGGCTGCATCAATAGCAGGATCGGCGGTGCGATCAGCACCATTGGTACGCTCCAAAGCAACCAACATAAGCATACCTGCCATCTGACCATTGCTATCCCGAATCACAACGGTCTCCTGGGCAGCATGATCTAGCCAGGCTGCCGCCATTCGTGCCGAGTCCTCGCCTTCATGCTCCTCAATCATCCCCAAAACCTCTTCCTTCTCCTCGTTCTTCATCTCGTCAGTAAAGACGGCTCCTCCTTCTTGCCAATCGAAAATCTGACGAACGACCGGATTGTCTCGATGCAAAAAGGTGTAATCGTGGAGTAAACTCTGCTGTTCCTGGGCGTTCGCTACTCCGAACTGCTTCATATAGACGGCGCGAGCGCGAGCATGAAGATCCGCATATTGATCCGCATTGCGCCAGCGTAGATCAGTGACCAACGCCTCCCTGGCCAAATCATGAAGAAAGATGCCGCCTACTTCCGCATCCATAAATGAGAGATTTCGCATCCACGCAAAGATAGCCTGGGCATTCTCCCCTATCATCTCCGTTAGTAATGGTTCATCTAGCAAACGAACCATTGCGCAGGCTTCCAGAGCCATCCGATGTTCGGAAGTTGGTACATGCTCGATAAAGCGTTCGACCAATGCGGCAACTACATTAGGAGCTGAGTCAGCACGAAATTCGTCATCGTTTTGCTGGTGAAGTTCAGCAACCAGAGAAAGAGCCAAGGGATGGCCGTGGGTAAAATCTAGAATAGCTTGATGTTGACGAGCCGGAATCTGTCGCTTGTTCAAGAAAGCTGCGCTCTCATCAGGGTCCAGGTTACGCAGTTGAATCGAGCGGACAAAAGGCTGCCAGCCGGGGTCAGTTCGCCAGCCAATGGACGGAGCAGCACGTCCAGATAAGACGGTTAGACTATGGGCTGGCATTTTTGGAAAGAACTCGTCTCGAAGCCAGCTATCTAAAGGGGCCAACAACTCAAACGTATCAATCAACAGCACGGTAGAAGTATTCTGCCGAGTTATCCGTTCTTGAGCTGTTGCATTGTAGCTGCCATTGTAGCTGCCATTGTAGCTGCCATTATGGTTGTTGTGATTATCGTTTTCATTGAAACTTGCCTGTAACGCCTTCTGAAAGGCAGTAGGAGATGGTTCTATGCTACGGGCATCCAAGTAGATGGTGGCACAACCCATCTCCTGGGCGATGCGGGTAAATTCGCACAGAAGCGTACTTTTGCCAACCCCACCCGGACCATACAGATGAAGAATGTTAAAGGGAAGGTCATCGCAAGCAAGCGCGCTGCGGAACAGCTCGCGTTCCGCGGTTCGCCCTACAAACTGACTCTGTCGCGCCGACTCGACTCGTTCTGCCAAAGATAGTGTCATGGTTTCCTTCTCCAGAGTTGCACTGAGTGGATAGCTTTCGCTTTCAAATAAGTCTGTTTTCTATCTTAGCGAGTCCGTGTGAACACATTGCGAATAAAGTGCGAAGTTGGAGGAGGTGGTGAGTACTTTTCCCTGCTTTCCAGGCTCCACCCATCAGATACCAATGCTTGACTTCGCCTGACTTTGAGATATAATCCCTCATAAAAGTTGTCTCGTTCATCTATTCACAACTTCGCTTCCCTTTTAACTATGGATCAATCACATATGAGTTCTATCTATGGTCGCATTGCAGGCTGGGGTCATTATACGCCCGAAAAGGTTCTAACCAACTTCGATTTAGAGCAGATGGTGGATACCTCGAATGAGTGGATCGTCCAGCGCAGCGGGATTCGCGAACGCCGTATTGCTCAGGCCGGCGAGACAACCTCAACGATGGCGGTTAACGCAGGACGAAGCGCATTAGAGAAAGCTGGCCTATCTCCAGCGGACCTGGATCTGATCATTGTGGCGACCTCTACGCCAGATTACCATGCCCCTGCCGTCTCCAGTCTGGTTCAGGATCAGCTTGGTGCCGTGGGTTGCCCTGCTTTTGTTGTTGAGACAGGTTGTACCGGTTGGGTATACGGGTTGAGTATTGCCTACCAGTTTATCCAGACGGGAACCTATGAGAATATTTTGGTTATTGGCGTGGAGCTGCTCAGTCGCTTTGTTAACTGGAAAGACCGCTCGACTTGCGTGCTCTTTGGCGATGCGGCAGGTGCAGCGGTGATTCAAGCGACCGAAAAACCGTGTGGGTTGGAGGGTTTCGAGCTAGGATCCGATGGCAGTCAGGGTGAAGCCATTATCCTCCCGGCCGGGGGATCTGCCCGACCATCACCCAAGGAGCCACCAGGTAGTGATGGACACTATATCCGGATGAATGGGCGAGAGGTATTCAAATTTGCTACTCGCACAGTTGGCGCGTCCGCTGAGCGCGTTCTGCAAAAGTCAGGGATGACCTTGAACGATATTGACTGGATCATTCCCCACCAAGCCAATCTCCGTATTATTCAGGCTGCATCCAAGATGATGGATGTACCATTAGAGCGATTTATCATCAATCTTGAGCGCTATGGCAACACATCCGCTGCGACCATTCCGGTTGCCCTATCTGAATGCCTAACGAGCGGTCAGATTCAACCGACAGATCGGCTGTTGCTGGCGTCCTTTGGGGCTGGCCTAACTTGGGCAACAGCCATTATCCAGCCCAATCACTCAGCAGACCATGCAACTACGGAATCATGAAACTAAAGAATAAAAACGTCACCAATGATCCGACAATTCACCAACAGATGTACGATCTACATCCACTGGGTCGGCTAGGTCAGCCAGAGGAAGTGGCCAACGTTATCGCGTTTTTAGCATCGGACGAAGCTTCTTTCGTCACTGGTGCAACCTGGACTGTAGATGGTGGCTATATCGCGACATAAAATGCTCACCATAGACTATCAATACATTGCAATTTGCTGACCATCCACCATTCCCTATCCACCCTCAAACACCAACTGACTCCAAACAGTAAAGTAAGGTGGCGCAATCGATTTAAAGTGCTCCCAAGTTCCTGGGGCAGGATCCGGATTGGAATTCAACGCCTCCTGGAAATGTTCGATTCGGAAACCTTGTGCAATCAGGCCATTGAGTACCGTTCCTAGGGTATGACGATACTCCTTGGGGCTGTCAATCTTTCGCCACCCACCCTTTCCATCCTCCACATCCCAATGGGGGTAATATTGAGTGATCTCAAAGCCATCAATGTAGGGATGTTGCAGCAGGTATGTCTCGCCGTCCCAGGCTTCATCATCAACGCTTTGGGTAAAGGGATTGGCCCATTGCAGATGATAGTATCCCCCAGCCCTCAGTACTCGGGCGACTTCGGCAAAGACAGATTCGGTGCTGGGGACAAAGTTTATTGAGTATGCTTGGTAGACGAAGTCAAAGTGATTAGTCTGAAAGGCCGAAAGATCACGCATGTCCCCAACAAGGGTCTCAATCGGATAGCCGTAGTGGAGAGCCGCTTCATGGTCCCGCTCTAGCTGAGTGGGCGCTAGATCAAAGACGGTCACGTTGGCACGGAGCAGCCCAAAGAGGACCGACTGCTGTCCGCCACTTGCGGCCAAACAGAGCACATTCTTGCCTGCTGCGTCGCCAATGAACCCTTCCTTATCCCAACGCTGGCGGGCTAGCTCTACCGTGAGATCGAGCATGGGCTGGGTGAATTCAACATTGGCTTGGGCCAACTCTTCCCAGCGTGCTTGGTTATAGTGAGATAGTTCATCCATGAAATTGATAAGCCAATCAGCTTGTCAGCTTGTCAGCTTGTCAGCCAATCAGCCAATCAGCCGGTCAGCCGGTCAGCCGGTCAGCCGGTCAGCTAACAGGCTGAAGTGCTGAACTGCTGAAGTGCTGAACTGCTAAAATCGCTATGATTCATTGACGAAGCGGATGATCTCTTCTAACTTGTCCTCATTAAGGTGACCGCTTTCGACCAAGATGTGAAGCAGGTCGCTTAAACCGATTACGCTATGGAGCCGAACGCCAGCCAATTGTAACCGCTCTTCGCCATTATGCTCTCGGTCGATGAGTACAATTGCATCTTCCACAATCAATCCTAAAGCACGTAGCCGTAGTACTGAATCGAGGATGCTGCCGCCGCTAGTAATCACATCTTCTATGACAACCACGCGCTCACCAGGATGCCAGTCGCCCTCGACATCTTTGCCTAGCCCATGCTCTTTACGCTCTTTGCGGGTATAAAGCATAGGGACATTGGTATGCGTAGCCAGAGCAACGGCAATGGGTAGGCCCGCGTAGGGGACGCCTGCAATTCGATCATAGGTTAATTCCGACAGTAGGGGCGTATATGCCGCGGCGATCTGCTTTAAAAGAGTGGGGCGGCTCACGACCAGTCTTAGATCGATATAAAACGGTGAAGTCATACCGCTGGCCAAGGTGAACGCGCCAAACTTAATTGCTCCCAATTCGGCCAACTCGATACAGATTTTTTCAAGTTCGGATTGCTTACTCTCTTCTACCGTGGATGTAGTCGAGGATACAGTCGTAGATTTGGCGGCCAAAGGCTGTTGTGGCCGTGCAGGAGCAAAGGTAGAAATTGATTCCCTAGCTTTGTTTATGGCGATACGCAGTGCATTTGCCGCATCGCCATGGCTAGGTGCAGTTGCAATGCTTCGACTAGCATTGATAATCATGCCTGATCGATCCGATCGTATCCCTGCCTCAATCGTAGATTCCAGATCGCCCCCCTGGGTGCCAATGCCCGGGGCCAGTATAAAGGCATTGGGAGCTACCTGCCTTACAGCTCGCATGGCATCTGGGAATGTTGCGCCGACAACTAATCCTACTTGGGGAGACCATCCTGTGGCTTGGCTAGCTACATGTAGATACAATGGCCAGTTGGATTCGCGGTCGAGCTGGCTCCAGTCGGCAATCTCTAGTAGCTGAAAGTCGCCTGCCCCTGGATTGGATGTATGGCAGAGGA
Organism: Chloroflexota bacterium; assembly: GCA_039028975.1. Lineage (GTDB taxonomy): Bacteria > Chloroflexota > Anaerolineae > Caldilineales > Caldilineaceae > JAHBNG01. The sequence continues at coordinate 101,569 of JBCCHB010000033.1, forward strand.
TGAATAGACCTTTATCTTCATAATCCATAAAGGGTGCTATACTATCCCGACCCAGATAGGGACTAAGAGTGACGGCGTCAGCATGTAGCTCCTCGAAGCAGGCTGCGGCATAAGCGGATGCAGTCGAACCGATATCGCCCCGTTTTGCATCGAGAATAACAGGAATTTCTGCCGGAATTAATTCCATCGTTTTTCTAAGTAGATTCATCCCTTGTGCACCCATCGCCTCATAAAAAGCAATATTGGGTTTGTACGCACAGACAGATGTGCAGGTTTCGGCGATGATCGCCTGATGCCACGCCAGGTACTCATCGGTCGTTATTTGAGGAGCATACTGATTGGCTCGATATCGATCAGGAATCAGGCCAGCTACCGGATCAAGTCCAATACAGAGTAGAGACTCGTTATGCTCTATCGCTTTCACTAGTTTTTCGTAAAAATTCATGGGTCTCCTAAGAAGCCTGATAGGGATAACATGACAGAAATGGGCATACATATCTTTCTTAAAGAATACTGCTTCCTGCTCGAAAAGCAAAATTGTTGTTCATCGTTTGCATACTCTTGTACAATTTGGGAGAATGATGTCTACTGTATGTATTTTCAGTAGTTTCCATGGTTCGAGCAGCATCACCAAGGACAAAATATCCTGCGAATCCTTCTGAATTCGTTTTCTATTTTCTGAGCGGTTTGCAATGTCATTCCTTCGGCTTAGCTCAGGACCTGGTCCGAGTACCCGGGGAACAAGACTGAAGGGCTGGGAGAGTCTCTTATACTCAGCTCCGTTTGAAAACCTCAGTTTGGTCTCTCCTGTAGATGTGGCGGAAAACTGAGGTTTTCAAAGCGACCGAAGATAGTAACATTGCCATCAATTTATCGGAACAGATATACTCAGTAGACCGCAACCAGAAAGTTAGATGTCATTCGGCTCTTTGGGATTTCATGTGGTTGACAACTTTACTGAACAAGAATTTTAAAGAGTACGAAGATTTCTCTCTTCTACTCTTAGAAATCTGGCTAATCCCTGTTCATTTTTTCTGTCAACCTCGTGAGAGCCGGTTGAATCGAATCTTCTTCCTACAGCACTACGAACTGAGATTCTTCGCTGCGGCGTCCTACGGACCACTTCGTGAGCCGAATGACATATTGCGGTCTACTGATAATAAAGAGTACACAAATGGATGAGCGCCAAATATACCCTTTACAGGGTCGCTTAAATCAGCTCAATGAGCGCTTTAAGAGAACCCTAGAGCGAGTTGAGCAGGTTCCTACGGATCGGGATCCCAAGGTAATTATTGTTGAAGAGCAGATGCGAGCGTCTATCTTGGTAGCAGCCCGAAACCGAGTAAGCCAATCATTGAAGCAATTGAGAGAAGCCCACAATCTCTCCTATGGTGATTTACAGGCTAAAACAGGTCTTTCCCAACAGCTACTTTGGGAAGTAGAGTATAAAGAACGACGCCTGACTCTTACTGAGCTGAAAGCATTAGCAAGCTGTTACCAATTGAGTGCTGGCGATATTCTGGGGGTTGATTTAGAGTAATGGAAGTGCAAGTTGCAGTAGCCAAGGTCAACAAGTATGCCTCAAGCGAAAGCGGTGATACGGTAGAGATCATTGAGCGGCCGCGGGGTGGCTTAAGCGCCGTGATGGCCGATGGCCAAAGGAGCGGACGCAGTGCCAAAGTTATCAGCAATATTGTTGTACGGAAGGCCATTAGCTTGCTAGCAGAGGGTGTGCGAGATGGCGCGGCAGCCCGGGCTACCCATGACTATCTTCAGGTTCACCGCAGCGGAAAGGTCAGCGCAGAGTTAAACATTGTGAGTGTTGACTTGGACACCAAATCTCTGGTAATTAGCCGCAACAGCCACTGCCCAGTCATTGTGCGTCGGGTTGCCCAGACAACAACTCTCGACGATTCTTCATCCGCTATCGGTATCTATAGTAAGACAAAACCAGCCATCACAGAATTTGCGCTTGAGGCAGATACAACAATCGTTGCATTTACGGACGGCGTCTTTGATGCGGGTGCGCGAAGTGGGACGCTCATCCAAATTCCCCAATTGCTTGAGGCTATAGATGGCGAGAATAGTACGTCTGCTGTCAATATTGCTGACAGCGTCTTAGCTGAAGCCATGAGACTAGAGGACGATCGACCGCGTGATGATGCAACCGTTTTGGTTGTCAAGGTTTGCTCCTTCCTAAAGCAAGGAACTCATCAAGATAAGATTCGTCGAATGTCCATGCGGTTTCCCTTGTGATTCATGATATACTGCGGTTGGCCATAGACGAGAATAATTCGATATAGTTTTACCCGAGTAGATTATTCTCATCTATGGTAGAGCCAAGTATACATGGCATTGCGATCTGCCCTGCAAATGAGGGGAATTTAAAGATTTCACAGATGAGTATGGAACTAAGTCTGCGCAATCGTCGTCTCTCTGTGACCATTACATAATCGGCAGAGCTCACGCCAAAGCCTATGCACTCTTTGTTGATTTTCATTCCCTGGGGTGCAGCCTGTTGCATGTTTAACTACTGATAACTACTCAAAGGCAAGTGCAATATGGATAAGATTGAGGACGTCGATCCACCAATTAAAGTCGTTGGCATTAGTGCCTCCGGCAAATCTACAGTGGTTCGTACATTACGCGAGCTTGGCTATAATGCGGTACCGGTCAGCCAGGAGCATAGCGAAATTCCATACTTGTGGGAGCTGTATGGAATGCCTCGATATCTGATTTATCTGTCCATTTCACTATCAGAGCAGCGGAGGCGTCGCCCTGACGTAACGTGGTCAAAGCGAGTCTATCGAGCCGAGACGTTACGGCTTCTTCATGCACGCGACCACGCCAATCTACGAATTGATACATCCTTTCTGGCTGCTCACTCGGTGTTGAGCATTGTCCAACTTTCGCTTGCACGAGCGAATATCTCTCCTGGCAACCAGCCACTTCCTCCTCACACTCCCACAGGCATGAATCGCGATTTTGTAAAATCTGGTTGATGGCCAAAGTTGGTTTCCTCAGCATAATCATCAGTTAGGCTAAATGTCTTAGTGAAACAGATAGAATGACTCATCTGATTCATTGTGGTTGGGAGTAAAATGGTGCTCTGACTGTACTAAGCCTGACGGCAATAATGGACGTGTAGCGAGTACAGAGTTTCCAGTACTGGGGCAAATGCATCGGACAGTTAGGATTTAGCCTCTGGTTAAGCCAATATGGTGCCTATCCAGGCACAAGGAGATATTAAAGGGTTGAGTGCATTTATCATCCGACAGATGCAACAGGAGTTATTCTATGTTCATGTTAATTGGGATTTTTCTGTTAATCAATTCTACCTCCACCGTGATCTTCTTAGCCGCCTGCGTAGTCTCTGGCCGCAAACAGCAAGAGATTGCTGAAAGATATTGGACAAATTTTAAGAATCAGATGGAGTTGGCATCTGCCATTGCCAAGCTTCGCAACGTAAAGAACAAACCACTTACCGGGATAGACATGACGAGTCCTGTTTACCTTTCTTAAATGTTCATAAGTTTGACAACGAAATGGATTGAAAGTGAAAAATAGTTGACCAGAAAATCTTCCCCTCTCTCTTCGAGAGTTGTCAGAGTAGACAGGAGAACAGCAGGGGCAAAGCTTTTCCAGCCAACTAAACAGGAGGATGGCTAGTGATACGTGGGCAGCCACTCCCCATGAGCTTCGATTAGATCATCTACCAAGGACCAGATCTGATTGAGGTCCAACTCAGCTGCCGTGTGAGGGTCGAGCATGGCAGCATGATAGATATGCTCTCGCTTGCGGGTTAAGGCAGCTTCTACAGTTAAGGATTGGGGGTTAATGTTTGTTTGCATGAGGGCCGCCAATTGGGGTGGGATCTCACCGATAGCAATAGGTTGAACACCGTTTTTGTCAATCAAACAAGGAACTTCTACACAGCAGCCTTTTGGCAGATTCTCAATCAGCCCTTTATTGGGAACGTTGCCATAGATGACACATGGCTCGCCCGTCTCCATACTATGAATGATGTGAGAGCCATACTCATGGCTCCGTCGCACTTCATTCATCTCCTCAAAGCCTTCGGCAACTCGCTCAAGTTTGTCCGCAGGAACGCCAGCACTCTTCATGGCGGCTACATATTCATCCTTGAGATCCGCTTCTGGGTTCTCTAATTTTTGACGCATATAGTGCCAACCCGTAATTTGCACCTCGCATCGTCTGATGTACTCATCTAGCGGGATATTGAACTCTTCCAACAGATCGGGGCGGTCTCGCTTAATGAACCATGGAACATATTCGGCAAAATGCTCACTTGACTCTGTCACAAAGTAGCCTAGCCGCTTGAACATCTCATAGCGGACGAGGTTCCAATCCGGGGCTTCATTCGATTCCAAAACCTGACGAATCTGAGGGTATAAATCTTCTTTTGAGCCATTTTTACGCTGCTCAAATGAAAGATAGAAGGCCATGTGGTTGATGCCTGCACAGGTGTAGTTGATCTCCTCATAAGGCACGTTGATATCGCGGGCAAGCTGCATAGCCGTGCCCTGAACACTATGACAGAGTCCAACGGTATTGATGCTAGATGCTCGGCTAATCGCCCAGCAATTGATGGCCATAGGGTTTACATACTGTAGGAAGGTCACGTCCGGGCAGAGTTCTTCCATATCTTTGCACATCTCCAGCAAGACCGGAACAGTCCGGAGTCCACGCATAATGCCACCAATGCCTAACGTATCAGCAATTGTCTGGCGCAAGCCATATTTCTTGGGAATGTCAAAATCAACAACCGTGCTGGGCTTATAGCCACCAACCTGTATCATAGAGATGGCGTAGTCTGCCCCATCGAGCGCTTGTCGACGGTCTGTTGTGGCTTCGATGGTAGGTGAGATGCCCAGGGTTTTGGCGACCTGATGGGCCACGATTTCGGATGTGCATAAGCGCTCTTCATCGATATCATGTAGACTAATGGTCGAATTTTCTAGAGCTGGATAGCTCAAAATATCGCCCATTAGATTCTTTGCAAAAACTGTGCTACCAGCGCCGATAAAAGTTATCTTAGCCATAAGTATGGTACCTTCCTATATCATGTTGATGTCATGCGGCCAGGGATTGTTCCAACCAGTAAATCTTGGCATCTATATGTTGATTGGCAGGTACGCTATTATATTTGCAAAGAGTAGTTTTGTCATGTTTAGGCATGGAAACTAAATAAAACCAGGGAACTGTCATTCTTGAAGCACCCACGAATGTTGTTACCGAGGAACCGGGGCATTCATGTTTTGGGTTTAATTTAGTTCTCATTTTTTAGGAAGCGCTCTCCTGGATACTTTTCTCAATCGTGTGAACCAACGAGTGAATCGACGCAAAATCCGTCTGCAATTCTGCTCCACTGAGGAATTTCTGAGTTTGGTTGCGGAGATTTAACAGAACGTAATGCCATCGATGTTTTACAGGTTCTGTAATGGCTAGTGCCTTATCTAGAATTTGAAGTGCATCGACATGTGCGTACTTGAGTAGTGCGTTACGCCCCTCTTGAATCAGATAGTTTAGCGCCATCTCGCTGTGACCAGCTTGGTGATAGTGATTCACAAGCAGTTCAATTTTGCTTATTGGGCCGTCTATCGCAGGATCAATTGCCTTATCTATCATCCAATCTGTAATGAGCTCATGGTAAGTGCGGCGTTCCCTCTTCAATATGCGCTCGTAACAGACTTGTTGAAGAAGAAGATGCTTGAAGTTGAATTGGGTGCAATTTTCAAAAAGAGAGTGCTCATTCTGAACGATGAGATGTTTCTGCTTCAGTGTTTTCAATCTGGCAGCGATGCTCATGGGTTTGCTCTCATCAAGATTCTCTATGATGTGTTCGATAGCCTCACCCCAGAAGGTCTGGCCAACGGTTGAAGCGAGAAGGAGTATTTGAAGTTCATCTACTGGAAGGCTATCTAACTGGGCTTCTAGCATACTGATGAGGGTAGTAGGGACTTTGTTAAACTCTAGTCGCTTGGGGTGGACGACCCAATTCTCAGTTCTCTTTTGAATAACCTGATCGTTGACCAACATTTTGATAAACTCTTCAATATGATAGGGTATTCCTTCGGCACGTCCAATGACCATCTCATATAGTTCTTCGGGGACATCAACAGCCCTATAGAGAATCGCATTGATAAGTGTGCGACTTTCCGCTCGGGATAGGGGTAGAAGCGTATGTTGAGCACAAAATCGTGTCTCTTGACACCAGGTCGGATGGTCTTCCAAGAAACAGGGACGAGCTGTACAGATAATCATCAAAATCTCATGATTGGCACTTTCTGCCGTCTCACGCAGGAGTTCTAAAGATTCCTGGTCAGCCCAGTGAATGTCTTCAATAAGAAAGACCGTTGGCTCGGTAAAGCTAACAGCCTTAAAAAATTGAATTAAGTACTTGCGGGCTTGTATTTGCCATTTTTCCGAAGCAACGGAATCTTCATCAGGAACTACGGTCTGATTTGCTCGGGGCTGATTTGCTCGGGGCTGATTTGATGGAGCCTGAGCTACGGGGGCCTGTTTAACCTGAATAGAAATTGGCGGGCAGCCGATCAAAGAGCCGATCTGGTGGGCACGGTCCAAAATGTCTGACTCAGGTTCCCATTCATTGAAAAAACCCAACTCCATCTTTTGCTGAATGGCTTCAGGTGAATCGCTTTCATTTACACCAAACCGTTGAAAGAGCAATTCGCGCAACAGATAGTAGGGAACATGGGCTGCCTCTTGGCGCGCTTTCACCTTGAATGTGCTCGTTCGCCATGATTGGGACTCTACCCAGCTATTAAACTCAAAAAGTAGGCGCGATTTCCCTATACCGGCCTCCCCCACAATGGTCGTAAATTGAGGGCAATTCTCCAATATCGCTTCAAAGAAGTGCTCTTGCAAGAAATGTAAGGCATCCCCGCGCCCAATCATGGGAGTCTTGACTCCTTCTATCTCTTGTTGCTCTAGCCGAAACTGTTGGGGGCGGGCGCGCTGGACTAGGTAGGTAGCCAAGGGTTTCGATTTGCCCTTGACGCTAATCGGATCCCGCTCACGCAGCTCAAATAGGCCACGCACATGCAAAAAGGTTGAGTGGGAGATTAGAATATTTCCCAGGGGGGCAGCCTTTTCCAGTCGATGGGCGGTGTTGACGGTATCACCAATGGCTGTAAACTCACAAGTTGTTCCCACCACGCCCAGGATGGCTGGACCTGTATTGATCCCAATCCGTACATTAATCGGTGAGTCTACATTTTCGAGTTCGGGCATATTTTCGTAGAGTTCAGTTCGCCAGTCGCAAACCGAACGCTGCATGGCTAACGCGGCCCGCACGGCTCGCTCGGGGTCGTCCTCCCTTGTCTGTTCAATGCCCCAAATGGCCATCACGGCATCGCCTATATGTTTGTCGATAGTACCACCATGTTCGACGATGACTGTGTCGAGATGGACCCATAGAGACTGCACAATGTTGCGCACATCCTCGGCATCCAACCCCTCACTCATGCTAGTAAAGTTGGAAATATCGGCAAACAAGACGGTCACTTGTTTGCGACGCTCTTGAGAACTCGATATATTTATATTCAGTTCTTGACGGAGGGGACCTATGGCCGCATCGACAACGACATCGCTTAGGAGGCTGCGATGGCTTTCTAAAAACGCAATAGTGGATTCTAGTTGATACTGCTTATTCATATACTCCTCAATAATTCACTGGATCATAAGTATATTGCCTAAGCGCACAGTAGTCATGGTACATTTGACTGAATATCGTCCAATTATACCCTATCAATATTATCCCATAACGGTTGCCCACTGGATTGTTACATCCTAAATTGGTAAAGTAAAATAGCGACTTATGCCCAAAAATCATCTTGTCCTAATGTTCGTCTCTCTAATACTTTTGTTACACCACGCATGGCAACGCCCTCAACAGGTCTCATCTGCTACACTTTATGTTGCGTCTTCTGCTTTGTTCTCTGGATTCTCTACTGAGGGGGTCGCTACTGAAGCGTCTGCACTTGTTTCAAAAAATGGCGGTGAGCCAGCCGTCAACTTTGACGCAATCCCCCAAAACTTCCAGGTAACTCCGCGAAACACAGATACAAATATGGCCACACTCTCCATTCTTGGCTCCGTAGAAGAACCAGGGCAGCTTATGATCATTGCGCGACTCTTTCAAGGAGAGTCTGGAGCGACGGGAGCTGGACAGTGCAATGAGGCCAATGAGGGGAGTGCATATCAAGTCCGTAGCCAGGCCCTAACCTACAGCAGCAACCGTGCCCCGTTTACGCTGTCTCTATCTCTGGAAGCAGCGCTTATCAACTACCAGCTTGAGATCTGTCTCCAGAATGGAGGTGGCGCAACGCTGGTCAGGGAAATAACGGACTTGGCCGCAGGAGATATTTTTCTGATACAGGGACAATCGAATGCCAACGCCGAGATTCGACCTGATAGCAGCAGTGCGAATGGAAACCAGAGCGACTTTGTGCGCTCATTTGGCTACAGGGAAACAAGTTTTAACCCTGATACGGATAGCAGCACATCCGTCAGAAATATTCAAAACAATGCTCAGTGGTTTCGGGCGGAAGGAGATGCACGCAATGGTCCGGGAGCGGTGGGCCAATGGGGGCTGCGACTGGGACGCAAAATTGTTGACGAGATTGGCGTTCCGGTAGGCATCATCAACAATGCCGTCTCGAGCACTACGATTGAGCAGCATCAACGGGACGACACCAATCCGGCTCGACTCTCTGGCTTCCGCAGTGGGGGAATTTATGGCAGGCTGTTGTGGCGCGCCCAACGGGCAAATGTGGCTCAATATGCTCGGGCCATGATTTGGCATCAAGGCGAGTCGGATGCCGGAAACTCGGTTGCATATTCGGACAATTTTCAGGCTCTCTATGATGACTGGATGACCGATTATCCAGGGTTAGAGAAGGTCTACATTCACCAGATCCGTAACGTTGAGGGGCTTTGCGGCAGTCATGATCCGCTGCTCAGGGAAGCCCAACGCCTGCTTGTCGATGACCCTACAATGCCCCTCATTTCGCTTATGTCTACTACCGGTATCGATACGCAGGTGGATGGCTGCCACTTCCCATACACCGATGGCTACCAGATCATGGGGGACAATCTCTTTCGCCTGATGGCGAGGGATCTCTATGAGGATCTGAATGCGCAGAGCGACGAAATAACTGACATAACAGATGTGGAGGCCCCCAACGTCGACTACGCTTACTTTAGCAATGCCAACCGGCAACAAGTTACATTGGTCATGCGTGCCCAAGGCGACACACTATCATGGAATCGGGGGGCGGATACCAGCAACGGCCCCGAGGATGATTTTGGCTTTAGTCAAGCGGGTGTCGAAGTTGATTCGGGCAGCACCGCGGGACATATGGTACGCCTCAATCTAAATCAGGCAGCGGCTCAGGGTACCACCATCCACTATTTTGGTCACCCTGGCGTCAACCCACCGACCAATGATGTCAGGGCTGGCGACTGGATTGTCAACGCAAATGGCGTGGGCATGTTAGCGTTTTTCAACGTTCCCATAGCTGTCGATATCCCTACTGTACAGCGACTAGCGCCTGCTGAACCCGTCACCACGTTTCGCCAAACGCCAGTTGAGATTAGTTACCGCGCTACGGATCTGGATGGCATTGATACCATCCAGATTTGGGTGGGGGCGGAGCTTATCTATGAAAAGAGTGAGGCCGAACTAAAGACTGAAGTAATGGAACAGACCAGTTGGCTACCAACTGCATTGGGAGAACAGCCCCTGGTTGTTCAAGCCTTGGATAGAAGAGGAGCCTCAGCCCGTTCATCTTCTATTCTGGTCGATGTCACGAATCGAGTGCCGACCGTTTCGGTCCTTTCCCCCCAGGCAGGTACGACGTTTGTTCTAGGTGAAGAGACGATTTTGCTGAGTGCGGAGCCAATCGATATGGATGGTCGCATTGCTACAGTCAGCTTCTGGGTCGATGAGAATGCGCTAACAACCCTCTCTGCCCCGCCGTGGGAACTTGAGTGGACGGATCCATCAGTCGGGCAGCACAATTTCTATGTGCAAGCTACGGATAATGATGGTGGTGTTAGTACCTCTTCTACTGTGCCATTTGAACTCCTCTCACCGACGCCCACGTCCACGGCATCGCCTAGTCCCATGGCGACGGCAACAGCTACGAACACGCCGACTCCTACCTCAACATCTACAGCCACAGTGCCACCGACAGCAATGCCAACATCGACACTGGAGCCATCGGAGACACCTACTGTCGTACCGTCGCCAACCGCCACCCTTGTACCAGCCGCCCTTCAAATTGTGCCGACTCTTGGCGCACCAGGCAGTCATTTCGTCTTATCTGGCACAGGGTTTACGCCAAGCGATCAAGAAGCCATTTATGTCAATCAAAGCCAGGTGGGGATCATTTCAGTCGAATCCACAGGAAGCTTTAGGGTCAGTTTGGTAACCAACTTTGGAACTGTATCAGGAAGCTATCTCGTCCAGGTGGGCAATGAGCAGATAACCTATCAAGTGGACACTGCTGCGGAAAGAATTGGTCCGCAAGGGCAGTTGATTGAAATTCTGGTGCCAAGATTGGGAGAAGAAGGAAGTATAATTTTCTTGCCTCTTCTTAGTCAGTAGAGGTGTTTCAGCTAGAAAAGTTTTTAGCGATTCAACCACCAGCCAGAATCTGGCCATATTTCGGGGACAAGTCTTATTGTCTCCGACACTGATATGTGCTAGGTTTATGTAAGTTCTATCCCTTGGTTCTGGTACACGACGCAAAAAGAGCCGATGACCAGCTGCTAAAATGATAGCTAGTCATCGGCTCTTGCATTGGATAAGAGAAATCTTCAAGATCCTAGTAGCAGATGCGTACCCAGCGGCAGACCCACCAGCAGACATTCCACCAGCCAATTCGCCGACAATACCTGTACCAACGTGGGCGCCAGATACACCACTTCATCTCATGTCGGGATTCCAGTTCTTCAATGGAGAAATTTTCGTTGCTCATGATCTGTTTCCTTTTTGTTCTATCGGGGGATAGTCATTAGTTGAATAGTTGGTTGATTTGTTGTTCTTTCATCAGTTGGGGTGCCGCAATTGGGGGGAGAGTGGCAACCCATCTTGGTACCTTCATCTAAGGCTTAGTAGCAGATGCGAACCCATCGCCAGATGTAGTAGCAGAAGTTCCACCAGCCGATGCGACGGCAAACTCGGTAGGCTCGCAGGCGCCAGAAGCACCATTTCATCTCATGTCGGGATTCCAGTTCTTCGATGGAGAAATTTTCGTTGCTCATGGTTTGTTTCCTTTTTGTTCTATCGGGGGATAGTCATTAGTTGAATAGTTGGTTGATTTGTTGTTCTTTCATCAGTTGGGTTGCCGCAATTGGGGGGACAGCGGCAACCCATCTTGGTACCTTCATCTAAGGTTTAGTAGCAGATGCGTACCCATCTCCAGATGTAGTAGCAGAAGTTCCACCAGCCGATTCGACGGCAAACTCGATACGCTCGTAAGCGCCAGAAGCACCACTTCATTTCATGTCGGGATTCCAGTTCTTCGATTGAAAAGCTTTCGTTGCTCATGGTCTGTTTCCTTTTTGTTCTATCAGGGGATATACAATTGTTGATTCATCAGTTAATTGGTTGGTTGTGGGCTGCCAAAATCGGGGGAGAGTGGCAACCCACCATGGTACTTTCATCTAAGGCTTAGTAGCAGATGCGTACCCATCTCCAGATGTAGTAGCAGAAGTTCCACCAGCCGATTCGGCGGCAAACTCGGTACGCTCGTAAGCGCCAGAAGCACCACTTCATCTCATGTCGGGATTCCAATTCTTCGATGGAGAAATTTTCGTTGCTCATGGTTTGTTTCCTTTTTATTGAATTAGGTAGGATATGTAAGGCGTGAATGTGTGGGTAATGCGGTAGCCTTCAAGGGTTATTGTTTCTTGAAGTTGGTTATTCTTGCTGTAATCAGTATAGTGAATTGATTGTACGAATTTTAGATTCGTTTTCTATCAACGTGGTGATTTCTTCTGTTAAATCTTGCGGTAGCTGATAGATAAACAATCTGTTAACTTCTACCAGGTTAATTTTGTCCTGAATTTCGTCAAAATCAGCCTGGGATACTCTATGCAATGAGGACAATTTTTATCTGGCCATCTATACTGTGGTCGCTTTGAAAACAGGTGTTTTCCGAAGCTCTACCAGAATAAGTAAACACCTGTTTTCAAACGGAGCTGAGAATAGAAGTTCTGGTAGAAGTTAGGGGCGGCTACTCACGCCCCATGACAGCCTTTAGGGTAGGAAAGTTTATGTCGATTTGTTCGCCGCCGAATGAAATCGGCCAGCGTATTTGGTGCTTTGTATTCTCTTGTTAATGTGCGCTGTTGTGGTCATATTGTACTTGGGCAACTTGCTAAAAAATAGGCCGTGGTTCTAACAGAAAGGGAATCTTTTCTGTAATTTTTGTTGGTATACAATAGGAAGTTAGCTGTAGTTCTGGCCTTGCCAGAGTGCAGTAAGGTGTGTCCCCAATTCTGGGATGTACCCAGTGCTGTACGGTTCTTTGCATTCGCATAATCATTATGCTAAAATTTTCTTTTAAACAGAACGCTTGTGCTTTTTCTACAACATACTTGTCAACTTACTCTCGCTAAGGAATCAAGATTCAATAAAACCCGAGACTTCAAACCTGTCATCTCAAGTACCCGAGAGATCTTACATTGGTTTTATTAAAATCTCGTTCCTAAGTCTGCCAAACCAGCTTATGAACCCTGATCAACTCCGCCACGACCTCGAGCAATCCGCAACACTTAAACTTCTCCGTAGCCCTAATGCCAGCCTAATTTTGGGCTTTGTTCAGCAGACCTTTAAAGAGAGCAGGCGGGTGACTATTCCCCATTCTGAGTTGGTAGAACGGTTGGAGGGGCATCTAGAGCTGTTACGCGAGATGGAGCCGGATCGCTTCCAGAGCAACCCAAACCACTATCTGCGGGAGTGGTGTGATGAGTCTCATCGTTTTCTGCGCAAATACCACCAGGTGGGGAGTGATGACCCCGTCTACGAATTGACGCCAGATACAGAGCGGGCGCTGATATGGGTGGAGGATCTACATAAGAAAGAGTTTGTCGGCACCGAGTCTCGCTTTATGCAGATCTTTGATCTCTTGCGCACAATTGTGGAGATGAGTACCCTGGATTTGGATGCCCGGCTCGAGCAGTTGGAAGCCCAAAAAGCAGAGGTTCAGGCTCAGATTAATGAAATCAAGAGCACCGGCGTGGTCATAAAACCAACCACCACCCAGATTAAAGAGCGCTTTTTTGATGCCAACGATGTGGCCCGACGACTGCTCTCTGATTTCCAAGAGGTCGAGGAGAATTTTCGCGCCGTTGCCCGAGAGGTCCAAGAGCAGCAGCTACAGGCCCACGTCCAAAAAGGCTCCATCGTCCAGCACGTTCTTGACGCAGATGAAGCACTCAAAGAGTCGGATCAGGGACGCAGCTTTTACGCCTTCTGGCAGTTCCTGGTCTCCCAGACCAAGCAGGATGAGTTGCGCGATCTGTTGGAACGCGTCTACCAGCTTGAGGAGCTACCTACAGACCGGGACAACCGGCACATTCTGCGCCACCTCAAGCGAAATCTGCTGCAAGCAGGCACCCGCATTGCCCAATCCAACCGTCGTTTGGCCCAACAACTGCGTCGCTTGCTTGATGAACAGCGACTGACCGAAGCCCGCCGCGTTCAGGAGTTAACGGCGGAGATCAAGCAGCTTGCCATCACGCTACGGGATCCCAAAGTATCTAGGGGGTTGCCAAAAGAGGAGGCATTTATGACCATCGATGGTCTGCCTGATGTCAACATGCCCCTTGAACGCCAGCTATGGCAGCCTAGCGAAAAACCATCCTTTGTGGAAGATGAATTGCAGATTGGCCGGGCAGCCCTCTCAGAGGCCCAATTTCAAGTCCTCTTCAGCCAACAGATTGTGGATCAATCTAGGCTGCAGCGCAACGTCGATACGCTGCTAGAAGAGAAGATGACCGTCACGCTAAGGGATGTCATTCAAGCCTACCCTGCCAGCCAAGGACTCGCCGAAATTGTGAGTTATGTATCTTTAGCCACCAAATCCGAGCAGCACAAAATCAATGCCGATGTGCGGGAAGCGGTTCGGCTGCGCTTGGACTTGGGTGATGAAGCCACGGTTAAGGACCAGGATCTCACCAGTGAGGTCGAATTGCCCCAGGTAATTTTTACGCGGGGGTAGGGCAAGGTAAAAAAGCATTCAGCGAGTCAGCCGACAGTTATATTCAGCTCCATTTGAAAATAGGTGTTTGGTCTCTCTGGCAAAGCTTGAGAAAACACCTGTTTTCAAAACAACCGCAGTATAAGTTGGAGCGACTACCGCGTGAGTAGCCAGAATTCGGCCCTATTTCGAGGTCGATTTTTATACTATCTTATACTCAACAAAGGAATCATTGTAACTGGCTAGAGCATATTGGAGGGAGTTGGGACGAAAGGAGTGCGAGTCAAAGCGCCGAAAAGAGCGGAGATGACATTGGCCCCCTGTTTACGAGCGGTAGAGATGTAACTACGGATATCACAGAAAGTAGAGGCAC
>JBCCHB010000034.1:0-114862 GCA_039028975.1 Chloroflexota bacterium
GACGACGATTTTGTAGTCGAGTAATGACTTTAAGTCAGTCTCGCCTGACTTGAGTCAGCAGCATTTTGTCGGCTTTAGCCGAAACCGCGGCTTTTAGCCGCAAGAGCATTCTATGGACTTTAGTCCATAGTGGTTGAATAAGACGAATACGATTTTGACGAATCCAGAAGATTGCTTATTCAAAGCGGAGTAAGTTTAAGAAGCTATCAATATCCGCAAGTTGCTCGAAATGCCAAAGCTGCTCCAGCAACTTAGCCGCTGAATGCTTGCCTAATTTCCCCTCAGCCAATCCAATAAACTTGGCCTCTAACTCATCTCGGATTAGCGGTCGCTGTGGCATTCCACGAGCATAGTCAACTGTCATATCGAGTACGCTCCCGTCAGCCAGCTTTACGGTGACTACCGCCGGTTCTTGAGTACTCAGATCACTACTACCCTTCACAACAGGATGGGTTTCTAGCACAATACGGTCTAGCCAGGTCCGAATCTCTGGCTTAAAGATACTCTCTTCATCAAAGTCGCCCGGCAGCACTGCGCCGTTGAGCAGCGCAATCGAGAGACAGTAGGCCATACAGAAGCGCGCTTCTGTATCATTCACGGGGTGAGTATAGGGCAAAATGGACGCATTGTAGAATGGAATTCGAGCGTTGATCTGGGTGACATTTTCAGCAGAAAACCCGTGTTCGGAACGTAAGTCGAGCAAACCATCTATGGAGCGGTGGGTATAGGCACAGCTCGGATAAGGCTTGAGCACCACACCATATGCCGCCAATGCGAGGGATTTCCCTAGGTCAGCCAATGCAGTTGCAAAGCCAGGCGCCTTGTTGGTTGCTTGCAAAGATAGCAAACTCCACTGGCCGTCCAACGTATCTGCCGCCCCCTCAATGCCCGTCCGTGCTAGATAAGCCGACATGACGGCAGCCTTGGCAGCCATACCACAATGAATGGGTTTCATGGTTGTGCCAAATTGAGACTTATAACCGCCAGTATGGCTAGTAGCAATACTGATGGCATTGCCGATCCCCCTTTCATCCAGCTCAAGTAGTCGAGCGCAGGCCACAGCCCCCCCAATCGTGGCAACCGTGTTGGTTGTATGCCAGCCGATGTGGTAATGATCCAAATTCACTGCTGCCCCTACACGCATGGTAATCTCCATACCAACAATAAAAGCATCAATCACATCCATCCCAGACTTGCCTTCTGCTTCGGCAACTGCCAGGAGAGCAGCCAGCAGTACAGGGCTGGAGTGGCTGGCCGAACGCTCATCCCATGCGTTAAAATCCAATGCATGACCAGATGTTCCGTTGACCATAGCTGCCCACGGCGGGGACATGGGCTGAAGATGTCCAATAGCTGTGGAGCGACCGCTGCCCCATTGGGCAAGCGCCTCATAGTTCAGTTGGCTGGCTGGATGATGGCTGCCTGCGGTCATACAGCCAATGGTATCGATCAATGCTATGGTAGCCCAATCTTTGGCTTGCTGCCACTGGCAGGAGAACTCTCCGGCAGTGACCGTTGCTGCCCACCGAGCTAATTGTTGTAAGGCATTCATGTTCAGTATCCTGGTCTGGGTACATTGATTTTCTTGGAGCGACCGTGTTGCTCACTTATGGATAGCTATCGGAGCGCCCAGAATGTCGGGATCAGGTGTAATTCCCAAACCAGAACGCTCCGATGGCCCCAGCTTTGCCTCATCGCGTAGGGGGCCATCTGGTGCGATGTGGGGAGACACATAGCCAGACAAATCACAACAGTTTAGGAGAAATTTAGGGGCTGTCGATACGGCCAAATGACTGATAGCCGCTGTCGTAATATCCGATCCCCACGTATCTTCAATTACCATCATAACGCCCAAATGGGTACATAGCTCTCTAGCCGAGCGAATGGCCGAGATGCCGCCAAATTTCGAAAGTTTGAGCGCTACTACATCCATACAACCTAGTTCATGGGCTTTAAGTAACGATGCCGTATCATATCCATTTTCGTCGATCTTCATGGCCATACCCGTTGTACGCCGCACTTGGGTACATTCCTCAAGCGTATCACATGGCTGCTCCAGCATGACGTCCAAGTGGTGTACGGCTTGCCCAACACGAATGGCTTCAAGAGTGGTTGTGCCACAGTTCCAATCGCCGTAGAGTAGGGGACCTTCACCAATAGCCTCTCGAACTGCCATTAACCGCTCAACGTCGCGTCGCCAATCGCCAGATGCACCTAGCTTGGCCTGGAATTGGCGAATCCCCTGATCATAGGCTTGTTTGGCAATAGCAGCCATCGACTCTGGTTCAATGCAAGTGATAGAGTGATAGAGTGGCGCGGCCTCCATCTGCCGTCCACCTAGTAACCTGTAGAGCGGGAGATCGGCTGCCTTGCCCATCAAGTCCCATAGAGCTATGTCGATGGCGGATTTGGCGTAGACGTGTCCTAACAAATAGGCGTTACAACGGGCCATGAGCGCTTCGGGACCAATGGCATCTGCACCCAACAAAATAGGCGCAAGCTCTTGGATTGCTGACGCAACGCCTCCGGAATAGGCAGGTAAGTAATGAGGAATGGGGCAAACTTCCCCCCAGCCACTCATGCCTTCATCCGTACGAATTTCTAAAACGATACTCTCGACCGTGTCGCAGGTTTTGCCTGCGGCCATATTATATTTTTCGTGGCTGGTTAAGGGAACTACATAGAGATGAAGGCTTGTGATTTTCATAATTTGATTGAATGTAAAAATCGCATGAATGGTATATTATAAATCCCTTGCAGTTTACCACGGTCCCAGTGATTTTGAGATGTTTTCTGAAGACAAATTAGCCGATAGGGGCGTCAGTGTGCGCTTGTCCATAAATGAAATCTTCAGTATCAATCCGCATTTATCGCTGGCTGGCTACGATGGGAAGAAGATTCTGAAGGACATTGACTCCGGTTTACTTGAATACTTTTATGCAGTTTCGTGAGCGTTATTACGGAAATTTTTCTTTCTTTCTGTCAAGATTGATTGCATGGTCTCAACATCGAAAGAGCTTCTTATCATGAATAGATATTGATTTTGCTGGACTGCCATAAAATTGTAATATTTGCAGCACCCTTAATTTGCAGGAACCTTCCCATCGATGGTATCGTTTCCTGGAAAGAAGTTATGCAGTCGTTATATTCACAGCACCCAATTACCCAAGTCTATCAACTAGCGCTGCGTAAAGTACCAGTGTCTTTATTTTGCTGCTTCTAACTTTATCGGTATCGCTACCCAAATGGGTGTCATGTGAATTCTTACCCTGAGTAAGGAGATACTACATGATTGCCTTCCAAGAGCAACTATTCACGGAGCTTCGTGGGCTTGTTGCTGACCTTGGAAAAGATGGCGGCCTCATCAGTCCGGCCATCTATGATACAGCCCAACTTCTTCGCTTATATCCACCTCCGGAAGGCGTTGAACCAGGACTTAACTGGTTAATCTCCCAACAGGAAGCAGATGGTGGTTGGGGAGACCCCGCTGTACCAACTGCCCGCGATGTACCCACTCTAGCTGCTCTCCTTGCAATCTTCACATACTGTCGCGATAGAGCTTCCCGCAAACTTATTAATGCAGGCCTTGAGTTCCTTGAACATCAATCTGAACAGTGGATGGAGGTGCATATTGACACATTTCCTGTTGCCACGGAGATGCTCCTGCCTTATCTGATTCACGAGGCATGTGAAGTTGGTTTAACCATTGACCCAACGCCCTATGCGCGGCTCTTTGAACTTCGAGAAAAAAAATTACAGTATATTCGACAAAAACCATTAAAACCAGGGACCCCTCCTGCCCATTCATGGGAAGCATTAGGATTGGATGCCGATGCATCTTTACTTAATGGTTCAGGTAGCGTAGGACACAGCCCTGCTGCTACAGCTGCATGGCTTAAGAGCGCAGCCGGTAAAAACCACCTACAAGATTATATACCAATTGCTGAACGATACTTAAGTGAGGCAGCCAAAGCCACAGGGATTGACATTCCTGGAGTGGTGACTAATCCATTTCCCATCGCTGGGTATGAACTTTCATACGGTCTATATGCACTTCATATTGCTGGGATAATTAACCATGGGCTGTTGAGCGAGAGCATAGCTCGTCAGGGGGAAGAACTTTATCAAATCTTGACTACTGGCAGCGGAGTAAGCTTTGGCAACTTCTTTGTCCCAGATGTGGATTGTACGTCTACAGCAGTCGTTGTCCTTTATAGTCTCGGGTATGATATGGATCCAGGCTATATCTGGCAGTTTCAAAATGAAGCACACTTTTATACATATAAGAATGAACTTAATCCCTCAATTCTTTCCAATGCACATGCTCTATATGCTCTAACCCTCTGTGGTGAAAGAGCCCCCTCTACAGAAGAGTTTCTTTTAGAACGTCAGCAGCCTCAAGGGCATTGGTTTCCTGACAAGTGGCATAGCTCTTGGCGTTACATGACGATGGAAACGATATTGACACTTCTAGTGTTAGGCTATGATGAGCATGCACAATCAACAGTTCATGCGATTATTGAGGACCAACGTGTAGACGGTGGTTGGGGTATGACAGATACTTCGTCAACACTTGAGACCGCATATTGTATCCTAGCGTTGCAAACCCTCTATGCTAAAGATGATCTCAATGATGAAGCCATTGCAGCTTTAAAGCGGGGATATCATTGGTTATTAGAAAATTACAATAATGATATATTGGATCAAGAACCATATTGGTACTGCAAAGAGTTATATTCTCCCTATCGGATAGATCGTATTTATGTATTATCAGCTCTTCTATCAGTTATCAATACAGATATTTTTCCCGTACCAGAAGTCCCTCATTTGATTTGTTAATGTAATAGACTGCACTACAATATGGTGAATCACTATCCAACTCTTGAAGAGTTTCTTGTCGCACCAATCGAAGACATTCGTAAGATTGCACCTGAAACACTAATATTAACAAACGATGGAACACGCCGACGAGCAGCATTAGAAGGTATTGATCCGGCTAGTGATGAGTATGCCCAGTGGAGTCGTCTTCAAATGATAGATTCCCTAGCGATGCTTTTTTATCATGGAATCCGTCATATATTTACAATTGTAGTTGGAGAGACAAATTATGCTGAATCAACTCCTCGGTACCGTGAAAAGTTATCTAAGTGGGTAGAATGGGGACTTACAGGGGAAGATGCGCTGAGAGATTATGCTGCGCGAAATTGGCGAGTTCGTTTAATTGGTACGGATAGTTGGCCAGAACTTCAGTCAACGTCCCGACGACTAGAGGCCGAAACGGCTCAGAATGATGGTCCTCGAGTTTGGTTCTTTGCGGCCTCTCATGCTGAAACCAATTGGGAATACATCTTCCGCACCTTAAAGGGAAGCGATATTACTACACGACAAGAAGCGATTCGAGCTATGTATGGTGAGGATGTACCTCTTGCGACCATGTTCTTAGGCACAGGCAAGCCAGAAATATTTCCATCTATTGTGCCGCCACTGCTTGTGGGGAAACTTCAATGTTACTGGCGTATGCACTTAGGCTACATGGTGGATGAGCAACTGCTTCGTTCAATACTCTATGATTACGCCTATACGCGTAACACGTGGCAACAAGATAAAACAGGCCGAGCCGAAAAGGTGTTAGAATTTAAAGCGGTCTGGCAAGACCCAGATGTTATTGGTCTGGGTTTTCGTTTGGGACCATTTTGGTATCCAACGACACGGTCCGAATTGTTGAATTCAGAGAAACCTGAATAAGCACTTTCTTAAACGTTAGTATAGCAAACGAAACCACTAATAACAATGATACCAGAAGCTATAGTTTTTGATAGAGATGGGGTTTTAGCTGACTTTCAAATCTACGATGCCATTACATTCTTTCAACCTCTCCTCCCCATATCACTGAAAGAGCTTACTAACCGTTGGGAAATCCTGGGCAACAATGTAGGGTTTCCAAGAAGTGTACTAGAAGAAAAGAGCTTTTTTGTTGGATTCTGGAACAAAATATGTGATGAACTTGATCTTTCAACAGAAACTCGTCAATGTCTTCTGCGCTTCAATTATACTCAATATATGAAGGCTTATTCGGATGCGTTCCCTGCAATGACTCATGCACGCCAACAAAAATTAAAGGTAGGTGTACTCTCTAACTTTGCATTAGCCAGTCTGGATGCTTCACTAGAAGCCATTGGCTTGCATAACTTTGTAGATATTGCGTGCGCTGCGCCTGTCATTGGTTCGGCCAAACCCCAACCAGAAGCTTATTTAACTATCTGTCATAAGTTGAATGTCAAACCAAAAAATTGTCTCTTTTTCGATGATGAAATTGACTGTGTAGAGGGTGCTCGCACAGTAGGAATGAAAGCCTTTCATGTTGATCGTGCCAAAAAAAGGCATCAGATCCATTTGGGTATCGTTCGTGATCTGAACATCATTCCTGAAATATTGGCATGCCATTGAGGGTACTTATTTCTTCTGGGCTATGGTAACCAAGTTTTATATAAGCACCTTTCAATTCACTGGCCAACTCATCAACACGAACTGGTTTAGAGATAAAGCCATTCATCCCTATACTTAGGCATTTTTGCCTATCGAGCTCCATAGCTGCTGCCGTTAAAGCAATTACATATGGTTGCTGTACAAGCTCTACATTTTCGCGTATTTGACGAGTGGCTTCTAAGCCATCCATTTTAGGCATCTGTAAATCCATTAGAATTGCATCGTATAACTTCTCCTGCATGGCCCTAAGCACCTCAACGCCATTCTCGGCTACATCTGCATCATATCCTAACCTTGCCAAAATACGTAGGGCTACCTTCTGATTTACCCGATTGTCTTCGGCAATGAGAATTCGTAGAGGATAGCGCTTGCCCATTTCTTGATTGATCTGATGATCTCTAGGTAATTTATCCTGGCGGTAGTCAGCATCTTTAAAAAGTCGCATAACATATGAATGCAGCTCGTCAAATTTGAGGGGTTTATGGAGTAACGTGGCGTTTTCAAGTTGGTTAATGTGGACCTTTGCTTGATCATCTAAAGAAGAGATCAGAGTAAGTAGAGGAAGGGTTGGACAAGCTTCGGCAATGCGCATGGCCCAAAATTCTGAGCCGACATGCGAATTGGGTACATCCACAATAGCAAGATTGACGGTACAATCCTGAGCTAACCAGGAAATAAGCTCGTCTTGGTTCTTCACCAGTTGAATTTTCATGCCCCAATGTTGAGTATAAGCCGCCAGGATTTGTCGATTGGTAGCGTTGCAGCTCGCAATCAATATGCTCTTATCCTTAAAGTTAGATCGTCTAGTCATCAGATAAGGTTGATTATCATTACCATGTGTAATCAAGGGGATCTTAACACGGAAAGTTGTTCCATTCCCTTCTGTACTTTCCACTGAAATTTGGCCCCCCATGGCTTTACAGATTCGTTTGCTGATCGCTAATCCTAATCCTGTCCCTCCATATTTGCGAGTGCTTGAGTTATCAGCTTGACTGAAGGAATCAAATAGATTGGGTATAGCAGAATCAGGGATGCCTATGCCAGTATCTTTCACCTTCAAACAGATGACGCAGGGCTCACTGATCTGAGCTTGATTCTCCACCGTGACTATCACAGCCACCTCACCTTCATCAGTAAATTTGATGGCATTGGAGATCAAGTTGACCAGAATCTGACGCAGCCGTGACTCATCGCCGATAACGCTTGATGGCACTTGAGGATCGATGTAGTAAGAGAACTCGATATTCTTTTCTGCTGCTTTTATGGCCAATAGATCAATCACACCCTCTACACATTGACGGAAGTCGTAAGGATAGTGAACCAGATCCACCTTTCCAGATTCGATCTTAGAGAAGTCCAGGATCTCGTCAATTAGGGTTAAGAGAGCGCCTCCGCCCTGATTGATGGTCTCTACATAGTCTTTTTGCTCTTCATTTAGAGCTGTGTCTAGTAACAGACTCGTCATGCCGATGACAGCATTCATGGGTGTGCGTATTTCATGGCTCATATTGGCCAGGAATTCGCTTTTGGCCCGAGTCGCGGCCTCTGCTTGTTCCTTGGCCTGCCTTAGGGCCTCTTCCTGTACCTTGCGTTCAGTTATAATTGTCAACGCAATAAGAAACTCTAAAGGCTGTCCGGATGGGTCACACCTTAAGATCGTTTCACGGCTCTGAATCCACTCCTCAGTATTGTGTCCGCTATACATACGATATTCCATCGTTGTAACTGATCTATCCGAAGACGTCATCTGGCCCCAATGCTCTTTGATCAATTTACGATCAGCGGGATGAATTTTGGTTAGCAGGAGATCACGTGATTCAATTTCACTAATTGGGTGACCAAGCAAGCTACGTTGATTAGTATAGGACCATTTTCCTGTTTTTTGAGCTAGGATTCCGATGAAGTCTGGGGAACGCTCAGCCAAGCTACGAAATCGATGCTCACTCTGTTCGAGTTGATGATTTGCTGTAGACAGTTCAGTAGTGCGATGCGCAACGCGCAATTCCAATTCGTCTTTAGCTTGCTGTAATGCTTGTTGGCTCTTGGTCAATTTTTCATTGATGAGTAGGAGCGATCTGGCCGAGTCCTGCGCTTCTTGGGCATTCTCTTCAGTTGCGGACAATATAGCTAATAGTAGTCCCGTATTCATGGCAATAGCGGCAAAAAGGATAATCAAATCTGCAAATGTGGCTTGTATACCAATAGAGGATACCAAAATGCCAATTCGCTCTAAATGGAAAATTGTATAGAGTGATACTGATGCTAGTCCTACAAAATAGAGCATAATCCGGCTACCAAATAAAAGCCCAGCTAGAGGAATTAAAATAAAGTATCCCAAGACTTCCAGTGAATGAACTGTCTTTGTATAAAATATTAATGGGTATGTTGTGATAAAGTAAACCAGAATCAATATAATCAAACTGATTGAGCGAACATACCCTCTACGAACGAACAATATACAGGTCAATATCCCTATTAGTACAATTGTATTGATATAGGCAAACACATACTGAAATTCTACCTCACGTGGACTCAATGGAGGGGCCATGGAGAATGTAGCCAAAATGAACGCGATAATCCATAGTACTAAATTCAGCCAATATGCACGACGCGTCTTCTCTTGATCATCAAAAGTAGGAGAGGCAAAAATACTTTTAAGTTGTTCTGTTAAACGACTCATTAGATGAACCCTTGTCTGTCTACCTTTTGCCAAGCTTGAATAGCGTGTACCAGTAGTTTAGGCCAATGAAGGATACTATCAGTTGGATAAATGTATGAGCTGAATCTAATCCGCTTCTGCGACCGTCTCTTGTTAGGTCTAGCCAAACGGTTATATGCATTGAGCATGCAAATTTACTCCAAACATTTCATCTTGATATGGTCCAATTTCTGAAATCTTTTATAAGTCCTTAAGCATCAATGGCCTGGTTAGATACTTTATAGGATAGATATCCAGCCAAGGGTTCGTCGGGGATGATATAGGTTCTAGCATTCTGTTTTGAACATCGCTGCTTAAAAGCATTAAGTATGCAAGTGGCAAATGAAATAGTCGCAATCCTATCTACCGTATTTTGCGAATGGTCGGAGCTGACTCCTATGTGATCTCATAAAGCCTGTTTCATTGAAGAAAAAATGTCCTTTCTATTCGGAATGTCTCCGATGATGCCGGACATAAGCCAAGACTGAGCTATTCTGCCGAAGTATGAGCTACGGAAGAAGAGCAAATGATGGCTCTCTGTTAACCACACAAAGCGCTTTGAGAAATAGGCATACCGAATAGTCCTGCACGTTGGCAAGAGGGTAGAGGATAGTAGATAGGAGGTGCAAAGTTCCACTGCGTCGAGATTTACAAGCTGATGAATTAAGCGTACTAAGTATATTACGGTACATCATAGCGTGATTTATGACGTTTGTCTATACGTCATTATACCGAGTTTTTGTCATTCTGCTGACAATCCGGGCCAATTTAGTATGGACAGGCAAAATTGGCGCCCCTTTTCAAGGTATATCGAGCTCAATCGAACAAAAATCGGGACAAAATTTGTCTAGCGAGCTACAATGTCAAATCCCTTTAACGCTACAACGTGGCTTTGTCATTTCGAGAAGAGGTTACTAAAACTATTCTCTAAATGACAAAGCCACGTTTGAAAACACGAGTTTGGCCATCCTAGTGGAGCATGGGAAAATTCTTGTTTTCTAAAAGACCGCAGCATAGCTGCACAAGATTTCTCGTTCTGACCTCTATGGCCAAAAACGGCCGCTTCATGAGCGAAACGAAAGGAATACCCGAAACGCCGTTGCAGCGTTATAAACGATTGAAGTAGATATTAATTGTTGGATTTCTTTGCTTTGGGTTTCTTTACTTTGGTTTTCTTGGCCCGCAATGCTGCCCCATATCCACTCTCGGCCCAAGTTAGCATTTCCTCGGCGCTGTCTAGTGCCTCTTCAGGAGCCTGATAATAGGACATTTGCATAGGCTTGCCCTTGCCTTCATAGGTAAATGGCTCTAGCGATCTCGTTTCAAACTCATGCCGATTTTGATCATCCACTTTCAAATAAAGGATTGAATCAGCCACAAGGCCAAACATCAATCCATCTCGAAAAATTCCATACCCACCAAACATTCGCTTCGCGCTCACATCGGGGTAGTCTTCTAATAATTCAAGAAGATACGCAACAAAATCATTTTCAGCACCCATCGATTCTCCTTTCATTGAGCCCATGCACATTATCCTACGCTAATACGCCGACCGGTCGTGAAATTTTCATGTCTACCCATGTACTTTTCATCTACAGGATAAAATTTCACACCATTCCAAAGATTTCTTTTTACAATAGAGATAGATAGACTTCACCCCAATAAATTTGGCCTTGTCTCACGTGTCTACCATTTCAGAGAAAGCACAACCGTTACATCAATCTAAATTAGCTATATATGGCATTGTTTCCCGTGTGCATCAGCACGGACTTTTTGTTGTACTAGGTTTTCTGCTCATCATGGTTTATCTTGCCCCATTTCAAAAGCCATATGATTTTGACTATGATGAGGGGATTAATCTCATGAAGAGTTTACTGGTCAACCGCGGATTTGAGCTTTATAAAGAAATCTGGTCCGATCAGCCGCCGGTATTAACCATTCTCCTCTCATGGTGGTTTTCCCTTTGGGGGCATACTGTTTCTGTTGCTCGCTGGCTTGTTGTGCTCTTATCGGCAGGGCTTGTTTGGTCGCTCTACCAAGCGGCTCGCCATGCTACATCAGTAGGTTCGGCAACCCTAGCGGTTCTGTTGCTGCTTTTTACGGAATACTACCTGCGTTTAAGTGGTGCAGTTATGGTGGGCCTGCCATCAATTGCTTTGGCCATGTTTGCCATTTTGCTGCTCCAAATTCGAAGACAGTCCCTTTGGGGGATGATAGCCTCTGGATTCGTAATGGGGCTAGCGATCCAGACCAAACTGATGGTGGCACTCTCCATTCCTGCCCTGCTTCTTTTTTTGTGGTTTGATAATGCAAATGAGACTCCGACGGATAGAAAATGGATAGAATTCGGGAATTGGCACAAACCCGCTCTATGGCTGCTCAGCATTGGCTTGACCGTTCTTGCTGTGGGCGCTACCTATCAAGGTTTGCGGGTTGACTTGCTATTTGAACCTCATTTTGGTACAAGCACGAGATTCCATGAACCCTTTATTGTTGCCAGTTCTACCTTCCTACCAAACTTCATGACGCAACAAGCACCCTATTTGATACTGGCAATTATTGGCTCGGTTTGGGCTATCAAGAATCGTGCCATAAGTGCATTGATTCCTGGCATCTGGTTGGGTACTGCATTGGTTGCATTCAGCATTCACCGACCACTATGGTATCACCACGTATTGTATCTAACGGTTCCTTTGGTTTGGCTTTGCGCCTATGGCATTGAAGCGTGGATTCGGGCTGTAGGTCGCATAAGCATTCGGCGCGACTCTCCACCCTCACTCGTTGCTTTTGCTTTATTACTCCTATTAGGTGGCGCATTTACAGGAATAATCGTCCTTTACCCCAAACCAATTCCTAGCCGCGTAACCGAGCAATTCGCATTTAGCCAGCCTTACACAACACCTGTCATTGTAGAAAAGCTAATCGCTGACTCGGCAACATTGCCTTCCGAGCAGCCCAACTGGCTCTTTACTGACCGCCCCTACTATGCCTTCCTTGCCAATCGCCTGACGCCACCTGAGCTTGCCGTCATTAGCCGAAAGCGCTTAACCACAGGCACGCTAACACCCCAGATGATGCTTGATGTTTTGGTCACCTATCAGCCAGAAGCCATCTTATTGGAGCGGTTCACCTATGATCTGTCTCCCGAACTTATGGGAATCATAGAACGGGATTATCGGCTTATTCTGGAAATTCCGCCAGCCCGCTATTTTCGGCGTAGCATCATTGACTAAGAAGCGCAACGTCAATCAAAACATAGCATAAGGTTGTTCCAAGAAAATGGCTCTGTCAGGGACACGTGGTGCGTCCTGTTCGAAGGCTCAAGACAAGGGCGCGTGTACTGGCCTAGATGATTGTTCTACATGAGCATGTTTATTTCCTTGGATTAGGCGAAGCTCTTTTCTCGGGAGTCCTTTGGGCATGAGATGACAGGATCGATGTTTAGGTCTTATTTCCGTCGCGATTCTATACTGCGGTCGTTTTGAAAACAGGTGTTTTCCAAAGCTCTACCAGAGAGAGACCAAACACCTGTTTTCAAACGGAGCTGAGTATAGGTTACGTTTCAAGTGTCAGGAGACCACAATCGGAATGACATCGACCGTGCCGACTTTGGACCAACCGACTATGGACCAACCGACTACGGACCACCGGGCATTACCTCTAGCGATAAGAGTAAAAAGCTAAATGACTTCCCGTGGGCATCCAAATTGAGCGAGCTATTGACGCCCCCTTCCAACCCCCTTGTCATAACGAAGTTGAGAGCGTGCAGGTGGTCAATCTCATACCGCTGAATCCCGCCCTTGAAGAGTCCACCAAAACAATCTTTTAGCCGTTTAGCCGTGATCTGTATTTTGACGGTTTCATAATGTTCTGGCTCAAAAACAAAGAGCCCAATGCTTGAAATATTTCCCTTGTCACCAGCACGGGCATGGGCAATTTGGCGTAGCGAAATTTTATGGAGTGGTGCAGATTGGTTCATTAGAACCTCCAAAGTGAAATGCGTACGGCTCAGGAGATGACCTCAAAATGAGTCGAGATCTGTTCACGGGCGAGGAAAGCTGAATGGGTGACAACCGATGGTGTCAACCGCCCTCGAAAACCACCACCACCGGCTGGGCCACAGCAGAGTAATGATTCGACTTCCCACAACAACACCTCCCCAGCCTCTCTTTCTAACGAACGCAAAGCTACTCGGAGTCGCACATCTTCATGTGTCGACTGATATGGACTTGAGTCCTCTTTAGCACTTTTGTGTAGGGCTGTTCTGTGTAAAGCGTTCACACCTATCAGATCAACCCTCAAATCTTCTTCAATCTGGTGGACGTGCCTCATGCGTTCAGCAATAATTTGACCCGCTAATTGAGCGCGGTTGGCGGCTCCTGGTCCGGCGTAGGAGATTTCGCCTTCCGCGAGATATCCGCCCTTAAAAGAGACGGTCACTTTGAGCCGTTCAGGACGTCGTTCTCCTCTTGCGCCAGAGATGGCCACGCGATCTGGAGCCTGTTGGCTGAGTTGGGCGGTAGAAAAATCGGCCACCACATCTGGTGTACTATAAGCAGATGGGTCATGGATTTCGTAAAGGAGCTGTTCTTTCACGGTTTGTAAGGTGACGCAACCACCCGTATCGGGTAGTTTGGTGATTACGGCACTGCCATCCTCATGAACCTCAGCCAGCGGAAACCCCACGTAAGCTAAATCGGACACGTCTTTGAAGCCGGGATCAGCAAAATAACCACCAGTCACCTGGGCAGCGCATTCAAGGAGATGGCCAATGAGCGTTCCTGATCCTAGCCGTTGCCAATCATTGCTTGACCAGCCATAGCGATGTGCCATGGGGGCTAGAAAAAGTGACGGATCGGCCACTCGCCCCGTGATAATGATGTCCGCGCCCGCCACGAGTGCTGGGCAGATAGCATCCATGCCAATATAGGCATTGGCCCCAATGAGCGGTTGGGGTAGGTCGCCAACCGTGCAGCCTAGCTCCAGTAACTCTGTCTGGTCATCAATCAGATGGGAAACGTCATCACCCGAGACCCATGCAACGTTCAAATTTGCTAAACCCAGTTCGGTCGCTATAGCTTTGGTTCGCTTGGCAGCAGCTTCTGGATTGGCCACGCCCATGTTGGTGATGACTTTTGTCTGATTCGCTTGGCAGAGAGGGAGTATGGCGCGGAAACGACGCGCCAACAGGGGATTGTAACCATTGTTAGGGTCCTGCATCCGGTCGCGGTGGCCAAAAGCCAAGGTGCGCTCGCCAATACACTCAAAGATAATATAGTCAAGGTTGCCTCTGGTGATTAGGTCTACAGCGGGGTCCAAGCGATCTGCCGAGAAGCCTGCACCGGTTCCGATTCTAAGCATGGTATGTAATCCTTGACATGATTAAACAAGCTGGCTTGATACAACCTTTTCCGACTATTCTACCACTATAATGCAGAGAGCGTAATTGGTGAATCTGAATTGAGTTTCTATGAATAATCTGAACGACGCCCAACTGATAGAGATGGTTCGAGCTGGAAACCGAGATGCTTTTGGCATTCTTTTTGAGCGCTATTTGCCTATGGCCCAAAATATTGCCCAAAATATGATTCATGATCGGGCTACTGCCGAAGATATCGCGCAAGAGGCCATGTTGCAAGCTTATCTTTCGTTAAAGAGCTTAAAGGATCCGACACGCTATGGGAGCTGGCTTCACGGGATTGTACGAAATGTCAGTCACAGCCATCTTCGCCTTCAGAGCAAATGGGGCATCGTGGGCGGCGAGGAGTGGCAGGCATGGGATCCAGATAGATTACCCGGATCGTTGCACAATCATTTTGATTCAGATCCGGCGTATCTACTTGAGCAACGATTGCATCGAGCAGAGATTCAGCAGGCCATTGCACAGCTTGCACCCAAGAGGCAGGAGGCAGCCACTCTCTTTTATCTAGAGCAGTTGAGCATTCGTGAGATTGCTCAAAAGTTGAAGGCGTCGGAGACAGCTATCAAAAGTCGGTTATTTCAGGCGAGGAAGGAATTGCGGATTCAGCTTGTACCTCTCTTTGGTGATCAGAGTGAGCGAATGGGCAGTAGGTTAGCAGGCAGCACGTTAGGTGATAATAGGTTGGCTGACGGAGAGCCAACCAGCAACAAAAGGAAGCATAAGATGATTAAAATTGATTCAGTTCATGCATTTGAGCAGGGTGACGATAAATATGCCATTGTCTGTTTTGTGGCCAAGAAGCCCTTACGTTATTTGGAGATGTGGGTTGGCCTAGAAACGGGACATACCCTAGAGGCGATCTTGAATGGCGAATCCTTTACTCGGCCCATGACTCACCACACTATGGCTCAAATGCTGGACTTAGTCGACGCTGAGGTCAGTAAGGTGGAGGTAAACGCGCTCAAAGAGACAACCTTCTATGGCGTTATTCACTTAGAGAGCAATGGCTTGACGAAACAACTGGATACTCGCCCAAGCGATGCTGTCACGCTAGCGCTGATCGCTGGCGCGCCTATCTATGTGGCAGATGCGGTGATGACAAAGAGCGGTCATGACTTACCTACGCCCTTTGACGAAGCTGGATGGCTAGCAGCGCTCAAATCAAAGCACCGCGAACAGGTTCAACTATTAGCAAAATGGCAAGAGGCTCTTTCGACGGATGGCGCAACGCTTACAAAACGAGCTAAAGAAGTTTGTACTAGAATGATGGCTGAGGCGGGACGATACGAGCACCATTACGTTGGCACCGAGCATTTGCTATTGGGCTTAGCTTCCGAAAAGCAGAGTATTTCTGGAAAAGTTCTAACAGAGCTGGATGTCTCCTATGATTCCGTCGAAGCGTTGATGGACAAACTTGTTGGGCGCAGCGAACATCCTCCTGCAACTGCTCTGGGAATCGTTCCTCGGGTTGCCAACGTCTTTGAACTGGCTGAAAAGGAGCGAGCCAGAATGGGCCATACCTATTTGGGGACAGAGCATTTACTATTGGGCATTATTGCAGAGGGGGATACCGAAAGCAGTGACAAGAAAGGCATGGCGTTGCGCTTCTTGAATGAACTGAGTGTGGACGTTGATGACGTTAGGCAGAAGGTCTTGGATGCCATGTCCCACGGTGGAAAGTAATTAGATAATGTCATTAAGTTTATAGAGGCTGCGATGCACGGTGTTCTAAATCTTCGTTCTTGTAGCCAGAATGCTCACTGTGCGTTGCAGGTGAAACCGCTTATGCAACATTGAGCAATTCGATCAACATGCGCAAGATTCCGGTGGATATTGAGGTAATGATTCCCGAGGTGTCATCCGCTTTACTGACCAACCCAGAAGTGAGCTATATTCATGTGAGGTCAGCATCGAATAATTGCTATCAATGCAGAATTGAGTGATTGAGATGAGGACGTGATAAAGATGAATAAGATGAGGACGTGATGAAGGTGAGAAAACTCTCTTGCATACGCACACCATCTCAATCATCTTGTCACCTCAATCATCTTCACGCGTTATACATCTTCTCTAGCATCTGCGCGTTCAATTCTTCAAAATTATCTGGCTTCTGCATACGACCATCATCATCTGCCTCAAAGCCCATCTCTCGCGCTCTTCGAATAACCGATGGTGCCCAGTAGGGATCTTTGCCTTCAAAGACGGTGTGCTGTTCTAGGACAGCAAAGCACCAAGCTGGTTCAGAATCAATATTCTCAAATCCGCGCCATAGCCCTGGAGGAAAAGAGATCAGATCCCACTTCTCCAAAAAGACTTCACCTTCTGGCTCGGCTTCAGGGTCATTGCCCCAATAGAAGCGCCACTTACCCTCCAATGGCAAAAATAACTCCACATAATCGTGAGTATGATAAGCCGGTCCGTTGCCATCGGGCATGGCCTTGAACATACCGATCTGAAACTTATGGGGCTGCTTGATCATGGTCTCAAAGTCTGGGTTCTCCGCCGCAGTATCGCCAATGACGGCATAATTGAGGCGGTGGTGTCCCTCCTGTAAACTATCAATAAACATGAGTGGAATGGCCATTTCTTTGGTATAGTCTCCAAAGCGGACAACTCGACTCAGCATTTCTTCATTAGAGATGAGGGGATGATTCATCTGAATAAACTCCTAAAAATGGTTTGTGGTACGTGAATAGAATTCATGGTCCTTCAAAAGCTCTGATTTCTTGAATGCAATCAGAATCTGGTTCGGCATCCAAAGCGTTGTAAAAATCTACAATGATCTGCATGACACAGTCACCATCACTTGATACGGAGTGGCCGCCGCGCGGGATCTTTAGATAGAGGTGATTTGTGAGCGTCTCACTGGCCAACCTAGCCCAAGACGGTGGTGTAACCGGATCCAATTCACCAGCAAGAAGCAGGGTAGGAATATCGCTCTCTACTGGCATGTTCTCGACTTTCGCTGCTT
The DNA here is from genome assembly GCA_039028975.1 of Chloroflexota bacterium. GTDB lineage: Bacteria > Chloroflexota > Anaerolineae > Caldilineales > Caldilineaceae > JAHBNG01. The sequence goes on from JBCCHB010000034.1 coordinate 17,578, forward strand.
CGCCTGCTCCCCAGATGGCACACGCTGCGTAAAACTCATCCAGATCGGCCAAAAGCGGCTCTGCTAGCTGGTCTGGGTACCCTTCCATCAGAGATTGGGCCGCAGAAGGTGAACCAAAAGGCGCTTCCTCGCGGCACTCTACTGAGTAGAACATACCTTGTGAATCCTCTAGATCCTCAACATCGTCTTGTCTCGGGGATTGATGTTGGCGGGATCGATGAGACGTTGTTCGACGAGCTTCTTCTTCTGACAGCTCCAGCCAAATATCATGGTTGTCGAAAGCTGCCTCGCTAATGGCTAGCGGCAACACTGGAATCGTCTCGCTGTCATATAAGGATGAAACCAGGGCACTAACTAGATCTTCACCTGTGACAAATCCATCTTCCAACTCCAGCGGCTCATCGTTGAGTATATCGATAGCAGTATAGAGATCCTGCTCCAGTTCGGGGTACCAATGACGACAGTCAACATCTGCTTGACAGGCGCGCAGCAAAGCCAAAATCGCGTCCGCCTGGGTTTGGGGTGACACAGTATACGCGTCAACATTCAGTGGGTAGACGGAATCCAGAACCACACTGCGTACACCAGTCGGATAATCCCGCATAACAGTCAAAGCCAGCCGAGTACCATAGGAGATGCCAAAGAGATTCCATGTCTCGATGCCCAATGCCACACGTAAGTCTTCAACATCGGCAGCACTGGCAGCACTGTTATACGCCGTTAGGTCCACACCTAATTGGCGTAAGCGATTCCGACAGGTTTCTACAGCTTCAATCTTCAAGACGCCCTCTGGCGCTTCACCCGCTTCAACTGCATCTGTCTCTGGGCAATCCAAATTGGGCCAGGAAAAACCAGTCCCGCGTTGGTCAAAGAGGATAATTTCTCGTTCTTCACGCAAAGGAGATTCAAGCCAATCATCAATACCCAAAAGCGCGCTCCCGCCGGGGCCACCTTCCAAGTAGAGAACTGGATCAGGTCGAGGGGCATCACGATGGCTTGGGATAATGGCGACAGCGATTTCAACCGTCAAGCCATCCACTTTTGTTCGATCTTCGGCCACAAGAAGGTAACCACATATGACAGATTCGTTATCCATGCTCTCAAAAGGACACTCATCTTCAAAAAACGCACCAGGCATCTCCTCAGATAATGGTGCAACCACATCTTCGTCTGCCTCGTTACCCAAAGACTGGCCTACTGCATCATTCATAGACGAATTGTTCTCTTCCTGGGAAGGAAAAGACGGTACACCGCACCCAACTATGCTAAAACCTAGTAGCAAACTGAGCACGGGCCATAAACAAGTAAAATTTTTCATCGAGATCATTATAGTAATGGCCTTCCCCCATCTACAGGTATAACGCAGCCTGTAGAGAAGGTCAACTGGGTCGTAACTGCCAGCACAGCAGCGGCCACATCCTCTGGTTGAGCAATGCGATTGAGGGGTGTTTTGCTAATCTGCTCCTGAATGTACTCCTGGGGGAAGCGAGACGCATACTCACCCCAAACCCAACCCGGTGAGATGGCCACGATACGAATCTTAGGGGCTAATGCCCGAGCCAACGATTTTGTCATGGTATTGATGGCCGCTTTGGAGGCGCAATACATCACGTTGCTGCCCACGCCCGTATCGCCCGCAATGGATGAAATGTTTACTACTGTGCCACCTTCATTGTTTTCCAGTAGACGCCGAAAGGCACGAACGCAGGCAAAGGTGCCACGCACGTTGGTCTGCAAAATATGGTCGATGGTGTCGTCATCCAGGCCATCTAGATCATCATGGGCAACGGGCTTGGTTACACCGGCGTTGTTGACGAGGAGATCCAGGGTGCCGTAGACGTCCATAATTTGCTCTGCCATCTGGTCTAAATTCGCTTTGTCCTTGACCGAGCCTTGGATAACCATGTGGCCGATGCCATCCAGACTGTCTAATGTGGCCTGGGCTTTCTCCATATTGCTATTATAGTTGATGACAACGGTAGCACCTGCCGCCGCCAGTGCTCTACAGATGGCAGAACCGATGCCTCCGCCGCCGCCAGTTATAAGAGCAACTTGATTGGTCATTGGTTTTTGTATGGTCATGTTTATTCGTCTTTACTCATCTCGATAATTGCAGCACGCACAAGCTCTTCGTTGCTTTGAGCCATACGTCCGCCGGGAAGGGTTGCTGTGTCCTCAAACCCGATACGCGTGTCATACTCACGTTTGGCGGCTAGGCGAACCATTGGCCAAGTTGTTGCATCCAAGCCATGTAGCAGTCGGGGTATGGTTGGGGCCGTCGTATCCAAAATGGATTCTATGGCTGCGACGGTTGCTGTCGCAGCCTCTACAGTCGTTTCGTTGGGTTCGAGCAGAATGCGGATACAGCTCTCTCGCTCTGACCATCGGCTAAATTTCTCAGCGGCAGCAAAATCAAACAAACCCGCTTCGATAGCTACTCCTTTTTGCCATAGGGTCCTGGCGACCTCCTCAAATCCATCTTCATGAAGATTGAGTGAAACGAAATCAGGGGTAACATCCCACGCCTCTATCATCTGTAGACGTTCCGCTAGGTTGGGAACGATCCACTCACCTGTGCTGAGCCCGACAGGAATATCGGGACATTTGGCGCGCACTGCATTGAGAAAGCGCGTAACATCGACAGGGTGTAGGCTCTCTGCGCCATTGGTATGCCAAACATGCACATGGATAGCCTCCGCTCCTGCCGCAATAGAACGCTGGCTCTCGGTAGCGGCTTGTTCTGCGTTAAACGGCAAACGAGGATGAAAGTCGCTGTTCCGCATCCCATTGATTGCTGCTTTGATCATGGTAAATTGTTTCCAGTAGTAGGTTCAAACGTACAATCTAGACTGTACATTTCGTGCTACCCTTCGCAATGACCTAATCTTACCTCGGCCACGTAATCTGCTTAAGCAGCGCAAACTCATCAAAGCAGCTCCATTCCCGCACAAACAATCCATTTTCAATCTCCTGATGGGTAATCCCCATAAGGAACGTCGGATTTCCGGTCGGCTCCCCATACCAGCCAGGCCCATCATGGGTACCTTGGATGTGCCAACGAGTGGCGACCCGGCCCTTCTGCATATTACCCAAATAACAGATGTGGTCGACTGTTAGCGCTAGATCGGAGAAGGCACCCATGCGAGCTAGGATCCATGCCATATAGTCGCCCCGACCGTAGAGTTTGCGATAGGGTGGCACAAAGGCCATATAGTTAGGTACATAGTATTCTTGCAGCTTATTGAGGAGTCGCCAATTCCAGATCTCATGAAAAGCCCTTCTTACAAACCCTTCCACATCGTTTTCATCAACGGATTGGGGGGGATCCTCAGGCTGCATTTGGCCTCGCAGCCGCCCACTTTCGCCAGGTATATCAGGGATGGGTGGCGTCTGGCCACTATCTATCATCTTTTGGATCATAGCGTGAGCGAGTTGGTGAGGGTCGTACCCCAACTGGTTTACCAGCGCCAATTCATCCCGACAGATCCACTCTTCCACCACCCGATTCTCGTTGACCAAACAATGAGCAACCCCATAACGCTGAACTCGACGACCTGTTGGTGGACCATAGATACTGTATCCTGTATTGCGCCCTAACCAAGAGATACGATGAGACGAATGATAGCCATCCACATCGTTGCCACTCCAAATCACATCATCTGCAATGAGGCGAACATCGGGAAATGCATTCATTGTCTTAAGAGAATCGGCGATGACTCGATCCCGTCCATAAACCGTGCCGTCCGTTGTGTGGATGGCAATATTGTGACCATAGTGGGTGTAGATCAACCCCACTCCCCGCTCTTCCCAAATCTTGTGAGTGCAACGGACAATATAGTCCACAATGTCTACATAATCTTCATCGAATCCCGTCATGGGCTGTCGCTTTTGGGTGCCAGGAGCCATCAGCTTAGAGATGTCTGTATATGGGACAGATGCAATTTCGACATCTGTAGTCGGATTATTCTTTGCTAGAGAATTTTCATCTCTAGTTCGCTTGCCGTCTTCTTTTGTCGACATGGCATGTTTACCTCTTGTGTATTTTTATCGTTTTAAGGAATGAGCCATAAATAACCTGAGCATTTCAATTGGGTTTGGCCTCATCAAATGACTAGGGGCTCAACCGGATCTCAGGTGGTTGACAAGAGGTGCGTCGCACTGGTTGGAAGAGTCATCTAGTGTGAGCAAGCCTCAAACCAGTGCGACGCACCTCTGACCACACGAATTCCAGAAGACCCTGACCAGGTTATTTCATTCCTATTCCTAAATTATCCAAGTTCGACTTTCATCTTCTGTGCTGTAGCCCGTTGAAGGTTTAACTACTGATTATGATTGCATCTTTGGTCTCACTGTTCTTCGTTCGATCATCGTCCCTGGTATTAGAATTGTTTGAGGGGTATGATACTCTTCTGCTAACAGTTTGAGAGACGCATCCACCATGCGATTAACAGGCAGACGAATAGTCGTCAGATCGTAAGCGGACCAACTTGCGGCTGGAATATCGTCAAAGCCGATTATCGAAACATCCTCTGGCACGCGCAGATTACGCTTTCGGATCTGATCAATTATGCCAATGGCAATGATATCACTCGCACAGAAGATGGCATCAGGCGGATGCTCGTGCTGAAGCAGCCGTCGACCAGCCGCAAATGCCGATTCATGTGAATGGTTGCACTCTTCCCGCAAGACTAAGGGGCAATCTCGTTTTACCAATTGCTGGACAAAGCCCGCTTCTCTTTCACGGCTAGTAGAGGTGTTGGCAGGCCCTGAAACATATGCCATGCGTCGATGCCCCGTATCGACGAAGAGATCCGCGGCGAGCTGACCCCCGTGGAGGTTATCCGTACAAACTGTATGAACGGGTGTGTCTGGCGATGTACGGTTAAAGAGCAATACAGGCGTTCCCTGATTCGCACAGACCTTGGCCATCTCTGATGAGACTGTCGCTGCCATGATAATGAGCGCATCCACCTGATATTGAAGAACAATCGGAATCAGTGCATCCACGTCCTCGTCTGGCGGTACATTGAAGAAAAGGATCTGTTGATTCATCTCCTGTAGCCGCTGAGAGAATATTTCTAACACGTAAGGATTATACGGGCTGCTCATCCCTCCTATGACCACACCGATGATGCGACTTCGTTGGGTGCTCAAGCTGCGTGCCAAAGCATTGGGGCTATATCCCAACTGGGCTGCCGCGGCCATTACCCTAGCTCGCGCAGCAGGCGAAACGCTCGCCCCGCTGAAAGTTCGCGAAACGGTAGACTGAGAGACCCCTGCCACCTCGGCCACGTCAATCGACGTCACGCGGCGTGATTCATGTTGCGTGTTGCGTGTTGTGTGTTGCGTACCGTTGTTTGCCCGTCCACTCATCCCATCATCTCATTCATCACTTCGACCCTGCTCAGTGCAAGCTTGTCTTCTCGCTCATCCCATTCATCTTGTCATTCCCCATACCGGCGCACCCGCAGGTCCGCTTGCTCCTTATGGCCCCAGAAGTTTTCAATGGCACATAGACGAGAGCAATATTCGCCGACCATGGCACTGGCCTCGGGCGAGACCTTTTGGTAAGTGACCGTCTTGATGAACTTGCCGACCCATAGACCGCCAGTGTAGCGAGCGGCTCCTTTGGTAGGCAGGGTATGGTTGGTGCCAATGACTTTATCACCATAGGCCACATTGGTTTCAGGCCCCAGGAAGAGGGCACCATAGTTGGTCATTTTCTCTAGGTAGTAGTCTGGATTTTCGGTGAGCACTTCCACATGCTCGGCGGCAATACGATCCGCCTCAGCCAGCATCTCTTCATGGCTGCTGACTAAAATGATCTGGCCATACTCTTGCCATGCTACGCCTGCCACGTCGGCTGTAGGCAATTCCTCTAACTGGCGACCGATTTCGGTTTCGGTTTCACGGGCTAATTTTTCGCTAGTCGTTACAAGAATGGCGGGGGAGGTTGGGCCATGTTCGGCTTGCCCAAGGAGATCCGTGGCGCACATTTCAGCGTCTGCCGTCTCATCAGCAAGAACCAGAATTTCAGTGGGGCCAGCCAAAAGGTCAATACCCACCTTCCCAAATAGTTGGCGCTTGGCTTCGGCAACGTAGGCATTGCCCGGGCCAACCAGCATATCAACCGGATCAATTGTTTCCGTACCCAGAGCCATGGCAGCCACCGCTTGAATGCCGCCCAAAATATAAATCTCATCAGCACCGCCCAACTTCATGGCCGTAATTGTTGCGGCAGGCAACTCGCCATTGATGGGTGGTGTACAAGCGATTACCCGCTCCACACCCGCCACCTTGGCCGTAATGACGCTCATGTGGGCCGATGCAACCATAGGGTAGCGCCCACCTGGGATATAGCATCCCACGCTGTTAACGGGAATGTTCTTGTGGCCTAGGATCACACCAGGCATAGTCTCTACTTCTACATCCTGAAGGGCCGCTCGCTGGGCTTGGGCAAAGTTACGCACCTGGGCTTGAGCGAATTTGATATCGTCAATGGTCTGTGCGGGAAGGCTGGCCATAATTTCATCGATCTGGGCATCGCTCAGGCGAAAGCTCTCGGGCGACCATTTGTCGAACTTTTCGGAGAGTTGGCGGACCGCAGAATCTCCCCGCTCTTTAATATCGTTGATGGTGGCTTCGACGACTGCGCGTACTTGGGCGTCGGCTTCCTCAACCGGGGCAACGCCGATTCCGGTTTTGTGGTAGGTTGTCATTTTGCTCTTTCTTTGTTATTCAATACTCATCATATATGCAATAAGATCAGCTATTTCCTGAATAGTTAACAAATCCCCATAGGATTGTGGATGGATGCCCGATGAATAACCCTGAGCCACATCAGCAATTCGAAACCTGGGATCAGACAGCATTCACGCAATTCTTGCAACATCTCCTCAGCCGTCAGTTGATACCGAACGCTCAGAGTACGCCTCAATCTGTGCATAGACTGCGGTCTCATCAACCACCAACCACTCGTTGACTATGCGCCCGTCCCGCAGCTCAAAGTGGGAGATGCCCAGCAAGGTTAGCGGTGTGTGGGTGGGGAGGCCATATCGACCGTATCCGCTTAGATCACCACCATAGGACCAACGCAACGCTACCCGAATTGGGCGCGCTTCCTCTTCTCGTACAATCACGTGATGGGGCTCAAATACCCCGTCGGGAATAGAGGCGAGAACGCTCGTCAGTAGATTGGCCGTATTGGAAAGACCGTAGCAGACCTGCCCAGCAAACCCCTCAAATCGAAGAGCACGATCGTAGTTTGCACTCATGGAATTCAACTGCTTATCGGTCCAAATTGCTGCGTACGTGTCGATGATCTGCTGCGCAATCTCGGAGTCGCCATCGATGGCTAGACCATGAGGTGGGGACCATCGCGCTCGAAACGACTCGTTGCCAATGGTATATGTGTTGGGGTTCCTAGCACCCAATGTATAACCATGTGTAACTGGATCGAGACCAAGCTGCTGAGCCACGGCTGCCTGATCGGCAATGAGCCATTCGGCAACGATTTGGTTGTCCTGGCAGAGACAATCGGCAACCGCCAGGCGATAGATCGAACGGTAAGTGGCCGGTCCAAATGCCCCATCGTTGGCATGGGTAGCTGGCGAGCGGACGCGGTGGGAAGAGAGAAATCCACGCTCTTTTTCTCCGATGATAATATCTTCTGCCAGTAATTCGCGATCTGGAAACTCGTGCATTGTCTCCAGCGTGTGCTTGATCACGTCGTCTGCCGAGTTGGTTACGCCGTGCGGCGTATGGACTGGACAATCAGCAGCATACCAGTCACGGATTTTCCCCGCGCCGCGCTCTTCCCAAATTTGGTAAGTGATGTCGATGATGTACTGTTCTGGCGTTTTGAATTCGGGAGCGAAGTTTTGCATTCCCATCATAATCCTTGGCTGGGTAGTTATACTGCGGTCGTTTTGAAAACAGGTGTTTTCCCAAGCTCTATCAGAGAGATCAAACACCTGTTTTCAAACGGAGCTGAGTATAGTTTATCTACGGATAGGCTAATCGCCTGTTCTACTTTACGATTTCAGCCAGGAGCGCATAGCCCGAGCGACGTGCTCGGGCTGCTCTAGGGAACTAAGGTGACCACATTGCGGTATAACCTGGAGCATGCTCCGCGGAATTTTGTTAGCCATTTCCTCATGAATCTCCGGTAGACAAAAGGCGTCCTGCTCGCCACATAGCACAAGGGTTGGACACTGCATCTGCTCCAAGTCAGCTCGGCTATCGGGCCGATTGATTTGTGCATGAATCTGATTAGCAAACCCATCGATGCCTACCTCCTCCGCCATGCTGATAATTTTGCTCCGAAAGGCGCCATCATTCTGCCGATCAACTAGCGACAAAATCGCCCCTGCTTGATTAGCCACAATCTCTTGAAACCTACCTGAACGGGCTGCTTCAACCTGATTTAGCTGTTCAACCTTTTTTGCTGGCGTTATGGGTAATGGCGTTGTATTCATCAAGGCCAAATGGCTAATTGCCTGAGGTTTATGTCGCCATACCGCAAAGGCTACGATACCTCCGTATGACAACCCAGCAACCGCAAATCGAGTCGGCATCACGCTATGAACGTGCCGAGCTAACGCGGGTAGGTTGCCATGTTGGGATGTATCAATAATGCGTACATCAGCGATGCCACTCAATGCAACTGCTTGTGCCTCCCAAAGGGCGGCTGAACAGAGCGTTCCTGGAAGAAGGGCTAGCGGAATTCGGCTCATAAAATGGGCTACTCAGGAATCTCTTTGTCCATCCGTGTCTGAATGCGGGTCAATAGCGATGCATAGAAGTCGTCGTAATTGTCCGGCTTGATCATCTTACCATTTTCGTCAGAAGAAAACCCGAGCGCTTCGGCACCTGCCTCTACATGCTTGGCCCAGTACGGATCTTTGCCCTCATAGACGTTATGTTGATCGAGCACCACAAAGACTACACCTCCTTCAGGTTCATCTTTCTGCACCTCAAAGCGACGCCACAGACCGGGCGGCATGGAAATACAGTCCCATGGCCCGAGTTCACAAGAGCCTTCTGGCTCCCCATCGGGATCGTTACCCCAATAGAAGGTCCAGCGGGCTTTGAGAGGCAGGAATAGCTCGACATAATCGTGGGTATGATAGGCTGGTCCGTTGCCCGGTTCGGCATAGTGCATGCCAATTTGGAACGTATGTGGTGCCTCCAAATAGGGTTTAAAGTCCGGGTTTTCGCTGGCACCATCGCCGATAAGCGAGTAATTTAAGCGTTGATGTCCTTCCTGAATGCTGTCAATGAACATGACGGGGATGGGATTTTGGCGGACGTCCGAAAAGCGGATGATCCGTTTTTCCATCTCTTCGTTAGTGACTTTGGGGTGATTCATAATACTTTATCTCCGTATTGGTAGCTGGTAGCTGGTAGCTGATAACAGCCCACCAGCAAACGACCCCAGGGCAGAGGCAAGAAACAGATCCGAATTATCTCAATTTGCTATCGATAGTGTCTGTTTCCTGAAAGGTGATAGTTGATAGCCAATGACTAGCGGCAAGCGATTAACAACCAAATACTATTTTACCGCCCCCATCGTTAGCCCCTCTACAAAGTGACGGCGAATGGTCAACGATAAGATAAATACTGGAATCATGATGACCAATCCCGTTGCAGACATCCAATCCCAACGGATACCCTCTGCCGTATTGGTGCTGAGCAGACCGACGGTAAGCGTTCGGGCATTACGGTTGGTGAGGATAAGCGCGAATAGAAATTCGTTCCAAGCCATAATAAAGGCAAAGACACCAGCCGTAATAACGCCAGGCGCTAAAAGCGGTAACGTTACATGGCGTAGCACCTGGAATTCGTTACAGCCGTCAACCACCGCAGCCTCTTCGATCTCTTGAGGCAAGGCGTCGACAAAACCTTTGATCATCCAAATAGCATAGGGCAACACAATGGCTAGGTTGACCCAGATCAGGGCAGTCAGCGTATCAACAAGCTGCAAGCGTCGGAAGAGCGAAAAGAAGGGCAGAATGACTACAACTGGCGGTAAAAATTGAGTAACCAAAATCCAAATGAGGAGCGGCTGCTGTCCCCGGAATCGATATCGTGAGAAGACATAGGCCGCCATAACTGCCATCGGTATGGCAATCAAAATTGTGATGCCCGACATCAAAAAACTATTTAAGGCTAAGGGGCCAAACTGCAGCGGCTTTGTGAAGATGGCTGTAAATGCATCTAAACTAGGTGTAAAGAAGGCTTCGGTGGTAAAGACCAACCTTTCGGGCTTAAAGGCAGTAATGAGCAGCCAAAAGATGGGAAAAGCAATAAAGAGTAAGATAAGAACACCAGAAAGAAAGTTTCCCAGTGCGTTTAGCTGCTTCCGTAACACAAAGGAATTCATGCTAAATCCCCTCCCGATAGAGCGCCCGTACATAGAAGTATGCAAAGACAGTCAGCGCCAAAATAAGCACGTAACCTAGCGCGGAAGCATACCCCATATCTAGGGTTTCAAAGCCAACCTTGTAGACATAGTGGTTGAGGGTTTGGGTGGCTCGACCAGGACCACCTCCTGTCATAGTAACAACTTGGTCGAACATCTTCAGTGAAAAGATCGTTTTGAGTAGCGTAATAATGACAATAACAGGACTCAGTAACGGTAGGGTGATGTAGCGAAATAGCTGCCAGTTAGAGGTACCCTGCACTCGAGCCGCCTCAAAGATATCGGGCGAGATGCTGCCTAGCGCGCCAATAAACATAAGCGCAATCAGAGGTGCCCATCCCCATACTTCTGAAATAGCCAACCAGAAGAGCGCCCAAAAGTTGTGGGAGAGCCAGACCAGATCCTTAGCCCACGGGAAGGCGCTATCCAGCAACTGATCCAGAATACCATAGGACGGGTTGAGCATGAAGCGGAATGAGTAGCCCTTTAATGCTGGGCTAACAGCAAACGGGAAAATCAACAGCGTTTTAAGAATCGAATTAAAGCGCCCAGGCTTCTGCAAAACCATCGCAATGGCCAACCCAATAACTACTGACAAGACCACTGACACCACCGTAAAGATCAGCGTAACGCTAATGCTGTTCCAGAAGAAGCGGTCGTCCAGTACACGCAGATAGTTATCCAGCCCGATAAAGTCCTGGGGTGTGCGCGAGCGATCCAAGCGCCAGCGCCGGAAGCTTGTCACCAAAGCAAAGAGCAGTGGATAGGTCGACGTAGCCAGCACAAGCAATATAGCCGGTGCCAGCAGAACATTTCGAGTGAAGCGGTTGCCCATTAGGAGGTCTTTCGGTAATCAGTAGGTCGGTAATCAGTAGGTCGGTAATCGGTGGGCCGGTAATCGGTACATCGGTAGTCCACTAACTGACGTACCGACCTACCGAATACCGATTTACCGATTAGTAACCAGCACGGTCCATAACGTCATTCACATCAGCCGCCGCCTGATCCAGGGTTGCCTGAACCTCGGCACCATTGGCCATGTCATTGATAGCGACTTCCAAAATCGAGAGGATCTCTGGCCACTCAGGCAGCAGCACCTGGGTGCGGGCACTTTCAAGTACCTCAGCACCGACCTTCTGCAGACCACCGTGGGCCTCGTTCACCTCATCATCGGCCAGAACAGAGAGACGAACGGCAACGTTGGTGTTGACAGAAGGATCGCTATCGTCGATAACCACAGACTTTTCGGTTACTTCACTGAGCATAAACTTCATGTATTCCCAAGCCGCTTCTTTGTTCTCCGAGGCAGAGTTAATACCCACATTCCAGATGTGACCGTAAGAAGCAGCGCTACCGCCTTCCCAACCTGGTGTCTTGGCAAAGGCAGAGTTCTCGCAGACCTCGGCGGGATTGGTCTCGCAGTTGGTCATACGGCTGTACATCCACCACCAACCCACAAACATGGCCGCGCGGCCTTGGTTATACTCTTGATTCGCTTCCTGCTCATTAAAGGCAACAGAACCAGGGGCCGTGTATCCTTTTTCGATCCAGCTTATGTAGCGTTCTGTGGCTTCTACACCTTCTGGACTGTTGAAGATGGGACGGTTGTTCTCATCCAAGACATCACCACCATTACCCCACAGAAGCGCTTCCCACCAGAAAAGATTCTGGCCAGCATTGATGCCGTAATAGACAGAGAGCGGGTAGATATCAGGATAGGCTTCTTTGAGAACTTCGGCAACTGCTTCAACTTCTTCCCAAGTCGTGGGCGCTTCTAAACCCTGCTCTTCAAAGAGATCTGAGCGATAAAAGAAGAGGAAAGGGTGGCCACGCATGGGCAGACCAAAGCGAACGCCGTCAGCCGTCTCGCCAGCACGTAGATAAGCAGCCGGATAGTTCTCCAGATCCCAGCCGTCCTGTTCAATGTAAGAATCCAGTGGCTCCATGTACTGAGAAATGCTAGGACCCCAAGCGTCTACATAGGCGATCAGATCAAAGGCAGCAGAGCCAGCCGTTACCTCGGCAATAATCTTGCTCTGGAACTCGCCAAAGGGGACGTCACCCCAAGTAGCAGAGATGCCGGTCAGCTCGGTCAATTCCGAGTTACCGCGCTGGGCTAAGTTGGCAAACTGAGGTGCCGTGGGACAGCAGATGAGGAAGTTAAGTTCCGTGCCATCAAAGGGCTTGCCATTTTGCAGATTGTACTGCTCTAGGGCTGCTGCCATTTCAGGGGATACCTCTTCCATGGCTGCTTCGCTACTTGCATCACTTCCAGCATCACCCGCAGGGGCTGTCGGGGTAGGGCAAGCCGTTAAGACTAGCGCCATTGCCACGAGGACGAGCACAAGAACCGCGGGCATTCGATACAATGCTTTCATTGATCTCTCCTTAATTTTGAATATGATTGGTGGTACAACGATTAGAAATTTAGTAGATAGCAATCTCTCTCATTTCCAGGAGGAACGACGAGAAATCTGTGCTATATCAACGATAAGATTTCTCGCCCCGCTCGAAATGACAATTAATAGATTGCTTCTATCTACTATACTGCGGTCGATTTCAAAACAGTAGTTTTCCCTTACACTACCAGAGAGACCAAACTACTGTTTTGAAACGGAGCTGAGTATAATACTGCCATTCGTGCCAGTTACGACGATTTCGGTGCTGCACTATTTCAACGCTTATGCAATAGTGGGGGGATGCACAAGCAATGAACACATTAAGTCATTGGGATACTTATCCCAAGCGTGCTTGTAACTTCTTTGCTCGATTGGCAACAGATTTCCGAGCATCCTGTTGCCGTTCCTCTAGGTAGGGCAAAAGCCAAGCCTTCAGTTCGCCATCGTTCTTCGCCCATTCGCCCAGTGTCTGCATGGTATTGTTGAGCACGATCCAGTCTTCCCACGTCGTCAGGTTCCGCTTTAGGATGGTCTTGGCGCTGGCAAGTTGGGTCTCACTCATGTCTTTAGCCAAGGTCTCAAATAGGTTTGCTAACGTCCATTGGGTGGACGCCTGCTCAATTTCTGAGATCTCAGTCAGAAACTTGTCAATATAAGGAATCAGCCAATCCGAGTGCTCTTTGGAAATACGTTTGAGCGCATTGGATGTACGGAGGCGCACAACCTCATCTTCGCTGAAGTAGCACTGATAGAGATCATCTAAACGGCTAGGGTCCGCAAGGACGGTATCCACCGCTTCAATTGTGCGGCCTAACGAATTTGGATGACCGCCGCTTAGCATTTGCTCAAAAGGTTCGTGTGTCATACCAGATCGAGTTGATTTCTAGACTTTTACGCTAACAAGATAGACATTCACAATCTTCTCATCCAGCGTAAGGTCAAAGACCTCGCCTTGTTCTGCCTTCACCGGATTTGTGGCAAGATTTTCATCAAAAATGAGTAGATATCCTGTTGCTAGTCCTGCTGCTGTCAAATAACGAAGCAGTTGAGCTTTTCCTTCTTCATATTTGGCATTCCCTCGCCAGATTTTTGTTTCAACGATAAAGCGTTGACCACGATAAAAAGCCAAAATATCCATCTCGCCAGCCGTAGAGACAGATTCAATGGTGACTGTCCCCTGCACGCTATTTAGCGCGGCAGATAGGTAGCTGAGGAGGAGGTATTGACCGCTAATCTCCAAAGGCCGACCGCTCTTGGCACTCTTTAGCAGGCGAACGCCATGTTCCGTCATAAATGCTTTGAAGGCTTCCAGCAGCGCACCAAAGTTGATTGTACCGTTAACAATATGACTGTTGTGCAAGTCTCCATAATCGAACTCTTCGTTCCACGAGGGGGCGAAGGTTAAGATCAGGATTTTTCTGTATATCGGATTGCTCACCCTTGCAAACCGACCGCCTGCATCAGAATCAACAACCCGCAACACACCATACATGATTAGCTCTACCGTCGCTACCCCACGCAGATTCGTGTGCATCTGGTTGTAAAAGAGCATGGGCAGCAAGACTTGGCGGTGTGGTATCGCTTTTGACGTAATCGAGGCGAAGTGGCTATTGTTCTCGTTGACTAAGTAAACTAGCGCTATATCTAGATCCTGGCGAGTAACTGTTTGCGAGCGGTCCGGAACAATGTCTTGTGTTAACAGTTGGGCAAGACGATTGACGAGAAAGGGTTGTCCTTCAGTTTCACGAACAATGCTCTCTATCACGTCAAGGGCAAACGCTTGGTTACTCTCCGCGCTATATTGAGTATATAGCTCGAGAATTTCTTCTTTGCTGAAGTAAGGAACCGTAAACTGGTCCGCTATGTTAAATGGCGATTGAGTCCCCTGTAGCAATGAGGCAATATTGCGCACACCCACTAGGATGATACTATGAACGGCATCATTATTTGGGGCATTTTTGTCCAGATACATGCCCCGAAAGAGAGAGAGAATGGGTTCTGTAATCTCGGCACCGAGCGCATCGAACTCGTCAATGATCAACACGCATTTTTTTTGTAAAGTGCGACTTGCAGTACGCAACCAGCGTACAAAATCACCTTGATGCCGTATTGGCTTAGGATCTGGCGAAGTCGGCTGGTATTGTTCTCGCCAACGAGCAAGCATAAATCCGAGTTCTTCATAACGATATTGATCATCAAACCCAGCCAACATTTCAAAGTCGATCAAAATGCCAAAATAATCGCCTGTAGCTTCTAATTCTGTAATGACCTCGCGAAATATGGTTGTCTTGCCAGTTTGACGACCAGCATTGAGTGTAATATAACGCCCACGCTCAATCCGATCGCGCAGATCCGCCTTCACCTCTTTTCGATCAACATGATAATGTTTGTCTGGATAGACTGGGCCAAAGATGTTAAATTCACGCATGGGCGGTTCCCTCGCTACGAACACATATGCAAATAACGCGATTGATTAGGTTATTTGTATTGTCTGTCCTCAGTGTCGATCCGACAAATTGGGTTCATAGTATGTAGGAGATGCATTCCTCTACTACTTTGTCGCATTACATTTCGTTGCCAGTAGAGAAAACAAGAACGGAATTCCCATATTATCGTCAGGTAGTCGCCACCAGCCGTCATCACCTTCTTGCATGGTCGAGAGCTTCGGATAGGCTGCGTAGGGAAATTCGTGCAAGAATTTGATCTGCAAGCCCGCTTCAATCAGCGACGTGATGATCTCCCCCATGCTGTGCTCCCACTGGTAGGTTGTTGTCGCTTGTAGGGCTTCATGGCTCTCGCTCAGGTAGCTTTGCGCACTTTCATACCGCGCGGGGCCGCTGTTAAAGTAGCTATAGCCAGCCCGCAACCCGCCTGTTGAATCAACCGTAAACATATCTGCGGCGGGATGCCCCTCGACTATATAGAAGATCCCCCCAGGCTTGAGCGCATCGGCCACAATCTGCGCCCAGCGTGAAAGATCGCCAAGCCAGCAAAGCACACCGTACGATGTGTAGACGACTTCGAACTGATCCGTCAAACGCTCGGGCAGAGCATAAACATCGCTCTGAATAAAGGTCGCATCGATATCCATCTCTGCTGCCAACTTTCTAGCCTGGAGAATGGCCTGCTCCGAGAAATCAACCCCCGTGACGATAGCACCTCGTTCGACCCAGGACAAGGTATCCATGCCAAAATGGCACTGAAGATGCAACAGCGTCTTATCAGTAACATGACCAAGTTCTTCAAGTTCAATCGATTTGAGCGAGCAGCGAGATTGGCGGAACCCGGCCAAGTCATAATCTGCAGAAGTCATATGAGGAGCCACCCGGCTATCCCAGTTGCGTTGGTTGGTGGCAATGAATTCATTCATCATTATATTCCTCTAGCAGTAACTCATACACGTTCAAATCATGATTCGAGAAACAGCAAAAGAGGACTTCATCCAGTTGCTCACTGTTTGCCACAAATTCCCTGACGGTGGATATGGCAATCTGGGCCGCTTCCTCAATCGGATAGCCAAAGATACCTGTGCTAATCGATGGAAATGCGATGGATCTAAGCGACTCTGCTTCGGCAATTTCCAAGCAGCGCTGATAACACGAGCGCAGCAATGCTGGCTCGCCATCATCCCCGCCCCGCCAAACCGGACCAACCGTGTGGATAATGTAGTTGGCTGGCAGCCGATAACCCTTGGTCAGCTTGGCATCACCAGTCTTGCAGCCACCCAAGGAGCGACACTCATGTAGAAGATCCGACCCCGCCGCGCGGTGGATTGCCCCGTCTACACCACCGCCCCCTAGCAAAGACGAATTGGCCGCGTTGACGATGGCATCTACGTCGAGGGTTGTTATGTCTTCCTGAAGTGCGCGGATTCTTGCCATAGTCCTGTATCATCCCCAAAGCTGCTTGGACGCAATCTCTGCCCCCTTCGCCATAGCCGACAGTTTTCCCCAGCAAATCTCCGGATGGATCGCCCCAAACCCAGCAAAGGTGCCAAATCCACAATCAGTGCCAGCCAGCACCCGCTCCCGACCGACGATATCAGTGAAGCGCAGAATTCGCTCTGCAACCAATTCGGGATGTTCTACGTAATTTGTTGTAGTATCCAAAACACCGGGTACCAACACTTTATCATCGGGAATATCAGCCCCCGCCCAGCTCTTCCATTCGTGGGCATGGCGGGGATTTGAGGCTTCAAAAAGAAAGGCTTGGGGCTTGGCTTTTAGCACGACTGGCATGATTAAGTCCAGAGCCACATCATGAGTGTGGGGGCCTTCATAGTTGCCCCAGCAGAGGTGCATCCGCACCCGGTCAGCCGGAATGTTGCGCAAGGCGTTATTGAGCGCCTCCACCTGTAGGTTAGCGTTGCGCAAGAATTCGGCATCGTCTTCATCGCGGAAGCGGATGTGCCGCCCCATCGCCAGATCCGGCGAATCAATTTGGAGAAGTAGTCCAGCGTCTACAATCGCTTCGTACTCGGCCCTCATCGCCTCAGAGAGGGCTTCGATATAGTCTTCCTGACTTTTGTAGTAACGATTGGGCTGGAAGACGGCAATCACGCCGGGGGAAGCTGAATTCATAAAAGCTTCAGTAGCACCAGACCCTTCGACGGCGTTCTTTAGGTGAGCAATGTCTTTGTCTAGCGGCTCTGAGTTGACAAACTCAATCGGTGCATCGCAGATAGGGCGATGGTACTTGGGCGTGCCACCAGATTCGGCTAACTTCTGCTTGTATTCAGGAAAGTCATCTAAATCTTTTGGCGTTGCCCGAGGCATCTCACCCAAAACAAAGCCAGACAGGCGATGTCGGATATAGGTAGCATAAGAGATTTTGCTCATTTCACCATCGCTAACCACATCCACACCTGATGCTCGTTGCTGCTGAACAGTCCCCTTAACGGCTTGGGCCATCACTGCATTGTAAGCCGTTTGATCGTAGCCTTCGCCTTGATCTTCGGCAAAGAGCATATCGACAACAGGCTGTGGACGAGGCATCGAACCGACATGGGTTGTTAAGATGCGATCTGTGCTGAGCTGCATGTTTTCCTCTCAATGAGTATGAGAGACCGCAATGGGTATAGCAGGTGCTCTCTAATATGAACCGATGAAATTGAACATTCCACCATCAGAAGTTAAGCATAGAAGTGTCTTGGCTGGTGAAAAGCTCAGTTTCTTTTGGCGGATCGCCTAGTCGGAATATTTACTTTCATTAGAACGCAACCATATGATGATCACACCCTGTGCGGTACGGGCATGCCTACTGCACTGCGGTCTAACTGGTTTTTGTAAGGGAAAAGAGAATTATGGAGCATTTGCATACGTATGCAAACCTATGAATAAAATTCTATAACAAAGTCTTTATTCATGCAAAAGAAGGATTACCAACGAAAGCATTTACGCATTTGTAAGCTTTTTGATCTACAATTTGCGGTTTTGGGTATAACTTCATTTGACAGCTTTACGTCTTAAATAACGTCTATGTATTATGTAGAAAGAGTTATTATCCTCAAACAAGGAGCGATTTGATACCAATGCCCCCACAAATCTACCGGTTCTCTCAGTCAACTCACTCGGTACCCTGCTCTACGGCGTTCAGGAGCCAACAGACCAACGAAGGTAAGCCACTGAATCGTGAACCCTTTGTACAGACCGATGAACTCCTCGGTGAGACTTTGGTAAACGAGCACGCAGAGGTTGAAACTAGATATTTGGATGTTGAAGAAATCTTAGATGACGAGCAACCATTTGATGATAATCTGTCAGACGAAAACATATCGGTTGAAGAAATCTTAGATAGTGACGTGTTAGGCGATGATCAGATTGTCGAGTTCGAGCCAGACGAAGAGATGGAAGAGGACATTCACCAGGCTAGGACAGCTACCATGGAGTCGTTACTAGAGGAAGTGACTACGGATAAGTCTTCCCCTGTAGATTCTGTGCGTCTTTACCTGAATGAGATTGGCCTGCATCCACTGCTTACTGGCGCTCAGGAGGCAGAGCTAGCTCAGCGAATTGCAAAGGGAAAAGCAGCCTTCGAGGAATTGAATGACGAAAATACCAACTTGACCCCATCAGAAGTTCACTTACTTGAGCAGGCTGTTGAGCAAGCAGAGATGGCCAGACGGCAACTTGCCCAATCAAACCTTCGATTGGTGGTTAGTATAGCCAAGCGATATACGGGGCGAGGGTTGACTTTACTCGATCTTATTCAGGAAGGCAGCATGGGGTTGATGCGTGCAGTGGATAAATTTGACTATACGCTTGGCTACAAGTTCAGCACGTATGCAACTTGGTGGATCCGCCAGGCACTCAATCGAGGTCTGTCCGATAAAGCGCGCACGATCCGAATACCTGTGCATGTAACAGAGACGCTCTATCGGCAATCCAAAATTACACGCTCCCTTGAGCAAGAGTTGGGGCGAGAGCCAACAGACCAAGAGATCGCTCTAGAGATGGAACTGTTGACTGATGACGATGCGACTCTGGTACGCACATCAATACAGACCGGTGAAGAGTTGCCCGATGATGTTGCCTCCCGATTGGCCCGAGTGTTGAAGAAGGTTGGTGAGATCAAACGACTTAAGCGGGAGCCAATTAGCCTACAACAGCCAATCGGCAAAGAAGATAGCAGCGAATTAGCGGATATTCTAGAGGATGATGAGGCACCTGATCCCATAGAGCTTGCCAGCCGCCAGATGCTCCATGAACAAATTCATCAGGTACTTGCAGACCTAAATGAGCGAGAGCGCACTGTATTGATCAAGCGTTTTGGTTTAGATAATGGTGAGTCTCGCACTTTGGAAGATGTAGGAAAAGAGCTTGACGTAACACGAGAGCGAGTGCGTCAAATTGAGGCCAAAGCATTACGTAAGTTACGCCATCCTGTACGTAGCCGCTCGCTGTCAGCGTACATGGAGTAACCATAGCTTCTGAATATAAACTGGGAGCGCCTATTAGGGGATAAGGCGCTCCTGATTAGAATTAAAATTAACACAATCTTTGTTAGGCATTTCATACAGTTTCTTTTTATTGGAACAACTGGGTAAGTTGAGCCACAAGTGTGCTGCCTAACAGCAAAGCCAAGAAGATTACTTTCGTACGCATCATACTTAGTCGTGGCTGTTGGTATAGGGTTAAGGTTTCCATGATCTTATATCCTTGTGATAAATGCTCAGTTGAGCGAATAGTTTCGTTATGGGTACATGCATAGTATATCCGCCAACGAGTGAACCAACATGACAGAAGGATGATCGTACTTTTCTTATTTGATGATCAAAATGACAAACAAACTTTCAAGTTCAAGTGGTTAGATATTTTGCGTCTTTACTATACTGAGGTTGTTTTGAGAACTATAGTTTTTGGCTGCTCTACCATAGAAGCCAAACTACAGTTTTCAAACGAAGGTGCGTATAGATGTCCAGATTAGTCGTAACGGACACGCAAAAGGAAGGGGAGAGGTGCATATAAACTTAAGAGACCCAGCATTGATAATTTTTTCGATGCTGGGTCTCTTCGATCTAGTCAGCAGGCGAGTAAAGGCTACTGTGTAAATTGGTAAATGGCAAAGGGAAAGGTTCAACAGTGGACTGTGGGGGAGGAGAAGTCTCTTGCCGAGGGGTTGGGAGCTGTTCGAAATGTGCTAGTGTCATCTCGTAACCAGACTGAATCAAGATGCCACTAGACTTAAAGTCTGTCCGCGAGATCTGGGTATTGAGCAGTTCAACTTGATGAAGCTTTACGCCAGGATTTTGTCTGGCTAAGTAGAGATCATGCTCAGCCTGCTGATGAATCATCATATCAATGCTATGCTGAACAATATTGACCATGCCACGAACGGAACGGAAAGAAGGCCCCACCTCTGACTGTACATTTCTAGGGCGGCTTTCAATCTGCAATGCATAGATCTCCGTGGCCCCATGTTCAATAGCAACGCGTAATGGCAGAGGTGTAACGGCTCCACCATCAATAAAGCGCTCGCCATTTACGTCCCACGGCGCTAAGTAAGGTGGCTGTGCGCAACTAGCCATGAGCGCATCGAGCACATAATCATCTGGCGAATGCCCAAAAACGTGAAGGTTCTTCATGTACAGATTTGAGGCTGTAACCAAGAGGGGAATATGGTGAAGATCACCAAAACGTAGGTTCGGATCCACACCGCTCTCGACAAGATAATTATAGAGATTTTGGTTGTTGACTAATCCCTCTCGTCGGGTTAAAAGCCTCCAAAGAAAGCTCCACTTACCACCTGGGTAGATGTCAGAACGCCGGACTCGTCCCCAAATATTGACTAGTCTTTCCAAACTACTCCACGAATAGTCATGGGCCATCATGGCTGCGTTGAGCGCGCCTACAGAACAGCCTACGAGAAGATCTGGAAAAATTCCTTGTTCAAACAAGGCCATTAAGGCCCCAATCTGCATAGCCCCGAGGCTCCCGCCCCCTCCGAAAACAAACGCTCGCATCATTGCTCCTATTGCCTAGTCCTTGGCCCGATGGAATCTAACCCATAGAATCTAAACAATAGAACCTGCTCAGTTGAATTTCTAAAGCAATATCTGCGCGATGGAAACAAAGCAACGTAAAGACTGTATTGTCAATACTCTACCACAGTGTCGAACGACTGTGGCGAACTAACAGTACTCAAACGATACCAAGTATTGTGCGCAAATGTTTATTCGCACATACCGACAGATAATAAGATTCTTTTTGTTGTAGATCCCTGGTTGTTACCCGCACAGCAATGAAGTTGTTTGGAGCAATGAAACGTCGATGTTGAATGAATGGATAACTTATAGATAGGTAAAAAGTTTAAGCTGAATAAGATGCAGAACTTTCAACTACATCTTAGACTTTACAATTTACATCTGTGCAGCAGAGCGCAGACTGTATGAAGCAAGCACTCTACTAAGAGTATACTCTTATTGATAAGGGAAATACCTTACACTTTTCTAACTTTAAGATGAGTTTTCAAAACTATACTGCTGTCATTTTGAGAACCACTTTTTTCGAAGCCCTATCAAAAGGAGAAAACTGCGGTTTCCAATAGAACTGAGTAATGCGGGTACATAAGCTATAGATATAGCTAGAGGATAATATCTGGTCGCTAACATTTTATCACGGATCGGTTTCCATAATCAATAGGTCATTTTGCCTATTTTTGCGCGCTTGTATATTGATTCCTCTTCTAATGACCGGTGAAATATGTACGTAATCTATAAGCCAACCCCATCAGGGTGAAATCTCACCCTCTATACTGCAGCCGATTTGAAATCCATAGTTGTCCATAGTCCTATAAGGGTAACCAAGCTACGGATTTCAAACCGAGCGAAGTACAGCATTAGAGAATGTGGGTGGATTGTCGTGACTACCCTGCCATTGTGGCTAGTTTGGCAAAGAGATCTCGAAAGATTGCATCTCTGTCGAGCCAACGTACATAGCGGATGAGATGCCGACTTTGGTCCGTGCTCCAGGTTACTTGGTCAGTTAGAATTGGGCTGTGAATTAGATCGCTTGGTGTCCAACTTGGGTTAACTAAGTAGGAGGTTGCCGCCACGTCCCAGATCTGTTTGGACCAGCCAAAATGATTGTCATTATAGCTTTTGACAATCTCTACCAAGTAATCGCCCAATGCACTTCTACCTGCCACATGAGACTCTAGTTCTGGAATCGTCGTATGGAGATGGCTGGTCACACCCATGCAAGGTATTTGCACAAGAGGAACACCACTGTCAAAAAGTACTTGAGCAGAAGGCACATCTTGCTTTAGGTTGAATTCCCTTGTGTGGGGCCAATGGAGAGCATGTCCGCCCAGCCAGACAACCACAATCTTCTCTACTAGGCTTGGTTCCACGAGTAGAGCTGATGCGATATTGGTTATTGCACCAATCGCTACCACATAAAGAGGTTCGTCGTCAGGGGATGCAAGCCCCCGATCAATTAGATCGGTTACAGCGTCACTTTCCTGAGCCTGCTTACCTGGCTTCAAATAGTCTGTTGAACCTCGAAAAACATTGTTGCCATCGGATAATTTCTCTTTTGGCCAATTCATTAACTCAAGTAATCGCAAAATTTCGGCGTAGCTCATCTCCATGCCTTCTGCTGGATCTTTGGCACGGTGGTTGAAGAAGGGAGCTGCATAGATCGCTTCAACTTGTAAGTGCTCGGGAGAGAGCAGCGCATGAGCCAGAGCGAACTGATCATCTACCTCATTATAGGTGTCGGTATCTAATACCATACGAACAGGAGCACTTGGTGGCGCCAGACGAGCCAATCGTTGGGATTCAGTCAACAATGGAAAGTTCATGAAATACCTCCTTGATGTTGTTTATATTGATGTTATACTGCGGTCACTTTGAAAGCCGGAGTTTTCCGCAGCCTCTAAAAGAGAGACCAAACTCCGGTTTCCAAACGGAGCTGAGTATAAATAGCTCTCATTGTGGCTACGACAAAATAGTGGCAGAATTGGATAATATCAAGTATCATATAGGCAGACCATACCTTACTCATGAAACAGAGAAGCAACTCTCTGATCGATCACAGCGTTTGGTCTAACAGTAGTGCTCTGTATAACAATCACCACAATCACCTACGGTATCATTCAAGGGGAAAAATGATCATCCATTTTCCGCGCCCATTGACCGTTATCGGAGCAGTTCAACCAAGTAATGCTAAAACAACACAATTGTATCGGAAAATCAGATTACGCAACGTTCTGATCATTCTGATGCCACTGTTTGGTTTGCTTAGCATACCCGAGACAGTCTACGCCCACGAATCACACTGTGGTTCCATCACCGCTCCACAGACCTGGAGCAACCAAATGGTCCACGTTGTAACCTGCGATGTGGAGGTAACCCAGTCTGCGACTTTGACTATCCAGGGAGGAGCTATTGTCAAGTTCCATCCTCATACCCAGCTCAACATTAACGGGCAACTGTTTGCGGTAGGAACCTCTGCCTCTCCCATCTATTTTACCTCAGTCAGGGACAACTCTGTTGGTGATGACACAACTGGGAATGACACCGGCTTGCCAGCCAGGGGTGATTGGGGAAACATTCAATTTCGGGATGGAAGTAATGGTATCATTACCCGAGCCATTATTCGTTATAGTGGGTTAGATACGGAATCTGCCCTCGTCACCACTGGTCCGATCGTGGTGATGAATGCATCCCCAGAGTTATCATATATCACCTTTGAGCATAACGCCTATAATGCTGTAGAGATCAACAACGCTGAGTGGAACAACGCTGAGTGGAACAGCAGTGAATCGCGCAGCAACAGTGGTCGGTGGAACAATGATACGGTCGTCTATGTCATTAACCAATCTGATTTAACAATTCCCGCCAATCAAAACCTGACACTTAGCCCTGGGATGAAGATTAAGTTGGGTGCAAAGCGTCACTTTCATGTACACGGACGTCTTAACGCCGATGGAACGCAAGAGCAACCCATCACATTTACCTCGCTATTAGATGATTCAATTTGTGGCATCGGGGCAAAGGGTGAGGCAATCTGTGACTCTAACAACGATGGGGAAAGCAGCACCCCATTGGCTGGGGATTGGGGGCAGATTCATTTCTACCCTGAGAGCAATGATCTTAGCTCTATTAGCCGGGTAAAGATTCACTATGCTGGTCAGGCTAGTGAACAGACAGAGCAACAACTTGACGAACAGACCACTACTGGGGGACCGATTGTATTAGACAACGCTTCACCTCTTTTGTCTCATATTACATTTGCTCAAAACGTCCAAAATGGGGTCGTGGTTCAGACAAGTGACACATGGCAAAGCGATATTTGGGACAATAACACAATTGTCTACATTGTTAACCAACAGTCTCTGACGATTTCCCAAAAAAATAAGCTAACTATACTACCCAAGATTCAAATCAAACTAGGTGAGAATGCCAATTTAAATGTCTTGGGAACGTTGAACGCGGTCGGCATGCCCGGTATACCTATTACATTTACCTCGCTAGCCGATGATACGGTCTGTGGCGTTGGTGCAGCAGACGAACCTATCTGTGATACAAATGGGGATGGCAGCAGCATGAATCCTTCTGTAGGTGATTGGGGACAGATTCGATTCCGAGCTGGTAGTAGCGAGAGTCATATGGTACGCACTGTGATGCGTTTCAGCGGCAGTGACAGTGGTGCTGATATCGATGATGCTCCTATCGAGCTAGAAAATTCCTTACCAACATTGGCGTATATTACCTTCGAACAAAACTATTTGAACGCAGTTGAACTCTCCGCAATGACCGATTGGGGGCACAGCAGTTGGCGGAACAACAAGTGGCAAAACAACACCATTGTCCATGTGGTGGAAGACGCAGATATCATCATTCCCGTAACCCAAACGGTGACGATTTCATCAGGCTTTAAGCTTAAGCTAGCCGCCAATCGCAGCATTCAAGTTGAGGGAAGGCTCAACGCAGAGGGGACAGCCGAAGAACCTATCCACTTTACGTCTCTCTATGACGATAGTGTCTGCGGCATAGGGGCAAATAATGAATCCATCTGCGTAAGCCACAGCACAGAAAACGAGCGACATCCAACCGTGGGAGATTGGGGTCACATTCGCTTTGTTCCTACTAGCCATGAACAAAGCAACATCCGCTATGCTCACATACGGTACAGCGGCCGTGTTGACCACGAGGAGAACCAGAATGAAGATCATCGCGAAAGCCCAGGCGGTAATCAGAGTGACAACCAACGTGATATGGAGAGTAACCGTAACGAGATTGATCTAGCAGGCCGTGATGGCGCTATTTACTTGGACAATGCAGCCCCAACCCTCTCCAATATTTCCTTTGCCGATAATTACATCAATGGCGTTGAATTGGGCGGTGGGCGCGAGTGGGAAACAACCCATTGGGCGAACCCAACGGTGCTCTACGTGCTTGAAGAGGGTGACATCACCATTCCTCTCAGCCATACGTTAACGATCAGTCCTGGAATGGCCATTAAGCTGGGTAACCAAGCCAATCTCAAGATCGCGGGAGAATTGGTTGCTGCTGGAACCATCACAATGCCTATTACCTTTACCTCCCTCTATGACAATACACTCTGTGGTATTGGGATTGATGGCCAGGCTGTTGGCTGTCAAACCCACTTGGCAAGTAACGACCTGGATCCCCAACCAGGTGATTGGGGAAAGATCGAGTTCATGGCAAGTAGCAGTCAGGCGAGTACAATTAGTCGGGCTGTTCTGCGCTATAGCGGCACAGGTAGTGATGACCAAGATAACGCAGCCATTCTGCTCAACAACATATCACCCCTGCTCTCTTCCATCAGTTTTGAGCAGAACGAGATCAACGGTGTTAGCGTAACTGCTAGCAGGTTGATAACAGACAACCTGAGTTTAACCAATTCTAGATTGAGAAACCTCGGACTGGATACTTTGGATGTAGGTGCTGAAACTTACTGGCTAACCAATCAGTGGGCCAATGAATCCATTGTCTATGTGATCGACGGATCCAACATAACGGTTCCGGCCGGGCAAGAGTTGACGGTAGCTCAGGGGGTGAAAGTAAAATTGGGCACCCACAAGACACTCACAATTGACGGCAAATTGTCTGTAGCGGGGACTCTTGAAAACCCAGTCTACTTTACTTCCTTTAATGATGATACGGTTTGTGGCATTGGTGCACGTGATGAGCCAGTCTGTGACACCAACGGTGATGGTGAAAGCTCTGCACCCCAAATCGGTGATTGGGGCCAAATCCGATTTACTCACAACAGCTTACCCACCAGCTCTGTCGAGCGGGCTATTATTCGTTACAGCGGTCGGGCTGATGGGGTTGCACTCGATGACAGCGCGATTCTTCTGGATGGTGCATCACCTACACTGCTCTACTCATCCTTAAGCCAAAATTACCGAGGCATTGAAATTGGTTCTGAGAGCATCCCGTCCCTAATCTGTAATGATATTTACGCCAATCAGGAGTATGGATTATACAATGGTAATCCGGCAGAAGGCGTGTACGCTCGTCAACACTGGTGGGGCAGTGAGTCTGGTCCTGCCCATCATTCTAATGCCTCTGGGACAGGAGATCCCATTAGCGATGGGATTGACTTTGCTCCCTGGGCCACCAAAGCCTGTATGACCGAACCCAAAGAGCAAGATGCAGCCAGCGATCTGGAACTGTCTGTCAATTATCAACGCAGACCAGCAGAGATTGGCGTACGAATGATCGTTACCGCAACGGTAATCAATTTGGGGGTAGGTCCAGCAGATGAGGTTGCGGTGCGCTTTCTTTTGCCTGAGCAAGAAATACTATCATCGGGAAGCCATGCCGAAGGCAGCTGTGATATAGCTGACCGTACCGTCATCTGTACCATTGGTGATCTGGCCGTTGGCCACACCTCCCAGGCATGGCTCACGGCCACCATCATCCCAAAAATCAATAACGAGCTGACCTTCTCAGTCAATGTTAGCCACCGCAATGAGAATGATCCCAACTTAGAGAACAACTGGGATACACTGGTGATTGGACAATCAATTGAAAAGGATCTCTACTTGCCACTCATACAGCGATGACCAAGTGATAGCGACTCCAATTGCAGAAAGGTTGTGGGATCTAACTCTTCTCAAGCAAAACAACCTGAGTCTCGTCAGGTAGCCCAGATTTGCTTACTTTAAGTGTGGTTTGGGATTCTGGCTCTGAGAAACCTAATTCTTTCAAAAATTTGTCCACAGGCTCTAATGTCTGAACCCAGCTTGCCGAAAACCCATCCTGGCTGTAGAGCATGGGAACCACCAGCTTTGGCTCCAACATACCAACAATCTCTACAGCGTGTGTCGGATCCAGCATAGAGCCACCTCCAACAGGGACCAGCAATATATCCACTTCGCTAATCTTGAGCGATTCAATTTGGGATTGCTTGGGAACTTCTCCCAGTGCGCCCAAATGGCCCACAATAAAATCACCCATCTCAAAGAAGAATGAGGTGTTGCGTTCAATCTCTTCACTACCTGGTAGCTTCTGATAGGTAGACATACCGGAGATGAAGACATTGTGGGTCTCATATTCGCCAGGGCCGTTAAAAAACATGGGTTCCCCTGTAATCAACTTGGCATAATCACCCTCACTGCCATTCGCTCCGTTGCTTGTCCCTCTCTTGGTCCCGCCATTAGAACTGATGGTTACGATATCCGCGCGAACTTTGGGCAGCGTCCCAATCTTTTTGTCAAACGGATCACACAAGACAACTGTATTTCCTTCCTTCAGACGAAAGCAGGATAGACCATACCATGTTATTTCCATAAGAGTCACCAATACATTTATATTAATATAACGTCAGTTTGCACAATTTTGTCTGATGAGCGAATATAGACGTTGTGTGAAAATAGGAACATATGTTTTACTCTGGAACTATACCGTAAAAACCAAAGAATTACAAAAAATGATAGGTCATCTCTCGTCTTTTATCGTATCTTTCATTTCATCATTTATCTCATTCTATGCTGGCAAATTTCAAAATGGAATATCACTACAAAAACCATGTCCTGTGAGTATCAGGAAATCGCAATGGCCCAATAAGCATCCCTATCCGCTACACGCATTGTGTCGCTGGTGTAGCATCCTCTGCCATCGACTGAGCATAATCGTCAAGATAAATTCTTACTTTGGCAGACCGATGGCCGCGACTATTGCGCTGCTATTTTTGAGCGGGTGTATTCTACCCAATGTGGTTGTACCCCAATCCGGGGCAGCGGATAATGGACTGGAGCTTCAGGTTGTACCTACCTTTACGCCCACCCCAGAATTTCTGGCAACTGTGCTTGCCCAGAACAGCAGCAATACGAGCAGTGACAATAGTGATACTGTTTCATCTACGCAAGGCATCGCTGCTGAGATTACGGCCATCGGAGGAACGAGTCAAGAGACAGCCCTTATCGATGCTGCTGGCTTTGATTTTGCTGAGCAGCGCACCATCAAGGTCTATCAGGAACATAGTCAAGCTGTGGTGAACATCACAACCCAAGTTCTGCGCCGTAGCTTTTTCTTTGACGTAGTGCCTGAAGAGGGGGCTGGCTCAGGTTTTGTTCTCGATACAGATGGTCACATTATTACCAACTACCACGTCATCCAGGGTGCCCAAAGAATCGAAGTGAGCTTTAGCAATGAGAGCATCCTCCCTGCCCAGGTGGTTGGCCAGGATCGGCGCAACGATGTGGCTATTTTGCGGGTCGATGCACCGCCAGGACTACTCAAGCCGGTTGTTCTCGGATCGTCAGCCAATTTACAGGTGGGGCAGCGGGCCATAGCCATTGGTAACCCCTTTGGTCAATTTGGTCGTACCTTGACCACAGGTGTCCTCAGCGCGCTAGAACGAACATTAGAAGGACCAGACGGCCGAGTGATAACGGGGATTATTCAGACCGATGCGGCCATTAATCGGGGCAACTCTGGTGGACCACTGTTGGATAGTAGTGGACGAGTGATTGGGGTCAATACAGCCATATTTAGCCCCAGCGGTGCTAATGCTGGAGTTGGATTTGCCGTGCCAATTGATACGGTAAAGCGGCTCTTGCCCGATCTACTCTTGCTCGGTCGATATCGTCATCCTTGGCTTGGCATACGCTATGCCTACAACATTACGCCTGGTCTCGCCGAATCACTTAAGCTGCCGGTATCCAATGGGTTGATACTAGTCCAACTCTATTCGCGCGGTCCACTCGCCCAGGTAGGTCTCCAAGGTGCTCAGCAAGAGTCTATTCTCGGCAATCGTCTCATCTATACGGGGGGAGACATTCTTACAGAAATTGATGGTTTCTCTTTTGATAGCTTGGAGACGTTAGAGGCATATCTCGAGGATAACTATCAGGTTGGGGATAGCGTGAGCCTTACCTTTTATCGGGGCCTAGTTCGGGAAGAGGTGGATGTGCAGCTGATGGAAGAGCCATGATAAAATAGGTGTAGTAATATCGTTACATCACACAAAGGAGAAACCCAATGGAGTTTGGCATCAAAGACAAAGTTGCGCTCATCACCGGGGGCAGCCGCGGATTGGGGCGAGCCGCAGCCATTTCATTAGCAAAAGAAGGCGTCAAGGTGGCGATTTGTGCGCGGGGCGAGGAAACACTAAGCGCTACAGTAGCTGAGTTAAGCGCAATGGGAATCTCAGCCCAAGGAATTGCCGCCGACATTATGGCCCCGGACGCTGCCCAACAGATCTATCAAGCTGTCCTGGAGCAGCTAGGTCCGGTTGATATATTGGTGAATAATGTGGGAGGTGTTTTGAGCCGAACCAATTTTGAAGGGACTAGCGGCGAAGATTTCCGGCGCACCTTTGACTTAAACGTCTACGGCACCTATGACCTCTGCCAGTTAGTCGTGCCCCATATGAAAGCCCAAGAATGGGGGCGTATTATCAACATCGGCTCTATCTTTGGTCGTGAGCATGGTGGCGTGATCTCTTACATGTCTGCCAAAGCGGCCCTGATGGCGGCCAGCAAATCCATGGCGCTAGAGCTAGCGAGTACAGGCATTACTGTCAACACTATCGCACCGGGATCAATTCTCTTTCCTGGAGGGGTTTGGGATCGTTTCCAGCAGACTCAATCTCCCGAAACTGTGCAAAAGTTTATCGAGCAGAACCTCCCAGCGGGCAAATTTGGTGGCCCTGAGCCCATTGGGGATACGGTTGCCTACCTGGCCTCTCAGAATGCCTGGTTGATTACCGGCACCTGTATCAATGTGGACGGTGGTCAAAGCCGCTCGCTCATCTAAATTTACCGATACTTAGCTCCGTTTGAAAACGGGTGTTTGGCCTCTCTGGTAGAGCTTCGGAAAACACCTGTTATCAAAACGACCGTAGTATAGTAAATATTCGCATAAATCGTTACCGAGATAAAAATGAGCTTGTAAGCAGCAAAAGCCACAATTTATCTGTTTACATGAATTTCCGCCAAACTGTATAGATGGCTAGAAAAGGTCTGTCCTCCCTTTTGGGAATTTATCCAGAGCAGGATG
This sequence comes from Chloroflexota bacterium, assembly GCA_039028975.1. Taxonomy (GTDB): domain Bacteria; phylum Chloroflexota; class Anaerolineae; order Caldilineales; family Caldilineaceae; genus JAHBNG01. The sequence goes on from JBCCHB010000034.1 coordinate 48,380, forward strand.
AACAAGAGTCGGGACAAGACTTTTCTGACGAAGTATACCAGTCTAAAATGAACTCATGAAGATATTTCAACAGAACGATCTGAATACCTTAAATCAGATGCATGAGGAAAATCTGCCTAGTTTCCTAGGTATTGAATTTGTGGAGATTGGTGATGATTTTGTGACGGCGCGAATGCCCGTCAATGCCAGGGTCCATCAACCCATGGGACAACTTCATGGAGGTGCGTCAGTGGTCTTGGCAGAGACAGTTGGCAGCGTAGCGTCTTTTCTTGCTGTTGCGGAAAATGGTGAAGGAGCCGTTGGGTTGGAGGTAAATGCCAATCACTTACGCCCCATCTCTAGTGGTTTTGTTTACGCCACTGCTCGTCCACTTCACCTGGGGCGTCGAACCCACGTTTGGGAGATTCGCATTGTGGATGAAGCGGACCAGCTCATCTGCATCAGCCGGTTGACGACCATGATCATCTCGCGCAGTTGAGATCCAAGGCGGAGCATCTTAGTGCTGGGATAAATAGGGCAAAGCTGAGTGCGTTGCACCCTTTACATTTATGAGAGAATCTGTGGGCGCAAGTGCTTGTTACTAATCAAGCGCAGAGCAAACCATGCTTGACTAGGTCAGCGCACTCTCCCCTTCCAATATAGGTGGCCAAAAAAGCTCTGTCCCTGCTTTTGGGAACGTTCCAGCGTAGATTCGATAGGCACCGAGACAAGACTTTTCTGGCGACATATATTTCTGGCGGACTATATGGTCAGCCGGCGCCCTCTTGCGGCAATCGGCCATCGTTCGAGCAATTCCCCATTTTCATCAATCGCATTGGCTTCCTGATGGAGCGCCACCGTGGGGCAGACATGCCCAGGTACGCCATAGAGTATATCGCCGATCTCAAATCCATGCCCTTCAGGAACTTCAATGACTAGATGCTCTTCTTTCTGGTCGAGATAGGATGCCTCTGGCGCATTGAGGAAATGAACCCGACGCTCTAGAGGACTTTCTGCTGCCACAGCTTTATGACCCAAATCTAAACAGAGTCGATTCGGTCCTGGCTTACTGACGACCCGGGTCATCAATAGAGCAGCGAAGACAAAGGGTAGTTCGGGGCAGGCATTGGTATAACCCATGTCCCACAATGCATAGGTTCCTGGGCTAAGATCTACCTCATCTCGTTTTGCATGGACGGGGAAGGTTGGTGAACCACCGGCCACGATATTGTCTACCTGAACCTCATCTGCTTCAAGATGTTGAATCATCTCCTGGACCGGCTCAAACGCTTGATTGGCTTGGGCCGTTCTATCCTCAATGGACAAACCAGTAAAATGACCGTCATAGACGTGTAGACCGGCAAAGACGACGCCTGGCGTGTCTGAAATTAATTTGGCCAGCGCCTCCGCCGCGACCGTTGGTTGTATGCCGGTGCGTCCATTGCCGTTGTCGATGTCAATCCAGATATTCAGGGTGGTGTCAGTTCCGTGGAGTTTGGCCGATAACTCGCGTACAATCTTCTCGTTATCTACTAAGCAGCCCAATTGACTTTCGGGAAAATTCTGGGCCAACTCGATCAGGCGCTCCTGATTTGGCCCAACGGGCTGATAGGCCAGAAGGATATCTGGCACGCCTTGGTTGGCGATCATCTCGGCTTCAGCAATGGTGGCACACTTGATCTTCTGGATACCACGGGCCTGATGCATGGCGACAATTTGAGGAAGCTTGTGGGTCTTGACATGGGGGCGTAGTCGCTCCGTGTTGCCTGAGATATCAATCAAGTGTTGAATATTCTCTTCCACCCGATGGGGATAGATCAGCAGCGCGGGCGAGGCAATCTGCTCTGGTTGTGTTAATTCATACCACGTTCTATCATTTATTTGGTCAACCATTGGTTTCTCCTATAGATGGCCAGAAAAGTTCTATTCCCCTGTCTCGGAATTCCCCGGAGGGACGAGTTAAGAGTCGGAACAGGACTTTCTGTGTTACACAGAGTTTCTCAGAGCAGGCACAGAGCTACACAGAGAAAGACTTCAAGAGAAAAGAAAATCTCCGTGAATCTTTATGAGATCTTTGTGTACCTCTGTGTAGTCGCGACTCAGTATAATCTGGTGAAGTATATGATTATCCCATTCTGCCATCACAAAAGCGCAGGATCATAAGGGCTAGCGTACGCGTGCATGTTTTCAAATCCTCTAATGGTACATATTCATTGGGCCGGTGAGCCAATCGTACATCGCCAGGGCCAAATAGTATGGTTGGTATGTTTCCATCGTTCACCAAGAGGCGCATATCCGCTCCGTAAGTCATTCCCTGAATGGGGGTTTGATGACCGGCTACCTCAAAGAAAGCTTGTTGTGCAGTGGTTACAACTGGATGCTCAACTGCTATCTCTGCCGGCGCAAATTGGCCACCCCACCACTCGATCTGCAGAGGGTGCTCTCGGAGCCACTCATCCTGCTCTACGACATCTTGAATCGCTTGCTCAAATGCCGCGCGCACTTGAGCATGATCTTCACCTGGTTCCACACCATATCTGCCCTCAAATGTTAAAGATTCAGCCACAGTTGAAGCCCAATTTCCCCCATGGATGGTTCCACAGCAGATGGGATAGGGCGCACTATACATTTTGAAGAGGGGGTGGGTTACGTTCTGATTACGAGAGTGTTCGTAAGTCAGAATCGCCTGATAGATGTGGATAAATTTTTCCAGCGGATCGACGCCCTCAAAACGCATGGCCCCGTGGGCAGCTTTTCCCGGGATGGTGATGCGGAAGTTGAAGCAGCCTGCTTGAGCGGGCGCGATCATTAGCTCAGTTGGCTCCATAATGACGGCACCATCGGCCCGATGCCCTCGTGCTACCGCCGCTAATGTCCCACAGCCACCATCTTCTTCACCAATGACCGATTCGATGAGTACGCGCCCATCCAGCGTGACGCCAGCGTCCATAATCGCCTGAACGGCAAAGATGGCACAACACAAACCACCCTTCATATCCAGCGCACCTCGCCCGTAGACGCGCCCGCTCTCATGATTCAGAGTTGCTCGCCAAGGATCAACGTGCCAGCGAGCCAGATCGCCAGGAGGAACCACATCTACATGACCATTGAGCAGCAACGAACGGCTCTTTCCTGAGCCCCAGCCCCCGACCACACCTATCCCCTCTGGGCGCTCTACCTCGGCAGAATAAGAGGGATGGCTCTTAAGCGTATCAAAATCGATGTGCCACTCATCAACATCAAAGCCTAGGCTGGCCAACTGGGAAGCCACCAAGCGTTGGGCCTGATTCTCCTCATCAGTTCCATCCAGGCTTTGGATGGCAACCAACTCATCCAGAAATTGCAACATACTGGAATAATCGATCTGATTCAGAACGTGTTTTTCTATTTCGTTCATTCTGCTGATACGTTATATTTGCTGGTTGGTTTATTCAGCTATGTTGTGGTCAATTTGGAAGCTATACTTTTGTAACTTTGGTTGAGCTGTGGAAAAGTACAGTTTTCAAATGACGCCGAGCGTAGCCCCATTCCGTCAGTCTATCACCTCAGTAAGTGGTAATTGGGACATCAACGTTAGGTATAGCTGAAAGTCCGCTAGTCCCCCTTCATCTTGTACCGGGTCCGCAATGCCATCGCCATCCAAATCAGGGCCATGAAGGGCCTGTCCCAACATGCTTGCTAGATCCTCTTGGAATGGTTGGGCTTCATCAGCTGTATCTGCAGCAAAGATCTGTAGGGCCTTTTGAACCGAATCCTCGAGCTGATGCAAGCTATTTTGTAAGCTGACCAAGGCGCGCTCACTATAAAATCTCTGCTCGGGCGTTCCAGCAGACGATTGAAGGACTGTTTGTACCGAATCATGCAACGCTTGGAGATATCTTTTTGCGCCGATCCCGTCGCCAGGGTTTTGAGGCAAGCCATCTTTATCTAAATCGGCTCCAAATTCACTCTCATCCCCGAGTAAGATGTTAATTACATGTTCGGCATGACGGCGTGCCTCAGACAGATCTTCTTGTTCAATACCCGAACGCATAAAGCCGGTATGTGCCACAGCTAATTCAAGCTGCTCCATTGCAGGCCACAATAGCCCTTCTGGGGTCAATTCGTCGGTCACATAGGAGCGACGCAATAATTCAATCAGAGACTGCGTATATTTACCCTGATAGACCGCTTGACCAAGCACCTCCTCTACGCCACTCAAATCGCTTCCGTTACTTTCGTTAAGGTCTATGGTCGTTATAAGAATCTGCTCGAAATTCTCCAGTAACATCTGGTCTGTTGATGACGTAAGTATCCAGCTGTTTCCTTCTTTTTGTAACATACCCAAGTAGAGGGAATCGCCAGACCCATTGGACATCCAAGCATGATAGTTTGTGTCCTCTGCCGCGGCCGGATCCCCTCGAAGGATGACCTCGTATTGGGCCATATGCTGATTGCCACTTACAGAGACATCGCTGTTCGCATTGTCATCGCTGCTATCACTACCATAACCATCGCCACCATATCCATCACCGCCATAGTCCCCAGTGGAAGAGCCACCTTCGCCAGACGAGCCATTGCCATCAGAGGCATCATCCTCACCATATGTTAGGTAGAATGCCCCTGCTGATGCAATCTCTACGACTTGAGGCAGTGCCACCCCTGTAGGTGATTCGGGCAATGGTGTGAACGCTGCATGAAATTCAAAGAAGGCAAGGGGCGGTTTGGCAGGCGGCCCACTTTGAGATGCTGTGTCAATCAGCGCACCCTCGAACTGACTATCGATTTCGGTCATACGTTGTAAGTCACTTAAGTGTTCGTCCAATTCCGCAGACATCGGTTGTGCCTCGTCCGCTGTATCTGCGGCGAAGATCTGGAGTGCTTTTTTCAGTGTGTCTTGGCTTTTCTCTTCAATCAACGGCAGCTCACTGATAAAAGAAGAATCGATACTGGCCGTATTCTCCATGTCGCCTGCCAGCGCGCCAATTTGGGCCAAATAGACCAAAACCCCGACGCCATTACCAGGATTTTGGGGTATACCATCACCATTCAAATCCCCAAATCTTTCACCCTGCTCACCACTGAGAATGTTGACTACATGTTCCGCGTGGTTTTTTGCGGTAGGTAGATCCCCTTCCTCTAGTGCTTCCTGGATAAAACCTCGATGTTGGATAGCAATCGCCATCTGCTCATCCAGCTCACTTGCCATCACTTGTGGATCGATAGGTTCCATTTGTGAGAGAATGGCATCGGGTTGGACAGGAATCGATTGTTCTAGTGCGCTAATGAGCGTGCCGGAAAAAGCCACAGATGTGGGTGCTTCTCCGTCGTCTCCGTCCGGCTCTGTACTAACTAGAGCTGCGGCGTATTCATCGATAGCTGCATCGGATATGGTTGTTATCAGCTCGACTGAGTTACTGATGACTTCTAACGGGCCTACGCGAATCAGCTCATCCTTGTCATTTCCCAACCAAAGTTCATAGTGGCTACCTTGAGCTGGAAAGGGAATCTGGGCGAGGCGAATCGATACCGCATCTTCGCCAGTTTCGTCCTGTTCATAGAGCTGAAGCGTGCCTATTTTCCTCGTTAATTGTGCCGGTTCAGGGCCAGCAGACGCTGACCCCTCTTCTGTATCATTTATGTCGCTTGAATCCCCAACTGCGACGGCATCAGTATCAGTATTTGCTGTTTCTGTATCACCGATTTCAGCGTCACTGGTTTCTGCCTCAGACGTCTCTGATTCACTTGTACCTGCAGCTACCTCTTGAGCAGAAGATTCTTCTTGCTCCCCTTCATTTGTAGGAGTGTCGCTATCGCTGTCAGCAGTCGTTTCATCCCCAGCAGCTTCAACATCGTTGGCTGTCTCTTCATCGCTAGGGGCTTCGGTCTCATCTGTTGACGCAGCATCTGTTGACGCAGTGTCAGTGGACTCAGCGTCAGTTGATCCTGCATCGCCAACATCTGCCGCCGCGTTTTCTGTAACCTCTTGGGAACCAGAAGTGCCCGTAGCCGCAGGATCAGTCTCTGGCCCTAGGCCTACCAGTAAAAAGGTGGTCAATGCCGCAATAAGCAGAACACCTGCACCCACCGCGACTAAGGGAATCCAGGAACGAGATTGGGTATCGGTTGCTCTACTGTTCTGCTGCTTTCCGTTTGATGAAGACACGGCTGCTCCTTTACTACTACCGGAGGTGGTTGGTGGTGATTGAATTGCTGCGACCAAATCACTGGCTGACTGAAATCGATCATTGGGATCTTTTTCTAGAGAACGCAAGATCAGCTGATCTATTGGCTCTGGAATGTCAGGGTTTATGGTGCGTGGCGGCGGAAGTGGCTCATTGGCCTGCTGCATTAGGAAGCTGTAGAGGGTATCTGCCTGAAAAGGGGTTTGACCTGTTACCATTTCATAAAGAACAACACCTAAGCTATAGATATCAGAACGTTCATCACACTTTTCGCCTCTTGCTGCTTCGGGACTCATATAATTTGGCGTACCGATGAGGGCTCCTGTTGCCGTTAATCCTTCGGCAACATCATCTTGCAGTCGCGCAATGCCAAAATCTGCCAGCAATGCATGCTGATGTTCATCATCAGTGAATATGATGTTGGCTGGCTTGATGTCTCGGTGAATCATGCCGTTTTGATGTGCGTATGTTAAAGCTTCGCCCATTTGTACTGTGATTTGCAGTGCCTCTTCCGGTGTAAGCTTCTTTTGGGCTCCTAACAGATCTTCTAGTGTTCCTCCTTGTACGTAACTGAGTACAAGATAGTGAATTCCCGCTTCGGTATCACAATCGATGACAGGCATGATGTGAGGGTGGTGCAAATTCCCCGCGCTGCGGGCTTCGCGAAGAAAGCGCTGCACAAAATCTGGCGACGTTGCCAAGTGCTGGTGCATCACCTTAATGGCCACATTGCGCTCAACGCCAGGCTGATATGCTTTGTAGACAGACGCCATACCTCCCTGACCAATAAATTCGATTACGTCATACTTGCCTAATTTCTTGCCTACTAAATCCATATTTATTTATTCCACTAATTCAGCCAGTTTCTGCCAATTGCCGAGTTCTATCTCGACCAGAACGCTGCTGATATCTATTTGTGACTTAACAGCCTCTGCCACACTTTGGGCATCTTCTGGATACCCAATGAGAATGGCTCCAACCGCCTGGGTATGCCCAGGCTTTTTAGCGATAACCAGCTTGCGATAGCGATGGTTATCCAAATCTTCTTGGACAATCTCCATCTCATCATCAGCTGCTTGAAATCTTCCGATGGACGTCAGATCAACACCGACAACCTTGAGCATGGTAACGGGCACAATTTCGGTGTAATGTTCCTCTGCATCTTTGTCTACAGCTACCGCGTTGGCTGCGGCCACTTCTGCCTGGGCCACTGCAACGGGCCACAGCCCTAGGACCTTGCCGTCAAATTCGGCTACGTCACCGGCAGCAAAGATAGTCGAATTGCTCGTGCGCATCCCCTCGTCGACTATAACCCCCCGATTCGTTTCAAGCCCTGTCTCTTTGGCCAACGATAATTCCGAGCGGATACCAGCCGCAACCAAAAGCAGATCACAGGGGAGCGTACGACCATCTTTCAGGGTTAGCTGTTCGATGCGATTGTTGCCCTGCACCGATTCTGTCTCGGCCTCCATGACAATGGATATGCCCAATCCTTCCAAATACTCACGTAGGAATTCTCCACCGCGCTTGTCCAACTGGCGCCGCAAGAGGGCCGTAGAGCGTTCTAGAACCGAGACATCCATACCTAATTTATGTAGCCCATATGCCGCCTCTAAGCCAAGCAGGCCACCGCCGGCCACCACAGCGTGGTTACAGATCCGTTCTTGGACAAAAGCTCGAATGGCCATGGCGTCTTCAGCCTCTCTCAAAACAAAAGAGCCATCCATACCAAAGCCTTCAATCGGTGGTACAAAGCTCTGACTACCTGTCGTCAGGATCAGCTTATCATAGGTCAATGCCTCACCAGTACCGAGCTGTATCGACTGATTTTGGGCATCAATTTCACTCACATGAGTATTGAGCCAGGTCGTAATCTGGAAATCGTCGTACCACTTTTCGGGCAGCAGATAGAGTCCCTGCATGGCCGAACGACCGTAAATCAGCCGTGTAATGCCCATGCGGTTGTAAAGGTGGTGCCGCTCGCGACCGATTAGGTGAATCTCACAGGTGGGGTGGCGGCGACGAACATGGTCGGCAGCCGTAACGCCAGCAATGCCATTGCCAATGACAACTACTTTATTGACCGATTGATCATACTTGAATCCCTGCATGATGCTGGTAGAGAAGACCTTGGGCTGCTCTGGGGTCAGGGAGACTTCCACGTTTCCCTTGACTTTGGTCACACAGGCCATGCGGGTATTCTCACCAAGTGCTAGCCGCTCTAAGGTAGTCTTCTCGTCGCTACTAATCTTGGATAGATTCTCCATGCCATGCACAATGCAGACGGGGTCTGCACCGCAGACGCCCATTCGGCAGCCAGCCTCAATGGGTAGTCCATTGGCTTCGGCTACGTCCAGCAATGTGCGATTGCCTTCAACAACAATTCGTTTACCATCTATGATGACTTCTGGCTTGGAGGCGAGAGAGGCTTGATGACTCACCAACGAGTCATTGCCTCCTACCCGGGTTGTCTGTTCGGCTTCTTCTGTTTCTTGTAGGAAAAGATTCTCTTTGAGAACTGTGCGATAGATCCAGAGAATCGTCAGGGCGAGAACTAGGCTACGAATTAGCCAAGGTAGCCATTCTGCTACGGGTTCCATAACCAGATTGGCGATCACGGGGGCGTTGAACCAGTAGTAAATGTTGAGAGCTACAGCCCCAAATATAACGGCAATCTGCTGTTGAGAGGTTTTGATAAACGATGTAATAAGTGAAAAGAGGCCGACACTGACCATGGCGTATAGGGCCATGGTGCCGTACACTTGGTATACTGGAATTTCTGGTGGATTGGGCACTAAGTAGTAAGCCAACACAAAGCCTGGAAAGAAGCCCACAAAGAATTTACGGTAGCCGCTAAAATAAGAATCACGTTCATGAAGGTCGGCTAGATAGGCGACCCGAGGATTAAAATCATAACAGTTTTGGGTGCAGCCAACGCATGGTTGACAGTGGCTGTTAGGTACCGTAACAAAGGGCGTCTGCCCATAGATACGTTGAATCGGGAGCAGTGGGCAGATGCTGCTGCACCATCCGCTCTTTCCCTTAAAGAAATTCCCCATAATAAAGGCTATACTCAGCAGCAACAGAATCAGGATGGCCGTAGCTGGGCCGCTGCTGTTGAAGAGTACCTTGCGGCTTGACACAATCAGCACAAATAGAGTGATGGCGATGACGTAGCCATACTCCTTAAACCATTTAGGAGCAGTAAGGCCGCGAGTAAAGTCAAAGAGCCGCGGCGTCTGATTGAGAGCCGCCATAGGGCAGATATTTCGCCAGATTCCTGGGGCCAAAAAGAAAAGTAGGGGCACGAAGGGAATCAGAACGCCCCAAAAGAGGAAGAGCCCTAGGGAGGGGCGGATGAACAACGTGATAATGAGGCCCAAAGCAATACCAACGCTGAGAACTCGGGCAGCGTGCCAAAGGGGAATAGGAATCCGCTGGCGCATCTGCATGTAGTTAGGAAACGGGTTGTTTAATTCCATAGTTGTATTCTACATTGCGTTCTATAGTCAGCTTTGTTACCATTCATCGCAATTGATGTGAACAGTTCGCGCGAATGAAATATAACGCAGCTTATAGATAGCCAGAAAAGTTCTATCCTCCCTTTTCGGAAATTCCCAGAGCAGGATTGGACAAGAGGCGGGACAAGACTTTTCTGGCGAAGTATAGATAGTTTGGAGTAGGCTGTTTAGGCACTTTATCCTACGATTTAACTTGGGCTGAAGTTAGATGGCAGAGATAGATTGGCGATGGCGCAAAGAGACGATCCGAGCAAGATCCCAGACGAGCTGTCGAGCTAAATCTGGTTCTTTGGCTGCCAAGACTTCGTAGGCGTCCTGGCTAAAACGAACCAATTCACCATCGGTTATTGCCCGCACAGAAGTTGCACGTGGCTGGCCATCTAGAAATGAATCTTCACCGAGAATTGCGCCTAATTCGACCAAAGAAAGTCGTGTCAAATCCTCTCCACGAGGGAGAAGAATTTCAAATCGGCCTGCTGCAACCAGATAAAAGGAGCGCTCATCCTCTCCATGCTGAAAAGCATATTCATTGGCACTGTACCGGAGCGTTTGAGTGAGCGCAAGAAACTTATCCCACTCGTGATTGGTCCAGGCGGATAAAAGCACCAGCTCAGGCGCAGGGGGGTGCTCAGGCTGGTCGGGATAGTTGAAGAAAGAAGAAATATTCATGGAAAATGCCTGTTACAAAGGGCGATGAGTATAGTTACCAAAATTTGAAAGACTCGATACGGTGTAGTTTACCATATGATCTATGAGAGGAATAGAATGACTGAAGGAATATGCATGAACCATGTTAGCGAACCTACACTCGCTGAAATTCAGGATGCACGCTCTACTCTGAATGGCTATATTGTTGAAACACCCGTTTGGCCTTGGCAAGACAAGGTTATTGTAGATGTGATGGGTGAAGAAACGGCTGTCTTGATGAAACTAGAGCTATTTCAGCATACCGGGACATTCAAGTTAAGAGGGGCATTGCTCAACGCATTGAATTTAACACCCGAGGCGCTAAAACGTGGGCTTACGGCTGTCAGCGCAGGTAATCACGCCATCGCCGTATCATATGCAGCCAATTTAGTAGGCACCACAGCAAAAGTAGTGATGCCTAAATCCGCGAACCCAATTCGGGTGAATAAGTGCCGGAATTATGGTGCGGAGACGATTCTTGTCGATAATGTTGGCCTTGCTTTTGCCGAGACAGAGCGGATTGAAAAAGAAGAAGGCCGTTTTTTTGTTCATCCTTTTGAGGGGAAATCAACCATCTTGGGTACGGCTACGGTGGGTCTCGAGTGGAGTCAGCAAGCACCAGATTTGGATGCCGTGATTATTCCCATCGGCGGAGGAGGGCTTTGTGCTGGCATCGCAACAGCGATCAAGCTATTGCAGCCCAATTGCCAAGTCTTTGGTGTTGAACCGGAAGGGGCAGACACCATGTATCGCAGCCTGGTATCGGGCCAGACTGAGTCGTTAGAGAAGGTCAATACAATTGCCGACAGCCTGGGCGCACCCTACACGGCACCCTACAGCATGTCTTTGTGTCGTAAATTCGTTGATGAGGTTGTGTTGATTCGCGATGAGGAGATGCAAAGAACAATGGGCATGCTCTTTCAATCCCTTAAACTTGCAGTAGAACCAGCCGGTGCGGCAGCCACCGCAGCGTTGTATGGACCGCTACGCGACCGCCTACGTGGCAAACGTGTTGGTGTCATTGTCTGTGGAGCGAATATCGATATACAGACGTTTGCCAATTTGGCACATGATTTAACTTTGGATTTGTAATAAGAAAGCCCCCCAAATTTGGAGGGCTTGAGCCGTTGATCGGAGTCGAACCGATGACCTACGCATTACGAGTGCGTCGCTCTACCAGCTGAGCTACAACGGCTTACTTTAAACGTGAATTATAACTTGAACGAACGATTACAGCAAGTCCTGATTTGAGCCGAGACCTAACTCAACGTGGTTCTATTGTTGTACCCTCGTTACGTAAGTTCCGGTGCGGGTATCAACTCGAATCACATCCCCTTCTTTTACAAACATAGGAACCTGAAGCTTAAAGCCCGTCTCCAACTCCACCTGCTTAGATGGCGTATTGGCCGTATCCCCTGCCACGGCAGCTTCTGCCCACTTAACACTCAGATCCACAGTTGTAGGAAGAGAAATATCTATCGGTTCTTCATCATATCGTTCTAAAGTAACGAGTTGATTATCCACGAGATAAGGTATAACTCCTTCAACTACCTCTGGTGAGAGTTGAATCTGCTCAAATGTTTCCATATCCATGAAGTAGTAAAAGTCGCCATCAGTATATTGATACTGGACTTCATCGCTATCTAAGCGGACATCTTGGACCCTAGAACCGTTGTTGTAGGTTTTCTCTACGGTCGATCCTGTCCGTACATTACGCAACTTGAGGCGGATTGTAGCTCCACCTCTAGCAACCTTGATATGTTGGTGTTCCAATACCCGCCAGAGCTGATTTTCCTCTTCAAAAATATTTCCTTTGCGTAACTTCTCCACTTCGGCCATGGTTGCTCTTCCTCTATCTTCGCTATGAGTAGCCTGCTTCAGCGTGAAACTATCCTTTTTACAGATAGACACTCTTTGTTCAGTTGAACTACTGAAAATCGTTCGTTATTGTCTATATAATTGCCGTTCAGAATTATATGCAACTCCCTGCCTCATGTCAAACAATGCCAATACTCGGGGCAAGTCTTAATAATGGGAGGAAAGCCTTTTCCGATTCATGGGTTACACCAGATACTGAGCCAAGATTGAACCACACCATCTTACCCACCAAATTGGGAGAGAGCCAAACGTAGACGCTCCTCTATTCCGGTCACATCTCGTGGTAGCCCCTGCACTGCTCGCTGGGCTTCTACAACGCTATAGCCAAGAGCAATTAAGGCTTCAATCACCTCAGTATCTGCGTCTGTGGCTTGGGCTAATGCCTCTAACTGACTAGTTGGTTGCTCCACCTTGTCTTTCAATTCCAGGATAATCTTTTCTGCTGTGCGTTTTCCAATGCCGGGTACCCGGGCAATGACTGCAGGTTCCCCACTAGAAAGCGCCAATCGCAGCGCGTCCGGTGCAAGCGTACTAAGTGTTGCCAAGGCTACTTTTGGGCCAACGCCATTAACGCCCAGCAGGAGTTCAAACATTTCAAGTTCATCTTCCGACTCAAACCCATAGAGCGTCAAGGCATCTTCACGAACCTGTAAATATGTATGAAATAGAGCTGTATCGTCCGTGCGAACGCTCACCAAAGTGGTAGAAGGAACAAAGAGCTTTAACCCAATACCGGAACTGCCACCTGCGGCAGCAACCTCAACAATTAGATGATCTTTTTGGACTGCCCGAATTATCCCTCTGAGTAAGCGTATCATATGGTGTTAGATTAATGTGAGAAACATATTTTTTGCAAAAACGACAATAGGTTTGGGGGTAGAGAAACGACACAACCGCTAACTATTGATTGTACACTACAGATCCAAATTCCGTAAGTATTGTATGCTGCACAGAGATCAAAAAAGACCATGTTTCACGCTGGAAAACATAGCCTTATAGTCGATACATAATGTGAGAGTATGGTAGGTATTCTAACGAAGCTGCGCTTCAAACCGACGAGTGGTATCCAGCAAGTCGGCGAGCTTGCAAGTAACTATGCAACGAGTGCCATTTCCTTGCGCAGGTGATGGTTGGCATCGAACTTATAACCAACGCCTCTTACCGTTACAAGATAGCTAGGTTTAGATGGATCATACTCAATCTTTTCGCGCAGGCGTCGAACAGCAACTTCTACTAAATTTGTCCCGCCCGCTTCATCATATCCCCAGACTGACTTGAATAGATCTATCTTACTCACGGGTCGATCAGGAGACATCATCAGGTTATGCAATAGTTGATACTCAATTGGCGTTAAGTCGACGGTTTCTCCACGTACCGTTACGATATGATCATCATCATTGAGTGTAATGTCGCCAAAAGCGATTACGCGGAATGTGGGCTTCTCTTCAATCCAAGAGAGGCGGCGTAAGATAGCTTGCAGGCGTACTTCGACTTCTCGAAAGGTGAATGGCTTGGGGATATAGTCATCTGCCCCCATATCAAATCCATGCACGATGTCATCTGGTCGGTTCATCGCTGACAAAATAACGATAGGCACATCAGAACGACTTCGCATCTCTTGGCAAACAGAAAAACCATCCACATCTGGCATTATCACGTCAAGCAAGACCAGATCAATCTGTTGCGAATGAAATATCTCTAGAGCTTCTGTTCCGTTTGATGCAGTCACCACAGAATAGCCAGAGCGTTGGAACGATGCCTGTAGCAGATTGAGGAGTGGTGCTTCGTCGTCAACGATGAGGATTCTCAAGCTACTCCTTTGTTTGACATTGCATGTCTCAAAACTATAAAAATTTTCAAATTTGTTTAATTGGGGCGCAATGTCATGTCGATGAGCAACTTGTTTCAAAGCCATACCTTCACCTTTTACCAAGAGTCGATTTACAGATTATTAAAACGATTTAGAAATATGAAAACTTGGGGGATGCTGTTGTTGGTAAGGTGTTGTTTAGCAGTAGAAGCCCGACTGAGGATTGAAATATGAACAAGAAATGCTCAATTTTTTCGCTTAATCAAACTGTCTTCTGTTATAGAGATACCTTGTCAGCATCATCACAACTGTCTCTAAATTATTAATCGTAACCAACCCGTGAATCCTTCGGGTCAAAAGATGAATTTTATTTTTTGTTTATAGAGTGGTCTATTCAGAGGGAGAAGTTAGTCTTCGGAAGGGTAATGGTGGGGTTATCGTATTGATGTGAGGGCTGAATAGCGGCTTGTTTGTAGGTGGCAGATAGCAATAGCCACGCCATCCGCAGCATCATCGGGTTTGGGAATTTCGGACAGGTTCAAAAGCGTACGAACCATCTCTTGGATCTGGCGTTTATCTGCATTGCCATATCCTGTTATTGCCTGCTTGATTTCCGCTGGCGTATACTCTTCGATCTGAATACCTTCAATTGCACCTGCTAGCAGAATTGATCCCCTGGCTTGGCCAACCGAGATGGCTGTTGTTACATTGCGGCCAAAGAATAACTTTTCAACGGCCATCTCGTCAGGACGAAACTCTTGAATTAATGCGCGCATATCTTGGAAGATCTCCAGGAGCCGTTCTGGCATAGGTTGTTCTGGATGGGTTCGAATAACGCCACATGCAAACAATTCATAATCGCCTTTGCTGGTTTCGGCCACAACGCCATACCCCGTAATAGCCGTTCCAGGATCAATGCCAAGAGTGATCTTTTCTATAGGTGACATTCTACGCCAGTTGAGCAATTAAATCATCAGTGATTTCCAGGTTATGGTAGACATTGGTAACATCATCTAGTTCTTCCAATGCTTCGGCCAAATTCATGACGCTTGTGGCATCGTCAGCAGCCAATTCCATGGTTGAGTTGGGCTTCATAACCAAGGAAGAAGAATTTGGCGTGTAACTACCTTCTGTCAGGGATTGGCTGACCGAGGCAAAATCTGCTCTTTCTGTATAGATTTCCACAGCATCATCGCTAATGATGACATCCTCCGCACCGGCCTCTAAAGCAGCCATAAAGATCTCTTCTGGATCTAGCCCCAGATCAATACCTTCATCATCGACTAGATTAAAGACAATGTATCCTCTGGATGAAAACTGCCAAGCAACTGACCCTGGTTCACCCATGCTGCCATTGGCCCGCGTAAAGCAGCGTCTTACTTCCGAGATGGTCCGATTGCGATTGTCTGTCAAACACTCGACCAGTATGGCAATCCCATGAGGGCCATATCCTTCATAGGTGATCTCTTCAATTTCGTTTGCATTGTCTTTATCTAAACCAGCACCACGACGAATTGCACGTTCGATATTGTCCTTGGGCATATTCTCGCTGCGTGCCTTCTCTACAGCCAGACGCAACGCAAAGTTCGTCGTTGCATCTGGACCACCACGAGCAGCTAGCTGGATTTCACGGGCAAGTTTTGTGAACAATCTACCGCGTACGGCATCGTTTGCCCCCTTTTTGCGCTTAATTGTTGACCATTTGGAATGTCCAGACATCGCCTTCAATCCTTTCTAAAATATCAGCAAACCCCTCACTTTTTCGTAAATATAGGCTAGCGGTGAATCTTTTCTTTCTGGGCACCTATAGGTACGAAATGCAAATGCATAGGTTGTTGCACTCTTCTAATCCTTGATTATGCTTTATATTATAGCAGAATGCTCGATTTTTCCAGCAAAAGGAAGTATTATACGTCGCGAACCCTAATTTACTGGCAATAGCTCTAAGGGTGGAACGGCACCAACAGGTGATTGATGGGTGTGTGTATGCCTTACTTGATTCTTCATTGCTTGAACAAATTCCAAAATCAGTGGATGTGGTTTCGTGGGCCTGCTCTTAAATTCGGGATGGAATTGGCAGCCAACCATGAAGGGATGGTCCTGCAGTTCGACAATCTCGACAAGAAACCCGTCTGGAGAGAGCCCACTAAAAATGAGACCAGCTTTCTCCATGAGCTCCCTATATTTGTTGTTAAACTCAAATCGGTGACGATGCCGTTCATAGATCATATTGCCGCTATTCATCGATTCATATGCTGCCGCAGCCTTTGTGCCTGGCGTCAACTGGCAGGCATAGATGCCTAGCCGCATTGTACCACCCATATCCGTTATGTCCCGTTGATCTGGCATGATATCGATAATCGGGACCTCCGTTGATTTATCAAATTCTGTACTATTGACATTATCGGTACCTAATTCGTTACGAGCCAATTCAATGCAAAGAATTTGCATACCTAAGCAGAGTCCTAAGTAAGGAATGTCTTTGGTACGGGCGTAGTGGGCCGCAAGAATCTTCCCTTCAATCCCTCGGTGTCCAAATCCGCCGGGGACAAGAATTCCATCAACTTGGCCTAACCGTTCAAGCTGAACTCCCTCCTCTAATGCCTCGGAGCTAATCCATTCGACCTCGACATCGCAGCCGATCTCAAATGCTGCGTGGATGAGTGACTCCTTTACGCTCAGATAGGCATCTTCTAATTCAACATATTTCCCCACGAGACCAACACGTAGCACCTCCTTCTCCCTGCGCATCTCTTCGACAAAACGCTTCCAATCAGCCATGCCCTTTGTGGGTGATTCGGTTGTCGGTTGCTGAAGCTGTTCCATTAACCAATTCCCCAACCCCGCGCGCTCTAGGCTTAATGGCACTTCGTAGATTGTTTCAGCTGTGACCAATGGAATTACGGCCTCTTTCTCGACATCACAGAAGAGCCCAATCTTGTCACGGACTTCATCATCAACCGGATAGTCGCTACGGAGTACGATTACGTCTGGATGCAAACCGATACTTCGTAGCTCGCGCACGCTATGTTGAGTAGGCTTGGTCTTTAACTCTTTACTTGCTGCCAAATAAGGAAGAAGGGTTAAGTGAATGTAGAGAGTATTTTCTCGTCCCACATCCTTACGCATTTGGCGAATTGCTTCTAAAAACGGTAGCCCTTCAATATCTCCAACAGTACCACCGATTTCAACAAGCACAATATCAGCCTTGGATGTCCGGGCAACCAAGCCAATCCGTCGCTTAATTTCGTTGGTGACGTGGGGAATAACCTGGATGGTTCCGCCTAGATAATCTCCACGTCGCTCTTGGTTAAGTACGTAGTTATAGATCTGGCCACTTGTTACATTGCTTAACTTGCTTAGGTTCTCATCAACAAAGCGTTCATAATGCCCTAGATCAAGATCGGTCTCTGCCCCATCTTCAGTAACGAATACCTCGCCATGCTGATAGGGTGACATAGTCCCCGGATCGACATTCAGGTAAGGGTCCAATTTCATTGTCGTTACTGTGACCCCTCTTGCCTTCAGTATCCTCCCTATTGATGCAACCGTTACCCCCTTTCCCAAACCAGATACAACGCCACCTGTTACAAAGATATATTTAGTCATCCTATTTTGTTCCCCTTCCTTTCTAGATGGCCAGATAAACTTGCCCCCATGACGACGGGGATGTCCTTCCTTCTTCGATATTCCAGGTTGAACTGGATAATAGTCGGGACAAAATTAACCTGGCGGATTATACACTGAGATCTATCTGAAAACCACTGTTATGCCCGGCTCCCTTGATAAATATGCATTTAGCTTTTTTGGGTAGATTGTAAGCAAACGCTTATATTATGGCTCCGGTATAGGTCCCTCCGATAATGCTGTAGAAAACTACGGTTTTCAATGGACCGCAGTATCAATCCATCCGGAAACAGCAGGGCTATTTCGCATTGTGGGCTTGAATAGCTGTATCCGACTTGCATGTGATTTCGCTAAGAGGCTGCTTTAATAAATGCCCTCCAAACAAAAAAAGACTGAGGCAGATTACAAACCGCCCCAGTGCAATTTACGATGTTGCTGCAAAGATATAAAGTTGATATGGAGATTATAACGCAAATTTAAGACCATTCAAAGATGATCGACATAGATGTCATTGCTTCAACCCTATTCTCCTGATACTGATCCAGATTCATTCGATAGGCTACTCTCCTCGTCTTCGACACTACTACCATCTTCAAGGGGCTGTCCATCTCCATTACCGTTTTGTTCATGTACTTGCTCACCTGTTTCTGACGACGCGGTTGGTGTGTCAACAACCGTTGGCGTTGGGACAACGATTTTCGGTACCGAAGTCGCCGTTGACGGAACACTAGATGATGTTGGTACAGGGGTGTCAGGCGTGTCCGTTACCTCAGGCGTGTTGTTTGCTGGTGGTTCTGTAGCTACTGTTAGTTTGGGATTAGGTGTGGATGTTGCATTCGGTACGGCGGTATTGGTTGGAACAATAATCTGTGGTGTCGCTGTTGGCTGAGGCTCTGGAGTATCAGTATGTACTGGTTCAGTAGCGATAGGCGTCACAAGATTCGGTGTAGACGTTACCTCAATAGCAGGCGTATTAGTTGGTGGAACGATTTGAGGTGGCGATGTTGGCTCTGGTGCCGGCGATTTGACGGCCTCGACTGTATCGGTTGCAACTGCGGCTGGCGTAAAGGTTGGCGGAACAAGCATCGGAGTAGAGGTTGGCATCGGCGTTGGCGGAACGAGTGTCGCCGTCGGTACAGGTGTAGGTGACACGGGCACGTCTGTTGGTGGATTAGTTGGTTCGCTCTCTAATGTATTCGTTGGTGTAGGCAGCGGTGTAGGCACAATTGCCGTGACAATTACCGTATGGGTTGGGGTTAGCGCTGGCGAATTAGGCGTGTTGGTTGGCTGGCTTAGTGAAGTAGGTTCGGTCGTATAGGTCGGCGTTGGCTCCAATGTCAGTATCTGAGTCGGTACTGGTGGAATAGGTGTATCAGTTGGTCTGCTTGTTGAGGGTGGACGCGTCGTATTGGTTGGCGGTATCAATGTGTTTGTAGGAATCGCTGTTGCCACTGGGGCATCATCACGATCGTCCGATTTATCATTACTGCTATTGTTCGGAACGAATGTAGGTGTATTTGACGGAGTCGGTTCGAAAGTGACCTGAGCTTCTTCTGCAGCGGGTTCCTGTGAGGATGCTGAGCCTTCAGGAAGATTGGTTGCCGTCGGGATGGTTGTGGCTGTCGGTGACTCTACTGTTGCAGCCAAAATCGGTGTAGGAACCTCTGGCTCAATTTCCGGTGGCCTAGGCCGCGCAGATGGTGTATTTGTATATGAAGGGCGTGATGTAGGCGTAGCAATTGCCGTCGAAGTAGCCGCTATCGTTTCTGTCGGGGTCACTTCCGGTTTGTCTGGCTTTGCTTTGACCGTATCCTCACCGGGCTGTTTACTCTCAGCTTCTTCCCCTACAATTGGTTTGTCACTATCAATGCCAGAGCGTCCTAGCTGGCCTGGATTCGAGTCTGCAACACTGCTCTTCTGATACTGGCGCAACAGCTCGTCTGAAAACCGTGGGACATTATCATATACATTATGCGTTGTAACAGTTGTCACATCGACCCAAGTTAATACTTCACTAAATATACAGCAGACAACATACCAGTCCTGGTCTGCTGTTGTACCTACCAACTCCATCTTTGCATTGATTGGTAAGGACCCAAGCTTGGATGTATTATAATCTGGACCGGCATAGAGCGCGACGTCTGACCAGGCGGCTGTTACGTAAGCATTTGTTAGATCAGGATCACTTATAACCTCTGGTTGGTTTTTGAAAACAGTCCACTGACCATCTTTAACAACCAAGTGCTCATCCGTTTCCAAGGATTTTGTTTGGCCATCATTAGTGTCTGATACCTGGATTCTTCCCGAGAATACAGCGAAATAAGATGAATTTTCCGAATTGGATCGAACTACAAATGTCGTACCAATTGCCTGTACCATCTCTGACTTGGTGCGAATGTTAATGGTACCGTTGTAGCCTAGGTTTCGGTCAATTTCAGTCCTGATTTCCCCATCAATTAATAGTAGAGTAACATCGATTCGTTTGCCTGATATATTAAGTCGTTCAATTTCCAGAACTGTACCAGGCTGTACTGTACTTTTCCATCCTTCGACAAACTCAATTAGTAAATTTGATGAGTGAGAAAAAAGTTGATCGCCGACTTCCATTGTGCTTGTATGTTGCGAGCCAAAGGCGACTAGTTGGCTACGACGACGCTGAACCAATATAGAGTTGTCTCTATCTTGGATTGGTGTATCTAATACTGTGACCTTCGCAGAGGATGGGGGGAACAAAGTTGGATAAATGAAAATCAGTAGAATAGTTGCCGCAGCTCCCATTGCTGCCGCTGTTAGACTCGGCCCAAACCGTACTATCGATACATTTTCTACAAGTCGCCAAAGCCAGCCTGCCAGAGGAAATTCAAGCTCTGGATCAGGGATTGGCGACGGAGATAGTGTAGTGGCAACTTCATTTAGCAGTTTGGTGCGAATGTTTTCACGCATCTGTTCCGGCATATCTACCGGTTCAAACTGTTGAAATAATTGCCGTATTTCATCTTCATTTGAAAGATGATTTGAGTCTTTAGACTTGCCGATCATTATATTAGTAAGGGCGATCTATACCGCAATCGTTTTGAAGACCGTAGTTTTCCACAGCGTTATGGATGAGAATGTAAATTGGCACTCTGGCTTCATGGCTAGCGCAAAATTTCCAGCGCTAAACCAGGATAAACTTAATACTGACATTGTTTTGAAAACTATACTCGATTAACTCGAATAATGCGTGAAACTATTGTTTTCAAGATGAGTTCAGTATAAACTGTGCCAAAGACCAAACTACGGTTTTCAAAAGGGGCTGAGTATAATACAACTCCACCCCAACGAAACAAAAACTAGTCGCAATAAATGAAAATACCTCTTATCACCTCTTGCCGTTCAGTTCTTCTTCCAGTCTCTTACGAGCGCGGCTCAGTAAAGATTCTGTGCCTTTATAAGTACGCCCTAATGTGTTAGCTATCTCCTGAACACTAAATCCCTCTAGATAGCGTAGAATCAGTGCCTGCCTTTCGTGATCAGGTATCCGCGCAAGCACCTCGCGTAACTCTAGCGACTCCTGGGTGCTGTGAGAAAATGAAATTGATTCAGGCAGATCTTGCACAGGTTTGTGCTTACGCCAATGATCTGCAATCTTACGACGTGCCAGGGAAAAAAGGAATGTTTTAAGCGTTGCATTCTGGCCGTCAAAATTTTTGATTGCTTTTGGTGCTGCTAACCATGTCTCCCCCAAAACCTCTTCTATATCGCTTTGATCATATACGCCATTGCTTCGAATAAAGTTATATAAGGGCTGTACCCAATCACCATAAAACTGTGACCAGGTTTGTTGGTCGCCGCTCTTCAACCGCTTTAAGAGATCACCATCTGCGCGCATGATGTTCTCCTATCCATTTTAATCGGGAAGGTCGGAATATTCCTTCGATCCAATATTTACAAGTGGCTGGGAATCGGGGTTCGAGGTGAATTCGTAAATTCAGCCGGTTTGAGACAATGGCGTTGATAACGTTCTGGAAAACCTTGAGCCTATTTCGAATTAGAGGGATGTGGGCCTTGGACAGATCCGCCAAACCCCCATGGCGTCTACTGCGCCCGGATTGACAGACTTTCTCTCGTTGTGGGTACCAGAAGTAAAAAATGAAGAGTCGTGGAGACGGACCTGGTATGTTTACTCCAGATCTTATATACTCATGAACTCGTACGTACACATCATACACGATGTGGTTTATCATTCCAATAATCAAGTGGTAAATCAGGAAAATTATACACCTGCAGGTTACCAACGCCCAACCTTACATAAGCCAAATTGAATTGGGCGAAGGCGACAAGTGTCAGCTCTGCAAACAATTTTAGGTAAACCGAGACATCCATGGAACCCAGGCGACCCCGTGCAGCTTATCTCCACGAAACAACCCGCACAATGCCTAGAATCGGGTGCCCTAGGCGCAGCTCACCGAACTTTACCCATTTTGTGGTCACAAGCGGCTGTAACAAAGCATGAAGTGAACCTTCACACATCACACCCAATTAAGTGAACGTAATCTATATTTAGTTAGATTCAATTATGTGCTGATACCTAAAAACGTGTGCCAATAAATGGCCATATTACAACGGCCACGCAATCGTTCTTATAACCTCTAACAGTATGACGAATTGCACAAAAAGTAACAAGAAGCACTAGGTTTAGAGCAACCTAGCTAGACGAAGTTATATTGTTCAGACGGCAGGTGCTTACAAATCGAAGGTGACAGAATTTTATAACAACTTAGCCTAATAGCTATGACGTTGTTCGTTGAATTTTGTCGCGTATATGTACAGTGACGAATATTTTTTCAACAGAATGAACGAGCACAAGGGTGTAATTATGCAATCCCTTATATGGTCTGCCAAAAATATTGTCCCAACTTATGTCAGATTTAGACCGTCGTATCCCAAGAAAGGAGTACAGGTTCCGTCTTTATGGCGGTACGGACTGTATCTGACCATCTATCATATCGACTGCTTTCTAATCATTGAAAAATAGCAGCAGAATAAAAGTCATACATTGCTCATTCAGGTGGCACGTCCCATGCAGTTTTGCGCTTGTGAGTGACTTTTACAGAACTGCGAAAAAATACTAACACAAAACGAAAAGAGCCACTTTATTATTAAAGTGGCTCTCTCACTCCAACAGAGTGTTGTTGCCCAAATAAGTATACTGAATCCCAGTCGTTCCAACTAAACTATACTCAGATTCGTTTGAAAACGGGTGTTTGATCGCTCTGATAAGGCTTAAGAAAACATGAGTTTTCAAAACAACTACGGTATAGCTTACTACTTCTAATACGACATCAGGATAACGCGTAGGTCTTCGAGAAGTTGCCTATTCGGCCTACTCTGCCATTGCATGAAGCGCAGCCATTAGGCGGCTTTTACGCCTCGCTGCATTATTTTTATGAATCACGCCTTTGCTAGCTGCCTTGTCCAAAGTGCGGTTTGCAACAGCAACAGCATCGGCTGCACCAGGATCTCCAGCTTCGATCAATGCACGTGCCTTTTTGATTGCCGTACGTGAGCCACCAATCCAAGTGCGATTATGCTCACGTCGTTTTATATTCTGTCTATTTCGTTTTTCAGCTGATTTTATGTTTGCCATCTGATCTGATTTTTTATCCTAGTTACAATTTCATAGGTGGAGCGTGCAATGCTCACGAATAAGTATCAATAGACAATTATACAGCAGTCATGAGGAACTTGTCGAACTTAAGGGGTAGCTATTTACAATTCTATTTAGAATTTGTGTGGCAACAGGCAACTCTACTGTAAAGGAATCATTTGCTCGTCAAGAGCTTCGTCCATGGCACCCTGAATGTGTGGATAGGCAAACCAAACTGTTGCCAACCCAAAGAGCATACCCGTTAAGGTTCGCAACCACCAGTTGCTCTCGCGCAAACCGATTAGCTGTGTCGTACCATCGATAGCCATAGGGGCCAATAGTAGAATATATACGTACCACCGAATGCGGCGTCCTCTTTGGCCCCAATAGGAATAGGCAATACCGCCTAAAAAGACAGCACCATATATTGCAATATCTCGTTGGCAAATTGCGCTCTTAAAGCCTATTTGGTCATTGCCCAAAAAAAGTCTTTGCTGGAAAAAGTTCAGGCCCGATGGCATACCTGCAGCCTCTAACTGGCTGAGGCTTGGGGTGAGATGAGAACCGAAAAAGAAATAGCTGTGGTCGGGCAACTGATGGCAAGCAAATGAATAGACCGAGTAGATAATTCTGGCCGGTGTGGTCAATCCTGTAGCCATCAAAATGGGGGCCAAAAGAGGAAATAGAACGTACAGACCCCAAAGCGTATTGAAGATTGTCAACCAATGGCGAGCAATTCCATAGACCAGCCTATTAACAATTGAGACAAATGTTGGTTTAACCTGCGTTGGATTTGAAGATTTTATCATTGGCTATGTATGCTCTAATTGAGCGTAGCTACAAGTCATGTATCCGAATAAAACGAATCCTCTTCTTTCTATTCGTGAAGCGAGCGCAAAGCGCCCTCTGTGGCAGAGTTGCGCTTATCCGTATCTAAAGCATCAAACAAGTCATCATAGCTGATGGGCGCATAGAGAAGCGGCCCGCCTTGGATATCTACCACTGGTATCAAATGTTGATAACGTCGCGCCGCTTCACCATCTCTATCGATATCCACCTCATACAAGACAAAACCGATCTCTGACTGTAATAGCAGAAGATCGGCCTTTAATACATGACAAAGCTGGCATGCTTGCTTTGTGTATAGGGTTACGTACACTAGTTATTCAGCGTTGCTCCACTCAGGTACCCAATGTATGCCGGTACGAGAGGCAGAACGCATGGGCTGACAAAGCTGATTACTCCAGCAAGAAATGCGACAGGCGCGGCAGCAATCAAGCTGGCCCCAATGATGCTTCCGCCGCTACCAAAACTGACGGCAATCCACTCCTCCAGCGTATAAGCCAGTTCATTGAGGGACTGGAATTGTCCTGCTAGACTTGTTAGCTCCCCTGTCCAGAGCAAATAAGCAATACCCAGCAACAAAATACCGCTTACAATTCCAACAATATTTGCATACTGATTGAGATATCGTAAGAATCGAGATGCTTGGCTAAATGCGGCACCAACCATAAGAAATGGAATGCCCAAACCGATACTATACATGGCCATCAAAATCGTTGCCTGTCCAATCGTCTCACTTGTCCCTGCCAGAAACCAAATACTGCCAAGAATAGGTCCCACGCATGGGGTCCACCCAGCGCCAAAGCTAAGCCCAATTACAAAGCTACTCAAGTATCCCCAGTTCTTGTTGACGCTGTGAATCTCAACAACGCGGCGTTCACTATAGAGTAGATTATTGAAGAAATCAAAGACCGCTAATAATATCTGAATCGCAGGGTTGCTCTCCGAATTGCCACTAGAGCGGATACGTTGCGCTGCCCAACGGAATATGCCCAGCGTAGTAAGTGCCAGCAAAAAAAGAATCACTGCCCCAACACGTTGCAGCCAATCACTAATTGTTAAACCTACCACACCTGCAACAACCCCAAGCAGCGTAAATATTGTGCTAAAACCTAACACAAAAGCCAACGCATGCAAAAAGACCGTAAGCCGACCAACTTTCTCTTCCTGAACTTCTTGTCTAGATACATCACCTGTCGCCATGCCGCCCGAAGCCAACGGCTGTTCAACCATCTGCGTCATAATAAAACCTGCCTATTTCCCTATGCTTAGTCACCTCTAAATGGCTAGATATAGTCCACAAGGGCTTTATCTAGCCATTACGTACTGTATTCTTTTGCCCACAATCAGTAGATCCCAATATCATTGTACATCGCTTTACTTCGTGTATGTCCTGAATTCCCGAAGATAAGCCCGAGAAGCCGTCTGAATAGAGTCTGAGCGTGTCATTCTGCTTGGTTACAGTTGCGAAGCAACCTAGAGCGGAGCGACTGAAGAATCTTCGTTTTCAGTCAAATAACCATGAGATTCTTCGTCGTAGTCTCCTCAGAATGACTTCCCAGACGGCTTCTGAAAAACCGAGGAAACCTCTGTGGACGTTGCGATCATCTGACAATGTAATGATTAGAGACTACTTGGTGAGACAAGGAAGAAAAGTAAGAGCACCTACCTTCAATATGAGAAATTGCTTAGAAAAGCTACTTTCCTGTTTGTTTGCTTTCTTCCGCAAGCGATTTTAACGTTTCCAATTCCTGCTCTAAGCGACGTTGATGAAATCCCATATAGATGACATAAACCGTCACTAATCCCCAAACGACAATAAATGAAGCAGCTAAAAAACCCATCTTATTCAAGTTCCTCTCGCAACTCGGCAACTGAATCCTCCATGCGTAATTGTCTCATTCGTTGAATCATCAACGCACTGTACAACAAGCAGAAACCGATCATGGTTATGGTTAACGTATGCCCCATGGTTACCCCGATCTCAAAGCTACCTTGGGCTTCTTCATTGGCTCCGTCCCATATAATAGGGTGAATAGAGCGAAACCAGCGGGCACTGTAATATGTTAATGGTAGGCTAAAGGAAGCTACGAGAGCATATATTGTACCGAATAGCGCGCGCGTTCGACGATTTTCAATGCCATTTCGGAAAAGCAGATACGCAACATAAATCAGCACTGTGATAGTGGTGGTTGTGAGGCGAGGATCCCATGTCCAATAGGTATTCCAGGTTGGCTTGGCCCAAATAGCCCCTGTGATTGTTCCGGCCGTGGCAAAGAGAGCACCTAGCTCAATACTTGATTGGGTCACTCTATCCCAATTCAAGTAACGTGAAAATAGGTAGGCTACGCTGCCAACAATTGACATGATATAGCCAGCAAGCGTTGCAAACCAACAGCCGAGGTGAACGTAAAAGATACGCTGCGCAATCTGCTCCACCCCGGCTAGATTAGCCGCAGGCTTTGCATAGAGCAACGCGGCCCACATTATTGCGATCATCGAAAGCATTGTCAAAAAATTTAGGGTGAATCCTGTCAGATGCCAACCTGTCCAACGCACATTTGTGGTCATATTTATTCAACCTCTTCCCAAATCAAATCGAATAGTAAAAACGAAATTACAACAAAAATTAGATCATATGCAATGAGTAACGCAACCCAGTGGCGGAAATCGATAAAAGGCCGACCATCTAAAACGGCCGTGGTTAATCCAACCCCGGCCAAAAAGAGCGGCACCAGTACCGGTAAAAGCATGATCGGTAGAAGCGTTTCTCGTGAGTGTACGCCAGCCGTTAGTGCAGCAAAAAAGGCCCCGACAATCGCATAACCCAATGCCCCAAAGAACAAACTGACTAATATCCATGGACGAAATAGGTTACTATCATAAAGAATCAGTATCGATGGAAGCACCAACAGTTGAGTAATGAGCAATAGCACCAAATTGGCCAACACCTTGCCAAAGAAGATTGCGCTACGATCAACTGGTGCCAATAGGAGAGCTGCCAGTGTCCCTAGCTCCACCTCACCGCCAAAACTTCGGTTGAGACCCAATGTCCCCGCAAAGAGCATGACAACCCATAATACACCTGGGACCACTACCTCTGAATCAGGTATCCGCAAATCGAAGGCCAGTCCAAAGACGACGGCTGCCAAGACTGAAAAAAGAGCCATCGACCCAAGAACCTCTCTGGTTCGCAGCTCGATCCGCAGGTCTTTTAGGGCTATGGCCCAAAGCTTTCTAAGATAACTACCCATGCGTCCTAGCTACTATACTCAGCTCCGTTTGAAAATCGGCCTTTGGTTGCTCTGTTAGGGGCGATAGAAAACGCCCATTTTCAAAACAACCGCAGTTTAATTATTTTCTTGATACAATGCTCGAAGTGAATCGATCGACAGTCCTCGTGCATGGGCAATCTTCTTGATCTGCCCATGCACCAAAAAGGAAAGAGAATCAGACCAGCGTAGTGCGTTTTCGAGATTATGGGTCGTCAACAGAATTGCTCGGTCCGCACTGCTTATCTGCTCTATGAGTTTCTGCAATCGATCTGTACTGGCCTGATCTAGACCTGTATCTGGCTCGTCTAGAAGCAAAATTGGTGGACTATGGAGAATAGAACGAGCAATAGCCAGACGCTGCACCATCCCTCGGCTATAGGTACGTACTCGGTCGTTACGGGGTATCCATAGATCGACTGTAGTGAGTAGCTCATTAATATGCTCGTCTGGATTCGGCAGATCATACAGCCGCGCAAAAAAACGAAGATTCTCCATACCTGTCAAATTTGTGTACAGTAAAGGTGAATGACTGACCAAGCCGACGTAGCGCCGTAGTTCATGGCCAGCGTGCTTAAGGACAGCACCTCCCAGGCGAATTTCACCTCTATCTGGCTTAGCCAGCCCTGCAACCAGTCGTATTAGCGTTGTCTTCCCAGCACCGTTGTTTCCTAATAGCGCCATCACTTTCCCACTCTCAATGGAAAGATTGAGGCCGCGTAAAATTCTTCTGCGCCCAAAACGCTTATGCAAATTGTCGATTTCGATTAAAGAATTCGCACTATTCACAAGCGATTCTACAGACTCCTGATTTGCTTTACCTTTGAGCCTCTGTGGCAACAGTAAGCAATTGCTCTTTAAGCTGAATGCGCTCGGTCTGCCATGCTTCTTCAGATAGGTTGCCACGCTCATAGGCATCGTCCAAATAAGCAATTTCCTGAATGAGTCGCTCTTTCTTACTTTCTAATTGAGCTGAACTCTTACCTTGCAACAGACGGCTAAAAGGCCATGCAGTAATGCCAATCAACAGGAGCAATATGGCTCCTCCCACCATGATGGGCATAACCGGCTCCATGACCGGACTCGTTGCGATTGTACCAGCTGGGAGACGCCTAGTGGTGCTATCCACAGACGCAGTAGCGCCCTCTGTGGCGCTACCCAATCCAAAACTACCTTCAGGCATCGCGGCTTGTCGTGGATCGACTTCTCCGACTGCAAGCAGTCCGGAAAGATCAACCACAAAGCTACGCGGGGGGAAATTGGCTCCCTGCCAAAAACGGTAGGGAATCCCTTGGAGACTTTGGGTTCCAACAAATTCTAGTTCAGCTATTTCTGCCCCTAGGTTTGGACTCTCTGCGACAAGAAGGTTTAAGGTATCAATTGGGTAGTTGAAGCTTTGTTCAAATTGTAAAGACGTTTCAGCAACTGGCAGTCGGTAACTGAAAAATAGCTGCCGTGTCCCCTCTCCAGGGGGAATGGGAGAGGAATCATAGATCATGTCGCCTTGTTGTTGATAGCGTTCTCCTAAAACACCATCCCGGAACTGAAGCCCATAGGCACGTGACGGCAGTGAAAAGCCCGCCGTGACCAACCCATTGACTCCATCTAAGCTGCGCCCAATCACAGTCTGTAGCCCGACATTACCAATGGAGAGAATCTGCCCAACAATGATCTCACCTGGTGCGTAGTCAATGACCCAGTTGACACGATTTAGCTGTAGCTGATCAGGCTCTTCTGTCGTTGTGTAGACGGGTAGCTCAATCGTCATGAGTGGCGAACCGTTTGTTTCAAAGCCGAGCACATCACTAGAATATGGGACATCAAGATAAGTCGTCTCAAGTAGATAGACAATTGGACTATTCAACGAGAGATTCTCAAAGCGAAATTGACCTTGAGCGTCAGTTGTGGTCTGAAACGTTGCCACTGGTTCAAACTGGCTAAATGCAGTCAACGTTACGGGTAGATTGGCTAAAGAATCCGTCTCCTCTTCTGCCTCATTGGCTGTATTATTGGCTACGCCGTCTGCATCAGCAGCTGAGCCTCCATCGGGCTGAACTCGTACGATACGCCCATTAATAATCCCATCTCCAGGTCGGTAAGATGCTCCCCACGGTGGAATGATGGTTAGGGTGCGCAAGGCTTCGATTGCTGTCAGCCTCTGCTCATCACTCCACGCACCCACAACGTCTGGGTAGCGGCTCGCCAGTTCGTCCGCAAATGTCTCTTGGGTCCAAAAGAGGGTATTGAGATCGCCAGCAGATTCGGTGAGTTCAGCAAGTAGAACGGGAGCTTCCTGGCTCGATTCTTCTAGCTGCGTTTGGGCCAGAGTAACTGCCTCCTGATCCAAATGGAGTCCCCAAGCGTAGGCAGCTACATCCCAAATCTGTTCATCACTGAGCCGATTTCCCCACGGCGGCATGACCTTTTCTATACGGCCAAATTTGGTTATGTAGAAATATTCTGCTGGCGATTTCTGCCAAATTGTATCAGAAAGAGCAAATGGTGGTGGAGGTTCTGGCAAGTTGGGAACAACAGGCCCATCACTTTGGCCCGTCTCTCCATGGCAGGGCGCACAATTTTCAATATAAATTGCTTCGCCGCGCAAGCCATTGGGCAGTTGCTGCGGGAGAGGTACTGCGGATGGGTCGAATTCACTTGGTTCAGCTTCCGGTTCTGGGGTGGGTACCTGAGCCAGGGCCTGATAGGGGGAAAGGATGCAGATGATAAAGAAAGCCCAAAAAAAGGCGTGCAATGGGGAGCACGCCCAACTATCTAAGTACTTCAATCGTACCTGTCGATTCATCCCTAGATTATCGTGTCGATTCGACATATATTTCTTCGGGACTTTCCTCATAACGGCTAGGGCATTTAAGCAGAAGCGTATCTGCCTCGAATTCACCAGTAGCCAACATTTTACCTTCTATAATAGCTGATGCCGCGCGCTGGAAATTATCGGGGCGCGGCCCGTAAAACACAATGGGCAGATGTTGCCCTGAATCATCCGGTGCATTCTCATCGTAAATGGCAAATTTGAGCGTAATTTCACGCGAATTCCAATCTTCGCTCCCACCTACTACCAGCCCATTCACGCGAATTCGCTGACCGGCTAATGCATCACCTTGGGCGAGCACCTCATCAACGGTTAGATAATACGCGCCGGTACTAATGGTCGCCCAAGCCATCAGCGCAACCAAAGCCAGGAGCAGCACGCCACCAAAGATAAATTTGGGATTGATTCCACCAGCTCTTCTTTCTGCCAAGTGTGATGGGATCGCTACAGATTGTACTTGTTCCATAAATTACTTGCCTCACTTACTTCTAAAATCAGTCAGAAGAATTGACCTACCTACTGATTCTCTAAATCATTCGACGGCGAATCTCGATTCAAAAGTTCTGTTGCTTGCTCCGCTAATGGTTTGGGAACCAATACATCCGTGGTTGCCAAACCATTGGCAGCGATGCCCAGAATCTCACCCATAGCTTCGCCCTGGATAGCTGCTGGAATTCCCTCTGCCTCAAGGCGTCCCTTGACAATACGAGCCTCTAGTGGATTGGAGGCAGTCCATACGACAACAGGTTCGTGATCTGAACCCCCCCCAGTTGCTGTTTGGGTTGCTTCTGTTTCCGCTGAATCTGCCTCTTTTGCATCAGTCTCAGATACGCGGCTTCTTCCAGATAACCAACGGCCGATAATATCGGCTAAGCCCGGTGAACGATTCAATACACTTGCCATCGATTATGCCTCACAAAATCATAACGACATTGGCGAAGAAAAGACACCGTTCGCGTCTCTCGGAAAGTCCACCCACTTGATGATCGCATCTAAGTTAAGGGGACCATAGATATGGGGGAAACGATGTCCATCAGCTTCTTCCCACCTTATGTCGGCGTCAACTCTACTTTCATCAATACATAGTATCACAAACTCATCCATTATGCTACGGTAAAAATGATTGGCCACCCAAATAAGTCTGTCAAGCTCGCCAGTACAATGGATAAATCCCTCACTCTCTAGCGTATCACCCATGTATGCCATAGTATGTGATTGACCTTGCCAACGCGGTTTGGGAAGCATATGATAGATCATGGTGTCCCTTCTCGATTTGGATCCAGCATCCAATCAACAAGCCCCCAGATCTCGTCTTCAGACATCATATCGCCATAGTTCTGAGGCATAACATTTGGCACATATCCTTCAACGACATAATCGTTCGGGTTGACAATGCTATTGAAAACATACTCTCTGGCAGTTTGTCCTTCAACTCGTTCTCCTGCTCGCTCATATATGTTCCCTTGGTGAGGACCAGGTTGAATCAGCGTGTCTGGATCATAATTCTCGTTAATGTTGTGACAGGCTGAACATCCAATCATAACCCACAAGTCCTGGGGAAGGCGTACGACCACAGATTCATTTTCTTCACCAGACTCTTGGTCAGCACCTTCAGAACTTTCTTCAGAACTTTCTTTGGAACTTTCTTTGGATTCATCTTCATCTGCATCATTAGATTCTGTGCTAGCATCCTCACTGGAACTTGTTTCAGTAGTCTCTTCGTCATCAGCACCATCCGTCTCGCCATTGACCATCACCGTAATTTCATGACGGAATTGCTCTCCCTCTAAGGCTCTGTGAACGCCATCTGCCATCTGTAGGCGGAGGGTATGTTCACCCGGCTCGAGCGTTACAGTTGTTGCCAACTGACCACCACCAAAGTGAAGATTCTGTTCATCATTGGGAATTACGACGCCCGCTTCATAGAAGTCGGTATCGATCAGAATATGCATGTGGCCACCATTTTCTCGAATCACGGCCCCTGATGAATCCACGAAGAGGCCCGCGGCTGACATGGATACGTCGAAGGTTGCTGGTACCTCTGCGCCATCTGAAGGTTCAACGATGTAGACCTGCTGAACTGGCGCTTCCTCTTCTACCATTATCTGAACTTCAGCTCGATACTGGTCCCCTTCCAATGCAATGTGAGCACCATCCGCCATTTGCAAGCGCAGTGTATGTTCACCAGGATCTAGGGTTAACTCTGTCTGCAGTTGCCCTTGACCAAAGTGGAGGTGCTGCTCATCGTTGATAATGACCTGACCAGCTGGCACAAAGTCAGTATCAACCAGAATATGCATGTGGCCAGCCCCTTCCCTGATTTCACCGGCTGGCTCTACAATCAACCCGGTGGCATACATAAATACATCAAACGTGGTGGGGACGGTTGCACCATTGGTCGGTTGGGCGAATCCAACGGCTTGCTCTGGCGCACCATCTCGTACGTTGACCACAATCTCATCCCGATAGGCATCTCCCTCTAAGGCTCTATGAGCACCATCGGCAAATTGAAGACGAAGCGTGTGAGAGCCAGAAGTGAGGCCCAAATCAGTAATTGTGGACCCATCGCCAAAGTGTCTATGCTGGCCATCATTGATGATGACCTCGCCAGCAGGGACAAAGTCAGTATCAATCAAAATGTGCATGTGACCGGATCCCTCGACGATATCACCCGCTGGTGCAATGGCAACACCTTCAAATCCCATGATGACCGTACTTGTCAACGGGACAACCGCATTGGCTGACGGCTGTAAGAAATAGACGTTGGGCGGCACCACATCGGCATCACCACCCTCCTCTAACGTTACTTCTTCCTCAGCGGTTGCGTTCTGTTCTTTGGTTGGCTCTGGGGCTGTTGTGTGAGTTGGCTCTGGTGTGACCGTTGGAAGCGGCTCTGTTGGAATGAGCGTTGGTACATCAACACCCTCATCCGCATCCTCGCCAGAGCTACAAGCCGCAAGGAACGAGAGTACCACGAGCATAAAGAGTACTATGGGAATCGATGTACAACGCCAGCCACCTCGTCGTTTGTCACTTGAGGAGTCCCTAATCGCAGTATAGTCTGGTTTGGGTGAATTTGTATCAGACAAGTTGGTCGTTGATAAGTTATTAGAGGTAAATAGACCTGAAGTGAACATTTTTATTCAGATAACCTTTCAGAGCATGATAAGTGATTCCAAGAAAGTGCTTAGAAACAAGGATAACAAGATTATGCATATAAAAGAAGCAACTTTGTACAATCAGCTTACTTCTATAGCCCTTCAGATAATGATTTCCCTCTCATTAATGGCATTTCAGCTTATCAGTACTCAGGCTGAAACGCTGACCCGCCACGATTATGCATGGAAAATCATTATCTGGGCATCTACATTTCAAAATATTTTTTGGTTTAACTTAGTAAGACCGATGTAAGGTCGATTTTGGAGACTGTTCTGGAATGACTTTACTGCGGATTCAAATATGGGTTATGTTCTCGCTCGATGCCAATTTGGGTAGCGCCCCCATGCCCTGGGTAAACAGCATAGTCATCGGGCAAAGACATCAACTGTTCTTCAATACTACGTAACAGAGTCGGTCCATCGGCACCGGGGAGATCGAACCGACCAATACTACCTTGAAAGAGCGTGTCTCCGGCGAAGACAAGCCTAGATTCATGCTGAACAAAAATGACATGACCAGGCGCATGGCCAGGGGTAAACCGAACTTCTAAGGTAATCTCTCCAACCGAGAGCTTCTGTCCATGCTCTAAATATTCATCCGGCTGACAAATCGGATCCACGTCGATACCTAACCATAAGCGCGCGCTTTTGGCTACATTCTCCAATGTTGGTAAATCTGCTTCGTGGAGAAAAAAAGATGCCCCGGTGGCGGCTTTGACATCATTGATAGCCAGCACATGATCAAGATGTGCATGAGTATTGATGATCTTTGCGATAGTGAGATCCATCTCCTTAACAGCCGCTAAGATGGCATCGGCATTGTCGCCTGGATCAATAATGGCTCCCTGATTTGTCTTTTCGCAACCGATAATGTAGCAATTTTCTTGCAATTGGCCGACAGTGAGTCCTTTGGCAATCATAGAAATTCTTTTGTCTGTGTTTGTACGTGGCACTTGTATACTGCAACTGTGCCTCATTTTGATAGGTCCCATTGTGCATTTGTGACTAATCTCACAATTAGGATAATGCTAAATCATTCGTTCATATAAGCCAAATCGTAACTGCTCATAGGCTCGACAAATTAGCTGAATTGGGCTCAAGTCGATGGCGAGTTGGCGTTTTGCGTCTGTAGCAAGCAGTTGACCTATTAACAATGTTATCAGAATTTCGATAGAGCAGAGATGTCTAAATCGTTGGGCACAGCCTGGGCATTTCCAAAGGCTATCTTGAACTCCTGAAGGAACAAACTCGAAATGTAACAAGCACAGAATTTCCCTCAATGTCAAAAGAAGTTACGGGAAATTTCATGTCTGCCCGGTTACAAATCGGGCCTACTGTTAAACTCTGGAGAGCACAAATAAGCTAAAGAAGCCTGCCAAAAAACTGAATCTATCGCAATAAAGGTAAATATACCATCCAGAGTTGCGCACGTTGGGAGGTGTAAGCAACCGTCACGTTTTCGTCGTTTTCACCAAGTGCTTCCAACCAATAGAGCATGGATGAGCTGTTTTCTTCAGCGCCATGTGCAAAGGAGAAGGTATAGCTTACCATCGAATGCCCTTCTGAACCCTCATCACCATCCCCGATAGCCTCTGTATCCTTTGGGATTTCTACAGTCCCAGGGTTCTCCGCTTCTTCGTCACTCTGCCAGCTTTGAGCTGGGATAGGTTCTTGGTTTAGCCGTATAGCGCTTTGTGCAAGCTCATTCGCACCTTGCCAAATATTAAAACTCTTTACAGCCGTCTCGCTATAGAGTGTCCAGTGAACTTTAGTTGCGTCTGCTTCCGGGTCATAAAAGACATCGAAACTACAGACGACAACCTCAGGTATCTCGCTTAGCGCTGCAGCCGATATAAGTGGCTCTGTGTGCCAGTTGGTTGGGTCGTCGCTATACCTTGCCGCATTTCGGGTCAGAATAATGTCCTCGCTCTGATTATTGAGCGGTGGCCAGGGCAACCCATTCTGGTAGTTCACTTCTTCAACCTGAATGTAAACTGGCTGCCCAGATAAATCAATCCATCCAGGTCGATAGAGCGCAAGGTGTCCGCCACTGTCTCCCAAGCTGCTGCCATAGGGGCCGAGAATTCGCACTGCTCCAGTGACCATATTATTCGACAGTGTGACCCCATTCCCGTCGAGTACTTCGCGGTATGTGTTGGATATACAGGCAGAATTCGGATCGGTCGGCACTAGTAAGAGGCGTCCACCGGGTGGAACTGAAATCCCTTGAGGGAATTGGTAGAATACTCCCTCAATTTTCCATGACAGGCTCTCACTATCCGATGTAGACAGGGCAACTGTGGATGTTGAAATATTCGTAATTTCGATAAATTCCGCTCCCCTTACAGGGCGATAGCTTATCTTTGAAAAGACGAGAGGCCCAATAAGCGGCGTATCATTGGTTGCTCCGAAGGTCGCCTCCTTTTGTACTACAAAACGCTCCTGAGAGGTGCCGTAAAGATGACGTCCGGTTGTAACACCTGTTTCGGCTGCACCGTATTGGATCTCGTGCTTATAGCCGGTTAACCTTCCTTCGGGTGTGGCCGAAAGCAGATAGAGCTTGCCACCCTTTGGCGACAAACTCAGGATGCTGCCATCGACATTCTGAGACCATTGATTGCTCCCAATCAACCAATAATCACCTGCTTGTATGAACGTATTGGATGGAATTTGGAATTGTTGTGGCTCATCTAGTGAGTCCGTTAGATACCAGCCCTCCACATTCCCAATATCCCTTGTTGGGTTCCATAATTCGATGCGGGCCTCATCCCCATTTGCAGGATTGGCCAGCAATTCATTGATAACAATGGGCACTGGATCATCGCTCATGGGGGAGCCAAGTAAGCGTGTACTAGCCCGCCAGTTGGCAGCATCGCTCAGATCGACATCCCTGGGATCTGCATTTGGAGAGCTAGGATAGCGTAAGACCGCTGAATATCCCTGATTATCAGCCTCAAATGGCCATGGACTTGAATCGCTGTAGCTAAATTCGAAGATTGTGCGCCCAAATGGATCAACTAAGTGAATGCTTTCGCCATTATTGCTTAGATTTCCCTGATATTGACCATCCGCTGCAAAGCCATAGAGCCATTCAAAGTCTTCTACTTGCTCGGCTAGGACGAGAATCTCCTGGGGGGCAAGCACCTGACCCTGGGGGAACGTATATTGGATCCCATCGGCAAAGTATGCTTGTGATAGATCGATAGGATTCTGGCCTACGTTCTTTAGCTCAATAAAGTCTAGATTGGTACCGACAATGGGTCCGGCATGAATAGGATTGTACATTAGCTCGGTAGGGATGACCGTTGTTGCTGCCGGTTGGGTTGGCGACCCGGCCACAAATTCTACTGGGGCAGACCAGTGACTCCAATGACCTGCCCCGTCGAGCATTCGAACTCGAACGCGACAGGTTTGACCAGGCAAACAGGCACCAGAGGGTATCTGGATTGTTGGGCTTAGATCGGTTAACACGCCACTTTGCCACGACGATTCGATCTCGTATTGGTTGCGTTCCATCGGATCATAACCAGTCACACCGGGATAATAGATTGGCGCGACTCGCCATTCAAGACCAGCGAACGCATCTCCTTGGGGATCAACAAAGCCACTGTGGGAAAAGTGCAGACTATCTGCTGGGTATCCTGGAGGGCCGCTGTATGCAATCATCGGGGTGACTGGAATCTCAAATTCAAATGTGAGTATTTCATTGTAGATCCACCCAGTTCGGTTGACCACCCACTCTTTCATCAGGTCGACCATTCCAGGGAAATCACCAGTCGGTGAACTCTCGTAATATCTTCCTTGGCCGGCCTTGCGTGCAACAGTAAAATTTGAGTCGTTCTCTTTCATCATGGGGTTGTAATCCCACATGGCACGGTCAGCATCGACCATCGCATGGCCGTCGTTTGGTGTATTCACTAGAGCCGCCTGCTCATTCAGCAGATGGCCTACTTGCTCTGGATTAAATAGGAGATCCAGTAGCTCTCGGAAACGATTGTGATAGGCGGTACGCAAGGCTGGCCATCGAATAGCGCCTGCTCTGGCTAAGGCATCGTATCCCGTACCCACCATGGTTTCAGCCCACGTCTGGTCGATATCCCAAGGATGCACTTCCCATAGATTGCTTTCTGGGTTGTGAAAGTAAAAATAATTTTTCCCTTCATGAATGTCATAGTGGTGGATCGACTCGACAATCGAGCGATAGCTGTAATACTTGTCTCCATCGAGATTGGCGTGCCACCATGCTTCAGAAGGTTTGGAAAGATAAGTACCGACAAATGCCTGAATATCTGAATAGTCAGATACTGAATTGGCTCCCTGGTTGTTGCGATCATAGATGCCAGGCTCCATCTTGTATAGATTCCCATCAGGGAGCGAATGTTCCTGTAGAAAGCGCCCATCCATCTGCTCGACTACCAGATATAGCCCTCTGAAATCGGTATCATATTGGGAGTTGATATCGTTCGGATCATCTGAATGCTCATTGGCATTGACGACAGCGCGGAAGTGAATATAGTGGGTCTTTGGCGCCTCAACACCAGCTAAGTTAAAGAGCCGAAAGCCTACAGATTCGAATAGCCCCTGTTCACCTCGATGAAGCCGTTCACCATGTTGGATGATTGCACCTAGATTTAGCTTATCCCACTTAACTGAATAGGGTTCACCATACTCATTATATGCTTGAAAATAGTGGCCTCGATTGAAGTCAAACTTGGCCATGGTTTTACCGGTCGCGTAACGCCAAGTCCCGCCCCGCGCCCGATAGCGAATGTGATCATAGACTTCACCGTTGTAGACGAACGTTCCCTGCCAGCGGTACTCCGATCCCTCATATCCAGAGTTGTGAAGTGCCCTGGTAAAATCATGCTTCGTTGAAATAAGATGGTAGACGGGGAGGGGGCGCATGGTCTGAAAATCGAACGTTTGCACCTGGCTCAAGGAGCTACCAAAATCCTTGGGGCGAATGGCACCCTGCCAAGCTGGAACCCCATCGTATACAAAATAAGCAAAATTAGGTTGGGGATCATCACTAAAGGGGACCGACACTGTGGCACCTTGACCATCCGCAGCCTGAATTCGATACCGAACCAGACGTCTGTGGACCTGAACAGATGCAGGTAAATTGGCTATATAGCGTTGACCAATTTCGCTTGGCTCTCCGTCCGCCTGCATTGGAAGCGTGACCCACTGAGTCACATAGAGCGGATCGCCTATTTCAATGTATTGGCCTGGCTCCACAATCTGGTAGCTTACCGTTACCCCGGTTACCCCCTCTGGATCGGCTATCCAAGCTGAGATCTGAACACCTTGGTTCGATGTAGGTTGACGCGGCGAGTGCTCAACCTGTTCAACGTGAGGCGGCGCATTGGTTACCAGGATGGGATTAGGCAATCCTGGCGAAATGGGGGCAGAACGCCAGTTACCCGCCAATCCATTATCGAGGAGAGGGTGGAGCAGATTTATGGAGTGATTGGTGACATCACCTACTGTTGGCCATGGAAAACCAAGACGGTAAGCAACCTGGTCGGCCACATCGGCGTTCGGTCGACGTAGTAAGAGCTCTTCACCATCGCCATTGAGGCGCCCTTCATAAGGTCCCAATGCCCTAATACCCCAAAGCGATGCTGCACGAGCAGGATCTTGGGCAATGACGAGAGTCTGCTCAGCTGGCACGAGGGTATTGGCAGCAAATAAGTAGCGAACTCCCCCATCCAGTAGCCAACCGGAGATGTCAACCGTTTCGCTAGTTGTATTGTATAGCTCAATAAACTCAGTACGTTCATTCTGGATGAATGGGCTATGGTGGATCTCATTGATGACGATGGATGATGCCACATCGGCGAAGAGGGAATCGGTTGGCAGAGAGCCTTGTGAGAACAAATTCGGGCCTGATTTCTCTTCAGTACTTTGGGACCCAGGTTCAGGTGCTAGTTCCGCTCGAGAATTCGCTTGGCTAGAAGGGCTTCCATATATGGCTTCAGAGGATAAGGGCAGAGGGAATACCAGAATGAAAAGTAAAATGGCGAGAATCAGGCGCAGCAACTGCCGTAAAAGAAGACGATACGTGACTTGTATTGGATGAACTTGCAGAAATGTCATATTCTTCATGGGGGAACTCTGTACCAATTTCTCCATTCATTGGCTATCCAAGTGAATATCGATGGGCTGATACAACTCTTGTCCCCTCGTAAAAACGGGATGTTCTATTTTCGGGGTTTCCCAGAGTAAATCGATAGCCAAATCTGCGCTAGCGAAGCGCCCATTTCGCGAAAAAAAACGCACTAAATGTGTAACCGTTCACGCCCCCTGAGCTTGTCGAAGGGGTAACTCGGCTTCGACAAGCTCAGCCTACAGGGGGGGACTGAATGGCTACCTAAATGTAACCTGTTTCAACAGGACTCTGCCTATCAAACGACACTTGGCTACAGTCGTCGAGTGACCATTCATTCAGCGGCGAACAAATCGATATATAGTCAATTATTTTAAACGAACGCTTTAAAATAGTAATGGAACGTCGGATGTTCTGTTGAATTGTTTTATGTTATACTATAACTGTTATTTGTCGGTTGTACAGAATACAAAATGGGGCCTTTGCAAAATGGAAGATAATTTGTTGGAGGGCTATATCTGATCCACCTACTTGCGATGAGTCACAGAACAATTTATCAAATAGCTAAGGGGTTAAGTTATTTAATCTCCATCCCAAACCCAAGTTGGAGGATTACAGAGAGTGTTTATGGGAAACCTGCTCGCGTCAATTGCTCGTCGGTTTCTACTGGCGATAAGTAAGATTCTCTTTGTCGTCTTGCTGGATGTAAAGATTTCTGGGGAAGAAAATATTCCCCAGTCTGATGAACCACTGATTTTGGTTGCCAACCACTTTAGCTGGTTCGATGTTCCCTTGCTTACAGCCTTGTTACCCTTAAAGCCCGTTTTTATGGTTGCTACTGAATCAAGAAGAATGTTGTCTGTGCGGATCTTTATGCGTCTGTTCAATGGTATCCCCATTTGGCGCGGACAGGTTGATCGGAACGCATTTGTAGAAGCTAAGCACGTTTTACAGCATGGCGGAGTATTGGGTGTTTTTCCAGAAGGGGGAATCGATCCCGAAAAATCATCTCAAGCGAGCAGAGGCACGGTCATCTTAGATAGTCGCTATACGTGGGTTTCGCGAGTAAGCGGTCAACTCACCCGCCCCCGTCCTGGCACGGCCTTTTTGGCGGTAGATACCGATGCACGTTTGTTGCCTGTAGGTCTACTTGGAACAGAGAAGATTGCGGATGAAGTCTTTAATTGGCGACGCCTGCTTATGCGGCGCAGCCGTATTGCTGTTGAAATTAAGATTGGCCCTGCTTTTGGTCCCCTGACCATCGATCCTGCTTTACGGGGGCAAGAACGGCGAAACCATATTAATCACCTGGCAGACACGATTATGCGAAAGATCGCCGAACTGTTCCCGCCGGAAAAGAGAGGGCCGTATCGGGTGTAAGTGATCACCGCCCCAGTTCAAACGCAGCTATTTTCCAACGCAGCCGAGCATGCTTATCGTGCTAACCGTTTTTTCATCTTTGATGTCAGTGGGACAATAATGTGACCATCCTTGGCTGTGCCATAGGTGCGAGCAAATTCGGGACCATACACCCAAAGATAATTTACCACGTAGGCACAGGTAATGGCGTCTAAAGTATCTTCGTATCGTTTAAACGCTTTTCCACGCATTTGGCGAACGTCGGTTTGGGTAAGCAGTTTCTTGGTACGCTTTAGGGGCAAATCTGCCCAGCGCAGATTGCGTAGGTAAACTTGGTAACGCTCCATCTCTTGCCATCGTTGCTCATAGCTGCGGCCAGCTCGTGCTTTGTATTTGAGTGTCTTATCCAAGTTGAAGAGGCTAACGTGGGCTGGATGGGGGTAAATTTCACAAAGCATGCGCCCTTTGGTTTGCCGAGGAATCGTGGCCTCTTGGGAGAATCGCAAGTGTTCAGATAGCAGAGCCGCAAGAGCCTCTCCACGTACATGGCTTTTAGACTGATTGTGGAGTGCCGACTGCTCTTCCCCGGCATTTTGATCGTCAGTATTATGAAGGCCAGTGTTTCGACAATCACCATTTCGACAATTAAGGTTAATCAATTGTTCAAAGCCGCTTGGCGCTGAAGCTGTCGAACGATTCATGCGTGCAAAAATTGATCGATTGGCTGGTAATGCACCGGCTTGAAACTGACGCCAATCGGCACTGAGCGCCCGATCACAAAGTCGCGCACCACTTGAGTTGGGTACCTTAAGCGGCGCATCGATCCCGATAATGGCTGGGCTTTCTTTGTAGAGATGTTGGCGAATAAATGAAATGATTTCATCGTCACTGCCCAAATTGCCAGTATGGGCAATGAGACGATTGTTGCGGATAATCGCACATCCAGTCGGATTGCGTTGGCTCCAAGCCAGATCGATACCGATAAAGAGGGGTTCTGATAGCTGTTTCGTCACTTTCTTTGTTGATTTTTTCATGATGGATGTATGGGTGCAAATAACGACTTGACTTCAAATCATTCAGATAGACAGGTGCCGGATAAACAGGGACCGGGTGCCGCAGGTTTTTCTTTAGATTATTGGGAAACTAATTATGCCCAACCGGAGACAATGGATGGGATATACAACTCGCGCGGCCGAGCACTGGCACTTAAGGCGCTACTCGACTCTGAGTATTTTGAGGTGGCAACACTCGTTGACTTGGGCTTTGGATTGGGTGCGCTATTCAAAGAGATGATCAATGTCTTCATGCCCCACATCGTTATAGGGCTAGAGCCATCTCCCTATGCCTATAACCGTCTACAACAGGTTATGCAAAACATGGAGCTGACCGATATTGAGTCGATTCAGATTCAACTCCTTCGTATGGACATTTCTCAATGGTGCCAACAGGAAAGTCAGCCAGCAGAATTTGATCTAGGCATCTGTACATCTGTCTTTCAGTATCTCTCTGACGCTGAAATTCAGGCATCCCTCCCTATCATGGCAGAGCGTATTCGATACCTGTATTTTTCGGTTCCGACAGACCTCGAATTGCTTTTCCAGCGCGAAGAACTTCAATTCCACGATCCATATGCCATAAGCCGATCAAAAGCAGTTTATCATGCGATGATTCAAGATCACTTCACTATTGTATCGAATCGCGTGCTAGAAAGCAAGCGTCACTTTAGTGCGAACACATCCTACTTTACCGATTTTTTATATCGCTTCTAGCATCGCTTTTCGACAGGCGGGTCCCAGAGTCGCCATTGATTTCTGGCTCTGTTTCTAAATCTAGTCATATAGGTTTGTCCCACTTAGCTCTTGAGTTCGTCTGGCTACATACTCTTCCAACTCGTCCCGAACTGCTTCCTCCAAAGGGGGAGGGCTATAGCCCTCGAGCAGGCTCTGCCATATTCCATGTGCCCGTTCCGCTGCATCCTTGCTACCACCTGCCGCCCATGTGTCATAGGTTTGTCGTTCG
This sequence comes from Chloroflexota bacterium, assembly GCA_039028975.1. Classification (GTDB taxonomy): domain Bacteria; phylum Chloroflexota; class Anaerolineae; order Caldilineales; family Caldilineaceae; genus JAHBNG01. The sequence goes on from JBCCHB010000034.1 coordinate 91,265, forward strand.
GCAATCGTAGAGGTATAAAACGCATCTTGGAAGCGTGCTTGGGTGTGCTCTGTGCCAAAGTGGTGACCACCAGGCCCCACCTGAGCGATCATGTCCAGAGCCAGGCTCTCTTGATCAATAGAAAACCCCCCCAGGAAATGACTAAACATGGCCAACTGCTCTAAATCCAGGATAAACTTTTCAAAGGATGCTGTCAGCCCTCCATCTAGCCAACCTACTGAATGCATCACCAAGTTGGCTTGGCCCATCACGGCTGGCCAAAGATTCCAAGATGTCTCATAGATGGCCTGAGCATCCGGTGTTTTGGCCGCAGTTAGGCTTCCGTTGCCGCGAAAGGGAAGCTGATAACGCCGGGCTAGTTGAGTGCCTACAAGCTGTGCCCATGCCCCTTCTGGTGTGCCAAATGCGGGGCTGCCACTCTTCATGTCGGTATTCGTGGTAAATCCACCATAGAGTACAGGCGCACCTGGGCGCACCAATTGAGTAAGGGTCACCCCAGCAAGCACCTCTGCGTTCTGTTGGGCCAAGGCCGCAGCCATTGTAATTGGACTCATGGCACCAGCCAGAATAAAGGGGGTTATGTAAGTGACCTGTCCTGCCCTCGCATACGTGATCAGGCCACCTAACATTCGGTCATCAAAGCGGAGGGGGCTATTGACGTTAATCACATCCCCGGTAACCGGTTCATCTGGCAATTGACCGCCAAATGCAATGCGCGCCATCGAAATGGCGTCAGATGTGATGATACGCCCGTGGGCTGCTTCCTTGACGACCTTGTCACTTAGGGTATAGCCCGCAAACAATCGTTGTAGATGTCGCTGGTTGATGGGTATATCCTGCGCTGTTACCTGCTCCCAAGAGGCAAAGTGAAGCACATGACAAATCTGAGAAAGACGCACGAAATTTTCAAAATCCGCCTGGGTTCCTGGACGTCGACCACCGACCAGATCGCTAACGTAGACCATTCCACCACATGGACCGAACGCTACATGATTGCCACCAATGGTGACATTGTGGGCCGCATTGCGCGCTCGCCAAGTAAATGTTTTGGGGGCCGAGCGGATCGCCTCCATAACGATTCCTCGATCCAACCAGACATGACGTGCAGCGCGATCGACCTTTGCCCCGGCTTGGGTCCAGATGTCAAGGGTTTCGTCATCCCAGAAATCGATGCCTATATTTTCTAGGATGTGAAGAGACGCATTGTGAATCTGCTCAATTTGCTCCTCATCTAGTAATTCATATGGTGCATAGGGATTCTGGGGCTGTCGAAAAGGCAGCTCGGCCAAAGGAAGCACCTGCCGTTTCGCGCGGCGAGCGGATCGCTTGGAGGCTCGTTGGTTAGACATGGTATGACCTTTTTAGATGGCCAAAAAAGCTTGTCCCATCAAGATGAGGATGTCTTCCCTTATCGGAATTCCCCAGAGTAGAGTGGACAAGAGGCGGGAGTAGACTTTTCTGGCGAAGTATACTTGGAAAAAACAACGATGACTACGCACCACAATCAGCGTTATGTCTACTACAATGTAAAATCATTGGGGTTTGTTTGATTATTTTATCCTATAATTGTACACTACTTCTAGCAGAAAGTATGTACGAGAACAGGCAGGCGAGAGCAGGTTACTCAGAAAAGGGCAATATGAACAACACGTACGATGCAATTGTACTGGGGCTTGGTGGAATCGGCAGTGCCGCACTCTATTGGCTATCTCGCCAATTAGGGGAGCGGGTATTGGGCATGGAACAGTATGAGATCGGCCACCTCCACGGTGGCTCTCATGATCATTCCCGGATTATCCGCCTTTCCTACCATACGCCCAATTATGTGGCACTTGCCAAAGAAGCCTACGCCGCATGGGCAGTCGTTGAGGATGACAACAATGCACCGCTAATCCTTAAAACGGGTGGTTTGGACTTCGCTCCACCCAACTCTGCAATCCCTATCACCGATTACACATCCAGCCTTACTGCCCAGGGGGTATCATTTGAGATGCTGGAGCCAAACGAAGTGATGAAGCGTTGGCCTCAGTTCAACTTAGATGATGAGACGCCTGCCCTTTATCAAGAAGAAAGCGGGATCGCCCCTGCAGCCAAATGTGTTGCGTCCCACATTCACTTGGCCCAACAATATGGAGCACAGGTAATGACCGATAGCCCGGTGCAGCAGATTCGTGAAGCAGATGGTGAAGTGGAGGTCGTGAGCAATGGCACCACCTATCGCTGTCATCGTCTGGTAATCGCTTCTGGTGCCTGGAGCAATCATCACTTGGCCCACTTTGGCATTCATCTTCCCCTAACCGTTACCAAAGAACAAGTTGTTTACTTTGATTCACCCAACTCTGACGATTTTGCTCCAGAGCGTTTCCCCATCTGGATCTGGATGGATGAACCTTGCTTCTACGGGTTTCCAGTCTATGGCGAACGAGGTCCTAAGGTGGCTCAAGATGCAGGTGGTGAAGAAACTACAGTTGAGACACGCACATATGAGCAAGATGAAGCCGCATTTCAGCGGGTAGACAGATTTGTACAGCAGGTACTGCCGTCGGCCCATGCCAAACCGATTTACAGCAAAACCTGCCTATATACCATGCCGCCAGATCGAGATTTTGTCCTCGATTTTCTGCCTAACTCAAAGAATATTGTCATGGGCATTGGAGCCGGACATGCCTTTAAATTCTCTTCACTTTTGGGCAAGATTTTGGGCGAGTTGGTAATGGACGGTCAGAGTAATTCACCCATCAAACCCTTTGGCATCAGGCGTCCGATTCTTTGGGAAGCCAATCCCGTTAAGAATTTCATGGTCTAAATGCGGTCGTTTTCAAAACTGGAGTTGTCCAAAGCCTTTGCAGAAGAGCAAACTATATCTCAGGAACCGAGTATCAGCAGATCGCAATCGGAATGATATCGGTAGAGCTAACTATAGATAATTATGAATGAAGATACGCAGCAGCCTAGTCTTTTTGACGAATTAGGGGAGACCCAATTCCCAGCTGGAACAACCGCCAATACACCCACAACCATTACGTCGCTCACATCCCATATCGTGGCCCTCTTCGAGCGGGATGATTTGCTACGTGATGTATGGGTTACCGGTGAGGTGAGCAATTGGAAGCAGGCTGCCAGCGGCCATGCGTACTTTAGTATGAAAGATAGCGGTGCCACCATCAATGCAGTCATGTGGCGTCGTAGCGCCAGCCAACATAGCTGGTTGCCTAATAATGGTGACCAAATCCTGGCTCACGGTTATGTTAGCATTTATCCTGAGAGAGGTGCCTATCAACTGTACGTTAACCGAATCCAACCTGCTGGAAAAGGGCAGCTCTATGCTCAATTTGAGCGGCTCAAAGAACAATTAGGCGCTGCTGGACTCTTTGACGCTGAGCGGAAACGACCTCTTCCTGCAAAGGTTCAACGGGTTGGGGTTATTACAAGCCCAGATGCTGCAGCCTTCCGCGACATTTTGCGCGTCTTGTCAGCTCGCTGGCCTTCGATAGATGTCATACTTTTTCCTACATTGGTTCAAGGTAGTGAAGCCCCTCGTCAGGTGGTCCACGCCTTGTCTATTGCCAATCTTTACTGTATGGAGAACGAACCACTTGATCTGATCATTCTCGCCCGTGGTGGTGGCAGTATTGAAGATCTCTGGTCTTTTAACGATCAACGTGTTGCCTATGCTATGGTGGAGAGTGTGTTGCCCGTTGTTACAGGTATTGGCCATGAAACTGACTTTACAATAGCTGACTTTGTGGCGGACATGCGTACCCCAACGCCTTCGGCCGCGGCAGTTGCCATTACGCCAGATCGGGACGAAGCCTTGGCATGGGTTCAAGGTGCTCGTGATGCAATTCAGTTCCATATAACATCCCGAATTCGTTCCGCTGCGGAGCAGTTGGAAGGCCAGAAGCGCCGTCTTATGTACCTGCACCCGGCGCGCCAGGTCGATCTACGGCGACAGCAGTTGGATGATAAGATTCGACGTTTACAAAGCCAGATGGCTTATCAATTGGAACGGGCCAAAGAACGAACTCAATCCAATCAATTGCACTTGGGCGCGCTCAATCCCGCAAATGTGTTAAAGCGCGGCTACAGCATTGTCCAAAAAGAAAGTGGTGAAGTAGTGGCCACTCCAGATGCAGCCCGCCAGGGTGAAACATTGGTTGTGCAGTCTGCTGGCGGGTCATATCTTGTGCAGCGTCAAGATTCAGCGTAGAATAGGAATCGAAGTGGATTAGCAGGTCTTTTTCATCCTCCGTGATGCATCTTGCTCCATGAAAACTACTGACTATACAGAATTGAAAGGCACGATTTTAAGAATGCATAGCATATTTCATCAACTTGCAGGCAACGAGCGAAAGCCGGCTATGAAACGTCTGACTATCTTGCTCACTTCTATTGTGCTTGTTACGATGTTAAGTGGCTGTAATGCAGTTCGGCAACTGGTTTTGGGTACAGGCCCTGAGCCAACGGAGACGGCAACTCAACGGGCATTGATGCCTACCTTTACGGCAACGATTCCGGCACCGGCCGTTGTGGCAACCGATACTCCTGTTGTAGTGGAGCCGACGGCTACGGAAACACCTATCCCGCCAACTGAGCCGCCGCAACCAGCAGCGACCGATACCCCGCCACCTTCTCCCAAATTGGCTGTTATTGGCCCAGCAAACATCCGAAATGGCCCAGGAACGACGTACGGTATTGTTGGTGCAGCCAATCCAGGTGAGCAGTTTGATCTAAACGCAAAGAGTCCAGACAGTGCCTGGTGGCAAATTTGTTGTATCAACGGACAGCAGGGCTGGATCTTTGGTCAGCTAGCCCAAGTTGAAAATGCGGCAGATATTCAAGTTGCCCAGAATATCCCGCCTGCTCCAGCACCGCCAACAGCCACACCCGTTCCGCCAACTCCAGTTCCAGCAGCACCAACCCCAGTTCCACAAGCCGCGGCTCCAGATCCATGTGCAGGAATCGGCGGAGATGGCTGTAAGTGGAAAGTCCGAGAAGGGCCGAAATTTGGCGGCAATGGTGGTGGAGAGATCAAACTCCAACTCTTCTTTGTGCATGGTGGTCGTGGTGATGAACCTCAAGGAAGTTATTTTGTGGTCATGGAGAAAAATGGAGGACGCTTACCCATTGGCGATGGAACGCGCAGTATCGCCAAAGACCGCCGTAGTGGCCCCTTAGGACCTTACAACTACGAGTATAAGATTAACCTGAACCAGATACCAGATGGCAACGTGGCTGGCGGATATACTATGTGGGTACTAGATGGGAATGGTGAAAGAGATAGCCGAAATACGACCTTCTCTATCCCGGATGGTCAAGGAGAAGTGTGGATGATATGGGATCAGAACTAGTCTTGGTCAAGCCGTAGCTTATAGCCACGACCCCATATTGTGAGTAGGAATTTGGGCTCGGAGGGATCGGCTTCAATCTTATGACGTATGCGCCGTACCATAGAGGAGATGAGGGTATTTGACAGACAGTCTGTATGCCACACCTCTTGCATTAGTGTTTTTGAACTGACGACCAGATCTGCCTTGCCGAACATATAGGACAAAAAGCGATATTCCTGGGGCGTCAAACGCTCATGTCTACCTTGAATAATGACTTCGCTCTTCTGCTCATCTAAGTGAATGAGCTCATTGCCTGATAAGACAGCCTTTTCTTCTTCATTCCACTCTTGCCGACGGAGTAGTGCCTCTACACGGGCTAGCATGACGTTGAAAGAGAATGGTTTGGTAATATATTCGTCTGCTCCCAGTGAGAGGCATTCAACTAAGTCATCAGGGTGGGAGAGGGATGTGATGACCATAATCGGCAGAGTGGAATCTTCCCGTACCTGGCGGATAAGCTCTTTCCCATTTACATAGGGTAGCATTAAATCGACCAGTATCATATTAACGGGTTGCTTTTCCATCTGCTCTTGCAGAGAGCGCCCATCTTCAATAGAGGACACCTGATACCCAGTCCGGGTAAGAGAATTTTGTAGGAGATGACGAAAATATTGATTGTCTTCGATGATTAGTACATGGTACTTTTCAGGCAGAAACGGCGTTTCAATCATGGTGGTCAAGTCAGGAGATGATACGGCACTATTCGATATGAATGACCTAGGCTTATCGTAGCGAATTATAGAGTAAACTATGTAAGCAAGGGCTGAGCAGAAATGAATAGATTTAGATTATATACCTTTTTATAGTGAGTTAGATGGTACAATTGGATTACAAATATACTGTGGTTGGCCATAGATGAGAATAATTTGATAGCGTTTCTGTCGGGTAGATGATTCTCATCTATGACAGAGCTAAGTAGATCATTAGTTTCGTAGAGACACCCAATGACGCAAAAAAACATTAAATCATCTGTTAATCAACAATTTAGTCAAGTGGCCGCAAACTATAGCACGAGCATTGTCCACGCTCAAGGCAAGGACATTCAGACAATGGTTGCTTCGGCTGGAATGAGTGGTGAGGAAATCGTGCTAGACGCAGGATGTGGGGCTGGGCATACAGCTTTGGCCTTTGCAGAGCATGCTGCTCAGGTTATCGCTGTGGATCTTTCGGAGGCAATGCTAACTCAATGCCGTCTACTGGCTAATGGGCGGGCCATTACGAATGTAGAGTTCAGAATTGGTGATGTAGAGGAGCTTCCCTTTGAAGATGACGAATTTGCATTGGTTGTCTCTCGTTATAGCGCTCATCATTGGCCAAACCCGGCTCGCGCTGTTGCCGAATTTCGACGAGTCTTGAGACCAGGCGGACACTTTATTTTGAGCGATGTTGTCTCGTTTGAGGAATTCGTGATAGATAGCTATATGCAAACTATAGAAGTCTTACGTGACCCATCTCACGTACGCGACCATACAGTCCGTCAATGGACGAAGATGATGGAGTCAGAAGGGTTTCAAGTCGAAGTTGTCTCCGAGCATGGTGTGTGGATCAATTTTGATAGCTGGGTGGAGCGGATGGCTACGCCTTCTACTCATGTTGTGGCCCTAAAATCGGTTTTCGATGGCGCGCCAGAAGAAGTTCGACATGAGTTGGCGGTTGAGCAAGATTACTCATTTACCTTCCGTGGGGCTGTTTTGCGGGGTTCCCTCAAGTAGATCTGTTTCAGTAGGCAGACATTGGGCATGTCAATCAACTGAGTAGTCCAGCACAATAATATTCTCCAGGGTTGGCCGAAATATTTCGCCTAACGCTTTGTGTGCAGGATGGGGCAAATATTCATCGCGGCCAGCTTCATCTTTAAAGGTCATGAATACGCAGTGGGTAAATCCCTCATTTTTTCCTTCTGGGCTGTTATTCACACCCCACTCTACGTCGGTCACTCCCCCAACTTTTTCGGGAATGCCAAGAAATGCTTCTTTCACCGCCTCGATGTCAGCAGCTTGCGCTTCGTCTTTGAATTGGATAAAGAGGATGTGTCGGATCATAATGAGGACTCCTTTATTGATTTCAACGCTTTTTAGGAACGAGAATTAAATAACTTGGTCATTTGACAGGATCACACCCGAATGAAATGCACAAGTTATTTACGGTTCATTCCTAGTGCTTCGGGCCAGATTTCTTTTGTTTGATGATCATACCATAATTAATCGAGCCTGCCCAAGGTAAAATAGAGTGGCTCAACAGGATTGCGGTAGTTGGTCAATCTATACTGCGGTCGTTTTGAAAACAGGTGTTTTCCCAAGCTTTACCAGAGAGACCAAACACCTGTTTTCAAACGGAGCTGAGTATAACTTTCAGGAAGTGGATGTTCTTAAGTTGCCAATGCTCGTTTAAAGACATCCACTTTTTGGAAGAATAGGTGGCCGTTTGATGCCGTCGGTTTTGTCAAACCCAATCGATCCAAAAGAGCCACAATAATGGTTAAGCCGCCACCAATTCCTGTACTTCTTCCAGAACTGGCTCCTTCATACCACGAGGATTGACAAACGTTCCTTCTCCTACATGATCCAGTGGTATGTCTGTACGCCAACGAGAGTCGGTGAGGATTTTGCTTACGTTACAGCGCTCCTTGTATTTTGCAGCCACTTGGACTACCTCTTCTAGCAGACCTTCATCCAAGGTAGTGGGATTTAAACCCAGATCTAGGAAATTCTGGTTATTGACCACTAGATCATTCTCTAGGGACTCTTTGCGAGGACTGATGTAATAACGAATTTCGGCATCAGTTAGTTTGGAGACTAGATTGGCAAGATCCCGCACCCTGTGGGTCTCTGTGGCCTGATTGAAGATCTTAACCCGATCTTCCCGGCTGGGCGGGTGGGCAATGGCGAGTTCCACACAGCGAACCGTATCATTGATGTTGATGAAGGCACGGGTCTGACCACCAGAGCCGTAGACAGTCAGCGGATGGCCCACCGCGGCCTGCACCAAGAAGCGATTGAGGACCGTACCATAATCCCCCTCAAAATCGAAGCGGTTGATCAGATCGGGGTGGAGTTGGGTCTCCTTGGTATTGGTTCCCCAAACAATGCCCTGGTGAAGGTCAGTAATACGCAGATCATCGTTCTTATTGTAGTAGGCAAAGAGGAGCGCATCCATGGTCTTGGTCATGTGGTAGACGCTGCCCGGATTGGGCGGGTAAGGAATATCTAACTCCACCAATTCACCATTAATGGGGACCATCACGTCCAGATAACCCTCCGGAATGGCCATGCCCGCCGTGCCATAGCCATAAACTCCCATGGTGCCTAGATGAACTAGGTGAATATCCAGACCACTTTCTACAATGGCACAGAGCAGATTGTGGGTGCCATTGGTGTTGTTGTTGACCGTATATCGCTTGTGGTGAGCCGATTTCATGGAGTACGGCGCAGCTCGCTGTTCGGCGAAGTGGACAATCGCTTGGGGCTTGATGGTCATGAGTAAGGTGCGCAACTGCTCATAGTCAGTGGAAATATCTAGGTTGTAATACCCCATCTGCTTGCCAGTTACTTGTTGCCAAGTTTCCAGCCGCTTTTCTATGGTGGTGATAGGCGTCAAGGATTGACAACCCAGCTCTACATCAATCTTGCGGCGAGATAAGTTGTCGACAATCGTTACGTCATAGCCGCTGTTCGACAGATGGAGAGCCGTTGGCCATCCACAAAAGCCATCTCCACCCAAAACAATGATAGAACCTTTTGCATCAGCTTCTACTGCATATCCATTTGTGTTCATTTCAAATCTCCCAAAGTTACACTGCGGTCGTTTTCAAACGGAGCTGAGTATAGATAAATGGCAGATCCGCAAAAGTTGCACATATGGCTAGACCTGCACGGAGCGTGGCCCTTAGATGGTTGCATATGACTTTTACACTATTGCGATAAATGCCATCAATACATATACCAACTACTTTTTGGGTACATCACAGGACGCCCCAGAGACGAGATGGCTACCAACGGTCAGCCGGGCTGTCCGCAAATTCTTATTCTCCAAGAGCTTAACAAGCGTCTCTGCAGCCAAAAATCCTACCTCCTCATGGGGAAACGTGACGGTTGTTAGCTTGGGCAACCCTTCTTGAGGCTTGAATACACCATCAATCCCTATCACGGATATGTCATTCGGGACAGCATGCCCTGCTTTAATGAGTGTCCTCATAGTCTGGTAGGCGATGTGATCATTCATGGCAAAGATTGCTGTTATATCCGGATAGTTTTGTAACAACCTATTAACGGCACTCTCTACATCTTCAGCGATGGCCACGCACTCATCGTCATTCCACCTAAAGTTACTGGCCATGGCCTCCCGATAGGCCTGAATACGCCACTCGAACCAGTTGTAGCTGCGATCCACATTGCGCGCAACAAAGCCAATTTTTTCATGCCCTAAGGCCAGCAGATGATCCATGACCAATACGGCCTGCTCATTGTGATCTTGGCTGACGCTGCTGATAGGTACTTCTGGCCAGCTACGCCCTAGGATGACGGCAGGAATTTGCTGCTCAATCGTTCGCTGGATGAGCTTGCTCTGGCGGCGGAGACCCGGTCCCATCAAAATTAGGCCATCAAAGGGCCACTCATCTTGGGCCATAAGTTGGTAGCTGAAACTATCCACATTGTCGTCTCGATAGCTCGTCATCAACATAACGCTGATATCGCGACCATGGGTATAGCGCTGAATCCCGTTGCGATACGCTAGATAGAGATAGGTCAGCCCTTCATCAATATCTGGCGTCTCATCAACGCAGTGCACCAGGGCAATGACCGGCGCATGAGGAACCGTATTGACCCCGACACTCTGATTCCGCTGGCTTGCTAGCTGATAGCCGACTGCATTGGCCGCGTCCATAACCCTTTGCCGCATCGCATCAGAGGCCCCGGGTCGATCATTCAAGACAATCGAGACAGTGCTCTTTGAGACACCAGCTTGACGCGCTACATCATCCATTGAAACCGTCATGGGACTCCTTTCAACTGATTGATCTATATAATACGAACAATCGAACGAACAATAAAATTCGTTCGATTTGTCAATTATACAGTACTCTGCTATATTGTCAAGGTGTGGCGAATATGGATGGCGGGTAGTGGGCAATAGGGAATAGAGGAAGGCAACGAAGTGAATAGTTATGTTACGCTGGTGACGAATTCAGATTATGTTGTGGGGGCCTATGCTTTGGCTCGTTCGCTAAGAATGGTGAATGCTCAGTGGCCGTTGACGGTGTTGACTGTGCGAGACTTGCCGGGATTGGATCAGTTGGAGGCTGCAGGATGTAGGGTCATGCAAGTTGATCCTCTGACTGTCTCGGATGAATTTCGGGCGCGCCACTCACGAAAGTCTCAACACAATTTGGCCCCCTTTACCAAGGGCAGCAAGCCAACGTTCCATGATCCCTTGGACAATTTTGCCAAACTACGCCTCTGGGAATTGGATCAATTTGAGACGATTATCTTTTTGGATGCAGATATCGTCGTGGTGGACAACATCGACCAACTCTTTGGCTACCCCGAATTTTCGGCTGCGCCCAACGTTTACGAAACGTTAACAGACTTCCATCGGCTCAACAGTGGTGTCTTTGTCGCCAAACCTAACAAGCAGACCTTTCAGGATATGCTGAACCATCTAGAGCAACCTGACCGATTCTGGCGACGGACAGACCAGACCTTTCTCCAAGAGTACTTTCCACAATGGCACGGTTTGCCCTATATCTATAACACGCTCCAATACGTTTGGTTCAACCTACCGGAGCTGTGGAGTTGGGAGCAGGTCAAGGTTATCCACTATCAGTATGAGAAACCCTGGCAAACCGAGCACCCAAGGCGGGACCTCTTGGCCCCACTTATCGATCTTTGGTGGCAGATCCATGACCAGGGAGCGTTGCCTAGCTTGTTGCCAGAGCCGGTTATACGCAACTCCGTTTTAAAATCGAAGGATCACTAAGTAGATATGGACATAGCTCGACCTCAGCGAAGGGCGCTAATCCTCGACTTTGATGGCGTTATTGTGGAGACGGAAAAGCTTCATTTTGATTGTTGGAATGCGGCATTTGTTGAACAATTTGATATTCAACTGGATGGCTCCTATCGACAGATTGTGGGCTTGTCACTGCGTGATATCTACGGGCTTTGGTGCAATGCTACAGATGGTGCTCCGTTGGTGTTGACTTCTTCCGTAGAACAGGCACTTCTTGACCGTAAGACCGAACTTTACTATGAATTAGGTGACGAGATTTTGGAGCCAGTGCCAGGCATTATCGAACTGATCCAGTGGGCACACGGCCAAGGGTGGTATGTCACCATCGCCTCTCGGGCGCGGCGAGTTCGACTCTTGCGCACGCTAGAGATGCTGAAAATGCCGGTTTACTTTGATTTGATTATGGGGACCGAAGATGTCGTGGATCCGCATACAGAGCAGAAGGTCCACACTAAGACGCTCACACCCTTTGATATACAGCCGACCCATGCCATCGTTATTGAGGACAGTGCGTCGGGCGTCCGCAACGCCAAAGCCTGTCACGCTGGTTGTGTGATTGGATTAACTACTTCTCTAAAACGGGATACACTTTTAGCAGTAGGTGCCGATCACGTAGTGGATTTGCCGATGGAGGTTCCCAAGATATTGATAAGTCGAAATGGTTAAGGAATAGGCAGGTCAGTTAGACTGAAACTGCTGTGGGCGTCTGAACGACTGTGGTATAATTACCCTGCACATAGTCAGTATAGATGGTTACTTAACGCTTGTTCCCGAGAAGACGGGACTTGTCTCCATGAAGATGAGATGTCCTTCCTGTTTGGTGAGCTTCAGACTAAGCTGGACAAAACCGGGACCAAATTAACTTGGTGGACTATAAGTATAGAAGCAAAAGTAATTCGGCATGATTTACCCCACCCTAGCCTCCCCTGATAAGGGGGGGAACTGTTCATTCGTTGACGAAACAGCAGCTCCTCCCCCAAACTGGGAAAGGTTGGGTGGGGGTTACAAATACCAAAAAACTTATGCTCGGGTACTTATCACAGTTGCCAATATAGGCATTGAGAAAGCAGAATGAACGTGAGAAAATATTTGTTTAGCCAATGTACACTAACGAAATTGGATGAAGAGTTCGGTCTGCGCCAAATCTTCTCTAACCCTCATCTGGAAAATTGGATACAGGCTCCTAACTCATTGTCCGACTATGAACAGACCAGTCTACACGCTCTACGTAATTTGCTTACGCTCAACATGCCTGGATGGAATGAACAAGAACTTTCTCTGCACTTTATTGGACCACTGTTGAGTTTGGCCCAATTTACTGAACCCTATCGGTTTAATCTTTTTGCCGGGCGGGAAATTAGTGCGGTGGTTCCGAGTATACACGGTGATGAGATTGAACTCAGTGGCAAGCCAGATGGAATCATTGCGACAGGTTACCGGGAACCCAGGGTTCCCATGTTTGCTTTTAGTGAGTATAAACGGCAGCTTGATCCTGAAGGGGATCCTGCTGGGCAGACGCTTGGTGCAATGCTTGCAGGACAGCACCTAAATAAGAAACCATCCATCATGTATGGTGCATATGTCATTGGCAGTGACTGGCGGTTTATGGTTCTTGAGGAGAAGAACTACATAATTAGCCGAGACCATTCAGCCCTTTCCGATGAAGTCTATGATATCTTACGAATCCTAAAAACACTTAAACAGATTGTGGTTAAATTGACAGATGGAACCTAATGGGCAAAATTGTTGCTGTAACTGGTGCAACGGGCTATGTGGGAAGATTTGTCGTTCCTCTCTTAGCCCGGCAAGGAATTGAGGTTCGAGTTTTGGCTCGTCCTACGTCAAATCGTGACGGTTTTCCTGCTGGAATCGACTGGGTGTTGGGTGACCTGCTCGATCCAATCGTTAGACAAACGCTGGTTTCTAGAGCAGACGTAGTTGTTCATTTGGCCTACAGCCACGTCCCGGGTCGTTATCGGGGGGGCGAGGGGGATGACCTCTCCGCGTGGCTGTCCATCAATCTCACCGGCACATTGGAACTAATGTTGGAGGCTCGCAACGCCAGCGTCGCTCAATTTATCTTTCTCTCTAGCCGAGCCGTCTTTTCTCACACGGAAAAGGGACGGGTGTTGGATGAAAGCCATCCCACTTCACCAGATACCCATTATGGTGCCTACAAAGCGGCCATCGAATCCATGTTGCGTAGCTTTGGGGCTGTAGAAGGAATGCAAACGACCGCCGTGCGAGCGACTGGGATCTATGGTCTCATCTGGCCTGTCGAGCAATCCAAGTGGTGGCATCTGATTCAATCTGTCATGGCCGACAAAGTTGACTTGGGCAACCGGGGCGGAACAGAGGTTCATGGACGGGACGTTGCTCGAACAATTTTGAAACTCGTGCAAAGCCCCGAGCTGGCTCCTGACATCGTTCACCTGAGTGATCTGTACGTAACCAACCGCCGAATTGTTGAAATCGCCCGAGAGATAGCCAATCGACCTGGACCGCTTCCACCACCATCCGATACGGCCATGACCAACGTGCTTGTCTGTAACCGACTTAGCGAATTGGGTATTGAATTAGGGGGGGAACCCCTTTTGCGGGAGACAATTAGGGAGTTGGTTAGGGCAACTGAGAGCCAGCAAGTTCACTGATTTATTCAATCGTTTCTCCTAAATCCCCACATCGCATAAAGCGGATCCTGATGTTCTTCATCCATCCTTGACGGCATATAAACTCGCTGGTCGATATGTCGAAATCCCGGCTCCAAAGCAAAGTAACTTTCCACTACTTCTATGTGCCCCCAATCATCAGTGCTCCGCCATAAGTTGATGGCTTTGGTGGGGAAGCAGCGGTTGCTAAAGGTTATGACAAATGGCGCATTCGGTTGTACTATACGGGCCACTTCGGCGAATACTTCCTGAGGGCGCTGCATATATTGCACCGAGACGCAACAGCAGACCCCGGCAAATTCTCCGTCTGTAAAGGGTAACTGAGGAGTCTGGTTGAGGTTGTGGACCAGCCAATCGGAGAGTTGAGGGTTGTCACTTAATTCGTCCTCATTCATTCCCAGCCCGCAGACCCGAGCGTACTGAACCTCTTCCGGCAAGTGGGAACGCCACGAACTCATCAGATCTAAAATCGTACTGCCAGCAGGAAGAAGTTCTCTGTAAAGTGCTGTTACGGCGTCAATTGCCCCTTGATCAATATGAACCACCTTGCGGGGTTGGGCATAGAAATCCGAATCAATTAAGTTGTCCATCCGATCAAAATAGCGAGGATCAAGCTGAGCTAGGTCAATAGTCATATAGAGTATCCTAATTTGCTACTTCACTAAACCGCGGATCGTTTACCCAAAAGCGCAACATAAGCAGCGCGGCCACACTGGTCAACATGCTGGCAACAAAGACCCACGAATAGCCAATTAAGACCAATGCAGCCCCAATAAGCGGAGCAACCATACTACCGATACCGGTCAAGGTATTGGCCAAACCCAAATAGGTCGGTCGCTTTTCTGATGCGCAGAACTCCAGCACCACAAGCATGCTGGAAACCATCCGCACACCTCGAAAAAGTCCCATTAAGAAGAAGACCGCAATGAACCACCACGCTTCAGGAGACAACCAAGCCATCCCAAAGGCCAATATAGCCACGAAAGCTGATAATTCCAGAGTAATTCGGTGGCCAAAGCGGTCCGAGATAAATCCTCCTGTTATGCTTCCGGTCGTCTGCCCGATGAGCGTTGCTGTCGTATAGGTTGCCACCATACCATCAGAGATATTCCAGGTAATAATCGCTGCGACTGTCAGAAAACCAGTTCCCATTTCGGCCATAGCGAGGGTAAAGCGTGCAGTCAGGTAGTTGCAGAAATTGCTATCAGTCCGTACGACGTCAGGTAAAGTAGCCAAGTATTCCCGAATTGTGCGGGTTGTACCAGCCGCAGCTTCTACTGGCTCACGCGTTTGAGCAATAAAGAACCAACTAATCAGAATGCTCATGCCTGCCGCCGCAAAGATATAAGTGAAGTTGAGGGGAAAGGCAACCGTATTCAGTAAGCGTCCGGCGACACTCGCGGCACCGATGCCCAGTATGGTACCGAGGAATGAGTTGATCCCAAAGAAGCGACCCCGTCTTGTCACTGGAAAACAGCGGGCCACTAGCTCTTGCCATGCCGTTGCAATCATCCCTCCTCCTAAATTAAACCAGCTATAAAAGAGCAGGAAGAGTATCAACGCCAGTACCGGGGAACGATAAGCCGCCAATGGTGCCAGTACAAGCAGAATCGCTGGGAGACGCTCAGCCAGAAATCCAAGGTTCACAACAATCGGTTTCTTTCGATCCAGTCGTTCGATGTAGTTGGCCGTAAAGAGCTGAGGCAGAAAATGACCGCCTTGAGAGAGCATAGCAACTAAAGCCAGAGGAATGGTGCTGTCGGTGAGTTTGCTAATAAAAAGGGGCAGAATAGTCGTCGCTGATATGAGGCTAATGGCGCTCATAAAAAAGATCACGTCAAACGAATTGAAGAAGAGATTCCAAACAAAGTTGTGGTCTCGCTCAGCCTCCGCTTCCGTTGCGCTCAAAATCTGTACAGGTTGGTCTAACTGCAACAAACGCCGTAGAGTCAATGATGTCATAATCCAGATAGTCGTTTCATTTGTGTTGGTTGATAGTATAGTCCAATCGACGATTACGCTAACGATACACCGTCATGGGCCATATTGTCTATCTCTTACTACCCTAAGGATCGAGAATTTAATAAAACGTAATGGAAGATCTCTCGGGTACTCGAGATGACAGGACCGAAGTTTAGGGTTTTATTTGATTCTGATTCCTAAGTCACATTTGTGATAATCGGCAGCCACTCTACTCTCTATCCTAGCGCCTTTTGAGTTCTTACTAGATGTTGCATAGAGTCTAATTTGTAGTACAATATTTTGCAGTACGCTTCGTCAGAAAAGTCTTGTCCCAGCTCTCGTCCAATCTACCCTGGCTATTTTCGAAAGGCTCTTAATGGGTTTCAAGGAGCTGATTGAACGCCAAAGTTAAGTATTAATTATTGTTTATTCAAAATTAATTATTCAGACCTCCTCTGACTGAGACATTGCCAATAATTAATAATAAATAGTGAATAATTAATAGTTAATGGGACTATTATCCCGATATTTCTTCAATTCAATATGTTCCTTGCAGGATTTTCTGAAACAACGGGTATAGCAGTAGAGACATTGCAAAAGTGGGACCGTGACGGGAAGCGAACCAGAATATTGAGCAAGAAGCGTTAAGGTTGGCTTTCGCCTAATAGCCACAGCCACCGTCCGTTAGTGGCTACGACGGACGCTAAGGATCGAGAATTTAATAAAACAGATGGAAGATCTCTTGAGTACTCGAGATGACAGGACCGAAATTTCAGGTTTTATTTGTTCCTGATTCCTAAGGAATCGGAATTAAATAACTTGTGCATAAAGATCTCTCAATCCTTCGAGATGACATGCCCAACTTATTTAATGCTCATTCCTAAACGCTCGTGGACAGCCTGTAAGACTCAATTGTGAGCGCTGCTGGATGAAGCGAGTACTTTCACATAAGTGATCGTGAAACGGGTGCAAAGCACCATCACAATTGAGTACGAAAGGAATAGCAGAACCCCTGATGAACCACTATCGGTTTCTTATGCCTATCTTATTGAGTTTACTCTTTTGCACACTGGGCGGACCTTCTACCATTCTCGCTCAAACGGGCGAGTACTTATCTCCAGCACCTACTATCATCAATTATGTTGAAACCAGCCCCGATGATCCAAAGATCATCACAGCCCTGGAACTCTTTGATGGTGGTGTGGGCCAAACTGATTTGAGCAATTTATTATTGGTCCTTGTCAATGAAAGAATGAGCCCAGCCTATGTAGAGACCATCCCATTGAGTGACGCCGTTACCGACGAAAATGGTTTCTTTACGGTTGATGATGGCGTACTGATGAACAATGGTAAAGGCTTAGCAGCAACAAGTGTTGGCATTCTTGTGCAGCCCGAAGGAGAGGGACAAGGCCCTATTGACTTTGAGACGTCGTCTCCTCCCGCTGAGCTATTTATGGATCTCATTATTATCGGTAATGACGGAATTGATAGTGCTGGATTGGCAAGCGCCATCGAACCGCCAATTGCCCCTATGGGTAGCGCTGCACCCGTTGCCCTTGCTGCATCAATGGGTAGCACAACACCGATAACTGATGCTACCGGTAGCAGTACGCTCCCACCCAATTCTGATTGTGGTCTGGAGGCAACCGGTATTCATGACGTCCAGGGAGATGGTGAGGAAAGCCCTCTGGTTGGCCAGAGAGTAACCATTGAAGGAATTGTCGTTGGCGACTTTCAGAATACCCGTACTCAATTGCGCGGTTTCTTTGTCCAAGAAGAAGAGGCCGACATGGACGAGGATCCTGCTACATCAGAGGGGATCTACGTCCTTGACAATGGCTTTGGCGTAGACGTTGTCCCTGGTGATAAAGTCCGCGTGACCGGGATTGTGGCTGAATTCTTTACGCTAACCGAATTGAAAGACCTGACGGAAGTACATATTTGTGAGAAAGAGCAGCCCATTACCCCCGTTGCCGTGACACTGCCGGAGGTGGTTGATGGCGATTTGGAACAAGTCGAGGGGATGCTCGTCCAGATAGAGAGTGAGATGACGGTTGCCCAAAACTATTTCTTGGGGCGGTATGGTCAAATGACACTGGCCGCTGGGGGACGTGCCTACCAGCCGACCAACCTCTTTGAGCCTGGTAGTCCTGAAGCCGAGAACCAAGCCGATAAAAATGCTCGCAGCCTACTGGTGCTCGACGATGGACAAGATATTCGAGGCTTAGGGGATAATCCGAACCCTGTCCCTTACATTGGTGCCGCACCACCCCAGGTGGTGCGGGCCGGTGACAAAGTGACCAATCTGGTCGGCGTCATCGACTTCGGACGCATTAACTCGGCTCCAGGGAGCGATACTGGACGCGACTACCGATTGCATCCTATTGAAGAACCAAGCTTTGAGGCTGTCAACCTGCGAACTGATTCGCCAAATGAAGTTGGCGGTACCCTACGCATTGCGAGCTTTAACGTATTCAACTACTTTAACGGTGATGGGAACGGCGGTGACTTCCCAACTCCCCGAGGGGCAAAATCCTTTGGTGACTTCCAGCGGCAGCGCGACAAGATCATCGCCGCTATTCTTGCCATGCAGCCAGACATCGTCGGCCTTATGGAGATAGAGAATGATGGCTATGATGATGATGGCGCCATCCAAGATCTGGTCAATGGCCTTAATGATGCAGCGTCAGGTGACGCGTCCTATGTGACCATTGATCCTGGGCTGAGCCTGTTAGGAGGGGATGCCATTGCTGTAGGTTTTATCTACGATGAGAATCAGGTAAAACCTGTGGGTGAGGCCGTGACGCTAGACACTGGAGCTTTTGATCAGGGCTTGCCTTCTGGACGTAGTCGCCAACCGTTGGCCCAAACCTTTGCTGATCAAAATGATGAGCGCCTGACTATTGTTGTCAATCACTTTAAGTCCAAGCGACCGTCCAACAACCCAACGGGCGGCAATGCCGACATGGGACCGGGGATTGGTGCATGGAATGAGCGACGCACAGAGGCTGCCCAAGATCTCATTGATTGGTTGGCAATAGATCCAACCAACAGCGGCGACCCAGATTTCCTTGTGATTGGCGATCTCAACGCGTATGCAATGGAGACCCCCATCACTAGATTTACAGAGTCGGGATACATTAATCTCTTGGCCCGCTCAACAGACAGTACCGCCTATTCATATATCTTCGATGGCCAGTCCGGCTATCTGGATCACGCCCTAGCTAGTGAATCCCTCATCTACCAAGTACAAGGCTCCACTGAATGGCATATCAACACAGACGAACCCAAGGTTATCGACTATGATTCTCGATTTAATCCAGCAGGCTATTACAGCTCCGATCCGTACCGCTCTTCTGACCATGATCCCTTGATTGTGGGGCTAACACTTCGTTCGGTTTCTGAAGAGCCACCTACCGTTACACCAACAGTAACCGTGACAGCAACCCCCACTACTCCTACGGTTACACCCACCATAACCGTCACACCCATTATCACAATAACAGTAACACCAACCGTGACTGTGTCGCCAACAGCTACTGGCACTTCAACAGGCACAACGACCCTGCCACCAACCGCCACCCCTACTATCACGATGACAGTTGCACCAACTGTCACACTTACGCCAACAGCTACTGTCACTTCAACGGGCACAACGACTCTGCCACCAACCGCCACCCCTACTATCACGATGACAGTTGCACCAACTGTCACACTTACGCCAACAGCTACCGGCACGTCAACAGGCACAACAACCCTGCCACCAACCGCCACCCCTGTGATTTCGGTGACCTTAACACCAACCCAAACAGATACTGCAACTGAAACAGCCGCAACACCACCAACAACGCAGGTTACACCTACGCCAGTCACCCCGACACCAGTTACTCCGACACCAGTCACCCCAACGCCTGTGACCCCAACGCCTGTGACCCCAACGCCAGTTACCCCGGCACCAGTTACACCTACAGCGGAGCCAACTTCAGAGCAGGGGAACGTGCCTAGTGCTCAGGCGTATACCCACGTTGTTGTGTATGGCGAACACTTTTCTCGCATTGCTCGTCGTTATAGTGTAACGATTGCAGCGCTAGCCACAGCCAATAAGATGAATATCCATGCTCCGTTGCCCATAGGCAAAGCGTTGACCATACCACCCGTGAGCACAGACGTTTCCTGTTCGGCATACCTAACAGCACGTGTTGGTCAGCGCCTGACGGATATGGTGGCGCATTTGGATATCTTCCCAGAGGGACTGGCCGCAGTGAACCGACTCTCACCCACCGCTCCTTTGGTGGCAGGTCAGCAGATTTGTCTGCCCGATATCTATAGCAACGGCTACTATGGACCGGCCCGCTATCACGGCTATCACATTGTGCACCCTGGAGAAACCCTCTCTCATATTAGCCTTCGGTATGGTGTATCGGTTACTGTGCTTAAACGCTTCAACGGAGTATACAACCCCAACCGAATCTATGTAGGGCAACGTTTGGTTATCCCTTAATTTGCTTTACGAGGTTTGAAAATTAGAGTTGTTCTGAAATAACAAAACCTTGAGGTGACAGGCACTTGGCATGTCTCGTTAGCCAGAAAGCATCGCCGAAAAAGTGCCAGTCACCCAGTAAGTTCTTAATTCGGGACAACTCTATTATAGATGACAGACCCGAAGTTTTGGGTTTTATTTGATCTTGATTTCTAAGGAGAATCGCGACTACAAGGAGGAACCTGTGCAACCACTCCCTTTTGCTTCAGAGATTGGCCAAACCTACCCTGCGGAATGGACCACCGAAACGGATCTAGAAAGTGAGCGCGCCTTGCGTCGCCTAACTTCTGGAGACCACAACAACTATCCCCTATACTATTTCATTCCTTCCATCCCGCCAGAGAATGACTGTATCATCTTCCATAGTGAGCGAACGGGATGGGTACAGCTCTATAAGTTGGATCTGGCCACTGGTGTGATTACCCAGCTCAGCGCAGGACGGACCCGAGATGCTGGCTGGGCCATTTGGTGCGAACCACGTCTACGCGGCATCTACAACCATCTGAGTGCACTTAACGGAGTGCGACGAGAAGTCTACTACTTTCAAGATGAGGCGCTTCTATCCACCCATATTGATAGTCTGGAGAATCGGGTGGTCCATTCCATACCGGGCCGCATCTCCATCGGCCAGACAGGATTTTCGCCCGATGGTCGACACTTCGCCTTTATTCATAGCGACCGAGAACACTTTGCGCGTGCGATTGCGGATCGAGAATCGACCATCAACATGGGACAGCCTTTTAGCCATGAGGCGTGGCGGGAAACGGTTCCTTGCACCATCGGCGTCATCCATACAGAGACGGGGGCGTACCAAGATGTGATTCAACTTGATTATCACGTTCATCATGTCTTTTTTATCGCCAATGATCGCCTATTGATTAACCACACCCAAGGTCAGAACGGCATGTGGACAGTGATGCTAGATGGAAGCGACGTGCAAGCATTGCGAGGACATACTGAACGAGGTGACATCTGTCATCAAATTATCACAGAACGGGGTATTTACTTCGAGTCCAATGTTCATTCTGCCGAGAACAGAGAAGTCTGGTATGGTCTCTACGATTTGGCTAGCGATACGTGGAATGAAGTTCAACTGCCAGGGCTTGGCTATGTCCATACGGGCAACGATCCAGCGGGGCGTTTCCTGTTTGTGGAAAACCAAGATGGTACCAAAGGTCACCAGCTACTCTCTATTCACCATCCCCATGATTCTGAAAAATATCGACTCAACACACTGCGCACGCTTACACCGATCATCCGCGGGCAACGCTTTCACGCCCATCCCTTTTTGGGGCCAGATCGTCAATGGCTCTACTTTACCGAGGTGGTGGACGGATTTTCCCATGTTAGCGCGCTGGATGTAAGTGATCTGGTCGATCTAGATGAATATTGGTGAAAGCTGATTGAAAAACACGAACGAAATTGAGCCTAGGTTATGCCCCCAATACTCTCTCCCAATCATCAATAATGTCTTGCGCATCCTCAATTCCCACCGAGAATCGAAAGACCCCATCCCCGGCAAATGAACGATATCGCTCTTCTGCCTCTGAACCAAGCCGGAATGTAGAATCCATGAGCATATCAGTGGGAATCCAGTAGATTAGCGAGCGATGGTGGCCCAGAGAAACCGCATAGTGGATCACCTCCATTTGCTCGATCATCTTCTGGGCCACCTGATGGCCTGGATCTTTAGGCCGGATGGTCATCATGCCCGAGAAGTTGCGCATCTGCCGTTTGGCTAGATTATGCTGGGGGTGGGAAGGTAGGCCAGGGTAGAGAACCCGGTCGATGGCTGGGTGTTCTTCTAGATATTGGGCAACTGCCATGGCCGTCTCCTGATGGGCCTTCATGCGAATGGGGAAGGTCGCCGCACCCCTCAAAATGAGCCAAGCATTGAAGGGGGAGAGAACACCACCATAGTGGACCATTGCCTCTAGGTTGAGTGTTTCCAACTCATCTCTACGTCCGATGACGGCTCCCCCCATAGCATCTCCATGTCCCCCGATATACTTGGTCAGCGAGTGAACCACAAAGTCTGCACCTAACTCCATGGGCCTAGTGGCCGCAGGTGAGGCAAAGGTCGAATCAACGACCACATCCCGGACGCCATGGCCGTGGGCTAATTCGGCAATGGCCCGGATATCACAGAGGCGCATAATGGGATTGGCTGGCGTTTCGAGCCAGATCATCTTTGTTTTGGGGTTGATGGCGGCTTCCACTTGCTCTAAATCCGACGGATCGATCAAGGCCACATCCACACCCCAGCGGGGTAGGCTGTCTCGCACCAACTCGGCTGTCCCTACGTAGTTGGTATCGGCCATAATTAGGTGATCCCCTTGACTTAGACGTCCGGCTAATAACGCATGAGATGCCGCCATGCCCGAGGCAAAAGAGAGCGCAGCAGGAGCATGCTCCAACGCGGCTAGCTTCTGATTGAGCTGGTCAACCGTGGGGTTGGCGACACGTGCGTAGATGTATCCATCATAGCCACCATCATCCAAAGCTGAAAAACCGGCCACCTTGTCCGGCGCAAAGGTAGCAGACATGACCAAGGGCGGCGCAGAAGCACGAGTAACTGGATCGACCCCTTCACCAGCATGAACGGCTCTGGTTTGTTCACCCCATAGTCGGTTTTCTCGTTTGTGATTCATTGATTTCTCCTAAGCTGAACAAACTATACTTTTTGACTCTACCCTCGTCAGGGTCGGGTTGTCCCTTCGGGTAATCAAAGCGAGCACTACGCTGGTCTTGAGGGAAGCCGAAGGGATGGTGGCCATCCACTGAGTATATCATAGTTGCTTTCTTTGGTTGAGCAGGAGACGATAGGTATTGGTACGACAAGTGTGCCTAAGGAAGGAATGCCTATTTAAGTGGCCTTGCTCTTTGACCGGTATAGATACATCTAAGCGAGAAAAAGGGTCCAATTTGCCAAAAAAGGGTTTCCGAGTCAAACTAATCCCTAAAAAAGCAAGAAAGGGAGCAAGAAAATGGACCCATCCAAGTATTTCTGTCCAAATGTTTCGTGTGC
>JBCCHB010000035.1:0-113904 GCA_039028975.1 Chloroflexota bacterium
CCACGCACCACGCACCACGCACCACGCACCACGCACCACGCACCACGCACCACGCACCACGCACCACGCACCACGCACCACGCACCACGCACCACGCACCACGCACCACGCACCACGCACCACAAAAAAATACCCTATAACTTGACAGAATTACATAAATTGGCCGATGCGCAATCTGTCAATAACCTGTTATTCTGTCGTTAGAAAGTTGTCTAACGATTACGCACTGTTCCCTTCATCCTGGCGCTGTGGCTCTGGCTTGTTGCTACGCCATAGCGCGTAACCCCACTTTCCTACTGACCCAATCGAACTAGTCCCGGCGAGATCGTCTATCTAATCTTCCTGAACGGGGACGTCCCTTCAGGTGCATTGTCTATTCGGATACTGCCCTTTCCAGGAAGTTCTCCATGCCCGACTCGGCAACCTGGAGACTAAAAATCAAACAGAGATTACAAAGATTGCGCAGATTTTTTATACTGCGGTTGGCCATAGATGAGAATAATTCCGTAGCATTTCAGTCGAGTAGATAATTCTCATCTATGACAGAGCCAAGTATATCTTTGAAATCTTCTAATCTTTGTTGAGTTTTCCATCGCTCTCTCAGCGTAACGATCACGCAGTCTTCAAGCGAAGCTGAGTTGAACAATTCAGGAGTCTTTAATGTTCCGTATTCAAATCATCCAAAACCTTACGCATATCCGCTCTCTCATCAACGCCCTCATGATCGCCGCGCTGCTGGCGGGGCTGATCCCACCGCCCGCGCTGACCCACCTAGTGCGGACTGTGGCCCCCGCACCCCTGGAACCAATTGCCGAAACAGTCGTTGATGCAGCGGCTGAGCTTATTGACGCCATCGACCCACCAGCCGTGGCCCGCGCCGCACCGGGCGATAACGTTGCGCTCAACAAGCCAGCGAGCCAGTCATCGACATTCTCAACCTCCACTGCCAATCTGGCGGTCGATGGTAATACCGACGGCAATTGGGGGAATGGCTCCGTTACCCACACCAACGCAGATAATCAAGCTTGGTGGGAGGTGGATCTGGGCAGCAATATCTATATTGAAAATATCTTCCTTTGGAACCGCACCATCTGTTGTCAGAATGTCATTGACAACAGCTATGTTCTAGTCTCCACTACGCCCTTCACCACCAACGATATAACGACCGCGCGCAGCCAGGCTGACTTTGAGTTCCAGCTCACCAACGCTAACACGCCAATTCCGTCCATCGATATTCCAGTTCAGCAATTCGGTCGTTACGTACGCGTGCACGAGTCGGACAATGGAGACCCCATGCATCTTGCTGAAGTGCAAGTCTTTGAAGGCGTCATTCCGCCCGTTCCTGGCCAAGTACGCGGCACCGTCTTCCTCGATAGTGATGCCAGCGGTGTCCAGAATGACATTGAGGACGGTCTGGCCAATATTGACGTGACCGCGGTCGATGCCAGCGGCACCAGCGCCACCGCCACTACCGATGCTAGCGGCGCCTACACCATCACGCCATCGGCGGGGCTGACGGGCACAGTGCGCGTGGAATTTACGCTGCCGACCGATAACTCACTTGACCATCTAGAGCCGACCATTGCAGGCGATACGACCGTACAATTTGCTGATGTAACCAGCGGCGCAACCGTGAATGCTGGTTTTCACTACCCTGCTGGCTACTGTCAAGCCAATCCAGATGTCTGCGCCACCGTCTACGTCAACGGTGATGCCAATACCACTGCCCCAACCCGCTCCATGATGCGTTGGCCCTACGACAACTCGGGCGATACGCCAACACCCACCCAAATAGCCGACAAAGACGATAGTGGCTCAACCTGGGGCGTGGCCTACAACCGCAGCAACCAGACCATCTACCACGGTGCCTTTCTCAAGCGTCATGTAGGTCTAGGGCCGAGTGGACTGGGGGCCATTTACACCACAGCCCGCGATGGCTCGTCCACAAGCCTCTTTGTAGATCTGGCCAGCCCTCCCTTCAACGCCAGCGTCGGTACAATTGACGAAAACGCCCGCAACTTGGGCGACCCGATACAGCCCACGAACGACCCCGATGCCTATCCGCTGGTCGGCAAGGTGGGGCTGGGCGATCTGGACATCAGCGAAGACAACTCCATCCTCTACGCCGTCAGTCTGAACGACAAGACCCTTTACGCGGTCAACGTTGCCGATCAGACGCTAAACAACAGCTACCCCATTCCCGGACCGAGCTGTCAGAATGGTGAGTGGCGACCCTTTGCGCTAAAGGTGCATATGGGCCAGGTTTATGCTGGTGGCGTTTGCGATGGCTCTTCTGGTACGGCTGCCGATATGAGCGCACACATCTACCGCTTGGACGGCAGCACCTTTAACGAGGTCCTCACCTTCCCCCTCAACTACACCAAGGGCCCAACCGTGGGGACATTTTGGGGGACGCCATGCGTCAATAGTACGGGATGGTATCCGTGGTTGGATACTCTGCCCGCAGCCTGTAACACAAATTTTAATGGGTCTAATGCGTACATATATCCACAACCCATCTTGTCGGACATTGAATTTGACATCAATGGCGACATGATTTTGGGCTTCATGGATCGATTGGGCCATCAGGGCGGACAGGACAACCATCCACTAACCGGTACATCCGCCATATCTGTGGTGACTGGTGGTGATATTTTGCGTGCTTGCGTCGACGGCAGTGGCGGCTGGGATTTAGAGAGTGGCGGCGTCTGTGATGGACGCTCAGGTAGCGCCAACGGCCAAGGCCCTAGTGGTGGTGAGTTTTATCAAGGCGATGCTTTTTTTGTGGATAGTGTCTTCCAGCACCCCGAAACAAGCGCCGGCGGATTGGCCCTACATCCCAACACCACCGAGACGGTCATGAGCGGCATGGATCCTGTTGACGTCTCCTCAGGAGGTGTCTTTTATCTAAGCAATACCGACGGTTCAAAGGCCGACGCTTATGAACTTTACTCGCGTTTAGAATCGGGGGCACCACTCGTCAACTTTGGCAAGGCTCACGGCGTAGGCGATGTGGAGCTACTCTGCGACGAAGCGCCGCTTGAAATCGGCAATCGCGTCTGGAGCGATGTGGACAACGACGGCGTGCAGGACCCCGACGAAGCGGGCATGGGCGGCGTGGTTGTTGGCCTCTACGACGTGAGCAACACCCTCATCGCCACGGCCACCACCGATTCGGAGGGCAACTACTACTTCTCCGGCGGTTCTGGCACCGATAGCGACAGCACCAAGTATGGGCTGGCTGGCTTAACCATTAACACCAACGGCTACGAAGTGCGTATCGACATCACACAGCCGATGATTGGCGGACGACTGCCCTCACCCCCCAACAGTGGCATTGGTGCAAATGGCGACCTACACGACTCGGACGGCACGCTCAACGGCTCCATCCTCGAAGCCGCGTTGGATACGGGTACAGCGGGCGCGAATAATCATACGGTCGACTTTGGCTTTAGCCTCAACGTCGCCCCGGCTGCGTTGGAGATTGTCAAGCTCGTCAGCGGCGGCAGCGTGACCGACCCCTTCAATGTTGATATCTCCGGGCCCAACAACTACAGCAATACCGTCAGCGTGACGCCTGGCACACCAACTGTCATCACCGACCTGGACCCGGGCGTCTACACGGTAGTCGAAGAATCACCCATCACCACTGCCGCGCCGACGGGCATGGCCTGGTTTGCGCCCTCCTACGAACCAGCAAGTGGCCGCATTGCCCTTGGGAGTGGCGCAACGGGAACGGTCACTGTGACCAACTACCTCGGCGAGATTCCGACATCATCCGGCGTCCTCACCGTCACCAAAACGGTCGACTGGAATGGCACTACACCCGGTGCGGGGCAGCAGTTCTCCTATAGCATTGAGGGCAATAACGGCTTCACGACCATCAACGACAGCATTACCGACGGTGGCGTGATGACCTACAGCGTCCCTGCTGGCATCTACACCGTGACCGAGACGTCGCCTGGGGCTGGCTGGTTGACGACCTACACCGTGAGCAGCATGGTCAGTTTGACCAGTGGTACGTCACCAGCGCCCGTAGCGCCAGCCGCCATCAGTGGTACGGTCTTCCGCGACTTTAACAGCGATGGCGCAAACACAACCACGGGTGACGTGACAGACATTGGCCTAGCCACAGTGACGGTGACAGCATACGATCCAACCGGCGTAGTCGTTGGCAGCACCCAAACCATAACAGACGGCACGTATAGCCTTACACCGAGTGGTGCTGGCCCGTGGCGCATCGAGTTTACCGATTTGCCTGCGGGGTACGAACCAAGTTTTCTTGGCAGTGACAATGACGGCTCTCTTCAATTCGTGGATACGAGTGGGGCAACAGGTGTCGATTTTGCCGTCAACTATCCACCCGACTTCTGTCAGGCCAATCCGGATATGTGCATCAACCTGCACGTCAATGGCAATACCAATGCCTCAACACTGAACGAGACCATCCTCAAGTTCAATTACGCGGACAGCGGCACAACGCCAACACCAACAACGCTAGTGGAACGCAGTGTGGTGGGCTCTACCTGGGGGCTAGCCTATGCACGCAGCACCGAGACGCTTTACGCAGGTGCCTTTCTCAGACGTCATGTAGGCGTAGGACCTTCTGGCCTGGGTGCAATCTATGCCATCAACGCAAACAGCGGTGCCACAACGCTGCTGGCAGACTTGGCTGCACAAGGTGTTGATGTAGGGACGATCCCCTCCAACAATGCCCGTGGACTGGGTGAAACCACTCAGCCCCAGAATGATCCCGATGCCTTCCCCCTCGTTGGTCGGGTCGGTCTGGGCGATGTCGATATTTCGTCTGATGAGGCCATCCTCTATGTGGTGAGCCTGAATGACAAAACTCTCTATTCGGTTGATACGACTTCGGGATTAATTGCAGATAGCAACCTAATCCCGAACCCCAGCTGTAGCGGCGGAGAATGGCGTCCCTTTGCCGTGAAAGTCGCGGCCAGTGGTATCTATGTTGGTGGCGTCTGTGATGCCTCAACATCAGACCTCGTGACTGACCTCGAGGCAGTGGTCTACGAGTTTGATGGCGATACCCAGTTTACAGAAGTCTTCCGCATGGATCTCGACTACGTGAAAGGACCCCCAGGTGGCGTTGATTGTGGAGATCCAACCAACGCAACATCCTGGCATCCGTGGCGCGACACCTACATACCCTGTGTTGGGTTTCACAGTTGGCCGACGCCCATGCTCTCTGACATCGAGGTGGATAGAGATGGCTCGCTCATCCTTGGCTTTGCTGACCGATTCTCTTATCAAACAGGGTATTACAACTATCCAACAACTGGAACGGAGGAGGAAATTTCGATCAGTTCGGGCGATATCCTGCGTGCGTGTAACGTGAACGGTTCGTTTGCTCAGCCAGGAAGCGCAAGCTGCCCGAATAAGACAGCGAACAACCACGGGCCGAACGGTGGCGAGTACTATCACGGGGAGACCTATTCAGCTTTAGGGACTACCCACGGTGAGACGGCCCAGGGCGGGTTAGCTCAGTTACCAGGCGCAAATCTGGTTGCAACGACTGCCATGGATCCAACCACCTTTAGAACTGGCGGTGTCAACTGGTTGAGCCATGATACGGGCGGAAGTGACCGTACATATGAGGTCTTCCCAGACATTATTGGTGCCACGGGCAACATGGGCAAAGCCAGCGGTGTGGGCGACATAGAGGTGCTCTGTGATGCAGCACCCACCGAAGTCGGGAATCGGGTCTGGGACGACCAAGACGGCGACGGCGTGCAGGACGCGGGTGAGCCGGGCCTCAACGGCGTGCAGGTGACGCTGGAACAGACAGGCCAAGCGCCGCAGCAGGTCAACACCAGCGGCGATGGCAACTATAACTTCAGCGTTGAGCCAAACACGGCCTATACCATCAGCGTGGCAACACCCCCTGGCTACAGCCTGACCACGCCTAATGCCCAAGCCGTCAGCGGCAGCACCACCAGCAACGATGCCATCCTCGACGTGCGCGACAGCGATGCGCTGCTCGTCAACAGCACGCCCACCATCCTCTACCAGACGGGCAATGCCGGGCAGAACAACCATGGCCTCGACTTTGGCTTTGTCCAGCCCGCCAGTGGTCAGGTGGATATCGAGAACAAGGCACCGGAGGCTCCGCCAGAACCAGCGACGCTACGCATTATCAAACAGGTCAGCGGCGGCACAGTAACCGATCCCTTCAACGTCGACATCACAGGACCAAACAGCTACAGCAACACGATCGCGGTCACGCCCGGCACACCGCTGGTCATCACCGACCTGACGCCGGGCACCTACACGGTGGTTGAAGAATCACCCATCACCACCGCCGCGCCGACAGGCATGGCATGGTTTGCGCCCAGCTACGAACCTGCGGGCGGACAGGTCTCCATCAGCAGCGGCATGACTGGCACCATTACCGTGACCAACTACCTGGGTGACATTCCGACACCATCAGGCGTCCTTACCGTGACAAAGACGGTCGACTGGAATGGCACTACACCCGGTGCTGGTCAGCAGTTCGCCTACAGTATCGAAGGCCCCAGTGGCTTCACCACCATCAACGACAGCATCGTTGACGGCGGCGTGATGACCTACAGCGTGCCTGCTGGGGTCTACACCGTCACCGAGACATCGCCTGGGGCTGGCTGGGTGACGACCTACACGGTCGAGAGTAACGTCAACAATACGAGCGGTGTTGTCACGCTGGGTGCTGGCGCTGTGACACCCGTTGCCCCCGCCGCCATCAGCGGCACCGTCTTCCGCGACTTCAACAGCGATGGTGAATTCACGACAAGTGGTACAGTACAAGATACCGGTTTGATGAGTGTCACAGTGACTGCTTATGATGTCAACGGCAATGCCGTGGGCAGCACGCAGAGCGGCAACGACGGCACCTACACGTTAACACCCACGGCGGATGGTCCGTGGCGCATCGAGTTTACCAATCTGCCCGCTGGCTATGAGCCAAGCTTCATGGGCAACGACAGCGATAGCAGCGTTCAGTTCGTCTCCACAAGTGGTGCTACAGATGTCGATTTCGGTGCCAACAGGCCATTTGAGTACTGTCAAGCCAATCCAAAAGTCTGCTCGGCCGTACAGCGCAATGGCAACCATGTCGGCGATGCGACTTATGCTATCGGATCAATCAACTTTAATAACAGCGGCAGCATTGCTACAGTCGCACAACAGCAAGAAGTTGGCAGCGTTTGGGGCATCGCCTATAAAGCTGAAACAGAGCAGCTGTTCACATCGGCACTTGTTAAGCGTCATGTTGGGTTAGGCTCTGCTGGCCTAGGGGGTATCTATGCAATCGATAACCCGGCCAACTCACCATCGCTAGCTTGGGCACTGGATTTAGAAGCGGCACCGTTCAATATCGACTTTGGCACATTGCCTGATAATACAACACGAGGTTTGGCTGCTGGGGTTAATTCGACAAGCCAGGATCCGGACGCGTGGGACGCGGTGGGCAAACAGGGAATCGGCGATATCGACTTGAGCGAGGATGGCGACACCCTATGGGCAGTAAACCTCTACAGTGCTTCGCCCACAACTGTTGCTGGTTCTTTGATCAAAATTGACGTATCTGGCGTGACGGCTCCGACAACGGCGCAGCAGATCCCGCTGGAGGGGATTGCTGGGTTACCAACCTGTACAAACGGTATTCTGCGTCCATGGGCGTTGAAATTCCGGCTGGGTAAGGGATATTTGGGGGCTGTCTGTTCGGCCGAAAATGGCGGCGATCGTGACGACCTCCGAGCGTATGTGCTTTCTTTTGACCCCGCCATGCCAACGGCAGGGATGACAGTTGAGGTCGATGTCGATATGACGTATACAAAAGGTATCGCTTGGAACTTCAACAACTTTGATGGTGCAGCGGGAGAGAGACCAAGAACTCACAGCACTTTATGGTATCCGTGGGAAAGTGCTTACTCTGCGGCTGCGTACAACGCTGTGTTGCTCGCTGGTCCACGCTATGTGGGGTCACATCCAACCCCAATATTGACTGACATTGATTTTGACCGCCACGACGACATGCTCCTTGGATTTGTCGATCGCAGTGGACATCAATTTGGCTCGCAAAATCTATCACCAGATGGTGCAGACTTCATTAGTGGCATCGTTGGTGGGGATGTACTCCGTGCCTGCCTCGATGCGAACAGCAACTGGCAACTCGAGAGCGGCGGCGCCTGTGGTGGCGTAACGGGTGGTGGCCTCAATGGTGAAGGCATTGGCGGTGGTGAATTTTACTCAGGTGAATTTTACACAACTTTTCACCTGGAGACCTCTCAAGGTGGTTTGGCACACCATCCGGCCGGTGATTTGCTTGCTCTTTCGGCAATGGATCCGACCAGCGAGGGCGCAGGCGGCTTGATTTGGTTGAGCAATACAGATGGAAGTCAAGATGCTGCACGTAATTTTTACACCGGAGCAAACAACGCTAGCGGATATTTTGGTAAGGCGAACGGCATGGGTGATGTCGAAATCCTCTGCGACGAAGCGCCGCTAGAGGTGGGCAATCGGGTGTGGGACGACGTTGACGGTGATGGGGTGCAGGATGCCGGTGAACCGGGTCTCAACGGGGTGCAGGTGACTTTGGAGCAGGCGGGACAAGCGCCACAGCAGGTTACGACGAGCGGAGACGGCAACTACGCCTTCACGGTGGAGCCGAACACGCCCTACACCATCAGCGTCGCTACGCCCGCTGGCTACACGCTCACCACACCCAACGCCCAAGCCGTCAGCGGCAGCGCCACCAGCAACGACGCAATCCTCGACGTGCGCGATAGCGATGGGTTGCTGGTCAACGGCACGCCCACCATTCTCTATACGTCTGGTAGTGCAGGCCAGAACAACCACGGCCTCGACTTTGGCTTTACCCAGCCTGCCAGCGGTCAGGTGGATATCGAGAATAGAGCACCGGAGATTACCGGCACCCCCATGATTCAGGTCGACAAGCAGTTCAACGGCGTGGGCGACTATCGCGTTGGCGAGACCATCTCCTTCACTATCCGCATCACCAACACGGGCGATGTGACCATTACCACGCTCCCACTAGAAGATCGCTTCAACAGCGTCTTCCTCACCTATCAGAGCGCCACGCCACCACCCGATCCGGTTGGGGGGGAGCCAACGATCCTGCGCTGGACCAACCTACTGACTGGTGATCCCAACGGTCTAGGCATTGGCGAGGCAGTGACCGTCGATGTCTTCTTTACCACAGCCGCCGACACAACCTTATTGCCTGTTATTGGACCCTGTACAGAGGCGGGCAAAGCACCAAACTTGGCCAAAGTCGAAGGTGCAGATGCCAGCGGCACGCCGGTTGTGGTCGATGCCGATGACGAAGATTGTGACAGCGTGGAGATCCTCAACCCAACGGCTGTGCTGCTTTCCCAACGGAGCGTGGAGCAAACAGCAGAGGGTGTGCTGCTTCGCTGGCAGATGGTGGACGAGAGCAACGTCGTCGGGTTCTACATCTGGAAGTCGAGTGGCGTGGATGCCGAGATGCGCAGTGGTGAGATGATTCCAAGCAAGATTAATGGACAAGCTGACGATGCTGAGTCCTACGAATGGCTGGATGAAGGGGCTACCCTCCGTCCAGGAGATCTTTATCTGCTAGAGATTGTTAAACAAGGTGGCCCGACCGAGCGAGTAGTCATTGGAGTGGAGAGCCGCGAGGAGATCTTCTTACCGATAGCGGCGCAGTAGAAGATAAACGGATGATGGAGATGGTGGGGTGAGTACTCGTACCTCATCTTGTCATCTTCGTCACCCTGTCAAGCAGTTAACTCAATCACAATCTCTTTAAGGGCTTTGAGGATACGGCAAATGTCAAAAATCTCATCGGTGATGGCGGAAAAATCATGGCTAATCGCGTACTCTTTATCCTGGAGCACCATAAACCGCCAGTCATTACCAATCACGTAGCAACCATATAGTGATTTTGATTGTTCATCCATGCTCTGGCCTACGAGCATAGCAGCTAATGCCTGGCCAGCAGGATCACCCGTTGGGTCCAACTGCCGTTTGTATTCTTGGAAGGCGAAGAAAGGCTTTTCCGGTTCGCGACGGCCGCTGGCAATGATGCCGTCTGGTTTGCCAAAGAGCCGGATACCGTCAA
Source organism: Chloroflexota bacterium (assembly GCA_039028975.1). Lineage (GTDB taxonomy): Bacteria > Chloroflexota > Anaerolineae > Caldilineales > Caldilineaceae > JAHBNG01. The sequence goes on from JBCCHB010000035.1 coordinate 10,121, forward strand.
CGGTTCCTTCAAGATCACGCTGGGCAAAATGATTATATTTTTTCGACGAGTAGTCGACCAGGGAAAAAATAGGGCCAATAAAACGACTATCCAACTCATGTTCATTCCAATCATGCACATTGAAATTGAGAATACCGCGCAAATGAATCAGGTTCTGGCGCTCAAAATCAGAAAATTCTACAGATGTAGTAAGCCACGATTCAAGCGCAGAAAGATTCTCGACTTCTTCTAAACTAAAGGTTTTTTCCAAATATTTTAAGGTGCAGTCTTTAAACGATTTTTCTTGAAAGTCCTTTTCTTTTGTCGTCATAATATTCTCCCATCGAGTCAAATTATGAATTCAATTAATTCACTCAATTATACCATACTAATTTAACCCATCTCAATGAAAACGCGTACAGTGCCAGCTGTACCACAACAGGTATACTATTAACAATAGTTCAGGAGTTTCACATGTATCAAAAACTATTCCACGGGATCGGCAGACATATCCGCGCCCTCATCAATGCCCTTGTGATCGCCGTACTCCTCGCTGGCCTCATTCCACCGCCCAGCCTTCCCCACCTTGCATGGACAATCGCTCCCGTGCCACTCGAACCGTTCGCTGATTTTGTGAGCGAAGCATTAGCGGCAGAGTTGCCAAGGCCAGTCACAGCCTTGGCCGCCGATGTCACGCTCCCCTATGCCGAGAACTTTGACGGCGCAACACCTGGAAACCCAGGCACGCTACCGGCTAATTGGGTCAACGTTGTTGGCGATGGTTTCGACGAGTGTAGCAGCAGTTTGTTGTGCTACGATTGGATCGTGCAGACAGGGGCAACGCCATCTACAAGCCCGATTGGCCCGGACAGCGATCATACGACAGGCGGTGGCAACTACCTCTATATAGAAGATTCGGGCAACAAAAATGGCTCTACCTATCTCATCAGCCCCTCCTTTGATCTGTCTGGGACAACGGCCCCCCAGGTCGACTTCTGGTTGCACAATTATACCGTGCCTTCTGCAGTCAACTCAGCTTGTCAACCCGGAGCGGGCACGCTCGACATCGACATACTAGACACAAGCAATACGGTGATTATGACTGCACTGGCTGAATTTGGGGAGAATGGTGATGCAAATTGGCAGCAGAAAACTGTCAGTCTTGCCCCCGTCATGGACCAAGGCGAAGTGAAGATACGGTTCACGCTACACAACGGGGCCTCAAACGGCTGTAATGATGTGGCAATTGACGATGTTACCATCCAGGATACCGCCCTGACCACCAACCAGATTTCGGGCACAGTCTTTGACGAACTGGCATTGAACGGTATCTATCAAGAAGGTAGTGAAGCTGGTTTGGCTGGCGTTACGGTAACCGCGTACGATGCTAGTGGCAGCGTCGTCGGGACACCAACAACCAGCGGTGTCGATGGTAGCTATGCCCTTAACGTGCCCGACGGCACGGCCGTGCGCGTTGAATTTACCGATTTGCCAGGCGGATACGCACCGACCGTTGCTGGGGACACGACTGTGCAATTTGTAACGTCACCTCTGGAAGGCGTCGATCTAGGGCTGGTCGATACAGCCGTCAGTTGCCTCAATTCCCGTCTGGCAACGAGTTGTTACATCAATGGTACGGCAGCCAACAGTACCTTTAATAGTGATGCGCTTGTATCCTGGGGCTACGGCTGGAGTGAACGCGCTCCAAGGCCCGATCACCTAGCCCAACAGGACGATATTGGCAGCACCTGGGGGCTAGCCCATAGTTCAAGGCACGCAACCATCTATACCGGCTCTTTTTTGAAACGCCATGTGGGTCTGCTCGACAACGACAACGATAACTTAGGCGATTTGGGCATTATCTATGCCACAGATGTAGCCGATAATTGGGGGGGAGGAACGGGGTCAAGTGTCTGGATCGATCTGGCCGCGCAGGGAATCCAAGTTGGTGCCATTGCCGACGATGCGGGCCGTGGTCTGCCCATGGACCCAACCCAACCGAGCAACGATCCAGAGGCTTTCTTCATGGTGGGCCGCGTAGGGCTAGGGGATGTCGAAATTAGCGACACCGAAGATACGCTGTGGGCCAGCAATTTGAACGTTCAGTCCATCCACAGCATCGCCATTAACGCGGACGGCAGTGCAGGAGCTGTCAATAGCTTTGATGTCCCTGCTGATCAATGCGAAACCCTGAACAGCCTTTACGTCAACAGTGGCACAGCCGCTGGCGCGCTCAACAGTGCCTGGGGTGGCGATGGTTACTATCTCGCCGGAACAACGTTTGCCAATGCCGGTCAGCCGCAGCCCTATGATACGGGTCGCTTCGCCACCACAGTGGAATACTTTATTCCACTCCCGCCTGGTGATTATGTGGTTACCACTCACCACCGCGCGGGCACGGGCGTTAACATGGATGTCATCATTGATGGCACCACAACGGCAGTGACCGTGCCGGGTGCCACTAACCACTCAGAGACCTTCAACGTGACGGTAACGGATGGGCTGCTCGACATCGACTTTGTCCGTACAGGCGGCGCTAATGCCAATGCCTACGTCAACGGCATCGAGATTGTGCCCCAGAATGGCCAGACCATTAGCGATGTGCGCCCCTTTGGCCTCAGCTATCACAACGGCGATCTCTATGTTGGCACCGTCTGTACAGCCGAATATTCACAAAATACGGCTGACCTTAAGGCCCAAGTCTATCGATTTGATGACGATGCTGGGCAGTTTATCGACGTGCTAGGCAGTGACGCTGATCCGCTAACACCCATTGTTCAATTCGATCTGGATTACTCCCGCAACTACGCTTACTATGACTGTGCAGCGGCCACTAGTGCCTATTGGATCCCTTGGGAGACCGTGTTGGGGCCGAATCGCTGTTTTCCTACCGCCCCTGTAGGTCTACGCACTGCGCCGCAGCCTGCGGTAAGTGATATTGAGTTTCAGCCTGATGGAACCCTAGTTGTCTCCTTGCTCGATCGCAATGGCCATGTACTGGGCTACAAGAACTATGGCCCAACTGGCACAAGCCCGACCATGGAGGGCATTGCTACGGGCGATATCTTGCGGGCCACAAACAACAACGATGGTACCTATACGATTGAGTCAGGGGCCACCGATGCAGATCCAAACAGCGAGTTCTTCACTGGCGAATCTATGCAGGCTGGCCTCTTTGGTACGTTAACAACCTATCACCATGAGATCGTCATTGGCGGTATGGCCCTACTGTCAGGGTCAGATGAAGTGGTCATGACGGCTATGGACCCGCGTAATGCAGACCTTGGGGAAAATCTAAGTGGCTATCTCAATTCCGGTGGTGCAATTTACCTGAGTACGGTCGACGGCACCAGGACCCAGGAAGGCTATAATCTCTTCACTCTAACTGATTCAGCCCAGTTTGGGACCTCTGGCAAGGCAGCTGGTTTAGGTGACCTGGAACTGCTCTGTACCTATCGTCCATTGGAGATCGGCAACCGTATCTGGTGGGATCCCAATGAGAATGGCGTTCAGGATCCTGGTGAAGCCGTCATTCCCAATGTGCAGCTTGAGCTATGGCTAGTCGACGAAAACGATACCTTGAACGACGGCGATGCGCTCGATACAAACAATGCAACCCTTGCGGCCACGACCATGACCGACAGCCAGGGGCGCTACTACTTCAGCTACGAAGGTGACGCCACCAAAGACAATGCCAATGGCTATGCCGACCAAGTCTGGCAGAATGGCGAAACCGAAGTGCGCGCCAACCGCACCTACCAAGTTCGTATTCCCAACTACACCACAGCTAGCTCAGCCAACGAAACAGCTATCCTTGCGGCCAATGGCGGTGAGAGCTTTGCCCTGACTCAAAAGGGAAACGGCGGCGCGAGCAACGGCGAACTACGCGACTCCAACGCCTACGATAATCCAGGCAGCGCGGCAGCCGTTGTTAATACTGGCGATCTAGGACAGAACAATCATACCTTTGACTTTGGCTTTGCACCCGCTAATACGCAGATAGAGATAGCCAAATGGGTCAACACGCCTCCCACGGTCACAGTCGGCTCTCAGATCAGTTTCACGATTCGCATCACCAATACGGGGACTAGCATCATCACATCTCTGCCGCTGACCGACACCTATGACACCAACTATCTGACTTACGCTCCGGTGGCCGATGCATCTGGCCCCAATCCGGCCAGCAGCGCCGATAATGACGGTGCCATCGAATGGACCAACGTCATCGACTTTGATGGGGATAATCAGCTGATCCCCAACGAGACCCTAGATATTATTGTTGTCTTTACCGCTAGGGCCGAGACCACCACCCTACCTGGCGGCATAGAATGTGAATCGGCTGGCCACACCTACAATATCGCAGAAGCGCTGGGGCTCGAATCGTGTGTCGAAGTCCCCCTCGACCCGCCAGAAGCCAAATCAACCATCGGCGACTGGATCTGGCACGACATCAACAACAATGGCGTCAAAGATACCGACGAGCCGGGCATCAATGGCGTGGTGGTCAACCTCTATCAGGACGGTGCCAACGGCGGCACGCTCGACGGCATCCCTGAAGCCAGCGAGCTAATCAGCACGACCACCACGGCCGACGACATTGGCGGCTTGGGTGACGATACAAGCGGTACCAATGGTGCTGGCTTCTATCGCTTCGAAGTGGTTGCCCTCCAGAATGATGTCTACCTAGTCGAAGTCGACGCCAGCAACTTCAACGCGGGCGGCGCGTTAGAAGGCTTCACCTATAGCGGCAACCAGGGTGGTCTGCCCTACGCAGGGACCCATCCGCGTGCCGTACTCGTTTCCGGTCAGCCGCCGATTACTGAGCAGAATGTGGATTTTGGTTTCTTCTGCCGCTTTGATCTGGCGCTGGTCAAGACGCTGGCGGCCGGTCAATCGGCTACTATCGCGCCGGGGGATGACGTACGCTTCACCGTGACCATCTACAACCAGGGCGTGGTTACCGCCACCAACGTGACCGTGGCCGACTATATACCGACAGACTTTAGCCTCAGCGGAGCCAACGCGGTCACTTGGAATGGTGGATCATCTGGGACGGTCACAACAACGTTGGCGGCCACGTTGACGCCCAGCGGCACGGTTAACGCATCGACCACGGTCGATATTGTACTGACCGCGGGGGCAAGCACCAGCGGCACCTATACCAACACAGCCGAGATTGCCAGCTACAGCTCGACAGTTACCGACGGCGCGGGCAACGACTTACCCGATGCGGACTCAGATCCCGATACCAACAACAGTGAAGACCCGGTTAAGGATGATGTCATCGATGAAGATGGCAAGAACAACGCCACCGACGATGAGGATGACCACGACCCGGCCAGCGTCACCGTCTCTACGACGCCGATTTACGACCTAGCCCTTATCAAGACGGTAGATGCCCAATCCGACACGCCGCTGGCAGTGGGCAGCACCGTCACCTTCACCATCCAGGTGATGAATCAAGGTACGGCAACAGCCACCAATCCCGAGATTGTGGATTACGTGCCTACAGGATTAACTGTGGCCGACGCCAACTGGTCCAACGATGGTATGACGGGGCCAGTCAACGCCACGCGGACGCTCAACGGCACAATCGCATCGGGGACATTCACCACCACTCAAATCGTGATGACTGTGGCCAGCATCCCCGCCAGCCGCACCATCACCAATACAGCTGAGATTGCCGTGGACGATGGCGATGACGTCGACTCGACGCCAGATAGCACCGACGGCGACACGGTGGTGGACAACGCCACCCAGGACGATGCTACCAACAACGTGGACAATGACAATGACACGATTGTGGATGAGGACGATCACGACATTGCGCCCGTCTATCTCTGTGATGATACGACAGGCGACTTGGGCGGTACGGTCTGGCGCGACTACAACAGTAACGGTAGCCAAGATGGCAGCGAACCCGATTTCAGCAATGCCACTGTCACCGCCTATGGTAATGATGATACTACGGGCGTGACCGTGCCAGTTAATCCCGATGGGACCTACACGTTCCCCGACCTCTTCGACACCAATACGCATATTCGCCTGGAATTCGATGGCTTGCCCGATTGGATGCAGCCTAGCTTCCATGGTGGTACACCAGGCTCGGCAGTCATGACCCAACGTCATGACGCCGCTACATGTGAAGCAGATTTGGCGGTGAATAATCCGGCAGATTATTGTGGCAATAATCCAGACCTGGCCACAACCTGTTTCATCAACGGGGATCCCGATCCGACCCAAGGCACAGTACGCAATCTTGATGCGGTGGTGACCTTCCCCTATAGTTCAAGTGGCGACACCACACCGCCCAATCACGTCTCCTTGGTAGGGCAGGTCGGTGCCGTCTGGGGAGCCGCCCATCACCGACCCACCAATGCTATTCTGGTAGCAGCGATTATGCGGCGTCATTCCGGATTTGGGCCACTAGGGACTGGGGGCATCTATCAAATCGACCCCACCGATACAACACCTGCCCTCACCGAAAATCAAAATTGGTTCGACTTGACTACCTTGGGTATTACCACGGGTGCAGATGTCCACACAGGGTTACCCCTCGACCCAACGGTGGAAAACCAAGATCCAGCTGCCTTTGAGGCGGTTGGCAAAAGTGCGTTGGGAGATATCGACTTCTCTGAAGACTTTGAAACGCTCTATGTGATGAATTTGGCCGACCAGACGCTGCTCGCCTTTGACGTGGGGCAAAATTTGGCTGTGCCGACCGCCATCGCATTTCAGTTAAATCTGGATCCCAATGACGCCGGAAATGCCTATGCTGCGGGTCAAGTACCGACCTGTACTGGCGGGGAATTCCGACCTTGGGCTATCGAAGTGCAAGATGGGAGAGTCTATGTGGGTGGCGTCTGCTCCGCAGAGAATTACGATTATGCCAGTCTCGCTGCTTCTGGTAACGCGTTTGACTATCCTGGCGATGCTGTTTTAGATGCCTATGTCTTTGAATTTAACCCCAGTGACGCAGCGCCCCAACTCGTTCAGGTAGCACAGATTGACTTGAATTACGCTCGTGAAGCGAGACCAGCCAGAGACGTCAATGCTGAAAACGCCCGCTGGCATCCTTGGGTCGACGATTATACGGCTGCGGTGCGCGATGCCTATGGTAACTATAGTAGCCAGGTATTTGCTCAGCCCATGCTGACCGATCTGGCGTTTGATACGGATGGCTCGCTGATTTTGGGGCTGGCCGACCGATTTGGGTATCAGATGGGGTCTTTGAACTATGCCCCAGACGGCAATGTCGCCGTTTCAGGCATTTCGGCGGGGGATATCATCCGGCTCTGTCGAATTGGGGGTGTTTACCTGATGGAGAATGGCACCACTTGTACCACCGCCACTGGCGCAAACAATGGTCAAGGTGCCAGCAATAGCGAGTATTACTGGTCTGACACGATAGATCTCGTCGGGGGGCCATTTCCACCTACCCAATCAACCGGTCACCATGAGGAGATTACGCTTGGTGGGCTATCAATAATTCTTGGTTCAGGGGAGCTTGTCAGTACGGCTTTCGACCCATTACCAACGTTACGGACGGGTGGTGTACGCTGGTTTGACAACATGTCAGGGGATACGTTACGCGGCTATCAGGTTTATGAACAGAACGCCGTGGGCGATCCATCTACCTTTGGCAAAGCTGCGGGTCTCGGTGATCTGGAATTGATCTGCCAAGCTGCCCCCCTAGAAATCGGCAACTACGTCTGGCTGGACGCGGACGGCGATGGCGTGCAGGATCCCTGCGAAGAACCCATCCCCGGCGTGCAGGTCTCGCTTTACAACATCACAGGCACGCTGGTTGCGCAGACCACCACCGATGCCAACGGCGAATACTACTTCAGCGACAGCAGCGTCGGCAACCAAACGTGGTCCGTCGGCACCAGCCTGACGCCCAGCACTACCTACGAGATTCAGATCGACCTCAACCAGACCGTTACCGTCTCTGGCACCCAATATCTGCTCAGCGACTTGACACCATCGCCCATTCAAGGCGCAGCAGGCAGCCAAGCCTTCAACGACGAGCACGACTCGGATGGCGTCCTCAACGGCGGTGTAGTCGAGACGACCGCGGTCACGGGCGCAGCGGGCCACAACGATCACTCGTTTGATTTTGGCTTTGTGCCTGCAGGCACGCCAACGATTGCCGTAGACAAACAGTTCAATGGCGTGGGCGTTTACCGCGTGAACGAGACCATCTCCTTCACCATCCGCATCACCAACACGGGCGATGTGGTCATCGACACCCTGCCCCTAGAAGACCGCTTCAGCCGTGCCTTCCTTACCTTCCAGGGTGCCAGCCCCACCGAGACCAGCGCAGGCGGTGGCATTATTACCTGGGCCGATCTGCTGGACGGCGACAATGATGGATTAGCCGTTGGCGAGTCTGTCGCTGTGGATGTCTTCTTCCGCACAGAGGCGGATACGTCGCAGCTATCGGCTGTGGCACCCTGTTCTAGTGCTGGTCACACGCCCAATCTGGCGCGGTCAGTGGGGGCCACATCGAGCGCAGGTACGGTGGTCGAGGATGCCGATGATACAAGCTGCGACCACGTGCAGATTCTCAACCCCACGGCTGTTCAACTGGCCGAACGCAGCATGAGCCAGACGCCCGATGGCGTGCGCGTCCAATGGTCTACGGTGAGTGAGAGCGACATCGTCGGCTTCCACATCTGGCAGTCAAATGGCGTGGTGGCGGAGTTGCGTAGTGGCGACATGATTGGGGCCACCAGCGCTGGTCAGTCAACGGGGGCCAGCTATCAGTGGCTGGATACTGGGGCAACCCTCAGTCGCGGCGATGCCTACGTGCTGGAGATTGTGAAGAGCGACGGCACGACTCAACGGGTCATTCTCGGCGTTATGAATATAGTCGATCTCTTCTTGCCCGTGGCGAAATAAGTTGGTTATTGGCAGTTGGCGGCTGGTTATTGGTTACTAGCAGCTAGCTGCCGGCCACTAGCCGCCAATCATCCACCGTCTTCTGTTCGCTGCTGAAGTTAATCCCCAGCAGGGCTTTGGGGCGTGGATCAGCGGTGTACTTGTCGGTGTAGCTTTGGTCTTGGATTTGCTTGATTCGCTGCCCACTGGCACACGATCGACCAGCAACGATTCACAAAACTTAATTCAGGAGTAATGTATGTACAGTAGACAATTCAAACAAATTCGGCTCGCCATCAACGCCCTCATGATCGCCGCGCTGCTCGCTGGCCTCATCCCGCCGCCGTTGGCCACCCACTTGGCGCAGACCGCAGCGTCCGAACCACTTGTCAAATTGGCTGAGGCAGCTACGGATAGTGTGGACGTGTTGCACCCCAAGCCAGATGTGGCCCTAGCCACGGGGCTTATCAACGGCACCGTCTTCCGGGATTTCAACAGCAACGGCACGCTTGACGTGGGTGAACCTGGTATCGGCACGATTGACGTTACCGTCTTTGATGCGGGTAGAAATACCTGTACGACATCGACCAGCGCAACAGGTACGTATAACATCAATACTGGATCGTGCGGCAGCCTGACCGCGGGTCCATACCGTGTGGAATTTACCTTACCCACCGATGGCAGCTTGGATTTTCTGCAACCGAGTCCGGCGGGGACCACAACCGTCCAATTTGTTGCTGATGGCGGTAGTACGGTAAATGCTGGTTTCCACTATCCAGGCGACTACTGCCAAAGCAATCCAGATTTGGCCGCGTCTTGCTATATCTCTGGAGATCCATCTGGCGGTGCGGCTGGATCGTCGGATGTCCTGGTTTCTTTTGCCTACAATAGCAGTGGTACCTCGCCCCCACCCAATCATTTAGCCAACGGCAATGAGCTTGGCGCTACCTGGGGGCTGGCCTACCATCGGACAGAAAACCAGCTCTACACAGGGGCATTTCTGAAACGACACGTTGGACTATTAGGTGGGCGTACCGGCGCTATCTACCGCACGGATGTTGCTGCACAGACGTCAAGCCTCTTTATCGACTTGAATAGCGTGACCGGCATCAACACCGGCGCAGAGCCAACGGTGCGCGACCTATCAACCAACCCCGCCAACCCAAGCTATGACAATGACGCTTTTGGGTTAGTCGGCAAAATTGGTCTGGGCGATTTAGAGATCTCTGATGATCAGACCACGCTCTACGCAATCAACCTCAATGATCGCCAACTGGTGACGATTGACATTCGTGATGGTGCTACGGTGAACCCCGATCCAGCCACCGACATCTCTTTTGTCTCTACCCCTGACCCTGGATGCAGTAACGGCTTCGCCCGTCCCTTTGCTCTGAAATATCATCAGGGCTTGCTCTATGTGGGGGTTACTTGTACAGCGGAATCAGGTGGAACGGCCACGGACTTAAGCGCGCACGTTTACAGTTATGATGGGACTACCTTTTCCGCGAACCCCATCTTTTCGATCTCGGACATGACCTACACCAAAGGCAGAATCGACTCGAACTCCGTTCCTGCCGATGTCTGCACTACCTGGCGTCCATGGACTTCAGACTGGGCCGATGTCTCATTCACCAATTCTGACGAACCAGAAGATGTCTGTAATCCACAGCCTATCCTCTCAGATATCGAGTTTGATACGGATGGCTCGATGATTCTGGCTTTTATCGATAGACACGGCCATCAGGCTGGATATTTAAACCATGTTGTCGACCCAACGGAATCCAATGGGGCAGCACTAATTAGCATACTGAGCGGCGAGATCTTGAGAGTTGCGCTCGATAACGGCACCTATACGCTAGAGAATGCAGGGACAACCGCCAATGGAGGCGGGCTAGGTGCGTCTGGATACGGCCCTGGTGGCGGCAGCTATTATGATGACAATGTGACCCACGGATTTGGTTCACATTTCGAGGCCGCCATTGGTTCCCTCGCCCTCCTGCCCTCCTCTGGCCAGGTTGCTATGACCATTATGGATCCGAAGTTAGATCCGCTCAATGGCGGTATTAGCTCCAACCTGTACAGCGGTGGCATTGCCTGGCTCGACAATACATCGGGGGCGGCCCAAAGGGGATATCAGCTGTACGACATAAATGTCAGCGGCTCTTTCGGCAAGGCCAGTGGCTTAGGTGACCTGGAATTGCTCTGCCAACCCGTACCGTTGGAGATCGGCAACCGCGTCTGGTGGGATGCCAATGACAACGGCGTGCAAGATGCGGATGAAGCAGCCATTCCCGACGTGCAGCTTGAACTGTGGCTGGTCGATGCCAACGTCACGCTCAACGATGAAAATCCATTAGACACAGTCAATGACGCGACACTTGCCGCAACTACCATCACCGACAGTCAGGGCCGCTACTATTTTAGCTATGAAGGCGATCCGCTCAAAGATGACGCCAATGGCTACGCTGATCAAGATTGGCAGAATAGCGAGACGGGCTTACGCCCCAATCGTACCTACCAAGTCCGCATTCCCAACTACGACACAGGGGGCTCGGCCAACGAGACCGCCATCCGCGCGGCCAACGGTGGTATCGACTTTGAGCTGTCGGATAAGGATCAGGGTGGTGCCACCAACGGCGAAATCCGTGACTCCAATGCCTATGATAATCCCGGCAATGCTGCTGCAGTGGTCAATACGGGTGGACCGGGGCAGAATGACCATACACTTGACTTTGGCTTTGCGTCACTTGCCGCCGTAGAAGTCAGTATCGGCAACCAGGTATGGGTCGATGGCAACGACAATGGGATCTTCGAAGTGGGCGAAGATATTGTACCCAATCTGCTGATGGAGCTGTGGGTGGATGTAGACGACGATGGGATTGCGGAGCCGCTTGGGCATGATGGTCTAACTGCCATCTTAACGACGACGACAAGTGCCAGCGGCCAGTACAGCTTTACCAATCTTATGGAGGGCAACTACTTTGTGCGCATCCCCGCGCCGCCGGTCGAAACGCCGCTATCGAGCATTCCCCTCTCGGAACCGGACAACGGCGTAGACAATGACGACAACGGTGATCAGCCCGCGGGTCCCAACACGCAAATCCTCAGTCCGGTCGTCAACCTGACCGCGGGTGAAGAACCAGGCACAACCGGCGGCGGCAACTCTGATCATACAGTCGATTTTGGTCTGGTCGATCCCTTTATCGGCAATCTCGTCTGGCACGATCAGAACAACAATGGATTGGTCGATACCGGTGAGCCAGGGATCGCTGGCGTCACCGTGACGGTCCTCTATGATGGCGACGCTAGCGGTGGATTCACCGGCAGCGAGCTGACGCCGTACCGCACGACCCAGACCGACAGCAACGGCCTATATGTCTTCCCCGATCTGATTCCAAATGCCAATTACCAAGTAGTGATTCCGATTGAGAACTTCCAAGCTGGCGGCGCGCTGGAGAATCTACCCTATTCCACCGACCCGACCGTCGCCGCAGACAATCAGATCGACGAGGATGACAACGGCATTCAGAGCAGCGTTGGCATGACGGTCACCAGCGTGCTGATTCGCATTGATGTAGATGGCGAACCGATCGACGGCACAGGTACCAACGACGAATCAGGCCGGGGCAATACGCTCGACAATGGCGATGACAACAATGGTGATATGACCATTGACTTTGGCTTTACATCCGTCGAACCGCAGCAGCCGGTCTCTCTGGAGATTGTGAAGATCGTTCGCGGCGGCAGCGTCACCGCGCCCTTCAACGTGACCGTCACGGGTCCCAACGGCTACAATAACACAGTTGCCGTCGTGCCAGGTACACCCACCGAACTGACTAATCTCGCTCTTGGTACGTACACCGTGGTCGAAGAATCACCCATTTCCACCGGCGCGCCCGCGGGCTTTGCCTGGTTTGCGCCCAGCTACGAACCGGCTGGCGGCCGCGTCTCCATCAGCAGCGGTATGACCGGCACCATCACCGTCACCAACTACCTGGGGGAGATTCCAACCGGATCAACTGGCGTCCTCACCGTCACTAAGATGGTCGACTGGGGCAGCAACACGCCCGACGCGGGGCAGCAGTTCGCCTACAGCATCGATGGACCGGCTGGCTTCACCACCATCAACGACACCATCGTTGACGGTGGCACCATGACCTACAGCGTGCCTGCCGGCATCTACACCGTGACCGAGACCTCACCTGGTACAGGCTGGGTGACGACCTACACCGTCAGCAGCACGGTTTCATCGACGAGCGGCGTGGTGGATTTGAGTTCGGTTAGCGTCACATCAGTTGCGCCAGCCGCCATCAGCGGAACCGTCTTCCGCGACTTCAACAGCGACGGCGAATTGACCGCCAACGGCTCCATCACTGAAATCGGGCTGGCGGGCGTTACCGTCACTGCCTATGGCCCAGACGGCAACGCAGTTGGCAACACGACCAGCGGCAGCGATGGCACCTATTCGCTCACGCCAAGTACAAACGGCCCGTGGCGTATCGAGTTTACCGATTTGCCCGCTGGTTACGAGCCGAGCTTTATGGGAAGCGACAACAGCAGCATTCAACTAGTCACAACGAGCGGCGCAACGGGCATTGACTTTGCTGCGAACCGCCCCGCCGATTATTGCCAAAGCAATCCAAGCTTGGCTACTGTCTGTTACATCAATGGCGATAGCAGTGGCAATGAGGACGTTCTCGTCAGTTTTGCTTACGACAACAGCGGCACAGCGCCAGCACCTACGCATGAGGCCGTTGCTAGCCAGATTGGTTCAACATGGGGGGTTGCCTACCAGCGCAGCACCGAGCAGCTTTACACGTCAGCCTTTGTTAAGCGTCATGTAGGGCTGAATGAGGAGCCAGCCGGAACGCCGCTGCCCGGCGCCATCTATCGCTTGAGTGCAGACGGTAATGACGCCAACGATACGACACCCCTTTGGCTGAACCTAGAGGGTACCATTGACAGCGCTGGCAACCCAATCGATGTCGGCGCAGTTCCCGATAGTGGCACACGCGGCTTAGGTGCTGTTGGCGACCCTTCAAACGATCCAGATGTCTTCAGCCAAATTGGTTCAGTGGGATTAGGCGACATTGACATTGCTGATGATGAAAGTGCCTTGTGGGTGACCAATCTACAGCAGCAAGCGCTGCATCGTGTCGCTATCAACGCAGATGGTTCAGCGGGTACAGTTGACACCTTTGCCATTCCAACAGCGCAATGTAACACAAACGCTTCGCTCTTTATCGATAGTGGAGCCACCGATGGTGCGCTTGATAGCTGGAGCGGTGATGGGTACTACCTAAGCGGTAACCCATTCACAACCCCATCCGGTGTCAACACAACCCCCGCTGGCGTAGATGCCGCGCCAGCGTTCGTTTACCAAACCGTGCGTGGCGGTTCTTCGTTGATACAGTATCGTATTCCAGTACCCAGTGGTGACTACGATCTTAAGCTTCATTTTGCCGAGCTGGGCTTCAACGCCAACGGACAACGCATCTTTGACGTCAATATCGAAGGCAACACCGAACTGAATGACTATGACATTCATGCCGCGGCCGGTGGACAATTTATTGCTCAGGTCGAAACCATCTCCGTAACCGTAAACGATGGCTTGTTAGAGATCGATCTGATGGCCTCTGTGTCTGTGGCGAGCTTGGCCGGTCTCGAAATCGTTCCAACGAGCGGACAGAGCTTCAACGACGCCCGCCCCTTTGCTGTGAAGACTGACAATGATGATGTCTACATCGGCGTCGTCTGTACCGCCGAGTACACGCAGAACACAGCCGACCTTCATGCCCACATCTACAGGCTGAATAGCGGTGCAGCACCATTTGTGCCCGTCTTCGACTTTGCGTTGGACTACCCGAAAGGGCCGGCGGATGAACAGGGCGTTGCGCCCCCCAATTGCAATGCAATCACCGGCTGGTTCCCATGGACAACGGTGATGCAACCTGTCTGTAACACGACGACAAACACAGCCGTTTACCCCCAGCCAATCTTGTCCGATATCGAATTCGATGTGGATGGTTCCATGATGCTTGGCTTTATGGATCGCTTTGGTCATCAGGCTGGGCATGGCAACTATGGATTAACCGGAACAACGCCCTTTAGTTCAGTCATCGGTGGCGACATTCTGCGCGTCTGTAACGTCAACGGCAGCTACGTGTTGGAAGGTGGCGCAGGCTGTGCCAACAACGCAGCCAACAACCAAGGTCCAGGGGGTGGTGAGTATTATCAAGGGGATAGGTATTTTAATACAGACGATACGTACGTTCCCCATGCCGAGACGAGCCTAGGTGGTCTTGTGTTCTTGCCCGGTTCAGGAGAAGTAGCACTCACGTCTATGGATCCCCTTGATGGAACCAGTGCCCAGTTTAGTTCGGGCGGCGTCACCTTTCTGAATAATAACAGTGGCGCCAAAGACGATAGCTATCGCCTCTATGCCATTGGAGATACAGGCACATTTGGCAAAGCTGCTGGCCTAGGCGATTTAGAGATCATGTGCCTAGCAGCCCCCCTCGAAATCGGCAACCGCGTTTGGGATGACTACGATGGCAACGGCGTACAGGATGCAGGCGAACCGGGCCTCAACGGCGTACAGGTCACGCTAGAACAGGCGGGGCAAGCACCGCAACAGGTCAACACCAGTGGCGACGGCAACTATGTCTTCACGGTCGAGCCACACACGCCCTACACCATCACCGTAGCAACACCCGCAGGCTACAGCCTGACTACGCCCAATGCCGAAGCGGTCAGCGGCAGCACAACCAGCAACGACGCCATCCTCGACGTGCGCGATAGCGATGCGCTGTTGGTCAACGGCACGCCCACCATTCTCTATACGTCTGGTAGTGCAGGGCAGAACAACCACGGCCTCGACTTTGGTTTTGCCCAGCCTGCCAGTGGTCAGGTGGATATCGAAAACAGAGTGCCGGAGGACCTATCTTCCATTGCGATTGTCAAGATGCTCAACACGCCACCCACGGTCACGGTCGGTGCCCAAATCTCCTTCACCATCCGCATCACCAACACGGGCGGGGTCACCATCACAACCTTGCCACTGACCGATACCTATGACGCGACGTATCTTGCCTTCAACACCATCGCCGATGCGACTGGACCTAACCCAGCTACGACTGTCAATGCCAACAGCGTCTATTGGGCCGATGCAACGACCTATGATGGCAACGGAGGCGAGCTGATTCCAGGTGAAACGCTGGACATTATCGTCGTCTTTGATACGGTTGCCGACACCACAGGTGCCGCTGGCGGGAGCGCAGATTGTAGCGAGGGGGTGGGGAATACGTACAACAAAGCGACCGCTATGGGCATGGATGCCTGTGCCGAGGTACCCATCACCCCAACCGAACCCAAGCTAACCTTGGGCGACTATATCTGGCACGACATCGACAACAATGGCACACAAGATGCCAACGAACCAGGCATCGACGGCGTGCTGGTCTACCTGTGGGAGCTGGACGGCAGCAACAACCCCATCCTCACATCGCTGATTACAACGACGACCACAACGACCAATACAGGGGGCGGGCCGGTCTCTGGCTTCTATCAGTTTAATGTACCTAGCGGCAAAAGCTATCGGGTGGAAGTGGCCAGCAGCAACTTCGACCCAGGCGGTCCGCTGGAAGGCTTTGTGCTGGGGGCCAACCAGGGTACCATCAACAACGATGCCGACCCCGACCAGACGGCCAACAATGTGACCGTCAATGATGATACGCTGGACTTTGGCTTCTACTGTGCATTCGATCTGGCGCTAGACAAGAAACTAGCCCTGGGTCAGCCCGCCACCATTGCACCAGGGGACAACGTGACCTTCACCATCACGGTCTACAACCAAGGTGTGGTCACTGCAACCAGCATCACCATTGCCGATTATGTCCCGACCGGCTTCATAGTGGCTGGCGGTGGCTGGACAGGCACAAGCGGCACAGTTAACCAAACACTGGCCGCCACCCTGACGCCCAGCGGCACAGTCAGTGACTCGCTCACTATCGACATTGTGCTGACAGCAGGCGCAGCCCTCAGCGGCACCTACACCAACGTCGCCGAGATCATCACCTATACCACGTCGATTGTGGATGGCAATGGTAGTCCGCTGCCCGATTCGGACTCGACCCCTGACAGCACAGACGGCAACGGTACAGGCGAAAGCACGGATCTAGTTGATGATGAGATCACCGAGGATGGCACCAACGGCGGCGATGAGGACGACCACGACCCCGCCTCGGTAACGGTCGTAGCAGCTGTTCCCACCATTGCCGTAGACAAGCAGTTTAACGGTCAAGGCGATTATCGGGTCGGCGAGACCATCTCCTTCACCATCCGCATTACTAATACAGGCGATGCAGTCATCGATACATTACCACTAGAGGACCGCTACAGCAGCGCGTTCATTACCTACGTCAGCGCTAATCCCGCGCCAAGCAGCGTAGCCGGCGGCCTCCTCACCTGGACAGACGTGTTGAGCAGCACCAATGATCTGGACGGGCTAGGGCTGGGCGAATCGGTCGGCGTGGTCGTCACCTTCACGACTGAGGCAGATACGACCTTGCTACCAGCTATTGCCCCCTGCACGCAAGCCGGACACGCGCCCAACGTGGCCCGTTCGGTCGGTGCCACCGCAGGCACACAAGTGGTCGTGGAAGATGCCGACGACAGCAGTTGCGATTCGGTGCAGATTCTCAACCCTACTGCGGTGCAGATCGCCGTGGGCAGCATGAGCCAAACAGCCGATGGCGTGCTGGTAGCCTGGACCACCGAGAGCGAGAACAATATCGCTGGCTTCTACATCTGGAAAGCGAGTGGCGTGGTGGCGGAGGTACGCAGCAGCGAGATGATCCTTGCAACGAACACTGGTCAATCAACTGGTGCCAGCTATCAGTGGCTGGACGCAGGCGCAACCCTCAACCGAGGCGATGTCTATATACTGGACATTGTGAAGCGTAATGGCACAATTGAGCGGGTCATTCTCGGCGTTATGAATATAGTCGATCTCTTCTTGCCCGTGGCGAAATAGAAGATGAATAAGATGATGGGATGATGAAGATGATTGGGAAATGTAGCTATTTGCATTACCCGATCATCTCAATCATCCTGTCATCTCCATCATTTTCCAGTCATCGACCGTCTTCTGTTCACTGCTAAAGTTAATCCCCAGCAGGACTCTGGGGCGAAGGTCAGCGGTGTACTTGTCGGCGTAGCCTTTGTCCTGAATCTGCTTTAATGCCTCTTCTGCGCTCTTGTCCAGCTTGAATTCGAGGATATAGATGTGGGTTGGGGTTTTTACCACGCAATCAAGCCGTCCGTCGTTGGTATTGACTTCGGCGTCGGTGTATTGGCCAAGATAGAAAAAGACCAAGTAGATGAGGCTGTGGTAGTAAGCTTCAGCATTTTTAATGAAAATCTGAGAAGGGATGTTCTTGAAGATGCTCTTGATGAGTGTAATTAGTCGCTCCATATCGTTGGCGTTGAACACTTCATAGAGCTGCACGACCATTGGGGTCGCCAACGTGCCGTGATCTTGACGCAGATCGCTAATCATGTAGTCGAGCAGAGATTCTTTGACCTCGGCATTCGGGTAATCGAGCGTATACAGCCCAAATTTTTCCTTAGACTTAATGGTTAGGTAGCCGGTTTGGAAGAGAATCGGGATGGCCTGCAGGTTCTCGATATCATAGCTAGAAAGCGTTCGTTCGCTTACGGTCAGGTCCTCCAACTTATAGAGCCAATCTCGTTTCATAAGTGCGAGCAAGAAAGAGGGCGTTCCAGTCTCAAACCAGAAATTACGAAACTCAGCTTCTTGGAAGAAGCTTAAGACCGAAAAAGGGTTGTAGACATAGGTCACGCCATTCCATGAATAGCCGTTGTACCAGTGGCGCAGCTGGTCGAGCAATTCGTTATGCTCAAGGTCTAGTATCGATGCCGCTTCCGCAATATAAGGTGCAAAGTTCTGCTCCACCTCTTCTTGCGTATAGCCCGTTAATGAAGCAAATCGGCGGTTTAGTGTGATATCGGTCAGGTTATTTAGATCCGAAAAAATCGAGACCTTGCTGAACTTGGAGACACCTGTAATCAACAGAAATTCGATATGGGGGTCGCTATCCTTAATGACCGAATAGAAGGTCTTGAGAATGTCACGGTGTGCAGTAGCCTGCGCGATATCATCCAGATAGTCAATGATGGGTTTGTCATATTCATCGATGAGCAACACGACCTTGCCTTTTTTGGACAGCTTACGGATTAACTCGGCAAACATGGTTTTGACAGTCGTGCCATCAAGTTGAATGCCATGCATAAATGCTTGGTCGGTCAACATTTTTTTGATGCCTTCTGACAGACCACTTTCTTGGTAATCGACACTGCTAAAGGAGATGTGAATAACCGGACGAACTTTCTCCCACTCCCATTGATCCTCGAGCCACAGGTCCGCGAACAATTCGCGTTGGCCTAAGTAAATGGATTTAATCGTCGAGAGCGTCAACGACTTGCCTGAACGCCGCGGTCGCGAAAGAAAGAAATACTTGCCCGACGTAATTAAGCGATGGATGGCCTCTGTCTTATCGACATAGAGGTAATCCTCTTCTATGATGTCCGAAAAGGTCTGGATGCCAATAGGGAGTTTTTTCAACATGATTGTATCTCGTCTTGTCAACAAACTCACTTGTCACGCCACAAAAAACAAGTCTGCTAGATTATACCATACTGTTCAAGGTTGCTGCGTAGCAGGGTGACAGAGTAGCAGGGTTGCAAAATTGCAGGTGGAACGTCAGTCAGCGACAATTCGTCCACGTACCACGTATCACGTACCACGTACCACGTACCACGTACCACGTACCACGTACCACGTACCACGTACCACGTACCACGTACCACGTACCACGTACCACGTACCACGTACCACGTACCACGTACCACGTACCACGTACCACGCACTACAAAAAAATACCCTATAACTTGACAGAATTACATAAATTGGCCGATGCGAAATCTGTCAATAACCTGTTATTCTGTTGTTAGAAAGTTGTCGAACATTTGCGTACTGTTCCCTTCACCCTGGCGCTGTAGCTCTGACTCATTGCTATGCTGCAGCACAATTCTACTTTCCTACTGACCCAATCGAACTATTCCAAGCGAGATCGTCTATCCACTTTGTTTCACAGACTCTTCCTGGAAGGGGGTGCCCCTTTGGGTGCACTATCTATTCGGAAACTGCTCCTTCCAGGAAGTTCTCCATGCCCGACCCGGCAACCTGGAGAAAAAAATCAAACAAAGGTTACAAAGATTGGCAGATTTTTTATCTTTGAAATCTTCTAATCTTTGTTGAGTTTTCCATTGCTCTGTCAGCGTAATGACCATACAGTTTTTAATCGAAGCTGAGTTTTACAATTCAGGAGTCATATATGTTCCACAACCAAATCATCCGAGTTCCTACACGTATCCGATCCCTTTTCAACGCCCTCATGATCGCCGCGCTGCTGGCGGGACTGATCCCACGGCCCGCGCTGACCCACCTGGCGCGGACCATGGCCTCCGGGAACCCTCTAGGTACCCTCGAACCGATAGCCGCAAAAGCTGCGGAAGCAGCGGCCGAGCGCGCCGTGATGCGCAGCGGCACCGCCTCTGGGAGCGAAGCCGTCAATGCCACCACCGTGGTCCGTGCCGCCCCTGGTGACAACCTCGCCCTGAACGGTACGGCCACCCAATCGAGCACTTTGGTAGATGTATCATGCGGACCAGGACTTATACGCTGTATGGCAACGGCAGCCATTGATGGCAATACATCCGGTGCTGTTCTTGCTGGTGATGGGGTTGCTATTACGCTAAATAGCGACCCCGAACCGTGGTGGCAGGTTGATCTGGGGTCCATTGAGATGATTGAAACGATAGGCGTCTGGGAGCAGACCGACAACGTCGCTGGCATCGACGCCACCTTGGATAATGCATATCTGCTCGTTTCCGATACCCCTTTTACCGCAGATGACTTAGCAGGTGCGCGTGCCCAGGCAGATTTTGAAGCCTTATTAGGTGTTTTTTCGCCATCTACTCAAGTATCCGTCAATCAGTTTGGACGGTACGTTCGCATTCATGATCCGGACACAAATTATTTACGCATTGCCGAGGTGGAAGTTATCCAAGGAACCAGCACTGGTGAGATATATGGAACGGCTTTTTTCGATGCAAATCTAAATGGGATTCAAGATAACGCTGAAGCAGGCATTTCCGATATCAATGTAACAGCGGTCGATGCCAATGGCACAAGCACAACAGTAACGACCGCTGTTTCTGGCGCTTTCACGGTGACAGCCGGCGTAGGCTTGCTCGGCATGGTACGCGTGGAATTCACGTTACCTACCGACGGTTCGCTTGACCACTTGGCACCGACGGTGGCTGGTGAAACCACCGTCCAGTTTATAGATGTAACCAATGGTGTCTTGTTTGTCGATGCCGGTTTCTATATCCCAGATGAGTATTGCCAAGAAAACCCCCAAATCGCCACATCCTGCTACGCCTTAGGCGCAACAAACAATGCACAGGTTTCGTCTGAGGCTGCCGTGTTAGAATTCACAACGATTTCGGGTGTTTTGGGGAATGGATGGCCCGAAACAAACTCCTTTGGGTTAACCCCCGAAGTCGATCCTGTTATGAGTTCTGGCCCAGTGGGGCCAACTGGCACAGGAAATGCTATACTCCCTGCGAGCGGCCACTCCAAGATTGTTAATGCAACGATCGGCGAAATCGGAACCGTCAATGGTATTGCCTATCATCGTCGCGCAAACACATTATTGGCGGCCTCATTTATGAAGCGCTTTACCTCATTTCCACCACCAGTCGGCTGGGATAATACAGTAGTGAACCGTCCCAACGATACAGCTCTGGGCACGATTTATGCCATCGACCGCGATACAAATCCGAATGCCATTTCAGCCTTTTACATAGCCAATGCCGGTACCGACTCCCATGACTATAGTACAGACATCTTAGGTGCGACAACTGGCGATGTCAACGCACGTGACGATGTCGGTTTTGTGGGCTGGGGTGATATTGATATGAGCGATGATGAAGCGTACCTCTATGCCGTGAACCTGTTCGATGCCTCCATTCATATGGTGGCGGTCAATCCAAGTGGCACCACGGTTACAGCTGGGACAGCAACCGTCATTCCTTTCCCTGCGGCGGTCACTAGCGGCCTCTGCACCAACGATGATTGGCGTCCAGGCGGTCTTAAGATCCAAGATGGGCAGGTCTATGTCACAGTAACCTGTACCGGGCAGACATCTCTATCCAATACAGACCTACATTTGTATATCTATCGCTTTCCTGCAGGCAATACAACGCCCACGTTTACACAAGTTGCCAGCACATCTCTGAACTACAGTCGACCATATGCCTGGGGTTACTGGCGAGCCGCCGATGAAAATCTACTCAACTATACAAATATAGATCAACCGTGGGGAATCGATATTGAATTTGATAAGCAGGGCAATCTCTTTGTGGGCCTCGCCAACCGCGCAGCACATCAATTGTCAGGCGCTTCCGCCAACATAATTAACTTCTACATCGAGTGGGGTGATACAATCCGGGCCACCCCCAACGGAGATGGCACCTTCACCTTTGGCAATCTTGGGACTGAATTTATCCAGGATGGGACGACTGTCAACCACGATGAAAACGACTATGGCCATCTGGTTACCCTCTGGCCCACGGATAGCATCTTGAGTACATCCGGCGTTGGCGGTTTGGTCAGCGGCGTACGTCACTATAGCACCGTTGATGGATCACCACAGCGTTATTATGGCATTGTACAATTGGATAATGATGGTGCCGAACTGGGCGACTACTTTGGGAAGTTAGCTGGACTCGGTGATTTAGAAGTGCTCTGCCGCATCGCGCCCCTCGAAATCGGCAACCGGGTCTGGTGGGATCCCAATGAGAATGGCGTTCAAGACCCAGGCGAAGCCGCCATCCCCAATGTGCAGCTTGAACTATGGTTGGTCGATGAAAACGATATCTTGAACGACGGCGATGACCTGGCTACCGTCACTGCCATCCTAGCCGCTACCACCACCACCGACAGCGAGGGGCGCTACTACTTCAGCCACGAAGGCGACCCCACCAAAGACAACGTCAATGGCTATGCCGACCAGCTCTGGCAGAATAGCGAAACGGCAGTCCGCCACAATCGCACTTACCAGGTACGCATCCCCAACTACGACACAGGTGGCTCAGCCAATGACACGGCCATCCGCGCAGCCAACGGCGGTGTGGACTTCTACCTAGCCCAAAAGGGGAACGGTGGCGCAACAAACGGCAACCTGCGCGACTCCAACGCCTATGACAATCCAGGCAACGCCGCGGTCGTAGTCAACACTGGCGGACCGGGTCAGAACAACCACACCCTGGACATCGGCTTTTCTGCTAATCCGCCAGAAGCTATCGAGATTGCCAAATGGAGCAACACACCGCCTACGGTGACGGTCGGCTCCCAGATCAGCTTCACCATCCGCATTACCAACACAGGTAGCGTCACCATCACCACACTGCCGTTGACTGACACGTATGACATAGCCTATCTGGCCTACAACGGCATTGCCGACATCAACGGTCCCAACCCGGCCACCGAAGCCGATGATGATGGCGCTATCTACTGGGCCAACGTGCTGAGCCACGAACTGACCGATCAGCAGCTTGCGCCTAATGAAGTCTTTGACGTCATTGTGGTCTTCGACACAGTGGCTGCGACGACGGGCATTGCCGCGGCGGAATGCGCTACCACCGGCAACACCTACAATAAGGCAACGGCAATGGGCATGGATGCCTGTGTGGAAGTCCCCATCGACCCAGGCGAAGCCAAGCTCACCCTGGGCGACGTCATCTGGCACGACATCGACAACGACGGTACCCAGGACGCCAGCGAACCGGGTATCAACGGCGTGGTGGTCAATCTCTACGACGTAACGGGCGGCGGTAATACCTTCATCACCACCACAACCACAGTGTTGACCAACACGGTTGATGGCTTCTACCAGTTTGATGTGGTGAGTGGCAATGACTATCGGGTGGAAGTCGCCAGCAGCAACTTTGGTTCAGGCGGTCCGTTGGCGGGCTTTGTGTTGGGGGCCAACCAGGGTACCATCAACAACGATGCCGACCCCGACCAGTCGGCCAACAACGTGACCGTCAATGACGATACCCTCGACTTTGGCTTCTACTGCGAGTTCGATCTGGCGCTGGTCAAGACACTGGCGAGCGGTCAATCGGCCACCATCGCGCCGGGTGACGACGTGCGCTTCACCCTCACCGTCTATAATCAAGGGACCGTCACCGCTACGAACGTGACCGTGGCCGACTACATTCCGACCGACTTCACCCTCAGCGGGGCCAATGCCGTCACTTGGAATGGCGGAGCATCTGGCACAGTCACAACAACGTTGGCCGCCACCTTAACGCCCAGCGGCACGGTCAACGCATCGACCATTGTGGATATTGTGCTAACCGCCGGGGCAACTACCAACGGCACCTATACCAACACAGCCGAGATTGCCAGCTACAACTCGACCCTTACCGATGGTGCAGGCAATGAGCTGCCCGATGTGGATTCGGACCCGGACACCACCAACAGCGAAGACCCAGTTAAGAATGATGTGATTGACGAAGATGGCAAGAACAACGCCGCCGACGATGAGGATGATCACGATCCCGCCAGCGTCACCGTCTCCACAGCGCCAATTTATGACTTGGCCCTCATCAAGACAGTGGCCTCCCAATCGGACACGCCGCTGGCAGTGGGCAGCACCGTCACCTTTACCATCCAGGTGCTGAATCAAGGTACTGCCGCGGCCACCAATCCAGAGATTGTGGACTACGTCCCCGCGGGCCTGACTGTGGCCGACGCCAACTGGTCCAACGACGGCGCGACGGGGCCAGTTAACGCCACGCGGACCCTCAACACAACCATTGCCGCGGGCAGCAGCACCACCACCCAAATCGTGATGACCGTGGCCAGCATTCCGGCCAGCCGCACCATCACCAACACGGCGGAGATTGCAGTGGACGATGGCGATGACGTCGACTCGACGCCGGACAGCACCGACGGCGACACGGTGGTGGACAATGCCTCCTTGGACGATGCCACCAACAATGTGGACAACGACGGCGATTCCACCGTCGATGAAGATGACCACGACATCGCACCCGTCTATCTTTGTGATGATGGTGAAGGTGACTTAGGCGGCACCGTCTGGCGTGATTTCAACTCGGACGGGAACCAAGATGGTAGCGAACCCGATTTCAGCAATGCCACCGTGACAGCCTATGGTAACGATGACAATGTGGGTATTACCATACCGCTCAATCCAGACGGTACCTACACGTTCCCTGACCTCTTCGATACCAATACCCACATTCGCCTGGAGTTCAGGGGACTACCCAGCTACATGCAGCCCAGCTTCCACGGCTCCACGCCTGGCGCGGCGGTGATGACCCAACGCCATGACGCGGCGACCTGTGAGGCAGACCTTGCGGTGAATAATCCGGCCGATTATTGTGAGTCGGTGACAGATATCGCCACGGCCTGTTTCCTCTTTGGTGACCAATTGACTGGCCCCCATGCCGCACTCGATGCCCTGGTTGCCGTCGCTGAAAGTGCCAGCGGGAATAGCCCAGCCAAGACATTGCAGATTCCAGCCAGCGATATTGGAGCAACTTGGGGACTTGCCTATCGCACGCAAACTAATGTTTTGTATAGCGCATCATTCATCAAACGCCATAGCGGTCTTGGCCCCAGCGACAATCCAACCACCATCTATGTCACCGATCTGGGTACCAATGTCACCACAGAATGGCTGACCTTAGATGCTGCTCGCGTCAACCCACACCCCAATGGCACAGCCGATTTTCTGCGGGATTTTGGCACCTTTGATGATGTGCTCAAAGAGGGCTTGGGTGATCTGGATATCGCTGAAGATGGCAACACCCTCTATACGATTGATCTGCAAAGCCGCGAATTAGTCATCATCCCCATCAATGCCGATGGCAGCGCCGGTACCCCGACCAACGTAGACATCATCACCGCCGTCTCCACCGTCGACGTCATGGCCCAGTGTACCAACGATGCAGGCGCATTCGCTGCCGATGATTTACGCCCCTTTGGGTTAGGTATTCAAGATGGTGAGCTCTATGTCGGCATGATCTGTTCAGCCCAATCAACGGTGGATGAAGGAACCGAACTGCCCATAGAAGGCCCATATAGCAACAACAACGTGATCAACCGACCTGGTGATCAAAACAAGCTACGGGGCTATATCTTCCGTTGGGATGGTGCAACCGGATTTAACGAAGTGCTCGACTTCCCCCTCGATTACGAGCGCGGATGTAGCAACAACCTGGGAAACCCCGCTTGTCTCAACTCATTTGATGCCAAGTGGAACGCCTGGGTCGATACCTATCCATTTTATGCCAACCAAGGGCACGGCGCGGACCACACGGCCCACTATCCTGTGCCCGCTATTTCTGACATTGAATTTGACAATGGCGATATGGTGATTGGCCTCATCGACCGCTTTGGCCATCAGTGGGGACCGCAGACCCAAACGCCCAGCTACCCTCTTAATAATGGTGGTGGCGAAGGCTTTGTCTTTGCCGGTAGCTCGGGGGGTGATCTGCTCCGCGCCTGCGCCGATGGTAGCGGTGGCTGGGCCATTGAAAGTTTGGTTGATCCCACTAACGCGAGCTGTGACACCCGAGGAACGTCGTCAAGTGCGGATGGCGCGCTCATCATGGATGAGTACTACTATCAAGATGATGGCAACCTCAATCTCGCTAACCCAAATGTAGGCCACAGTGAAGAGATCGTTGGCGGTGTTTTGCAGATTCCAGGTCGTTCAGAGGTAATAGCCAGCAGCATTAATCCCCAGCGCTTTGAAGGCAATAAAGGTGGTTTTGCTTGGCACAATAACGCCACTGGCGCTCACGTACAAGGGGCTAGACTCTATTCAATTGTCCAGAATACACCAAACGAAGCCTTCTTCGGCAAAGCAGAGGGGTTAGGTGATGTAGTCGCCTTCTGCGATTTAGCCCCCCTCGAAATCGGCAACTACGTCTGGCTGGACTCTGATGGCGACGGCGTACAAGACCCCTGTGAGGAGCCGATTCCGGGAGTGCAAGTCTCGCTCTACAACATCACCGGTACTCTGGTAGCCCAGACCACCACCGACGCCAATGGCGAATACTACTTCAGCGACAGTAGCGTGGGCAACCAAACCTGGTCGGTCGGCACCAGCCTGACGCCCAGTACCACCTACGAGATAGAGATCGACCTGAACCAGACGGTGACCGTCTCTGGCACCCAATATCTGCTCAGCGACTTGACACCATCGCCCATTCAAGGCGCAGCAGGCAGCCAAGCCTTCAACGACGAGCACGACTCGGATGGCGTTCTCAACGGCGGCGTGGTCGAGACGACCGCGGTTACGGGCGCGGCGGGTCACAACGACCATTCCTTTGACTTTGGCTTTGTGCAGCAGAACTTCACACCGATGATTCAGGTCGACAAGCAGTTCAACGGCGTGGGCGACTACCGGGTTGGCGAGACCATCTCCTTCACCATCCGCATCACCAACACAGGCGATGTAGTCATCGATACACTGCCAATGGAAGACCGCTACAGCCAAGCCTTTCTCGAATATCGAGCTACCGAAACGGCACCTCCAGCCGATAGCGCTAATAACGGCATCCTCACTTGGACCGACGTGCTCAACAGCCTTGGTGACACCGATGGGTTGGGCATTAGCGAGACTGTAAACGTAGACGTCTACTTTACCACTCGGGCTGATACATCTCTTTTGCCAGCGCTCCTTCCTTGTTCCGACCGCGGACACACACCCAACCTGGCTCGTTCTGTGGGCGCAGTTGGCGGTGGCGTGACGGTTGTGGAAGATGCCGACGATCAGGATTGCGACAGTGTCGAAATCCTCAATCCCACGGCAGTACAACTTGCCAGCAGCAGCTTGACTCAAACACCTGACGGTGTGCTGGTGCGTTGGCAGGTGGAGGAAGAGAGCAATGTTGTTGGCTTCTACATCTGGAAAACCAACGGCTTGGTGTCGACCCGCAGCAGCGAGTTGATTCCGACCCCACTCAACGGTCAATCCAGAGATGCCGGATCATATGAATGGCTAGAAGCTGGGGCAACCTTAAAGCAGGGTGATGTCTATATGCTGGAGGTTGTGAAGAGTGATGGTTCGAACGAGCGGATGGTGATTGATGTGGTGAACGGTGGGGAGATCTTTATGCCGTTTATTGTAAGGTAGCTCTTTGAGTAGGTGAGAGGGATAAATTTTATATAGCTTGCGCTAGCCACTAGACAGCATGGAAAGATTCAGGCTCTTTGTATGATCTACCACCTAGTCGACATTACTTTCTAACTGTAGCTAACTCAAAGAAAGGCCGACTTACCCAACTATTGCGGGGAGTCGGCCTTTTTTATTGGGCTAACTATGAATGTCTACTGCCAGTAGCATGGCAATGCAACACGAACTCAATATGATTGTGTTAGGCTGTTCCAAAAAATAGAATCCCTATAATTCGGTGGAGGGAGCATTCTCTAATGGGGCTCTACCTGACTGACGCAGGCGTTAGAGAACACCTGCTCCGCGGTACTTATTTTCTTGGAACGGCCTTAAGCCGTTCCGCCTGCAACGCTTGGTTAAGATTCAGGTTGAAAGCACGGGAACCCAATATACCGTGCATCGTAGTCCCCACTAAGCTTAATGGCATTGAGAGGAACTTGCTCAAATAATCCTCGGGAACCTCGATCTTGCTGCAAGTGCTCAGGTCCAAAACATTCTTTTTACGATGCGGGTACTTGCCACCATCTCCGCCAAAGCTAAATATAGGAATATTTTACCGTACCAAAATGACAGACAGTAGCCATTTGTAAAATCAACCAATTATCTGATTCTACATAAAATGACCGTTGTGTGACTTGCTCATGACGTGCTATTCTTGGTAAGATATAATAAAGCTTGTACAAAAGCTATAAAAATGAGAGGACAGCCTGCGACTACAGGCTGCCCGGTGGTGAAGATCGTTTCGTGTCCAATCTTACCGCAGACTAGTGTACCATGTATTGCATTAATCTGTGAAAGTAGTAAATGTATCTTCTTCAAATCGACCCCTCTCCTTTATAGCCGCCGATAAAATTTTGTTCTGTCTATTGTCCAATCTAGCTTGGGATATGTGAGAAAGGGAGGCCATCCCCTTCTTCACTGAAAGAAGCTTTCCGACTGCGAAGGAACATACCCGTCTTCATGGGTGCAAAAGTTGTATCTGGATAGATCCAAAGAACAAATTTTTTCGATAATTCGATCTAACAGGTTTTCAAAACCTGTCAGGAATTTGGAAACTCTTCTTCTTAATGTCTAAATATGGTCTTGATTAAAAATAAAACTGCCATAATTCCTATATATTCATCAAGAAATCAATCGTAAATACGTATTTTGTGAGATTATTTTCGCGCGATTTTTTAAAATTTAAAAAATAGAAAATAAATCAATATACACAAAATGTCTCATGTAAAATTACTCAAACCCTGTTATTCTGTTGTCAGAAAGCTGTGAAACAACTACCTGACCTCTCATTATGTCACATCGCAGTTTAACCTTCGTTGTTTTAGAACAAGCTTGTCTCTTTTGCCAATTGAACGAAATTTGGGCTGATGTTAGTGGTTTCGTCTGCTCAACACCCTGAGGCGGTGACCGAGCAAGAGTTCAATACCCTGTTCCCTGCACCCATAAACTAAATATAGATCAATTTTCTCATTTGTGAAGAAAAGTGCACCTGAGAATTTCGGGTACCCAAGGGTACTATTTTGTCGCATGGATACCTGCAATGTTGGGTAAGATCGCTGCCGTCGGTTGACCAATCCGTCGCCGTATCAAAGTGGGCATGTAATTGCTAGAAGCCGATCTCTAAAGGTGGCGTCATGATTAGCAGTTCGCTGGGTGCTGCTGAGTTCAACCATGCTTGGCTTAACCCGCAATCGTATGGAATTTTCTGTCTAATGACAGACAGTTCAATTTATGTAGGCGCTTCCAGAAAAATAAATACTCATATCGAGTAGGCTACCCCGTGCTGGTTACCGTTGGGCCACCCCCCCTTGGCCCTAGGTAATCTTCTTCTGGAATGGCTCTATGGTTCCAATTGTTTACAGACTATTTTCTTGGGATAAGGAGTATAAAAACCGTGAAACAGATTGTATTACCCTTCTGGCGCTACCCATCTGCTAGACTTTTTGCACTGGTCGTTGGAGCGATTCTGCTTGCTGCAACAGGCCTGTTTGCTTCAAATTCGTTTGCCAGCACCGAATTGGAGGCATATCAGCAATCGCCAAAGACTTCATCTGGAGTAGATGGTGAGAATGACGCAGAACAGCTTTCGTCCATATTCTTGCCGCTCGTTCAGCATGGGGGCGAAGATGGAAACCAATCTTCTAATGAGAATGCCGCTACGGACTTGGATGAGAGTGACCAATCTCATGACCGTGAATCCAGTCAGGCACAGACTGTCTACCGCATATACTTTCAGACATTTGAGAATTTGGCCCGCCTAAACGCTGAATTTGATATTTGGGAAGAGGCAGTTGGCCGCCAAGAATATGTGCGCTCCGTCCTCAGCGAAGCAGAGTTAGCGAAAATAAAATCAGATGGTTATTCAGTAGAGATTGATAATGCAGCCACAGAAGATCTATCTGCCGCCTTTCAGAAATTTGAAGCAATGAGTGGTATCGGATCAATCTTTGCCTTGCAAACCATTCCTGGATTTGCCTGTTACCGGACAGTTGAAGAGACACATACTGATCTTGCCCAGTTAGCCGCTGCCAATCCTACATTGGCAACATGGACAGATATCGGAGATAGTTGGGAGAAGGAAACTCCGGGCGGGAATAGCGGTTATGATATCTTTTCGCTTGTCCTGACCAATAGCGCCGTATCAGGCCCCAAACCCAAGTTGATGATCATTGGCGCAATCCATGCCCGTGAGTATACGACGGCAGAAACGGCAACACGCTTTGCTGAATATCTTGTAACAAACTATGAAGTAGATCCAGATGTTACGTGGCTGCTGGACTATTACGAGGTTCATATCCTGCCACAGACAAACCCAGATGGTCGCAAGATTGCTGAAGGGGGAACTTTGTGGCGCAAAAACACCAATAGTACCGATGGCTGTAACGATAGTAGCCTGTGGGGTGTAGACCTCAACCGCAACAGCAGCTATGAGTGGGGCAACGCCAGCAGCAATGCCTGCAACATCACCTACCGGGGCAGCGGACCGGCTTCAGAGCCAGAAGTACAGGTGATCCAAAATTATGCCACAACCATATTCCCCGATCAGCGTACTGGCAACAACCCTGCGCCAAGCGATACGGAAGGCCTCTTCATCTCATTGCATAGTTCTGGTGGCTATATCTTGCCAGTTTGGGCATGGACTAGCGCACAGTCCCCCAACCACGGTGAGATGTATACGCTGGGACATAAGTTTGGCTTTTATACCAACTATCAAGTCTGTGGAACCGGCACCTGCTTCCCAGCGGCTTCTGGAACGACGGATGATTGGGTCTACGGTGAATTAGGGATTCCCTCCTATACATTTGAACTGGGTACCCAATTCTTTGAGGCATGTAGTACCTTCGAAAATACAATCTATCCGGCAAACCTCGATGCGCTGGTCTACTCGCTGAAAGCCGCTCGACGTCCTTATGAAGATCCGCAAGGACCAGAAGTGGTCAACGTGGCATTGAACGATGATTCTGTCCCAAGTGGGGCCACAGTCACTCTGTCTGCCCAGGCCGATGATTCTCGTTTTGACTCAAATGGCTGGGCCACTGAAGCAGTGCAAAATATCCAGGCTGCTCGCTACTCAATCGATACCCCATCCTGGGATGGCGGAACAACTCAGGCCCTGAGCGCAAGTGACGGAAACTTTAACAGCAGCGTCGAGAGTGTTACGGCTTTGATCAACACAACTGGACTTTCTGCTGGACGCCATATCATCTTTGTTGAAGCCCAGGATACAAATGGACAGTGGGGTGTCCCGTCAGCCATATTCTTGACCATTGAAGGTGGCCCAACAGCAACACCAACCAATACGCCGCTGCCAACCAGTACACCCACCAATACACCATTGCCAACGGATACACCGACGCCTACCAATACGCCAACGCCAACGCCGACCAGTAGCGAAGTCTGTACTACGTACACCAGCGTAGATATACCCAAGGCTCTGCCCAATGGGACGAGTTCCATCAATTCGACTCTATCTGTCAACGGTAGCGACACCATCGTGGATTTGAATGTAAGCATTGATATGGCTCATGTGTGGGTTGGTGATCTCTCCTTTGATCTACAGAATCAGAGTACAGGGACAACAGTAACCATCATCGACCGGCCGGGTGTACCGAGCAGTACATGGGGTTGTAATGGCGACGATATCCTAGCAATCCTCGATGACGAAGCCTCTATCTCTGTTGAGAATCAATGTGCTGGCTCCATACCAACAATCAGCGGAACATTCACGCCTAATCAAGCATTGAGCAGCTTTGATGGCGAGAATGGCAATGGTAGCTGGCGCCTAACAGTCTCAGATGCCTACACATCCGGCGATAGCGGTACGCTTAACGGCTGGAGTCTGGAAATCTGTACGCTGCCTTCTGGACCGACCAATACACCTACATCAACCGATACGCCATTACCAACCAGCACGCCGACCCTGACGCCAACTCAAACGAATACACCGCTTCCGACCGATACGCCGACCAATACACCATTGCCTACAAATACGCCTTTGCCCACCGATACGCCAACACCAACGAGTACGCCCCTACCCACTAACACACCAACGTCTACCCCAACATCGCCGCCATCCAGTGGAGTTGGCTTAGAAATCGGCACCGTATCGGGCATTGGTTCTGCCTGGCAAACAGTCAATTTAGGACGCACTTATACATCCATGGTGGTTGTCACAAGCCCCAATTACAGCAGCACAACGGCGTCAGCCGTTGTCCGTATTCGCAACGCATCAGGAAGCAGCTTTGATGTACGGGTCGACCCAGCAGGAGCTACGCCAGTGAGCAACGTAAC
This sequence comes from Chloroflexota bacterium, assembly GCA_039028975.1. Lineage (GTDB taxonomy): Bacteria > Chloroflexota > Anaerolineae > Caldilineales > Caldilineaceae > JAHBNG01. The sequence goes on from JBCCHB010000035.1 coordinate 43,138, forward strand.
CGTACACTATGTGGTCGTTGAAGAGGGTGTGTACACGCAAGCCCAAGATGGTGTAACCATGGAAGCGGTCAAATACAACTCAACCGTGACGGATGAAAACAACTCTTGGGTTGGAGAAGCGCGCACGTATAGCAACAGCTACACCAATCCAGTCGTCCTTGGCCAGGTGATGAGCTATAACGATGCAAATTTCTCGGTCTTCTGGAACCGAGGAAGTAGTCGTAACGCCCCACCCTCTAGCACAACCCTTTATGTTGGTAAAGAGGTGGGTGAAGATCCAAATACGACACGTGCTAATGAAACGGTTGGTTACATCGTCATTGAAGCTGGCACTGGCTCAATGGATGGTACAGGCTACACGGCAGCGTTAGGAGGGGACAGCATTCGTGGTGTAGGTAACTCACCTGCCTATTCTTACAGCATCAGTGGACTCTCTTCGGCCTCAGTGGCCATTGTAACCCAAGCGGCCATGGATGGTGGCAATGGTGGCTGGGCCATTCTCTATGGCGCCAATCCTTTGTCAACCACAACGCTTTCCATGGCTATTGACGAAGACCAGGCTAGCGATAGCGAACGTAGCCATACAACTGAGCAGGTAGGTTATATCGTCTTTGAATAAAGGTCTAAAGCCTAGCACACTTTGAAAACTAGTTGACCTTCAGAGTCTAGCGGGATTGGTATACAAAATCTAGCGGGAAGTACGTCCGATAGTTATCTGTCGGGCGTATTTTTTCCCCATTTTCTAGCCATGATCAGTGGAGTGCAATGGATCCAACGACTAGCTTGGACCCATGACCGCATTCCGGAAATGGGTTTGAGGATCTTAAGTTACGTTCGGCAAGATGTAAATAGCTAGTACACGACGGCCCAATTAGACCAAGCGTTAGAAACCAGGGGTTTAGCCTGGAATCACTCTGAAATTAGGACTTCAAAGCCCTGGTTTCTTTTAGGCCGCTCTGTACTAGGCAGTTCCACTTAGCGCAGTATGAAAGCTCATAGGAGCAGCACCCATGGATGGTCAATCGCCTTTTATCGTAAGTTAATAGCCTACAATATGTTGTTATTGCAGGCTGCAAAAGCGTGATATCAATTGCGTTCCTCCCCAAAAGATACAACTAAATCCTTCGCGATTGTACGGTTGTAAGCCGTATTGGCGAATCAACGACTGCAATTTATGCAGTTCCACACAAGCCGTACATACGGCTAAACCCGTTCGGGGCATGCTCCTTGGACGGTTGTGTGTAACTTTTATACGATTACGAATTTATGCTCAGTTCCGATTCAAAACAGGTCTATTGCCTCTCTGGCAGCGTTTGGAGAAAGTTATGGTTTTGAAATCGACTGTAGTACAGCGTGCAACTCGATTATTTCAAAGAGGAAAATAGAATGGACAATGATCATATGTTCAAACAGATAACAAAGCCATACCAAAAGCCTCCACATTGCAACCGATACAAATATCAGGCAATTACTCTATTTGCCATAATCCTATCTCTGCTGTGGCAGGTTAGCCATTTGCATAAACAAGCCCGCGCCGACAGCTTTACCTATTTGGACACATCGTCGAGTGCCATACCCGACAATGGCTGTCAGGGAAACAACGTGACTCGCTCCTTTTTTGTGACGGATGACTTTACCGTCAACGATCTGAACGTTGGTTTTATTGCCAGCCATTCATTTCGTGGCGACATTGGTATGCAGGTACAATCTCCATCTGGCACGGCGGTTACCGTTATTCAACCAAGTGGTAACAACAGCGACAATTATAATGTACTGCTCGACAGCAATACAACAGCACCTCTCAATGATGGATCGCATGATAACCTGGCTGCAGCACCCTATGAACGAACCGTCGAACCAAGTAACTCGCTCAATGCATTCAATGGTGAGAATTCCGTCGGTACTTGGACGGTTACCATCTGCGACAATGTGGCGCAAGATACGGGGAATGTGCAACGAGTTGAATTACTCTTTGATGGCACGCCTAACATTGTTTCGGGCCAGATAGCCGGTAACGTGTTCTATGACTACAACGCTAGCGGTAGTAATGACGGTGATGGCGAAGGGAGCATTGAGGGGATTCTCGTCACAGCATATGACCCATCTGGTAACACATTCACCGATACCACAGATGCCAACGGACAATATGTAATTAATGGTCTTTCTGACGGAACCGAGTATCGGATTGAATTTACTCGCCCAGCGGCCCTTAGCCTGCTAGAACCAGGCGCAGCAGGTAATTCAACCGTTCAGTTCATTACGGCACCAATGGGCAATGTAGATGTGGGCTTCAACTATCCGGCGCATTATTGCCAGAGCAATCCAACCTTGGCAACAAGCTGCTACGTACATGGTCCCCAGAATAATCTTGCCGACGATGTGATGGTCTCTTTCCCCTACAGTGCAGGCTGCGTGGATAGCGATCTCAATGGAGTGTGTGATAGCGGCTCTTTTAGCTCTCCATCACCAACCCATATTGCCAGTGGCAACCAGATGGGGACAACCTGGGGCCTAGCCTATCAGCGAACGACGGATACGCTCTTCGTCGGTGCTTTTATGAAGCGTCATACTGGCTTTCGCCAAAATGGAGAGACGGGTAGCATCTATAAGATTGAAAACGCTTCAAATGCCTCACCCACAGTTACGGAATATGTTGATCTGGATGCCCTCAGCTTTGATACCGGTACCGATCCCCACCCAGCAGACAATGCGGCGGTTTTAGATTGGGAGTTGGACAACAACTCTTGGGATTGGGTAGGCAAGATGAGTTTAGGCGATATAGATATTTCAGATGATGAACAGACCTTGTGGACCATCAATCTCTTTGACCGCAAGCTTTACAGCATCCCTATTCAGTCTGCGGCGGTGCAGGCAGGGGACATTAATACCTATGATATTACCAATCCCTGCGGCAACACCACAGATTTTCGTCCCTTTGCCGTTTCTTTCCACGAAGGTCTCGTCTACGTTGGCATTACCTGTACGGGTGAGTCATCTACAGGTGGTCACAGTGGCGGACAGGTCAATTCGCATGCCGGAGATCGCAGCTTACTAAATGCCTACGTCTATTCATTTGACCCACAAAACAGTGGTGCTGGTTTTACGCAGAAACTGACCGTTCCGCTTAACTATAGTCGTGACATCGGACTCAATGGAGATGTTCAACCCATCGACGGAGAATGGAACCCATGGGTAAACGTTTTTACCACATATGATCGTGATAGGAACCCAGGCTGTAGTTTGGATCGGCTTTATCCACAACCTTGGCTGACTGACATTGAGTTTGATAACGGCAACATGATTCTGGGGATTCGAGATCGGTTTGGCGATCAGACTGGCTACGAGATGAAGGCCCCTAGCCCCTTTGTTGTCAATTCAGCTGCCAATACAGGCTGTGAATCCGGTACAAGTGGCGATAATTCGACTTACTTTAATGGCACAGGCATTGGAGATACGTTACGGGCTTGCGGCGACCCCACCACCGGCTGGACGTTAGAAAGCAATGGATCGTGCGGCGGAATAACCACCGCAGGTTCAAATAATAGTGATGGTCCTGGCGGTGGCGAGTACTACTATCAAGATGACTATCATTACACGAACGGTGGCCAATTTACTCAGTTCCACAATGACATAGGGCTTGGCGGCATTGTCCAAGTACCCGGTGCGGCAGGAATCGCCGTCACGGCTGGAGATCCCATAAATAGCTTCAATGAGTTCTACAATGGTGGTGTTCTCTGGTTAGACAATGGTAATGGAACGCGAACGCGTAGTTATGAAGTATACAACACTTCCAGCGGCATTGGTGCTCCTGGAAACGGAACCTTAGCGAAGTCTAACGGATTAGGCGATCTGGAAGCGCTCTGTCTCCTTGCCCCCATCGAAATTGGCAACCGAGTTTGGAACGACACCGACGGTGACGGCATTCAGGATCCAGGCGAAGCTGGGATTGGCGGTGTGGTGGTGACGCTCCATGCACCCAACGGTACACAACTGGCATCGGCAACCACAGATAGCCAAGGACGTTACTACTTTTCCAATGGCCAAGGCACAGATAGTGATAGCGCGAAATACGGCATTAGTGGACTTGCGACAGATACGACCGGCTTCGAACTTCGGGTCGCCGTTGGCCAAGGACTATTGGCCGGCCTCAATCTCTCGCCACAAGATAATGACGCGAACGACAATGCGGATGATGGCGATCTGCGCGATTCGGATGCCGATCTTTCTGGAGGCAGTGCGGTTGTCCTCTTTGATACAGGTTCAGCCGGTGCCAACAATCACACCTATGATTTTGGTTTCACAGCCCAAGTCATATTAGTCGGTGACATCGAAGTTACCAAAAATGTTGCACCAGGAAGCGACTCGTCAGGCGTCGCAAACTGGGAATTCACCATTACGTCCACTACCCCAGGATGTGCATTGCCCTCACCCTATGACACGACGCCGGCCCTAACCACGGCCTCTGGTGCAGATGGCCAGACGGTCACCTTTAGCAACTTGCTTGTTGACGATGGTGGCAATCCCGCTACGGCGTGCCAATACACCATTACTGAAACCAATATTCCGGCCGGGTGGCAAGTAACGACCAGTACGATTAATCCCCAAACCTCGCTGACGGTGAGCGATGGCGGTACCAATCAGATCTCGTTTACAAATGAGCAGCAGTTTGTCAGCCTGGGCAACCGAGTCTGGCTTGATGATGGTAGCGACGGAGGCATCGCCAATAATGGCCTGCAAGATGGTAGCGAACCAGGCATAGCAGGCGTCATAATGCGTCTACGCCATGGGGATGGCACGATTTTCGACACAGACCCGAATACCTCTGGCAATCAGCATTATGACGTGACCACGGACGCCAACGGCTACTATACCTTTACAAATATTCTTCCAGGAGACTATAGCGTGCGAGTAATAGGCTCCAACTTCAATGCCAACGCGCCGCTCGAAGGGTTCAGCAGCAGTACCGATGCACCAAATACCAACAACCCAGATGGGAACACCGATTTAGATGACAACGGTCCTGGCACGACAAGCAGTGGTCAAATAACCAGTGGCTCTGTGACGCTCGTCTATGCTGACGAACCAACAGGCGAAGAGCACTTGGGCGGCACTGACAACGATAATACCACCAACTTCACTGTAGACTTTGGTTTCGTACCCCCTACCCCTCTTGTGGCCCTTGGTAATCTTATCTGGAACGACTTAAACAACAACGGCATATTCGATTCTGGTGTTGGAGAAACAGGGTTCGATGGGGTTGAGGTTCAGCTTTTCCAAGGCGCATCTGTCAGCGGATTACCATTTATGACCACGACAACATCTGGCGGCTTCTACCTCTTTGACAACCTAGCCGAGGGGGATTATGTGGTCCACATCCCAGGCAGTGAATTTACAAATGGCCGACCACTGCACAACTACATCTCCTCCGATGCAGAAGGCGGGGACGGTGACAGCGATGATGATGTGGATGAAAATGGTCAGAACGCGCTAGATAACGGCGGCATCAGTTCAACGCCGATTAACTTACAAGTCGGTGTAGAACCACCAGGTGAAACTGGCCAAGGCACGTATCCTGGGCTGCTGGATGACGCAGATGTCAACATGACAGTCGACTTTGGCTTCTATCGGCTCAGCTTGGGGAACCTGGTCTTTAATGATGTTTACAACAATGGCACTTTCGATCCAGGCGAAAATGATGCTGGGTTGGATGGCGTGGTGGTCAACCTCTACCAGGGAACAACCATCACTGGCTCACCATTCATGACGACTACTACAGGCGGTGGTGGCTTTTATCTCTTTGATGGCTTAGCCGAGGGCGATTATGTGGTGGAGTTGGCCCAATCCAACTGGGATCCGGGTGCCGTGCTGTCCAAATTCCTGAGCAGCCTGACCAACCCAATCACACTGGCAGACAATGCCCCCGATCCCGATAATGACATCAACAATGACGATAATGGCATCCAACAGGTGAGTACACCTCGTTCCGTAGTTAGTCAACCTGTCACCCTGAGCGCACATGAAGAACCGACCAATGACGGTGATAGCAATGCAAGCAGCAATCTATCAGTCGATTTTGGCCTCTATGATCCGGATATCGGCGATCTCGTCTTCTGCGATGCCAACAATAACGGTCTATTTGATACCAACTCGACAGACTATGGTATTGCTGACGTTCTGCTCAATCTCTACGTTGACAGCAACGCAAATGGGGTTCTAGATGCGGGCGATGTGTTGACGCGGACAACCACGACAACCACAACAGGCGAATACATTTTCTCATTTATGCCGCCCAATGAATACATTGTAGAAGTTGATCCAAGCAACTTTGGCGCTGGCCAAGTTCTGGAGGGAGCCATTAGTCTCTTGGGCGCACCGGATCCGGATAATGATGTCAACAACGATGACAATGGCGATCCCCTAAGTGGCTTTGGCGTTGTTGCGTTGCCACTGACGCTAACGTCAGGCGGTGAACCAACCGATGACGGTGACAATAGCCAATTCACCAACTTATCTGTCGACTTCGGTTTCTTACTCTGTAGCGGTGAAATCCCTGCGGTTGCTGTGGAGAAGCAGCTCAATGGCGACAACCCATTCCCTGTCGGCGAGACAATCAGCTTCACCATACGCATCACAAATACCGGCAACATCACCATCACAACCTTACCGTTAGAGGATCGCTTTAGCAGCGCGTTTATCACGTATCAGAGCGCCAATCCTGCTCCATCAACCGTGACAGACAGCATCCTAACCTGGACGGATGTTCTCTCTGGCGATCTAGATGGCCTAGGCATTAGTGAAACAGTGACGGTAGATGTCTACTTCACCACCGAAGCCGATACTACGCTGATGCCATCGGTGGATCCTTGCACACAAAGCGGCTATGCCCACAATGTGGCTCATTCTGTTGGTGCGGTTGGTGGTGGCGTCACAGTTGTAGAGGATGGGGACGACATGGATTGTGATAGCGTGCAAATTCTCAACCCAACGGCGGTGGAGCTTGCCGAAAGTGGTCTCTACCAATCTCCCGAAGGCGTATCGGTACGCTGGACCACCTTAAGCGAGGGCAATGTCATCGGCTTTTATATCTGGCGGATAAGTGGTGTAACGTCACAACGCAGTACGCCAGAGATGATTGTGGCTCAGAATGCTGGCCTATTGAAAGGTGCAAGCTATCAGTGGCTGGATGCAGGTACCATGCTGAAACAGGAAGAACTATATGTGCTGGAAGTGGTTTACGATGATCATTCTACGGCGCGGTCGGTGATTGAAGTAAATGGTCAATCGGTCTATTTGCCCCTACTTTTGCAGTAGCCTGGATAGGCAGAGACGGTTATGGATCCACGCAAACGACCGTAACCGTCATCACAATCTGATCTTCGACAATTACCAATTTATCTTTAGGAGTAAAAACTGTGTCACAAATCCGACTACCAAAATACTTTCAAGCATTTTCCAATGCCCTAATGAGTGCCGCTCTGTCTACAATTCTGCTCGCTGGACTCTTTTCATGGCTGTTTATCCTCCCTAACGAGAATCGGTTCGCTAATTTGCCATTGGAAGAAACAGAAAAGAGCCGCTTCCATTCCCCACAATTTCTTGATAGATATACAGAAAATGACAAACATAGCAATGCATCCAACCGAAATATTTTGGCCGCACATGAAATTGCTTTGGTCAAGATCTTGAATACGGCCTCGCCTGTATCAGTTGGTTCACCTGTAAGCTTTACGATCCGCGTAACGAATACGGGGGCAGTGGCCATCACAACTCTTCCGCTTACAGAGACCTACGACGTCAACTATTTAACATACGATCCCATTATCAATAGCGCTGGTCCGAATCCAGCGACAGATCCAATCAACGATGGGCAGGTTACCTGGAATAACATTATCGACTTTGATGGCGATAATCAGCTTGGCCCCAACGAGGCGCTGGATCTTGTTGTCACCTATATTGCCAAGGAAGAAACAGTAAACCTGCAAGGTGGCCTCGAGTGTGAAGGGACAGGCCAAACATACAGCGTGGTGACAGCATCAGATGTAGATTTCTGTGTTGCAGTAACCATCGATCCACCAGAACCCAAGCTGACCTTGGGTGATGTGGTCTATCACGATATCAACGGCGACGGCGCCCAAGCCAATGACGGCAGTGAACTAGGCATCGACGGTGTGCTGGTCTACCTCTGGGAGTTAGATGGCACCGGCAACCGTATTGTAACGTCGCTGGTAACGGCCACCACGACCACCACGAATGCTGTATCGGGCTTCTATCAGTTTGAAGTTCCAAGCGGCGAAGATTTCGAAATTGAGATCGCCGATATCAACTTTGACCCAGGCGGTCCTTTGTATGGATATGTCTTCTCCAATGACCAAACAGCCAATCCCGTTGGCAGCAGCGAGCAGGTGCTGCAGGCACTCAACGTTACCAGCAACGACGATACACTGGATTTTGCTCTCTACTGCGAATTTGATTTGGCACTGGATAAGAAGCTAGCGCCGGGACAGCCTGCCATCATCACACCGAGTGACGACGTAACGTTCACAATAACGATCTATAACCAGGGCGCTGTAACGGCGACCAATGTGCTGGTCGCTGATTACATTCCAAATGGGTTTACCCTCAGCGCAGCCGAGACTGACTGGAATGGCGGCCCTGGCGGCACGATTACAACAACCGTTTCTGCAGCCTTGACACCCAGCGGCACCGTTGGCTCATCAGCCACTGTTGAGTTAATCCTGACTGCCGGTGCAGCCCTAAGCGGCACCTACACCAACACGGCTGAGATCGCCGATTTTGTCAGCATTATCAAAGATGGCAATGGCAACAACTTGCCTGATGCTGATTCCACACCTGACACGACTGAAGGCAATGGGCCTGGCGAATCGACTGCGCTTGTCGATAACGAAATCAACCAGGATGGTACGAATGGCGGTGATGAAGACGACCACGATCTAGCTGCAGTTACTGTCCAGCCAGATCCCCCTGCGGTAGGACGCATCACAATCATTAAAGATGCGGTTCCCGATGATGAACAAGACTTTACTTTTACCGCAACAGCTCTACCGTCTACAACCTTTACACTAGACGATGATACCGATGGCACCCTATCCAATCAAATCGTCTTCAGCGATCTACCCGTTGGTACATACACGATTACCGAAGAGCTTGTCACCGATTGGTTCCTCTCCAGTCTGGCGTTAAGAGGCGGGATTGGCGGCAATACGTCGATCAGTGCCGCCAATCGCAGAGCTGTTGTGAATCTGGATGATGGCGAGAACATCACCCTTATCTTTACCAACACATTGCAAGTTGCACCCCAGCCTGAGGTCAGCATTGGCAATCAAGTCTGGAATGATGGCAACAACAATGGACTCTATGATGTGGGCGAGGATATTGTGCCGAACCTACCAATTGAACTATGGCTTGACGTAGATGACGATGGCATAGCCGAACCACTTGGCGATGACGGTTTGACTGCTCAGATGACCATGACCACAAATGCCAGTGGACAGTATAGCTTTACCAATCTAGCACCCGGCAACTACTTCGTACGGATACCAGCACCACCGCCCGAAACCCCGCTTTCTAGTATTCCACTCTCTGAGCCGGACAATGGTTTCGATAATGATGACAACGGAGATCAGCCTGGAGGAGCCAACACGCAGATTTTGAGTCCAGTGATTAATCTGACTGTAGGCCAGGAACCAGGCACCACAGGTGGCGGCAACTACGATTACGCCGTCGACTTTGGTCTAGTCGATCCCTTCATCGGTAACCTAATCTGGCATGACCAGAACAACAACGGCCTTGTCGACATGGGCGAACCTGGCATTCCGGGTGTAACTGTGACCGTGCTCTACGATGCCAATGGCAACGGGAGCATCGAAGTGAATGAACGCACACCCTTCCGCACAACCCAGTCCGACTCGAACGGCATTTATGTCTTCCCAGATCTCCTGCCAGACTCCAATTATCAAGTGGTGATTCCGATTGAGAACTTCCAGGTCGGCGGTGCGCTTGAAAATCTACCGTACTCTAGTGATACAACATCCACGGCGGACAACCAGATTGATGAGGACGACAACGGTATTCAGGTCAGTCCAGGTGTCACGGTGACAAGCCCTATTGTGCGTCTAGAGGTGGACGCTGAGCCAGTAGACGGCAACGGCGCAAACGACGAATCCGGTCGTGGGGCTCACTTGGATAACGGCGATGATAACAACGGTGATCTGACGATTGACTTTGGCTTCTATTCGGTTGCGTCTCTGCCTAGCATAGTCATCAATAAGATGATCAATGGAGCTGGGCCTTTTATTGTTGGCCAGGCCATCAGCTATACCATCCGCATCACCAATACAGGTAGCGTGACCATCACGACCTTACCTCTGACCGATACCTTTGATGCAACCTATCTGGCCTACAACGCGGTGACCGATCTTATTGGCCCTAATCCTGCTACCACCATTAGCAGCAATGTCATCTACTGGGCGGATGCCACCGACTACGATATGGACAGTGATGGTCAACTAGCCCCCAATGAGATTCTGGATATCATCGTTGTTTTCGACGCGATAGCTGCGACGACCAATGCCCCTGCCACTGAGTGCGCTCCCGCGGGCAGTACGTACAACAAGGCGACCGCATTGGGGATGAATGCTTGTATCGGAGGCCCCTTCGGACCGCCAGAAGCCAAGCTAGCTTTGGACGGTGTCATCTGGCACGACATCAACAACGACGGGGCTCAGGACGCCAATGAACCGGGTATTGATGGTGTTGTGGTCAACCTATATGAGATGACAAATGGCAATACCTTTGTCATCTCAACGACGACCACAACCAGCAATACGGTCAGTGGCTTCTACCAATTCGACGTGAGCGATGGCAATACCTATCAGGTGGAGATTGACGCAAGCAACTTCGTGACGGGCGGTCCATTGGAGGGCTTTGTCATTGCCAATAATCAGAACGACATCACGGGCGCGACCGTAGCCACCCGCATTGCACCCGTCAATGGCACAAACGTGACAAACCAAGATTTTGGCTACTACTGCCGCTTCGATCTGGCTCTGGACAAAAAGCTAGCCCAAGGCCAGCCAGCCAACATTGCACCAGGTGACGATGTAACTTTTACCCTCACCCTCTATAACCAGGGTGTCGTCACCGCCACCAACGTCACCGTGGCTGACTACATCCCTGCTGGCTTTACCCTCAACGATGGCAACTGGAACGGTGGGGCGACGGGAACCGTGACCCAGACGCTGAGTGCCACCTTGACGCCAAGCGGCACGCAAAACGCCTCCACAACAGTCGATATTGTGCTAACCGCTGGACCAACCCTCAGTGGCACTTACACCAACACCGGTGAGATTGCTAACTACATATCTAGCGTAACCGATGCCAATGGTACACACCTGCCCGATGCCGATTCGACACCCGATTCTGATGGCAACAACGGAACTGGTGAGACAACCGCTCTGGTGGATGACGAATTGAATGAAGATGGCAAAAGCGGGGGTGACGAGGATGATCACGATCCCGCCACAGTCACGGTTATCGATACGCCCGTCAATCCATCCATTGCCGTAGACAAACAGTTCAACGGTGTAGGCGACTATCGAGTGGGTGAAACAATCTCGTTTACTATCCGCATCACTAACACGGGCGATGTGATCATCGACACCTTGCCGCTGGAAGACCGTTACAGCAGTGCATTCATCACCTATCAGAGTGCCAATCCCGCGCCCGATAGCACGACCTTGGGCATACTCTCCTGGGATGACCTGCTCGTCAGCCTGAACGATGTCGACGGGCTGGGGCTGAATGAGTCAGTCAGCGTTGTAGTGACCTTTACGACAGCAGCAGATACCACCCTGCTACCCGCTGTATCACCTTGCACCACGAGTGGCCACGCACCCAACTTGGCTCGGTCGGTTGGTGTGATGGCAGGCACAAGTGTGGTGATTGAGGATGCTGATGATACCTCATGTGATTCTGTCGAAATCCTCAATCCGACGGCGGTTCAGTTAGCAAAGCGCAGCGTCAACCAAACACCTGACGGGGTGCTGGTCTACTGGCAGTTGGCAGAGGAGACCGACGTAGCAGGATTCAACATTTTATATGCGAATGGTATTACGTCTGAGAAGCGTAACGATGAGATGATCTCAGCCGATAATTTGACCAATGCCGCTGGACAGACAAGTCGTATTGGCTACTCCTGGCTAGATGCGGGTGCTAAGCTTCAGCAAGGGGATATATACGTACTGGAGATTGTTAAGCAAAATGGATTGACTGAGCGGGCAGTAATTGATGTAGTGAGTAACGGGAATATATTCCTACCGTTTGTGATCAAGTAGTGTCATAAGAGGGTGATAGGGAAGACAAGATGAAAGGGTGTACTCTTTCACCCTTTCGCCCTTTCATCCTTTCACGGTATCCACTATCGTTTAACGATACGAAACTCTATATCTGGGAATACTTTTCGTTTTAGTTGAATAACTTGCTCTGCTTCTTCAATTGTGGCCACTGGAGGGTGTATCCGAGTCCACTGGCCATTGATTTTGGCTTGTATTTCATACATTTTCAATTCACATGAACGGAATAAATCCGTCGTACTACTGCCATACGGCTCCACTACCTACTGGTCCAACGCTCCGATGCGATTGATCGCAACCTTTGCGACACGATTCCTCTAGTAACCTTTATATCATGGTCTGTGTGTGATTGTGTGTTGCATCAAGATAGCAAAAGCATTACAGTCTTAACAGACTTTGTGCTCTACTGCACTAGTTGGAGCAAATTAGTACTTATGTCCCTTCCATTTGCCTCATAAAACCTGTATGATCAGAGAATCCGCAGGCAGAATCCCCTCTCCTCGACCTTACCCTCTACCCAATCCACAAGACAGGTATTCAGGAGTACCAACCCTATGCAGAATCCATTCAAGCTCAACCGTTCTTTTGCTCCAAAGCCAATTTGGTTGCGAGTACTGATCTTCGTATTGCTACTTGAACTGATGCCCTGGAGCGCTATCGTGCCGGCGAACACCTTAGCAGCATACACGACGCGTCTTCCGTGGGTAGGAGAACCGATCTCAGATCTTTTTAGGCCTTCTGTGGCTTATGCCCAAACCATTACGGTAGACAATGTCAGTGAGAATCTGTCGAACAATGTAAATAGCATCAATGTTCCCCATACTACGGGCGAAGGGAGCGATCGACTCATGTTAGTCGGAATTTCATTGAACGCTGGTGGAAATGGTAACTTTGTCGACTCTGTCTCTTATGGCGGCACGCCTCTGACACTTGTCGGCACAAAAAGCAGCCCAGGTGGCAACGCGGTAATGGCCATCTACCAATTGCTCAACCCCCCAAGCGTCACAAATGACGTGAGCGTCATACTCGATCAACAAAGCTCGGGTGTTGCGGTAGGTGTGATGACCTTCTCCGGTGTTGAGCAGACGAATCCGTTAGGCGCTTTTACCTCAAATTCTGACGATACAGGCATCCCAACCGTGCTCGTCTCCTCGGTTAGCAACGAACTGGTCTTTGACACGGTTGTCCATGATACAGGGTTAGCATTGACTGCAGCAGTAGGACAGACCGAACGCTGGAACCTAACAGAGAGTGGCGAAACCACGGGTGCAGGCAGCACCAAAGTTGGCGCTGAATCTATAGCCATGTCTTGGATTCCAGGCGATGCGAACCAAGAGTGGGCCATGGGTGCGGTTTCCATTAAGCCAGTTTCTGGTGCCGGATCAGGAGGTGGCGAACTCCCACCGCCTGACCACTACTGGACGTTCGATGAAAACGCAGCTGCTACCGCCAACGACACTGGTACGGTTGGCGGTTTTCATGGTTCCTTGTTAAATGGAGCAAGCTGGACTGAAGGTATTGTCAATAGCGCTCTGCTCTTTACAGAGAGTGGTACCTCCAACGGACACTTTGTCAACATTGGTCAGTCGAATGGCACGAATCCTTGGAGTGTTGCGTTTTGGATACGGCGTGATAGCGACCTGTCAGCGAACACAGTCTTTGTACTTGAAGGGGCTTCGGCCAATATCGTTTCTGAATATGATGGATCCAATAACATCGGCGTCATTCGGACTTCCCAGGATGGTGCTGATTTTGGTTATGCATTGCCCATTGATAAATGGGTTCATCTAGTCTTCGTAGCTAATGGAAACCAGGTTACAGCCTACGTGGATGGTGCTGAGAAAAATACGGTAACCTTATCAACGTCAATGGCTCTCCCCTTCCGTGCCATAGGTGACGACAACGATGGTGAAATCGATAGCTTTGTTGGCGCTATGGATGACCTGAAGGTTTGGGAAGGGACAATCCTTCGTAATGCTCAGGTAGCCGTGTTATACGATTCCTATTCTGATAGTACGACCAGCGTGACTTTGCCACCCAGCCAAGACACGTGGCTGAAGGATGCGGCGGAGCTACCCAACTACGGTACCTGCGCTACCATGACCGTGGATCGGTCCGGTGGCGGACTTGGTAAGGGACATGCCCTAGTGCAATTTGATCTCGACAGCATCCCGGCCGATGCAACGATTACGGCCGCTTACTTGACGTTCACGCGAACGGACGAGGCAACCGATTCATTTGCCCTTGATGCTTATCGCGTGACAAGCGCCTGGGATGAAGGCAGCAGCGGCTGCGATGGTGCGTCGGATACCGCACACTGGGATCAACGACAGGAGGGTGTCGGCTGGAGTACGGCTGGTGGCGACTATGATTCAACTGTGATTGACACCATCACGCCTGAGTCTGTTGGCACCTATACGTGGACAGTTACCTCGGCCGTTGAGGCTTGGCACGCTGGAACAGCGACCAACTTTGGCATCCTAATTGGCTCACCCGATACGGGCACGACAACCTATGATTTTGCCACGCGCGAACATCATGACAACACCCTGCGCCCCAAGCTCACGGTTCTGTATAGCGGTGGTACGGTCAGCAATGTATTAGAAGCGCAAGACGATCGCATCGTGGTGGCCCAGGATACCGTGGAAAATCTTATCGACGTACTCGCCAACGATGAAGGGTCGGATCTGACGCTGACAATCGTCACCTCACCCGTCCACGGCTCAGCAAACGTTACAGAGAACAACAAAATTAGCTATACACCAACAGATGGATATAGCGGCCTCGACACCATCACCTATCAACTCAGCAATGGCCGTCATACCGATCAAGCGCTGGTCACCATTGTGGTCGATCCGCCAGGCAACAACGTGCCGGATGCCCAAAGGGATATCGCTTACACAAGCAAAAACACGCCAATTTCAATCAACGTTCTGGAGAATGACGTTGATAGCGATGGCGACTCGCTCTCTGTCACCATTGTGGTTTTGCCTGCATATGGGACAGCTATAGTAGACGGTGATCACACGATTTTCTACGAACCCGATTCCGATTACACGGGTCCCGACATGTTGCGATATCGGATCGATGATGGCCAGGGTGGTGTCGATAGCGCGCGAGTGCGGATTATCGTCGATGATTTGCTTAACAATGCACCCGTCGCTGTAGATGACGCGGTCGCGGTGGCTCAAAATACAACCAAGGTTATTGGCGTGCTGGCGAACGATAGCGACATTGAAGGTGATCCGCTCATCGTCTCGATTTTGCTGCCACCGCTACACGGCACAGCCACCCTCAATGCGAACCAGTCAATTGTCTATACCCCAACGGCGGGGTATGCAGGCAGCGATACGCTTCTCTACCAAATTGACGATGGCAATGACAACATAGATAGTGCCGTTGTCCATATCACTGTGGATCCAGCGGCAAACAACGCGCCCAATGCAGTAGACGACACGGTCATCGCGCTGCCTGATACCACCAATACCCTAACCGTTCTGAACAACGATAGCGATGCAGATGGCGATCCCCTTCAGCTCTCTGTGACCACAGGGCCCGCCCATGGAACAACCAGCGTGAATCCGGATGGCTCCATCGTCTATACACCCAACCCTGGATACAGTGGATCCGACTCGTTGATTTATCGACTGGATGACGGCAACGGCGGCGAGGACACCGCCATCGTCACGATTATTGTCGATCCCATCGGCAACAATGCACCCATCGCCAATGATGACTCGGGTACGACAAACCAAGAGCAGCCTGCCGTCTTTGTGGTGTTGGCGAATGATATCGACACGGATAATGATCCTTTGACTGTCTCGATTCAGACGCCTCCCAGTAATGGGACGGCTGAGATCAACCCAGATAGCTCAATTACTTATGCACCAATCGGCGCGTACAGTGGACCCGACTCATTAGTCTACAAAATTAAAGATCCAAGCGGGGAGTTCGATAGCGCTACCCTCGCTATCACGGTAGAACCGCGCGTCTACAATTGCCTGGAGATCAATGACGTTTCGCAGGCAGAATGCCAGGCGTTGGTGGATATTTATCGCGAAACGAATGGCCCAAACTGGACCTCTGCAACCAATTGGCTCACTGCCAACACCGCTTGCTCTTGGTTCGGCGTGACTTGCGCTTCGTCGGCTGCTTTTTCTAGCATCAGCAATAGAAGAGTTACGAACGTTCAGGAGCAGAGCTTGGCAAACCAAACCGTCACCGAACTCGATCTCTCTGATAACAATTTAGTCGGAGACCTGCCCTGCGTGCTGGACAACTTAACGGGGCTGGTTCAGCTTGATCTAAACACCAACCAACTGACGGGTCTGCTGCCTTGCGAACTGTCGCGGTTGAACCAACTCACCTACCTTGATCTGAGCAGCAACCGCTTTAACGGTAACATCCCCAGCGACCTGGGAGCCATGCCCACCATTCAAAATTTGCGCTTGGATAACAATCTCCTAGACGGCACTATTCCTAATGAACTGAGTGACGCCACGACGCTGAGCAGTTTACGGCTAGATAGTAATCTGCTCCATGGCCAAATTCCAGATACGTTCGGTAATCTAACAAGTCTCTACGAGTTAACGCTCCGCAACAATGCTTTAACGGGGAATGTGCCTGCAGGAATCAATGGGCTATCTACGCTCACCTCGTTGGATATCGGTAAGAATGGTCTAACAGCCGATGAGGCCACTGCGGCCTTCCTCACCAGCACGGATCCCGACTGGGGTGACACCCAAACTGTACCGCCTACCAATTTGCAGGTAGTAGGATCGACGGGTCCAGTATTTCTGCTTACGTGGACACCCATTACCTACACAAGCGATGGTGGTTTCTATGAAGTCAGCATCGCGACCGACCCAAACGGTCCCTATACGGTCTTGGCCACTACAGCGGATAAGAGCGCGGTAACCTACACCGCCAACGGTCTTAACTACGATACGACATACTATTTTCGACTGCGCACCTACACACCCAGTCATGGAAATCAGCAGAACGAACTGTGGAGCGACTATAGCGACGTCATGCCTGCAATGATGGCAGAGCCAACCCCGACACCTGTTCCGCCGCCGCCCACGCCAACGCCCGTCCCAGCCGGCCATGACCTGAGCGTTCAAGGTGTAGAATTTACCCAAGCCGTCCAGACGACCAACAATGATGTCCCTCTCGTAGCGGGTAAACCCATTGTGGCACGTCTCACTGTAGGTATTGGTGGCACCAGCAGCGATGTGACCAATGTCACTGCTGAATTGCGCGCCTACCGCAACGGAGCAGAGCTACCAAGTTCTCCTTTGGCTCCTTTCAACTCTGGTGGCGCCATCACGGCCAAGCTATCACCTAACCGTGGTCAGCTCAATGATACGCTGAACTTTACCTTCCCTAGTGAATGGCTATCGGCTGGCGTCGTCACCATAGAAGCCATCATCAATCCAGGCCAGACAGACCAGGATAATAGCAACAATAGCCAGACCTTTACGCTAACGCTAAACGACGTGCCAAATTTGGAGGTGGTACTAGTCCCCATTGCTTTCCAACAGAATGGCGCTGGTCCTACCTATCGACCTGCCTTAGATGGCACCACGGGATATGGATTGGGTTACATCAAAGATCTCTACCCGATTGCCGACATTTCCTATACAATTCATCCTGAATATCTCTTTACTGGCGATCTCCACACCTTCCAAGGTTGGGTGGATCTATTACGAGAAATCCAGACCATGCGCAGCAATGAAGTGAGCGATCCCAGCGCCTTTTTCCCCAAATACTACGGCGTCATTCAAGTCGCTCCGGGCTGCTGTCTGGATGTGGGCTGGCCGGTCTCTCCAGCTGCGGCGACCGGTGGGTATGCCAACAACCCAGGTGGCGCTGGTTTGGGGCTGGAAGCGTCCAACTACGCGCTTTCCAGTGGTACCGCCATGTTCAACGTGGAGACCCATATGGCGTCTCACGAAATCGGGCATATGCTAGGGCTGAGTCATGCCCCTTGTAATGTCAGTGGGGATCCCAACTTCCCTCAATTAGATGGTTCGATTGGCGACGTAGGTATCTACATCCCCGAAATGAAGCTATTGGCCAACACCTATAAAGATGTCATGAGCTACTGCATCGATATCCGCAGCACGCCGACTATGTGGATGTCTAGCTATCACTACATCAAGCTCTTTGAAGCGCTTTCAGGACTACCAGCAGCCTCTTCTGTCAGCACTTCGGCGGTGCGTAGCCATTCTGCCAACCGTTTCTCTAATGCGAATCAGGCTATGGCCGCCAATACATTGACTGCTGCATCCACCAACACACCCCAGACGGGTTGGCTAGCATCTGGCATTATCTCGGGTAGCGGCATTACTGGCACGATTCAGAGTGCGCAGACCATCTCCTCCACGCAGGTTGTCTCAGGTAGCCAAATCTGCGCTACCCACGAACTGCGAATGCTTGATGACAATGGCACGCCCCTCTTTAGCTATCACTTCAATCCCAACCCCTTGCATGACGAAGGAGACGGTCAGATTGATAATCCTTTCAATGGTAGCGGAGCCATACCAGGCGGAAGCGGTTCACCGAGCCACACGAATCAGGACTATGGCTATGTCTTGCCCAAATTGGCTGGTACGTCGCGCATCCAGCTGTGGCAGGGCAGCACATTTTTAGATGAATGTGTGGTGGCTAGCGCGCCGCCTCTCCTATCGGCGAATCATGTCGACACGGGTACAGCCATTGACATCACGTGGACCGCTAGCGACCCCAACTCATCCAAGGAGCCGTGGGTGTTGGTGCGCTACAGCGCAGACAGCGGAACATCATGGGTTGTGCTGGCTTCCCATGAAGGCCCAACAGGTACATTCACCGTAGACAAGGACCAGCTACTGGAGAGCAGCAGCGGGCTGATTGAGGTTGTGGCCAGCAACTGTACCGAGTCTGTTAGCGAACAACTTGTGATTGGTACCGTAGGCAATACAGCCCCTCACCCCGTGATTCTGGGTGCCGATCCGCGCACCTTTGACGAAGGAGTATCCATTGTGCTCGACGGGGAAGCAGCTGATCTGGAAGATGGATCGGTGCCAGGCAGCAGCTTTGCCTGGTCGACCCCTCAGCTTGGCGCTCTGGGACGTGGAAAAAACATCATCTTGCCAGGTGGATTGGTAAGCGGCACGTACTCAGTTACCCTCACTGTAACAGACAGCCGGGGCCTGGCTGCTCAAACGGCTGTCCAGATCAACATTGATTCTCTGGATGATGATGGAGACGGTATTGTGGATATTGTAGAAGATTCAGCACCGAACAACGGTGATGGAAACGATGACGGCATTCTCGATTCGACCCAAAGCAGCGTCGCCTCGCTTCCCCTCCATACCAGCGTGGGCAATGGTTACATGACCGCCGAGGTGATGGGAGCATGTAACACCATTAGTCAAATCGCCCATCTGGCCCCGTGGGATCTCGCCACAGTAGACTCTGTCTATCAGTATGAAACGGGTCTGGTGAGCGTCAGTCTGGCCTGCGCCAACCCAGGTGAAGCAGCCACCGTCATCTACTACTGGCATTCAGAGACCAGCCAATCGGGTACTCGCTACCGCAAGTATGGACCCACCACGCTTGGCGGGGCTACCAGTGAGTGGTACGATTATCCCGCGCAATTTGGCACGGCTACCATCAGCAATACTGTAGTCCCGACAACGTCCATCACCTTGGTCGACGGCGAACTCGGTGATGCCACTGGGGCTGATAGCCTGATTGTGGATCCCGGCGGCGTTGCTTCCGATGTTGCCACCGTCAATGTTGCGCTGGACGTGACCCTGAATACGGTAAACCCTGCGCGTCAGACCGATCCAATCAGCTTTACGGTGACGATCACAAACTTAGATTCGACACCGTTATCATCGCTGCCGGTCATCGGCGTTTTTCCGATGGCTTATCTAGATTGCACCACGGCAACCCAACCACCAACTTCGGTCGCCCAAAATCAGCTGACGTGGCAAGACCTGCTTGCGACGGCAGGTGTCACCTTGAATCAAAACGACACGATTGCATTTGATGTTACCTGCACAGCCGGACTGGATACGACGCTGCTGCCCAATCAGGAAACCACCTTCCGCGCCATCGCAGCCAACGCCAGCGACGCCGATGGTATTAGCATCTTTGCGCCGACCAACGTTATGATGGCCCAACGAACCGTCTCTGTGGATTGGGCAACGGGACACGTCACCCTCACTTGGCAGACAGCAAATGAAAGCCAAATTGCCGCCTTCAATGTCTACCGTAAGTTGCAGGACGACACAGCGTGGACCTTACGCAACGGCCAGGTAATTGTCGCTGATCGTAACCGTCAATCTACCGGGGGCCATTACATCTTCCGCGACCTGATGATGCAAGAATGGATAGCGATAGGCATACAACGCAGTCGCTATCGTCCTGCCCACTATCGCCTGGGCATTCTTATGCTCGATGGGACTGTACAGTTCCTGGATATGGGGCATACTGAGCAAGGGCAGCACAACTTACTCTTCTTGCCGCTGATGGCTAAGTAATGCTGCGACGCGGCCACGGCCTCGTTGCCCATAGTCTATACTGTTCGCCGAAAAGCTTTGTCTCGAAAATTGGCTGGTGAGATTGGAGTGGCTAAGTCTGGCCAGTCATCTTGTCTATTCCCAGCTCCGTTTGAGAACCGGAGTCTGTCTCTCTGATAGAGAATCTCAATACTCCGGTTCTCCAAACGCCTTGCTGCCTGTCAGCTTTACTAACATATTCATCAACCTTCTCATTCGTTTGGTTTATTTCTTAATCCGCTCAGTTTTTTCGCCACAATCGAGAATACGTGCCAATGTTTGGCTGTTCCCGTTGCCGTAGAACCGTCTTCATCTCTTTCATCAAACTCAATGATCTCAAATTCTTTCAACCGCTGTTCTACCTCTGCTTGAGTATGGAAGGTTAGTTCTCTGTTCCCTACCCAACCATCCCGATCACCAAAAAGATGACCAGCAAAAAGATCACCCGGCATGAGCGAATCGACAATTTTCTGCCAGAAGGCATCAAAGTGTTGGGGAGGACAGAAGGGCAAACTATAGCTACCATTGATCAGCTGAGTTGGCGGAAGGACCACATGCTCAAAGCGAACGATTTGGGTGCTGAGCTGGGATGCGAACTCCGGGGGTAGATTCTGTTTGGTTCGATGGATGCCTTCGGCTTCCTGATCGATAGCCAATACCTGCCAACCTCGCCGTAGCAGCTCATAGGTATCTCGCCCACTACCGCAGCCCAAATCAATGGCTTGACCAGGGGAAGCACTTGGATCGCTCTCATACCATTCTAGCGCTTTAAGCAAGGTGGGACGGGCCGGGTGATTGGTCACGGCGTCATAATATTTGACCCAGCGTTTTTCTTTGCTGTCTGTTTTGCTTGTCATAAGAATTTTTTAAGAACGAGATTGAAATTACTTGGTTACATGATAGCGCTAAACCCGAGCAAAACACGCAAGCTACTTATGATTCATTCCTTGGGAACGTGACTGAAATCACTTGGCCACATGATGGCGCTAAACCCGAGCGAAACATGTATAGACTATCGTTACGATTCATATCTTAATCACATTCTACTTCAATAGCCCCACCTGGATAGGCGCAAACGTCTCTCGCAATCCCTTCATCTGTATAGAGCCAGGCCGTATCCCCCCGGTTATTCCAGATAGCGCTGCCGCTGCGACCCCAGTAGAGGTTGCTCTCATCGTCTTCACCAATCCGAGTCCAAATGGTGATGGCTTGGCTGGATTGAATGGTAATAGTCGGAAAGGTATACGTATTGTCTGCCACGTCTCTCAATGTCCAATTGGTTAGCTCAGTGGCTGCACCACCTATATTGTGAATACGAATATACTCGCCGTCTACATCCTCTCCTTCCTCGGGATTATAAACGATGTGGTCAATGCGGACAATGGCTCGACTGGTATCTATGGTGAAGGGAATAAAGGTTTGGGTTACCACGCGACACTCGGTCTCCGGCCCTTGAGAGGCCCACATCTCTTGAAATGCATCTGCATAGAGTTGACCGATGACAGGATCGTAAAGTACAGTTGTATTTTCGCTGTTCCGCCCATTGCCAGCATTGGTCCAATTGAGCGAACCGGTCACCGTGCGGGCGTTGAGCGTTGCCGCGTCAATGACCATAAATTTATGGTGCATCTTCCCTCTGGTCTCCTCTATTTTGATGGCAATACCGGCTTCACAGAGCGCATCATCGTCAGAAAAGGCGTTGCTTGAGCCAAGTTTGTCCCAGATGCCCCGCACCTGCACTCCTCGATCATGGGCGGCTATCAATGCGTCCCGCAGGCTGTCATTCGTAAAGAAAAAGATAGCAAAGTCAATGGAGATCGTTGCTGAGTTGACCAACGTCACCATAGCCTCCAGCACATCCGCAGTTGGCGAAAAGTAGATATCCAGTGGTTTTCCTCTATAATCGAGCGTTGTCGTCGTTGGCTCGCTCTTGGCCGTACTAAAGAGTCCTGCCCACATCTGGTTGAAGTCAAGCTGATAGAGATCGGCTACCTCTGTATTGCGAAAGAGCAGACCATTGTTGTGGTTCAGCGTGAAGCCATTGTTGGTCATATTGGTCGAGCCGGTCCATACGTACTCGCCATCAATAATAAAGTACTTGTTGTGCATGATGGCGCTGGGTAGATCGTCATCAATTACAATAATGCCAGCCTCCTCTAATCCGTCAAAGAAAGGAATATAGCTCTCCACATGAAACCGCGCCTCGTCATCGGCCACAATGCGGACAATCACCCCCTGTCATGGGCTGCGATGAGCGCCTCTTGGATCGATTGACGGTTGAAGTCATAAAAGGCTGCATCAATGGCAATGGATGCAGCGTTGATGCGGTCAAGCAAGGCCCGTTCCATGGGGGTAATCGCTTCGGACGTTCCACCACTTTCTAGGTTGGCTGTGAAGTAGACGGCTGGATCCGTGATGACACCAGTCGATTCTTCACCCCGTACAGGGAGGTTACAGAGGGCAAGCAGCAGCAGCAACCCACTCAACGCACCGGCAAATAGAGATAATATTTTTGGCATGGCTTTTACATCTCATTTACAAACGTTCCAACTGTCGTTGGAAGAAGATGATATAATCGCTGAATGGGTGCATCGGTTTGACTGTAGCACAACAGTATCTGGCTCAGCAAAAACAGCTTTGAGTAATGTCAGAGAGTTCATCAATGACTCTACTAGAAAAAGGGTAAATAAGCATGAATTTCGCGGAATTCTCTGACTGAAAAATCTTTAAAATCTTTGTTTCTGCAGTGAACCCATCAATCATCTTTGGCATCATGCCCGCCCAAAAATGCAGTAGCGATAAATGAAAGATATTTTACATTTGGATCGTCTTTGAATAGACATCAAGATAGCAGTACACTATAGCTAATCGCGGCTACTTGGGTCGCTAAACGAGTGTAGTGTCATCATACAGTTAATGAACAAAAAAGGAGTTCACACGGTGAAGAATCGGCTGATCTACCTGACGCTACGTCTTGGTATCATCTCTGCTTATTTGGCATACATCCTCTTCAACTTTGTAGATTTTAATGGCTTTGCCTGGGCACAACAGGCAGGGCAACAGAACCCCCTCATGCTAACGGATGAGCATATTGGTCCGGCCAGCTCAAGGCCATATGGCTTTATGCAATTCAACGGTGAAACCTACTTTGGCGTAGCCGGGAGAAAAGGTGGACTTTGGAAGACTGATGGTACAGCCGAAGGAACGAGCCTTGTGAAGGATGTTCGTCTATATCAACCTTCGGGAACTGATATGAGTCCGACAGCTGCCTCTGAAGACTTTCTCTTTTTTGTCGTTGATCAAGGTCCTGTCGCTGACCTATCTCGCCATGCCTACGAGTTATGGCGCAGTGACGGCACGCCAGGCGGTACGATTAGGTTGCATCAATTTCAATATGCTCCTTTTACATACTATCCACAGCGTTACTACTCGGATCAACCGTGGTCCCTTGACGTTTTGGATGACGTACTCTATTTTAACGATTTTGATTCTGAATATGGTAACGAACTGTGGCGAAGCGATGGGTCTGTTGATGGTACCCGATTATTCCTCGACATCGATCCAGGTAACACTAGCTCGAATCCCCAAGACTTTGTAGTATGGAACGAGCAACTCTTCTTTGTTGCTAGCGACTCGGGCAATGGTCAGCGTATCTGGCAGACGGATGGCACGGTAGACGGGACACAGGCAGCAGTGGACGTGAATAGCAGCGATAATTATAGTCGGCAGTTGAGCAGCCTTATGGTTGCCAATAACGCGCTCTATTTCGAGTCATTCTATTCCACTGTAGGCGGAGAATTATGGAAAAGCGACGGAACAACAGCCGGAACCAATCGGGTTGCCACCAGCTATCCTGGCCCCATTGGAAACCTCGATACTGTTGATGATGAACTGTTCTACTCCCTTCCAAGTGGCTATTTCAATCATACGACGTTATGGCATACCGATGGCACGCAAGAGAGAACCAATCGCGTTTGGCACTCAAGCTTGTTTGAATATATTTCTGGGCGAACTTCTGCTGAGAATCGTCTCTATTTCACTGTTGCAGACAGGAACTCATCATTTAATGATCTGAATGGGATATGGTACTCAGATGGCTCCACTTCCGCTATTCAGGCATACGACCAACTTCCCCACACAGACCATATAGCCGCGGTAGGTGATGACCTTTATTTTGTCCTCAATAACTTGAATGGCAAAGAGTTGTGGCGCAGCGACGGAACGATAGCTGGGACCGCCCTTGTCACGGACATTGTGCCTACGGCATTGGATAATGCATTCAATGTTCCCTACCCTTCTCCCATTTATTCAACAGGTGAAGGTGTTCTATTTGGCGTAGATGATGGACAAGTGGGTAAAGAGCTATGGTATAGCAATGGGACAGGTGATGGCACAGCGTTGGTCAAGGATATTGACACCAATTCACTGGGTATGGAGTTGCTCGCTGCCGAATCGGTTGGAGATACGCTCTACTTTTTGAGTCACGACAGCGTGAGTCACTATCTCTCACCCAATAGTCTATGGAAGAGCGACGGTTCCGTCAATGGAACATCCTTAGTCACTACATTGCCCTCCACTCACAGCCAATATGTGGATACAGCAACGGCTGGAGGGATTCTATACTTTATTCACGACCAAGGATTTTGGCGCACTGATGGGACAACAGACGGTACTTTCAGATTAATGTCTTCTGCTGTACAAAATATGACGCCGTTAAACGGCCAGCTCTATTTTAGGATTTGGAGCAGGCTGTGGCACAGTGACGGTACAGTCGATGGAACAGCGCAAGTAGAAGAGGACAGAGTAACAGTCGACGGAGACATCTATCGCTTTGGCAATAGGCTCTTCTTTTTGGGCAGCCAAATTGGACAAGGATATGGACTATTCGAAAGTGATGGCACAGACCAAGGCGCAACGTTGATCAAGCCGCTAGCCTCTCCAACTTATTCTGACAGATATGGGTTATTCTTTCATCATGATGACACCCTCTACTTCTCTGCCCACGGTAGTGGATATACCGATCCAGAGCTTTGGCGTAGCGACAAAACGGAGGAAGGTACCCAACTGATCAAAATTCTCGATCCAGGCTCAGCAGAGGGTGCCTATCCTCACCCATTTGCTGCCGTGGTGCCCACGTCTCAAACAAGTCGAGTCGCAAACAATCAAAGCTATATTCTCTTCAGCGCTTATCATGCAGAATATGGTCGGGAATTATGGCGCACTGACGGCACAGATGCAGGAACGGCGCTTGTGCAGGATATTCGCCCTGGCCAGGAGAGCAGCAGCCCCATGCCGATTGTCAACATGAGCGGATTTTCCCTCTTCCAAGCCAATGATGGTCAACATGGTCTGGAATTATGGAGAAGCGATGGTACGGATAATGGAACCGTGCTTGTGGCAGACATTCGCCCCGGGGCCTATGGCGCGCAGATTGATGAAGCGTTACGCATCGGGGACTACACCTACTTTTGTGCCAATGATGGCATCCATGGTGCAGAATTATGGAGCACAGATGGCACCACAGCGGGTACAATGATGCTCTTTGATCTCTATCCAGGCGCACCAAGCTCCGACCCAAGCAATCTTACGTATCGAGATGGGGTCCTCTACTTTAGCGCTGATGATGGGATCAATGGGGTTCAGCTACGTAGCATCTCCGTCCAGGCCCCTTTGGCTCTGGATGTGGTCGAAGAACCAGAGGAGAATCCGACTCAATTCCGCTATATTCCATTTTTCAGTCATACAGTAGAGAGCGCAGAGTAGGGTTCTCTTGTTGTGCTCATACTCACAGAGACAATCAGTAAGAGCGCGGTAGCCGGTTGGTTTGGGTGGGGCTCATTAGTTTTAGGCAAATCTAAATGGCAACAAGTGAGTAGATACCAATCACGTACAGAATGCCAACAACTGTCCCCATAAACACTTCGACAGAGGTGTGGCCCATCCGCTCTTTTAGCTCTTCATAGACGACTGACTGCTGCTCAAAGATATCGGTCGGATTTTCGAAGACCTCTCGCATCAGCCGATTGATGCTCATTGCCTGTTTCCCGCTCTCGTGACGAATCCCGCGAGCATCGTGAACCACAATCACAGCGAGCACGACAGCTACGGCAAAGAGGTTGCTCCCCATGCCCTCTTTGTAAGCCACGGCTGTGGCCAAGCTGGAGACCATGGCCGAATGGCTGCTCGGCATACCGCCAGAACGAGCCAATGAATCCCAATTCAGATTTCCTTTTTGAACCGACTCAGTTATAAACTTAAAGAACTGTACCAGGAAAACGATACTGACCGGCAGCCACAGTGTCGAATTTGACCAAAGAGTTGACATAGGCTTTACTCATCTTGCCAGTTGGTGAAGGGGGTTGGCTCTCCATCTGGCTGCCACTGGCGAACGCGCAATTCTGCTTGATCTAACGTCTGTTCGCAATGGGCTGCCAGAAGTGCTCCTTGTTCATAGAGGGTTAGTGACTTTTCAAGGGGTAGATCACCAGCTTCTAGGGCAACCAAAATGGCTTCTAGTTGCTCTGTTGCTTCTTCATAAGTGAGATGACTTAAGTCTGTGGATTCCGTCTGCTCACTATTTTTGTGGCTCTGATCAGCCTGACTGCCTTTTGTGTTATCCATACAGTAAACTGTCCATTCGCTTAGTGATTATCATTTTGTCCGTGAATGCCAGATTAAGTAGTATACCAGATGCAACAACAAAATCATGAAATTTCCACTACCATCTATTGTGGCGACGTCCTTGGGTGAAACGCTGAACCAAGAGTTGAGGCAATCTACTGATGAAGCAGGCGGCTTCGTGATTGATGCTGCGTCCGCCGAAGAGTGGATCCATGAGATCGATTCCCGTTTTCCTTACCTGGCGCTTTTGGATATGGATCGGACGCCTGGCTGGCAGGACCAGGTGCGACGCGCCAAGCTGCGCCCACACACTCGCTACATCCCCTTGGTGGCCGTGACCGAAAAGAATAGTCACTTCCTAGAAGAAGCCAGGGAATTGAAGGTCGATATCGTTGAAACAAGAGAGCGTCTAGAACCTCAGCTTGCCACCTTGGTTTATCAAGCCATTCACCCCCCAACAATCTATCCAGACGGGTGGGAACAGCCTTTACCAGCCGATGCCATGATGGGGCTACATTCCTTCAATCGGCGCGAGTTTTTTGAGCAGCATGAGCATTTTGAGAATGCATGGCGGCGTGAAGCCCGCCCTGTACGCGATCTCTATCAAGGCATCCTCCAGATCGGGGTTGCTTTTTACCAGATAGAACGAGGGAATTGGGATGGAGCCATTAAGACGTTTCGACGGGGGTTACCCAAATTGCGGGGGCTACCGCCCACCTGCCAAGGAATTCAACTTGCGCCTTTTTTGGAGATCGCTGAGCAGATTCATTGGGACGTAACGGCCCTTGGCTCCAGTCGGTTAGCTGAGTTTGACCAAAACCGCTTTCCCAAAATTTCTCTCGAATAAATGGCGTTGTTCTGCTCTAATTTTCATTAGACAACGACGCCTGCAAGAGCAAAGGAGCGATATGAACCATTTGCAGCTTTTCGCGCTAGAAGATTCAGGGCCAGTCGCTTTGCCGCTGCCTGGGGAAGCCACAAGCTTTGACAATCTCTATGACGGTTTATCTCTAGGGGTTTATTCGTCCCTGCGTACCTTTGACCACAACAAATTCCTCTATTTAGAGTGGCATTTGGCTCGCACACGTAAATCGATGAAGTTGTTAGGATGGGATTTTGAGTGGGATGAATTGGCGTTAAGAGATGGATTGCACACGGTCTGTTCTGCTTATCCAGGAGATGAGATGCGGGTACGTTTTGATGTGTTGGCGGCTCCTGCGAAACCGCTTGGCACAGAGAGTAGTGTACTGATTGGCCTCTCGCCATTTACGCCGCCACCGCAGCACCTTTACGATGAGGGCGTTTCGGTCGCCTTTGCCGAAGGATTAAGCAGAGAGAATCCACTAGTCAAAGATGCGGGCTTCACTCAGACTCGCAAAGTCTATCCGATAGGCACACCAGAGGCTTACGAACGTTTGCTAGTGGAAGAAGATGGGGCAATTTTGGAAGGCACTAGCTCCAACTTCTATGCCGTGCGAGATGGACAGATACATACTGCAAATGAGGGGATTTTGGAGGGGATCACCCGCCGGATCCTGCTGGAACAGATGACCAAAATGAGCGTTTCCCTCTCTTTGACACCTATCTCAATTCATGAAGTTAGCAGTGTAGAAGAAGCGGCAATCAGCAGCTCTTCTCGCGGGTTGATGCCGGTGGTTAGCATAGCTGGACAGCCTATTGGTTCCAGTGAGCCTGGTCCTATCTTCAAAGAGCTACGGGAAATGTACAATACTTTTGTAGCCCAGACAATCCGCACGGCAATTGATTGAGGCTCTAAGGGCTCCAATGCTCTCGCCAGTTTGGCATATAAATTCACTCGAAGACCATAGACGGCCAAAAAAGAAAGCTTGCCCCATGAAGACTGAGGATGTCTTCCTTAATAAGTTTGCTGAAGCACACCTTTAACCCTGGCCTCTACTTCGCGAACGCTGAAGGGCTTTTGGATAAAGTCGCCTTTCTCCACGCCTGCTTTGGCCAGCAGCTCTTCATCTTCATCTACACCACTTAGAATGAGCACAGGGACATCAGATTCCTTGCGCAGATTCTGGCAAACCTGAATCCCATTCATATCCGGCATGGTCATATCGAGCAGAACAATATCTATTGCTCGATCCTCTTTGCTCTCTTGAAAGCAGCGTAATGCTTCAAGGCCGCTTGATGTAACCGTAACCAAATAGCCAATCTTCTCAAAAAAAGTGCGTAGAAGGACGCGGATTGATGCATCATCATCAACGACAAGAATATGCTTACATGTAGGTTGGCTAGCTGCCAACGTTGCTGTTACTGCCATAAATACTCTAGTTTTTGTTCCTTAAGGAAATAGCCGACCCATACATTGATGACTAAAGTTGTTCCTGAATGAGGTTCTTTGAGGTGACAGTCACTTGAGTTTCTTCGTTAGCCGAAAAAACTGGCTATGAAGTGACTGTCACCTACCTCTATCGTTAGTGCGGAACAACTCTACTGAACATCATTGAAAAGCGTATAAGAGAGTATACCTAAAATTGAAATCAAAAGGATTACAATTTCAATTCAACTTATCAATGATTGCTCAATCAAACGACCATGAAGCGCAGTCGCTTTCTATACGGTATTTTCCGATGGCATAACGAATTCTGTGTAAAATTGCAGAGCTTCTAAGTGGAGACGCCCTCTATTGCGCATTTTACACAACCATCGTTATACGACCGTGTCTTCTGGACAGTATTCTCTAGACTGTTTCAAAAGGTGCAGCGCCAACGGAGTGCAAAGAAGGATACGACGAAGATATAGTATGCTGTACAGTTTTCACCCGAGGTTAGATGTTATAACCAGATCACAATGTCAACGAAAGATTCTTCGGTTCCGTCGCAAGAAGGTCGGTCACGGTCGCAAAGCGTCACTGTGACCAATAGCATGACATTGCGATTGACTAATACTGAATGTGCAAAAGAACTACAACAGTTTTGAGGACGGTGGATAGTCACTACCCGCCATCCCCTATCAACATATATTTACGCTGAAGCGGTCTGCTCCCGAAGTGCGCTAGCCCGTTTTTTTCTAGGTAACAGCGAGCGTTCCTCCCATGCCACAAGCAAAGGCGTTGCGTTAAATAGAGAACTGTACGTCCCTGATATAACGCCTATCACCAAAACGGCCATAAAACGCTGAATGCTTGCCCCGCCAAGGACCAGAATGCTGACCATGACAAAGAGAACAGTTACAACCGTTCCCAATGATCGCTGGGCTGTTTCGATTAGGCTACGATTGGCTACGGTCGCAAAGCTTTCGGCACGGTAACGCTTAACGTTTTCGCGAATCCGATCAAAGACAACAATCGTGTCATTCACGCTAAATCCAATAACGGTCAAAGCCGCAGTCAGGAAGAGGGCATCAACCTCCCATCCGGCCACGAAATACATAAGCGCAATAAAGCCCACCATAACCAAAACGTCATGGACAAGGGCCGCTACGGCACAGACCCCGTACCGGAATGGATTTTCAACGGCACGGAAAGCAAAGGCGATATACACCATAATCAATAGAGATGAAACGATGACAGCAATCAAGGCTGCCCGACTAACTTCGGCACCAATAGTCGGCCCAATGCTTCGGTATGAGCGCTCTTCAAATGCGCCAAATCTCTCTTCGATGGCAGCTTTGACTACTTCCTTTGCATCGATATCGATCTCCTTAGATTTGACCTGAATGGTCCGATCGTCTTCGACGGGGAAGGCAACGGCCCCTGAATAGCCTGCCTCTTCAAATGCCTGGCGCATCTCACCCGGCGTGACCGGATTTTCAAAGCGCATTTCCCAAAGGGTTCCACCCGTGTAATCGATACTCAAAGGCAAAATCGTTCCCTGAGTAGCGGAAAACCAGATGCAAAATAGGATGCCTGGTACAATGAATAGCAACGAAATAATAAACCAGAGCGGTCTGCGTTCGACAAGGTTATACATAAAATTCCTCTCTATAGATAGCCAGGATAATCTTGTCCTCTCTTTTCGAAATTTCCCAGATACACTGGACAAAAGTCGGGACAAAGCTTTTCTGGCGGACTACGCTTAGTTAATAGCCAATCAACCCACGTGAATCTGCCAGGTTACGACTCTGGTTAGACAAAAGCACCCGCATAAATGTTCGGGTGACCAGTACAGCAGTAATCATGGAAAGAACCACGCCCAAAAAGAGGGTGATGGCAAAGCCCTTTACAATGCTGGCACCAAAGTTATTGCCAAAGATATAGAGCACCATACAGCTGATGAGCGTTGAAAGGTTGCCATCCCGAATGGCTGGCCAAGCGCGGCTAAAACCTGCTTCTACAGCAATCCGAAGTGAGCGCCCAACCCGTAGCTCCTCTTTCATCCGTTCAAAGATCAAGATGTTTGCATCCACGGCCATCCCAATGGATAGAACGAACCCAGCAATCCCAGCCAAAGTTAAGGTGACCGGTATGAGCTTAAAGATAGCGAGGTTGAAGACCACATAAAGCGCCAATGCCACGGTAGATAATGCACCAGGCAGACGATATATGAGCAACATAAAGACCAAGACGCCTATAAAACCGATGACTCCGGCACTTAGGCTGCGGCTTACCGACTCTTGCCCCAGGCTCGCCCCAATCGTGCGAACATCAACGACTTTGAGCGGAACAGGCAAGGCACCATACCGCATCTGAACGGCCAGCGATTCCGCCTCTGCCTGGGTGAAATCACCTGTAATGACGCCGTTGTCCTGAATGGCGGCTTGAATGGTCGGGGCAGAGAGCACTCTACCGTCTAGCACAATAGGCAATGGGCGACCGATATTGCTACTCGTGTAATTATAAAATTGGTCGCTGCCTTCGCTCGTTAGCACGAAATTGATCAGATATTGGCCAATTTCGTTCGGTTGCGCCACAGCATTGGCCAAAATATCGCCCGTCATTACCGTTTCAAAGATTTGCCCAGGCAACGGTTCCAGGTTCAAATCCAGGGCCGTACCCGTAAGCTGAGCCTGTTGCAACTCATCAGCGGCTGTTGGTCGATTGGTGGTATTAATCACCATATTGGAGCGAAAGGGAACACCCTGGGTATCGACAAATTCTAATTGGCCAGTCGCCCGAATGGTCTGCACGGCCTGATCTGGGTTATCTACACCTGGCAATTCCACAATGATGCGGGTTTCCCCCTGCTGCTGCACAATCGCTTCTGAGACGCCCAAACCGTTTACTCGGTTCTCAACGATGGTCTTGGCCGTAGACATGGCCCCATCGTCTAGCTCAGCACCCTCAGGCAGATCAGATTCTAGAAGCACCTGTGTGCCGCCCTGTAGATCCAATCCTAGCTTCATATCCCGCAGATCCCTGGCGTCGCCACCTCCCCAGCTAACCATATTCTCTAGCCAAGCAGGATGATCAATGGGTGCAACAATATAGATGGAAGCAATCGAAATCAAGATAATTATAATGAGAGAGATAGTAGTATTTCGCATATGACTTTAATCGACTCTATTCTGCTGCGCAATTAATATACTATAAGCACAGCATGATTGAAAGGGATAGTGCTGTACATGGCACTATGCTCAATGGACCCCAATATCATTCTGTTTGGCTATATTGCTGTTGGGCATAGAATGAGAAAATTCGACATCTTTTTCAGCCGGGTGGATTCTTCTTAATCTATTCCAGAGCTAAATATACAGCCGCGAGACAAAAAGGGAGAGAAGAATCTCTCGTAATATTGAGGTATGTACTATTAGGGCCCACTGATATTGTATGTATTGAATGGACATCAACTTAATGATTATAGAACGCAGCGATAACCGTGTCAAAATTCATCTATTGTACATTGTTGTTGTCCGATGGAACTGTTTACAAATTTATCCAGAAAGCCGACCCGTGCTATGCTATATCCATGAACTTTACTGAATTCGCCCAAACCATTCGGCAGAATGTCTCTCAAGTCATCATCGGCAAGGAAAATGTCATCGATCTCATGCTTGTTGCTTTACTCTGTGAGGGACATGTACTGTTGGAAGATGTGCCTGGCATTGGAAAAACAACACTAGCCAAAGCACTGGCTCGCAGTATTGATTGCTCCTTTTCGCGCATCCAATTTACGCCGGATCTACTGCCTAGTGACGTAACAGGCATTAACTACTACAATCAGAAGCTTCAATCCTTTGAGTTTCGTCCAGGCCCTGTCTTTCATCAGGTTCTCTTGGCCGATGAGATCAACCGAGCCACACCCCGCACCCAATCCAGCCTATTAGAGGCTATGCAAGAGAGCCAAGTCACTATCGATGGGGAAACCAGCCCCCTTCCCCGCCCATTCATGACCATTGCCACTCAAAATCCGATTGAGCTAGAGGGTACTTTTCCACTACCGGAGGCCCAGATCGACCGCTTTCTGCTACAGATCCACCTAGGGTATCCCTCCCTGGATGAAGAGGAGGAAATCTTGTTGCGCTATGCCCGCCAGGATCCACTGGTAGCCTTGCAGCCTGTTGCTACAGCAGAACAGGTTCTCCTGCTTCAAGCTCAAGTTCGCGATATCCACGTCAGTGACGATGTCCGTCATTATATGCTGCAGATTGTGCGCAACACCCGCGAGCATGAATCAGCTGAATTGGGCGTATCGCCCCGGGGCTCGCTAGCCCTGTACCGAGCCTCTCAGGCTTTGGCTGCCCTACGGGGGCGCGATTTCGTGATCCCCAGCGATGTCCAATATCTAGTGCCATCTCTACTCACCCATCGTATTCATATCAGCCCTCAAACTCGCTTACGGGGTCGCACACCCCAACAGATCGTTGCAGAAATAGCCGAGAGCGTCCCCGTGCCTGTTATGGAATGATATGGAATGAGATTGGGGATAGTGCGGTCGTGATAACGTAACATGCGATTAGGGAGAAAAGGGTTATTTTCTGCGGAGCTTGAGAATAATTGGCAGGAAAGACAAGCAGGAAAGACGGGCAGGAAAGACGGGCAGGAAAGGCAAGCAGGAAAGATGAGCGGGAAAATGGAGAAGCGCGCATGTTTGGATTGCTCGGTTCGCAGTCACGGCGGACCATTGACACTACCAAAGACACCCAGTTTTCAGATTCTTGGCTCTGGCTGGCCATCCTGCTTACCCTAGCCGCAATGGCTTTGAACAACCGTTTCCTAACCGCTGCTGCTGCCATCATTCTAGCCATGATTGCGATTTCGTGGAGTTGGAGCGCCTTAAGCTTTCGAGGGCTGAGTTATCGGCGTCGCTTCTCAGAAATACGAGCCTTTCGAGGGGAGAAGGTAGAATTGCGTCTAGAGGTACGCAACGGAAAGTGGCTGCCGCTGACCTGGCTCAACATCGTCGATCAATTTCCGGCAGGATTATCCATTACTGACAAAGATTTAGTGACGGATCCAGGGACAAACCGAGCCGAGTTGCGTACCTTTTGGATGCCCGGACCCTTTCAGCGCTTGATACGCCGTTTTCACATCGACTGCACTGAGCGGGGCTTTTATCGCTATGGGCCTGCCCATCTTCATTCAGGAGATGGCTTTGGATTTTTCGGACGTCGCGGTGTCCTCTCTCACCAAGATCAGCTCATCGTCTACCCAACTATCTACTCCGTGGCTGAGCTAAGATTACCCACTCGGAATCCATTTGGTGAGAGCCGCTCAAGAGGTCGACTCTATGAAGATCCATTACGTACAGTAGGGATTCGAGAATGGCAGCCAGCAGATTCGCTGCGCCGGGTTCACTGGAAGGCCAGCGCTCGCCATCAGGAGCTACTAAGCCGCCAGTACGAGCCGAGTGAAGAGCAGCAGCTTCTTCTCTTCTTAAACGTCGCTACGTTGGAACGCCATTGGCATGGCCATATCCCCGAGCTGCAGGAGCGGGTGATTAGCGTTGCGGGTAGCCTAGCTGCTTTGGCTGTAGAAGAAAGGCTGCCAGTAGGTCTAATTGCCAATGGTGCATTACCGAGTAGCGATCAGTCTCTGCGTCTGCTGCCTGGACGAAGCCCTGCCCAGCTTGTACGTATTTTAGAACTTCTGGCCGCGGTGACCCCCTTCGCCACCCAACCCATCGAAGAGATGGTTCTTCAGGAGGCCACGCGAGCACCGTGGGGAGCCACCCTCGTTATCGTGACAGCCATTGCCCATGATGATCTGCTGGCCACCATTTTGGATCTCGTCACTGCAGGGAGGCGCTGTGTCCTCTTCACGCTAGCTGAGGAACCACCCACTCAACTGTTACCCAACGTCACGGTCTATCACCTTCCCCATTTAGTGGATGATCTCATCGTTCCGCAGCTCATCCAAACTTAGTCGTCCTCAGTCGTTTGGTCACCTGATCCAACGTCGACTCCGTCGATGTCATTCCTGTTGCGGTCTGCCGTGTAAATAAACAAAGATTAGAAAATTACAAAGATGGAGACTATGTAAAACGGTGTCTTTGAAAACCACACCATGAATCGAAATATCAACCTTTACCCTTGGTATGTCGCCCTCTTTGGGGCTACTGCCTGGACGCCCATCTTCTTTCTCTACTTCAGCCAACATCTGTCGCTGGACCAAGTTCTCTTACTTGAGGCTATCTACTATGCATCTGTCGTTATCATCGAGGTTCCCTCGGGCTACTTTTCGGATGTAATGGGGCGGCGACCAACGCTGCTCATTTCAACTTTGGCCATGGGTCTCTCTTACCTCTTCTTCTTCTCTGGCACTACTTTCGGCATCTTCGCCATAGCTCAAGTTTTGCTGGCCATTGGATTTGCTTTCCAGTCTGGCACCGATACTTCGTTTCACTTTGATTCCCTGGCTAGGTTGGGGCGAACGGATGAATATGGTGAGCGCGAAGCGATTGCTGGCCGAAATAGCTTGGTTGCTCGGGCCGCGGCCATCTTTCTCGGCGGCCTAGCCGGGCTGGTCTCGCTGCGTTTGGGCTACCTTCTCTCCTTGCTGACCATGGCCGGAGCCTTTGCCATTGTACTGCAATTTAGGGAACCTGCCCAGCAGGATTCTGATCAAGAGCATGCTGACGAGAGTCATGCTCTCCGGGAAAAGACAAATGAGCCTTCTCGTACGCCCCAGCCCTTAGGCCCGCTGACTCAACTGCGGCTGTGCCTAGGATATACCCGCCATCCCGTGCTGGCTTGGTTGATGGCCTACGTCATCCTCATGACCATCCTCGATCACGTTCCCTATGAGTTCTACCAACCCTATATCGAACTATTAGGAGAACGTGGTGGATTCTTTGCTGGAAGGACACCTTTTATTTCAGGCATTATCATGGGTCTATCGACGCTGATTGGGGCATGGGCCGCAAGCCGAAGTATCTGGCTGAGAGATAAGCTGGGTTTGGGCGGTGTTCTGCTGCTAAGCGTTGCCATCCAAACGGGGTCCATCGCTGCCATGGGGCTAGGGCTAAACGTACTGGTGGTCCTGCTGGTCCTGCTGAGGACTATCCCCTTTGCCATGGCCAACGCCCCGCTGCGTGCTGCAATTGCCCCACTGGTCCCTCAGGCACAGCGAGCCACCTACTTCTCACTGCAAAGTTTATTTGGAAGACTGGCCTTTTCTGGAACGCTGCTGATTCTATCAACGACTACGGTTGGTGCGGCAGCCGACTGGGCGACATTATCAAGTATGTTGCAGTCATTAGCGCTGTTGGGAACAGTGGGGCTAGTGGGGTTGCTGCTAACTCGGCATGCACTTACTGGATCGTAACAGCACCTTCTTGAATAACCCTGTCATTAAGGTAGAGACGCGTTGTAAGCTGGCCTCGTGGCAGGGAGCTATCGCAGTTACTTCCTGAGCTAAAGATAACGCTACTGGTGAATATTTCGGGAGATTCAGCAACGGTACCGCTTTCGCCCAGATTGGGCTGAACAACCCCGCCTACAAGCCACTCAATCCGATACGTATAATCGATCCCGTTGGTGACCTGCACAGCCGTCGTTAGCTGTTTAATCCCGTGCGCATAGGTCACGGGTGAAGTTTCAAAAGCGCTAAAGTTGTCGGTTCCACAATCGTTGCTGGCCCGAAAGATAAAGTTGGATACAGTCGGTGGGCGCACCATAATGGGTAGGTAGATGTCTTGGTTGCCACCCTGGGCCAAAAGTGGTGCTGGCCCAGAGTGCATACAGCCAAATAGCAATCCGAGAAAGACAAGTATGAGGCTTCGATAAAGATTGGTTGATGGAAAGATGCTTGGTACGAGGTACTTCAGCGGGCGAGGAATAGCTAGACTTCTAAACATATTTACTCCAATTCGTTTTCAATAGAGGAGTAAAACGTTCGTCCACATCAGGGATGCTTCCGCTACGCGCTACCCTCCATTGATTGTTGTGAGGAATGGCTTGATTGGCATACAAGACATTCTATAAACGAGGTAGGATCTTGGATTCTTTCACTCTGTCTTGAAGTTGTATCTGGGCCACTTCAGCCCCATCTTCGCCGTACCAAAGGCTCCGCATTTCATCACTGCACTCTAGTAATTCTACCAACGTACCTTCATCCTCGATTTGACCATCTTTTAGAACAAGTATGTGATCCGCCTGCTGCAATACCGCTTGTCGGTGGGAGACCACTAGGCAAGTCGGTTTCTTCTGTTCTGAAAAGAGCTGCTTCCAGAGCAGCTTCTCTGTATCCACGTCCAAGGCACTTGAGAG
The DNA here is from genome assembly GCA_039028975.1 of Chloroflexota bacterium. Classification (GTDB taxonomy): domain Bacteria; phylum Chloroflexota; class Anaerolineae; order Caldilineales; family Caldilineaceae; genus JAHBNG01. The sequence goes on from JBCCHB010000035.1 coordinate 81,296, forward strand.
ATCATCAAAGACCAGCAGTTCTGGTTGACGGACAAACATGCGCGCTCCTGCGGTCCGCTGTACCTGACCACCCGACAGACGAACGCCCCGGGGTCCAATCATTGTTGCTAACCCATCCGACATAGCCGAAATATCAGAATCCAACACTGCCCTATTTATCGCTCGTTGCAACCCAGACCCTGTCTCGCCATTTCCTTGTATCCCATCTCCGAATGTACTCGGGGCCTCTCCATCAGAAAGCCCCATCATGATATTGTCACGCAAGGATTCGGAAAAGAGACGCGGCGTCTGTGGCGTATATGCGCTATAGGGTGGCACAAAGAAGGTTGCTGGATCGTCTACCACTTCTCCATTCCAGCGGATCTCGCCTCCATCCTTAGGGAGTAGCCCAAGTAACGTTCGCACGAGTGTTGTCTTACCCGACCCTACACGCCCAGTGATTACAGTTAGAGAGCCTTGTTGCAAGTGCAGATCGACATTGGCAATACCCTGAGCAGACCCTGGATAGTGATAGGTTAAACCTGTAGCTGATACGGTTTGCAACGGTTGGCCGCTAGGTTCCAGTACTGGCAGATCAGGCAATTGCTCTCGTAGATAAACTGGACGATGACGCACCAGCGTGCTATCAGGTGCGCCCTGAAGCAATGCACGCAGCCGTTGGAGCGAGACGCCTACCTGTTTGTAGGCCGCCATGAACATCCCCAATGTCCCCGTAGTTCCGGTAATCCAAGGCAGGAAGGAGACAAAGAGCACAAAGTCGCCGATGGTAAAAGCCCCAGTCCGCATGGATTGGGCTGCCAATAAGAGCAGCACCGCCGCCCCTAGATCACTGATGTTGCCAAAGAAGAGATCGAGCAGACGGTTGAATAGATAATCCTTCATGGCCGTCCGGCTACGAATGTGGTTCATCTTGTCAAAGTGGGCCAAGACACTCTGCTCTGCACCTGCAACCTTAATTGCTTGGACGGTACCAAAGATCTCGCCTAATGTACCTGTTAGCTCACCAACCGACTGCTGTCGTTCCTTGCGCACTTCCTCAATCTTAGACTCGAAGCGTTGTACGATCCAGATAACCACCGTGAGCGGGAGAAATAGAACCAGAGTGAGGAATGGATGAATCGACAGCATCATGATGAGGGCGATGATGGCAAACCAGCCATTGGCAATCAGGTTATAGGCCATGCTCCAGACCCACTGGGTTGTCTGCACGTCATCTCGAAAGCGGCTTACTGCTTCACCAGGTGAATGGGGCAATGCCCGCGCTCCTGGCTGTTTCAAAACGTGCTCCATAAGGTTGCTACGCAGGAGCGCGTAGATGGTGTGGGCAAAGCTCGTCTCCAGTATCATAATGCTATGGAATGTGATGATCTGAACAACAATGATCGCAAGCAACAGCCACATCAATGCTGAAAAGCTAAGCCAAACTTGGGCTTCCCCGGTGAGCGTATTGAAGACTTCTCGGGCAATCCATGCTGGGACAATAAAACCACAGTAGAGCAAGATATAGCAGAGTACGCCGAGCCAGAAGAGACCGCCACGGAAGCGGAGCAGTTGCCAAAGATATTGGTGGGTTGTCATGAGGTAGGTCCTTTCGTAAGTCGGTGAGTCGGTAGTCGGTGGGTCGGTACATGGTCAATGGCGTTAAGTTAATCCGTTTCGTCTGCAATGCACGGTGAATGCTCAGGACAATAGTATCTGGGCTGAAACAGCGCGCGTCCCTGGAGATTCTCTATGCCGCCACCAATTCCACCCGCAACAACTCGGCAAAGCGCGATGCCGGCTCATCTGCCAATTGTTGTCGGTTGCCAAACTCAACCATTTCGCCATGCTCCAGAATCATGATCTGGTCTGCCCGTTGGACGGTTGACAGACGATGGGCGATGATAATCCCTGTGCGACCCACCAACAGACGGGTCAGTGCGTTTTCGATCAGCTGCTCAGTAGCTGGATCCAAACGGGAGGAGGCTTCGTCTAAAATGACCAAGCCAGGGTCACGCAGAAATACTCGCGTTAAGGCCACGAGCTGCGCTTCACCTGCTGATAGCCCAGCGCCTGCTGAATCGAGAACTGTATCCAAGCCATCGGGAAGGCGGCTATACCAGTCGGTTAATCCTAATTCTTCAATCACTGTTTGAATGTACGCATCTTCGATGGCGGAATCAAAGAAGGTTAAATTGTCTCGCACGGTGGCGTTAAAGAGTTGGACATCTTGGGTTACAATGCCGATGGTGCGTCGCAACTCAGCAAAGGGTAGGTTGCGTGCGTCGTGGCCATTGATGTGAATAGCGCCTTTCGTTGGATCGTAGAGACGCAAGAGCAGCCGTCCAATGGTAGTCTTGCCGCTGCCCGTGCGGCCAAGCAGCCCCAAAATAGAGCCAGGAGCCAACTCAAAGGAGAGATTCCGCAATACCCATTCATCCAGAGCTTGCTCATTTTCGGGGCCACGTCCATTGGTTGTTCCATTTAAGTGGTGGGATGGTTTGAATGACACGGGAAGCAATTTTTCAGTATCCAGCGGCTGTTTTGCTTCATCTGGTTTTGAGCCGTTTGTCCTCTTTGGGTAGGTGAATGAGACCTGCTGGAAGGCAACCCCAAGCGCACCATGCGCTGGTAGCATGGTTCCATCCTTAGGTTCAGACAAGAGGCTCTCAGTATGGGTCAACTCGCTAATGCGCAGGATGCTGGCACTAGCCTGTTGCAGATTTTGGGTCTCCAGCGCTAAACCCTCTACTGGCTCTCTGATCATGCTCATATAGGCATAAAAGAGATAGACCGTACCGATGGTGATGGTACCCGCCCAAAAGAGATAGGCACCCAAAATCAGTGCCAGAAGTGTTCCCAGCGAGAAGAGAGCCAGGATGGTGGTACGCAAGGTGGCAATACGAATGTAGGCCGTCATGGCATGATGCCAGAAGGTACGCATCCGCTCGAAGAGGCGGTGCATGGTATAGGCTGTGCCACCGTTGGCACGGATGTCTTCGGTGCCGCTCAATCGTTCTTCAATAAAGCCGAATAGCTCAGCGCTGGCTTGCCGTTCTGCCTGCATAGGGGACGTGGCGATATTGCGCATGCTGTAAATTATGGCTATGGCCAACATTGAAAAGAGCGTAAATGCAGCCCCAACCCGCCAATTTTCCAAATAAAGTGCAACCAACACGCCGAACAACAAGAGGCAGCTACCCAACGCACGGATGACCAATTCAGAGAAGAAGTTGGTCAGGCCACTCACGTCGCCATCGATGCGTTCGATTAGCTCACCAGGTGTGTGAGTATTATGAAAGCTCATATCGAGATGCAGGCAGTGGCGGACCAAGTCAGATCGCAGCGCGTTGGTGGCCGTCCAGCCTACGAGTTGACTGGCATAATTTGCTCCCAGCGTTAGAGCGTATTTTAGAATGGCGACGCTGAGGAATAGTAAAGCAATCTGAATCAGGACCTGCATGGAGGCACCTGCTTGGATGCTGTCTATAAACGAACGCATCACCTGAGGGATAAGAAGCTGGATACCGACTGTGCTTAACAAGAGTATAGCAAGGGTAAGGACTCGGTATCGTTGGGATTGAAGGCGCGTAGAGAGTAGCACCCAATAGTGGGCGAATGGGATGGACATGATTCATCTCCTGATTGCTAATTTAATTTGTTTCTTATGGCTGGAGTATGTTGATATGTTATAGGGTAAACCTATGACCGAATCAGCCAAGGTGGCCGTCCAACCGGATGGAACGGTGTGGACCGAACATCCTTGAGGAAGGGAAAGGAATCTTTGTACGGATTTACCCAGGTGCCGTGGGCGAACATACGGTATTCGGTTCCCCACAGATCTGCTTTCAACGGCAGATCATCTGGGGTGACGGCTAAACGTAGAACGGGACGAACTGGCGTGCGGCTAGTCCACTCTTCCCAATACTCAAATGTGTCGGGGGGCAGCGCATAGACTGTACCATTGCGCCAGGGATCCCGACACAAGCCCGTAATACCAACAGTGAGCTTGTAGTATCGGCGGTCGAGACCCTGATCCTCAACATCGGCGATTGTGCCGTCTTCTCGCAGATCTAAGAAGCCGTTATGCAATCCAAAACACCGCCCTCGGTGAATCACAGCAAAGTAGATGGGGCGCATGTAGCCCTTGTCTGCATAGACACCGCTGACGTTGCCTGATTCTCCACTATCTGTTGAATCGCGTAACGGGCGCAACTCTTCCAGAGCGGGCAGATCCGTTCCGTGCATGAAGAGCCCCTTAAATTCGACAAGATAGCGCAAAAACTCATGCTTGGGATAGGGTAAATTATAGATCACATCTTTACCCATTCCGCGACCAACGGTCTCCTGGTAGAGTGATTCAAAGGCAGCTTTTTTTGCATCACCGAATTCAACAGGACACCGGAGATAAAAGTGGTAAGGTGCGGGCTTCAGGGGTTCGATACCTTGCGTCATCGCCTGGTCCAGTGCGTCTTGAGCAGCCGGCGTTTCAATCAATTGGAGAGCATAGGCAATATGGCTGCGTAATTGTTCGTTTTGCTCTTGGAGAAGGTCTGGTTTTCGAAGGACGCCGAGAAGTGATGGTAGGGCTGCTTGGCCAATCTTGGCGACGGCTTCTGCAGCGACAGGACCAATGTCTGGGCTACCCATGGCCCGAATGAGTGCGGGAATTGCCTCCTCAGCAGATTCGCTCACAAGGGAGAGCGCAAAGGCTGCGTTGCGGCGCACGTTGTAGTCATCATCCTCTAGCGCCTGGCATATGATGGGTACAATATGTTTCTCTGGTTGGTCGATACCTGGCACAAGGCGTGGAGCAAAAAAGGAGCGGTCGAGCCAGCCCATGTCGTCAGTCTCGCTTATTTCGACTTCCGGCGAGCCCATCTCACCAAGAATGCGCACAACAAAGCTCCGCACCCACCAATCCTGACTCTTAAATGCTTGGAGCAAGGCGGGTAGCGTCTCTTGATATGGGTCGCCCATGGTAGCCAACGAATAAGCGGCTTCTATACGGATCGACTCAACTTCCTCTTCGTTTACCAATAGGGATGTCAATGCAGGTATAGCTGCGGACGCGGCCTGCCCCAATTCACCCAGCGCACGGGCCGCGCCCCAACGTAGCGAATCATCCTGAGCGTTCAGCGCTTCTGCCAAGGGAGCGACCGCCTCATGGGGCGGCTCGGCAATTTGCGTCATCAGAAGTGCGAGAATTGTGCGGACGTCTTCAGACCAGGCCAGTGGGTCATCTCGACGAACAGGCGTGCGCAACATCTCTACGATTTGGGGAAGCACCTGGCGAGCTGCGGACCCCATTTCGCCAAGAAAGAGTGTCGCATCAGCTAAGGGCGTACGCATTTGCTCATCCAGGCTCAGAGTGGGATCCCATCCCCTGAATATGTCAACAGCCACTGGAAGAAGTTCTTCCGCGCGTGCTGGATTGATTTGCCAGAGTACATAAGCGGCACCGACGCGTACTGTCCCCTTGTCTGAAGAGAGAGCATGGTCTAAAGCCGGAACAGCCGCCTCCCCCATCGTGATCAATGCTTTGCCAGCATGAAACAGGCGGGTCACAAAGCTGTCGGCCTCAAACCCTTCAATAAGTACAGGAATCGCGTCTTCGTCGCCCACTTTGGCCAGATCCAGGGCTGCGTTGAAGCGTATAGAGAGGTCGGGATGGGTTAGAGATTGCTTTAACCTGGCAATCCGTTCGGCATCCTGTTTAGCATCCTGCACAGAATCAGTTAACGTGTTGTTTGTCATGATTGCCCCTCTTTGCCCTAGTCCATATAAATGACTTCAAACGTATTTTGAGAAAACGCAACTTCAATCTTGGCCTGACTGGTCATACTTCTAAAACCAGTTAATACAGCAGGGCTGTTTGCAATATCCACTCGTTGAGCAGGTAAGCGGGCTATCCGTGGATTCTCACGCCAGAATTGACTTACTTGGGGCAATGATAGGGCTAACGAATGCCATGAATCCATGGAACCGCCGTTATGACATTGATCGCAGATGGCATAGACGCCGTTATTGTACCCAGGCATACCTGCTGGTGAGCCGGTGCGGATGGGAATGGCCGCTTCGCACTGGGGACACGAAGAATAACCGACCTTTTGCTGCTCAAAGTAGATGGTATGGACAACTTTCTGAATATATGAAAATGCAGGTTTGAACGCCTTAAAATTTCCTAACCTTTCAATGCTAGAGTCGGTGAGGGTATCGTTGTCATCAGCCGTATTGCAGCAGCCTGGGCAGCGCAAACAGAGATGATCCTCACCACGATTGAATCGGGCTTGCAGTCGCTGCTGACCACATTCAAAGCACCAAATGCGTGTCTCCACCCATTCAACGTCACGAGCGCTAGCAAGGCCAAAGGCAACAGCATCGTCTCGAAAGTCGGTGGTCAGCGCCTCACGCAGCTTAAGCTTGCCCCGGTGTAAGCGCACAGTCATGGCATTGGTTGTCATCCCGGCTTGGGCGGCTAGCTCGGCTTGAGGTAGCTCCTCAATATAGTGCTGAACCAGTAGGCCACGTGTCTCTGGCGGCAGCAGACCCATGGCCCGGTCCAACAGAGTAATTAGCTCACTCCGCTCAAGTTCCCGATCCAGATCACAATCATCTGCCAGATCCACACCTGTATGAACCTCATCCCCAGAATGTTGATTTGGGTCAAGCAGGTGCTTATTCTGTCGGGCCTGATTGCGATGCCAGTGGCGGCAGATATTGCGGGCGATGGCCTTAAGCCAGCTAGAGAGGCCGCTGGGGTCGGTAATGGCATCCCGTCGTTGCCAAGCAGTGAGCAACGTTTCTTGAGCAAGGTCCTCCGCCGCCTGAGAGGACCCAGTCAAATGACGGCAAAAGCCCACCAAATTTGCGCGTTCTCGGGCAATCCACGTTTCAAAGGTGTTTACTATGCGGTCGTTGTCAAACGGAGCGGAATGTGTCTGGCGGTCGTTGTCAAACGGAGCGGAATGTGTCTGGCGGTCGTTGTCAAACGGAGCGGAATGTGTCTGGCGGTCGTTGTCAAACGGAGCGGAATGTGTCTGGCGGTCGTTGTCAAACGGAGCGGCAAATAGATATTCAGCTTGAGTGGCGTTCATAATCGTCTCTCGTTTCTATAGCGGCTGTTGAGGTGAGTATTCCTACAGAATGAGCATATTCATCTCAGCCGAGCAGAAAATAACTGTTCCTGCTTACTAATGCCCACGACGACTTAAACATTACACACTTTTTTCATGAATTTTTCAAATTGGGAAAATCCACCCAAAGTGCGAACTTACGGGAGCCACCAGTGACTGAGCTGGATGGTGCGCTTCATGTTCCGTCCTATTATATTGATCTAGCAGAAGAAGTCATTCAGCAGGAGTATCATGATCAGCTTCTTACCGTCATTGATACCTTGCCAGAGCATCAGCGAACAGTTGTCGCACTCTTCTATATCGGGGAATACTCACAACAAGTAATCGGGTAGATCGGGCATCCATGCACGTTGCGACCGTGGATGCCCGATAGCTACCTCGAGCATGACATATACCAATCATGCCCTTCTGGATCGCTCCCTTGATTCGCAAAAAGCCTGTTCCAATTATCGCTTTCTGTACGGGAAAGGCGTTTTTTGCTTATGCCTTTTCAACCGGAAACTGAATCTCTATGGCCACATTGCTCCTGTCACTAAAATCATGATATACCTCGCGAAACGGACCCGAAACCGTATAGTCATTCGCTTCGATCCACTGTAGGATGGCGTCATAACCTTGCATAAAATTGTTCATATTTCCCTTGAAGATAACAGAGGCAACTTCCTCCTTAGGTAATTCATGAACCTTGATGCGATCTGTCCCGGTGATTGAAGTTTCGATAGGGAATGCCGCTTCGACATCCTCCTCTTCTGCATCCATTGGTGTGTACCATACAGCTATGCTCTGTCCAGCCTGCTTACCATGTTCCTGTACGTAATTGTGTGCTTCCTCAAAGGCTTCCGGAAGACCAACTGGGTACTCTTTGTTCTCGGTGACAAGAATACGTCGACCTGCCACAAGTATTGGATCGACACTCTTGACTACAACATCATATTCTGACATCTTACCCTCCATTTCAATCTGGTTCAGCCGGGCGGCTACTCGCATCAGTTGCCCCTTCATCTCCTCTACCTGCTCCTCAAGCTCAACCTGGCGCAAACGGAGCATCCCGCGTATCTCTCCGGCCGAAAGATCATCACGCAAGATAGAGCCAATCTGGTCAAGTGACAACCCCAAGTCTTTCAATGCTAGGATGCGGTTGATACGGGGTAGTTGGTGAATTGAGTAGTAACGATAGCCAGTAAAATCGTCCACCTGAGCAGGCACGAGCAGCCCCATCTTTTCATAATAGTGGAGCGTCTTCACCGACACCTGGCTGATTCTAGCGAACATTCCAATTTTGAGCATATGCATCTGATTCTTACTTGCAGACTACGCTGTCTGCTCTCTGTTGAAAGCCTTCGGATACAGTATACAACCTGCTCCAAGAGGAGAGTCAAGGGTGCATTCTTATAAGCTTATCATTCTCCAAAAGTGATCATTTCTGAAAAAGCGTTTCAGGTGCGTAACTTCTATCCTTATCCTAAATTCCCCAAGAGCCATTTGAGACGCTGCTCCGCCGACGTATACCCAAGTTTTTGTGATAGCTTACACGCTCGTAATAGATTCGCCTGTTCATGGAAGAAAGTGGTAAAAAGATGGGGCGCGCTACCACCCTCCTGAATGCGCCTACTTTGCTCTGCCCAAGCCGCAAAAAAACTACAAAAGCGCCGCTCGGCTTCCCGTTGGAATTTTGGATCAGCCATCAATTTTGTCAAGCTGAATTGACGAACGCTTTCAAAAAGACGATAACGATTTGGCTCTACCTGCTCAATGAATCCTCCATTTACCAGCTTACTCAAAGTCTGCTGGGGTGCAAGGCCAATTTCTTGTGCGGCCCATAGAAAAGTGATGAGAAAAAACAGACAATCCCAATAGGATCGATTGTTCGTGTGGATGTAACACGCGGTAGTAAGAGGAGACCTCATCTTGCGACCACCCTGTGGATTGCTACACGGGTGCTAGCGGCGGACAACCCTACAATGGGACTCATCCTCGAGTGGTGCCGCTGCTCACGGTGGGAGCGACTCATGAGGATGCTGACTTTGGCTTTGAGTCCATCACAGTCGATGTGGCCCTGGATGTAACGCTCAATACGCCTGGCCCGGCCCGCCAAACAGGGACCATCAGCTTTACGGTGACCATCACAAATCTGGATGGGGCTCAGCTAACGTCACTCCCTGCGAGCGTCGTCTTTGGTAGCGCTTACCTAAGGCTGTACAACGGCTAGCCAGATGCCTGACTCAGCCGTCGAGAATTTGATGACGTGGAATGACCTGCTCGGCACAGCCGGTGTTGCGCTTAACCAGAATCAGGCCATTTCGTTCGACGTCAACTGTACTGCCGGGCTGGACACAACCTTGCTGCCCAACCAGGAAGCGCTCCTGCAAGCCTTCGCGGCCAACGCCACTGACTCAGAGGGCATCAGCATCTTTGCACCGACGAGCGTCATGATGTCTCAACGCAGCGTTACCATTGACAGCAAGACAGGCGAGGACAAAATCCAGTGGGAGACGGTGGACGAGAGTCAGATGGTAGGCTTCCACGTCTATCGTACGTTCGATAGTAGGCAGGTCCAAGCGAGCAGCTATAATAACAGCGAATCAGAGTGGATCCAGTTGACTGATCAGCCGCTCACCGCATTGACGACCGGCCGATCCGCTGGCAATGAGTATTCGTCAGTGGAAATTCCTCACCCATACAATACAAGTGCCCCATCAAAGGACTGGTGGCTGACCAGCGGTTCCTTGATGGGGCGTTTTTTCTTTGGGATCATCATACGAGAAGGTGCTCTTCTGCTCAGTCTGATAGAGTTTGTAAACCGTATTACACGTTTACTCAATGTTTCAGCCATGCCATGAAATTTTGAACAAGGCTGATTTTCAAGCGACGGAATCATCAGATTGCGCCGATCTTCGTGCGACCTAACGATAGATAGTGCCGAATAATCACGGCTAATGACGTAATACTGCCCTTCTAGCATCATAAAGCGCCAGTCGGTTCCAACAATATAGGCACCGTAGATTGGCTGCCGCTCTTCATTCAGTCTTTGGGCAACCAACATGGCCGCTAGCGTTTGCCCAACCGGATCACCGTTGGGATCAAGTTGACGTTTGTACTCCGTAAAGGCAAAGAAAGGGATTTCTGGCTCACGATAGCCAGTTGCAATGATGCCATCTGGCTCACCACTCAGTTCAATATCGCCAGAGTCACTGCTGACAATCGCACCGATTCTACGTTCATCAAAAAGATTAAATCGATACGGTTCGGTAAAGTGAACCAGCCCCAGAATAGGACCGATAAAGTGCAGGGCAAGTTCCTGCTCATTCCAGGCATCACGGTTAATCGAAAGCAATCCTTGATAGCTCTCTAGAATCCCTTCTTCTTTTTCTGTAAGAGCAATTGGGGCAGCCAGCTATCCGGTAGCTGGCTTGAAAACCTCTGGCGTAGCCCAAATAGTCGATCAAGCAGCGTCGCATTGCATTGACGAAAATAGTACTTTTGCATGAATCACCTGTTTGTAACCCCCCATTCTTAATCGTTGTCTCTGACAAGAAAACAAATGACTTACGCAATTATACCACATGAGAGTAAGACAAGATTGGCTAGGTACCTCATGTCGGGTTTCAAGGATCTACTACTATCAACTACTGATTCCTCAGGCTAAAAACTGAGGCTAAATAGCAATAGCTCCCACGAATCCGACATGAGTCTGCAATCAACTTCCTACTGGGGAGGTGCCGTGATGACTACATAATATTTGCCATATCGGCTTCCCGGGACATCAACCACGCCGATTCCATAGTTGGTCTGCTCTGCAAAGAAAGATATTTTTCCCAGAATATGTTGACTATGGGATGGCGAATCCATCCAGCCTTGCCAAGCTTGGTCAACGTCGGTATACCCAGCGGCAATGGACTCAACATAGTTGGCCGACAGCGAATCACCCCACCAATCGGGTAGCTGATATCCAGCCGCTTCGACTAGATAGTTGGGACCAATTCCATCGGGTGAAACATGGCTGAAATAACCTCGCTGCGCCATATCGTTGGCCCGCTGACGAGCCACCACGGCCAGGAGCCCATTACACTTTAAATGTGCACGGTTCTGTTCCGTAGAATTCTGCATGAGGCTTGCCACATACGCTTCATCGCCATTCAGTTTGCAAGTGGGTTCCTGGGCAAGCAACGTGCCAGGAGACCAGACAAGAGAGAGTAGGCAGAAGATGGTTACTATCCCAAAACGAGGGAGACGATGTGTAAACCTCTTGGCAGGAACTTGAGGGAGCATATCAATAGACATACGAACTTTCTCCTAACGCAACAGCCGATTCGGTATCGGAGTGCAATAGCCTGTATCAGTCGTTGGCAGTCGTTTAGTTGCCTAGTCATCTAGTGCGAAGTCAGCCGAATCCAAGCCCGGTGCATCATCACTCAAATGACTATCTTCGGTTTGTTTGATTACAGGGCAACCACTTGACCGTCGCGTTGAGTATAACATGAGCAACTGAAACTTTGATTGCGCTTGGGCTACTATTTGCAGTTGGTTATAAGTCGTAGAGGAGATGTATGATATGACTGGGGGACGGGTACGTAATTCATGGTACCGTCGTTTATTGCAAGAAGTTTACCTGTCCGGTTGCTGACTGATAAGGACTATGGGCAGGGGCAGAAGTACACAAGGCGTGTTATCTGAACGAGCTATGCGTGGCTTTTACGCTACTGAGAACAAGGCTCTTCTAGTGGCCCTCAGTTTCGTAGACCTTCCCTCCGCCCGCTGGAGGGCGAACTCGTCCCACGAATCCAGCAACAGCCACAATGGTGACAACATACGGTATCATACTAACAAACTGACGTGGGATGGTGGTAACGCCAGCCAGCAACAGTTCATTCTGGAGCGCCTGGGTATAGCCAAAGAGAATAGCTGCGGCCAGCGCGCCAAAAGGCGTCCAGTTACCAAAGATAACGGCGGCCAGTGAAATAAAGCCGCGCCCTGCCGTCATCCCCTCTTGGAATTGACCCACTGCCTCCAAAACCAAAAATCCGCCTGCCATCCCGGCCAACATACCTCCCAGCATGGTATTGACGTAGCGATAACGGTTGACGTTGATCCCCACCGTATCTGCCGCACTGGGGTGTTCACCGACAGCTCGGGTCCGCAACCCCCACCGGGTGTAAAAGAGAGCAATATGCACCACTACCACGAGGATCAGAGCCAAGAAGGTAATCGGTGGATTGGTGAAGAGTACCTCTCCCAGAAGTGGGATATCTGAGAGGCCAGGAATGGCAATGGCCGAAAATTTCCCTTCAGCCACCGCATCCCGATCATAGAGGTAGGAGGTAGTACCGGTGGCTAGAATAATAATCACCGTGCCAGAGATAATCTGATCCATCCGAAATCGAATGGAAAAAGCGGCGTGAAGCAGTCCCATCAGCCCACCAACTAGGAGCGCTGCCAATAAACCAAGCAACAAGCTTATCAGCAGAGGCCAATCGTTGGTAGCAACCTTCACAACAAAGCCAGCAAATGCGCCCGCCAGCATCATCCCTTCTATGCCAATATTAATGATCCCTGACCGTTCACAGAGAATGCCACCCAACGCCCCAAGCACTAGGGGTACGGCAGCCCGCAGTGTAAAGTTGAGCGCGCTGATGCCGAAGAAGACGCGCAGCCAAATACTTTCCCCAAGGGAAGTCGTATTGACCAAAACAGCCATTGTGACTAGAAGCAAGGCTAGCGCAATAGAAATGATGCGAGTTCGGCTCCAAACCGTCATCCTGCCCCCCAGCCTGCGCTAAATGTAGGTTGATCCTCTTCATCTGATTGCCCTAACCGGAAAAGCATACGGATAATTGCCGGGGCAGCTACAAAAGTCAGAACCAAGGCCTGGATTACATTAATGATATCGGCAGAAACCCCTGATTCAAATTGCATCCGACTAGCACCACCAATCAGGGAGCCAAACATAAAAGCCGCTAGAATCACACCGACTGGGTGGGCCTGGCCAAGAAGAGCAACGATAATCCCATCAAAGCCAGCTGCTCCGCCAAATTCAGGGGCAAACTTATGATTTAATCCAAGAGTTTCGATGGCACCCGCTAAACCAGCTAACCCACCTGCGATGGCCATGGTTAGGACGATGGTACGGTTGACATTGATACCTGCATAGCGAGCGGCTCCAGAATTCTGGCCAACCGTACGGATCTCAAAGCCGAAGGTGGTTTTGTAGATAAGCCACCAAATGAAGAGAGCGACCAATGGCGCAATGAGCACACCCCAGTGAAGTTTAAGCGACGAGTCAAAGAAGTAAGGCAGCTGCGCGCTACTCAGTACATCTGGTGTTTCGGATATGGCACCGGCCGAAGGATCCCAGAGTGGACCAGGCGTCTGCCCCTGACTCCCTCCAGCATAGACTGTCCACCCACCAAATAGGGCGGCAATGTAGTTGAGCATAATTGTCGTGATCACCTCATGGGCACCCGTATAGACTTTGAGTAGGCCAGGAATTGCGCCCCAAATCATGCCGCCGATAATGCCAGCCAGTAGCGATAACGGAAGGTGAATGATCATGGGCAGACCGTCAAAGGCAATCCCAACGGCGACCGAGCAGACCGTGCCAAAAAGAAACTGTCCTGCTGCACCAATATTGAAGAGGCCGGACTTGAAGGCCACTGCGACGGATAAGCCAGTTAAGATTAACGGCGTCATCTTGATGATGGTACGTGCCCATGCCTTGTCATTACCGAATGCGCCAAGGAGTAATCCTCTGTAAGCTTCAAGTGGATTATCACCAAAGGTAAGCATGACAATGGCACCCACAACAAGAGCCGTTACCAAAGCAAGGATGGGGATCAGGAGTGAATTAAAGAGGGATTTAATGGTTGAGGCCATGAGTGTTTCATGAAGCATGTAGCCAAACAAAACCCATTCGCTGAGGGTTATGTGTTGACCATGGGAATACCCTATAAGGCAGTTCCGCAAAAGTCGCGCATATGGCTAAACTGCACAGAGGGAGTGCCCTGGACGGTTGAGGCGACTTTTACACGATTGCCACATAGGACACCAGTACAGCAAACAGAGAAGAGAACAGCCATGACGACTATGCATTGACTGTTCTCTGGTACTCTAAACTAACGATCTACTTTATGACTCTATTGACCGTAACCAGTAGAGATGGATCCATCTTCCAAACCAGCCTTAATGGCATCCAACTCAGCTTTTACTTCATCTGGGACTACATCCTCAAAATCGTGGAAGGGAGCCAAATCGGAGCCTCCGAAGTGGTTTCCACTGGTCATGGTCCCCTCACTATAGGTCATAACGAGGTCGACAACACCAGGGGTAATCAGCTTCATTGCGCTGGAAACTAAGCAGGGATGGGCAGCGGGCAGCGTCTCCCATTGATCCGTATCAACACCAATGCAGTAGAGTCCTTCGTTTGCAGCAACTTCCTGCAGTGCACCATTGCCAGTAATACCGCCAGCACCAAAGATCACATCAGCGCCCTGATCAATTGCCTGCTTGGCCGTAGCCGCGCCCCACTCGGGATCCGTAAAAGCAACGTCCATGCCGCCTGGATGGTATGTTGTGCTAACGTTTATATCAGGATTGATGTACTCAGCACCAGCAATGAATCCTTCACCAAAGGCCACAACGGGTGGAACAAGATCTGTACCTAGGACAGAAGCAATGTTGCCAGATTCGCTTAGATGGGCGGCCAATGCGCCAGCTAAGAAACCAGAGCGATCTTCATTGAAGATAAGACCCGCCAGGTTGGGCATAGCCTCACCCTGAAACTGATCAACACCAATGAAGAAAATATCTGGATTATCGGCAGCGGCCACGGCGGTTGCTTCACCAAGGGCAAAGCCGACAGAGACAACCACACTATATCCCGCGTCAATAAACTGTTGGATATTGTCAGCATAATCCTTGGCATCTTGGGTCTCAATGAACTTGCAGTCGTCGCCTTCAGATAGACCGAGATTGGCGCATGCCTCTAAAACGCCTTCCCATGCTGATTGGTTGAAGCTCCGGTCATTGACCCGACCCACATCGGTCACCAAACCGATCTTGATGTCGGATGCCATCATGTCGCCATCAGCAGCATCACCACCCGCGGGTGCTGCAACGGGCTGGCACGCAACAAGCAGCAGGGCCATCATGACAACCACTGCACTTGCCAAAACTCTAAATGCTTTCATCTGTAAATTTGCTCCTTCAAATGTGATCGTTAAGTGTGATCGTTTAAAGTATAAAGTAGATAAAACAGGGACTACTTGCTGTGAAGAATGAACATGTGTGGTGAGAGTGCATTTTGCTACCATAATTCGGGGTATTAACTGATTATACATAATTCAACCATCTGTAGCAAAGAGGCAGGCGGGTTTTCCAGCAATAGCAACTGTCATGTGGGAAAAATTTAACCGTCGAGCATTTAGGATTGTAGAACGATTACAGTATATAACGCACGTACGTGGTAGACTTCTCTTCCAAGTATCAGAGGCCGCAATGTCAATGAGCGATTCTTCGGTTCCGTCGCCAGCGGCTCGGTCACGGGCGCAAAGCGGTAATGTAACCAAACAGAAGAACATTGCCCGTCCGTACTGAAAAAAGCCACTGAGTATAGACGTCGAGAAAAAGATTTTCCAGGTTTTCACTGCTGACACGATTCGGTAGTGACAAGAACTGGAAAATCTTTTTCCTAAAGCTATATAAATGGATTTGGCCAAATAACAAACTTAACAAGGAATATCAAATCATGTCCGAACGAATACCATCACTAACCAGTATGGTCGAATGCGCTGGTTGAGCGTCTAAGCTCCCTCCGGGGACTTTGTCGCAGGTCGTGCGACATGTAGCCAACCATTTTCCAACCGAAGAACACGCCAATGTATTAGTCGGGTTAGGGGAGCCAGATGATGCGGCTGTCTACCTGCTTGATGAAGAACGTGCGCTAATCAAGACCACTGATTTTTTCACACCGATTGTGGATGATCCGTGGCAATACGGGGCCATTGCCGCAGCCAATTCGATGAGTGATGTCTTTGCAATGGGGGGGGAAGTTCTCTTCTGTCTTAACATTGCCGGATTTCCCGAAAGCCTGG
The DNA here is from genome assembly GCA_039028975.1 of Chloroflexota bacterium. Classification (GTDB taxonomy): domain Bacteria; phylum Chloroflexota; class Anaerolineae; order Caldilineales; family Caldilineaceae; genus JAHBNG01. The sequence continues at coordinate 97,497 of JBCCHB010000035.1, forward strand.
ATTCAGAAATTGTTGCTCAGATCTTTTCTGGTGGTGCAGCCAAAGTAAAAGAAGCCGGCGGGGCCATCGCTGGTGGCCATACAGTAACCAACCCTGAGCCGTTCTATGGCCTGAGCGTTACTGGAATGATCCGCCCCGAGCAGGTGATGCGTAAAGGCCGAGTTCAGGTAGGCGATCGCCTTTTCGTCACCAAGCCATTGGGGACAGGGATTGTCACAACAGCGGCCAAACTAACTGGCATCGGTGAGAGTCGCGCGATGCGCTTGGCCCGTCGCGCCCAGGGCAAGCCAGATCTGGATCCTGCCCATTTGGACGCGGCCATCGAGTCAATGCTGCGCTTGAACCAAGCCGGAGCCAAGGCGGCTCGCACAGCCAAGGCCGTGGCAGGCACAGATATTACCGGCTTTGGGCTGCTGGGGCATGGTTCTGAAATGGCCGTTGCCAGCGGGCTTCATTCGGGGGCCGGCTTGCGGATCCGCGCCAGCGATGTGCCTGCTTTGCCCGGTGTCTGGACGTACATTCAAGCAGGCTATATCACCAGAGGAAGCCAACGCAATCCTGAACACTTCGCCAAACATGTGCGCTTCTCTGAATCTGTTTCACCGGCTCAACGCACGCTGCTTTGGGAAGTAGAGACGAGCGGAGGGCTGTTGGTAGCCGTTCCTGTGGATCAGGCTGAGACCTTTAGAATGGTTTGCCAGGATGAAGGTCAAGATTGCTGGGAGATCGGCGAGGCGATAGATGGCGAAGGGATTGAGGTGGTTTAAAACAGATGATATAGTGACGCCCCGTACCGCACGAGGGCGTTCTAATTACACAGTTACAGTTTGCTCTAAAAAAGTCTCAAGTCCGGGGTCCGAAGTCAGTTACCTCGGATATAGACCTTGGACTCTTGACAGTGGACTGGGGACTGATTTTCATCTTTTTGACTTTCTCTTTTTCAATCCCTAGCCCTTCAGCGATAATTGAGCGAGCCTGAACGGCCAACGTCTGGGCATGCTGGGATGATTTTGGATAGATTGTCTCCAAAGGGATCAATTCGGCACGAATCGGTTTTCCGTATGTAGCCAGACGCCAGACGGCTTGAATCATACTTTCCCCGTGACGTCCATGCCACGTTGTTATCTCGGGTTTGTCGTATTTGATGGCACAAAGTAAGTACGGGATCTCATTTTCGGCTGCAATTCGAAATGTACCGCGCCGAAAATTGAACAGTGTGTAGCCATCTCCTAATCTACCTTCGGGGAAGATGACGATGGGTGGTTGGGGATCAGATTTTAATGCTTCCGCTAGCTGCCCCTTTACCGAACGCCCAGATTTGATATCGCCTCTTTCAATGAATACACTCCCTACGGCTTCGCTCAACCACCCTAAAACAGGGCGCTGACGAACTTCTATGGCGGCCAAATAACGCACGGGATAGAACGCATTGGTCAAGAGAATGTCTAAATAGGATTGGTGGTTCGCCAAAAGTAGGCCCTGATGAGTACGCAATCTATCCGGTTCGGGGCATAACATGGTGATTCTAAAGACTCTTGCTGCTGCCCATACGATGGGTATGATAAGCCAATTGGCGAGCCGTATCCCCTCTCTCCGTATAGTGGTTACGTGCCCCACCGCAACAAGAAAAAATGCACAGAGCAGCAGAAACGCCACTACCCCCATACGAATCATGCCGAAAATCAGGTTCATTGAGTCTCACCTTGTCTTACTTTTTGTGACCACACGGATAGGCTACCCGATTCGTAATCGATAGAAAAGGAGCGACGTGCTCATGAGCAAAACCAGCGTCATAGCAGAATTCATGAGTGTGTTAATCAACCCACTTATGATTTGAACGGGGCCCAATCTAATACCTTGCTGGAGTTGTTGTACACATGCATTAATAGCTTCTCGGGATTCGCCGGCGTTACTTATACATTCCATCATTGCCTGCTGAGCTGGTCTTACACTCATAAAAGCAAGCGGTGCAGTGACGATTGCAAATGCGATTCCTATAATGATAGATATCGCAATATAAAGTAGAGCCAGCCGAATAATCGATGATAAATGTTCCCGTAGGAACTGTACTCCCACCCTGAGCGAGCTAAATAGATCTAGATCTGCCAAGATAGCAGCATTGGAAGAGAAAAGAGTCCAAGCTGTTAATGGAATGACCAATATGATCGTAGAACATACCGCCAATGGGATTAGAGCGAAGAACGAAGCGGATGGTTCAGCCATGCCTTCTTCAGGGAACGCACTGAACAGTGGCTGGAGTTCTTGGAACATCATGAAATAGAGGACCGCATATACAATCAGCAATGGTCCCACTAGAACGAGATCAATGCCAGCTACTCTTGATACTTTTGGCCAAACACTTGGTAACAGAGCTGAAATAGACACGTCCTTATTACTCGCTGTTTGGCCCACACCTTCGACAACTACACCACGGGTTACAAGACTAAGTGCCCAGTATGCAACCATAAAAATTGAATAGTACCCCATGAAGGAAGAAAACGTTTGAGGGAATTGAGTTGGAAAGCTCCCCTCTGATACATCCTCAAACATGGCTGCCTGCATGTCGGCTTGAAGAATGAAGGCCCCAAATTGAAAGACACACATGGGCACAAAGATCACTGCAAGCACTTGAAACCAGAATCGGGGATAAGTCCAAAACAGATTCCAAGTTTGTTTCATAACCAAACGGCTACTCATAATTCGACTCCCTGTTAAATTCAAAATCGATACCCAAACATATTTTGTTCCCCTTTTGCGTGCAACCCAGCCTGACTGGGGTACTGTTTGGGACAAAATTCTACTTATTATGAACAACCTTAGCAGTTAAATTCTTTCCTGCTATTTTTCTATTTGAATTTGAGTACAGGGAGTCGCATAATCAGTAAAACGCAATGTGCCTGACGCCTGCCAGGCCAACTTTGGACTAGGAGACCATGCGACTGCGGACTACTGATTATACGTAGGCCATTAATTATTTAACTGTGCTAAATCAATCTTGCCAGCCTCAATCAATTGATGGAAGCGCTCCATATCGTCAGAGATCGCCTGCTCGAGTGGCGTATGAGGAACCTGACCAATAATGGACCGCAGCCCACTGTCATCCAGGTCCGATGGAAACGGCAATGGTGCATTGGACTCATATGAGATCTCTGCGTTTGGTGCCTTGGCCTTTAATGTCTCCACAAACGCAGAGACCTGGACCACATCATTGCGCAGATTACAGCCGGCGGCCCCTTGGTATTGAGAACGAGCACAAGCAATAAACATCTGCGCCACATCGTTGGCATGTTCCAAGGCCACAGGACCATCAAAGCGAATGTGGAAAGGCTTATCCGCAGTGGCAGCTAAGATCGCCTTAGCGATATCGGACGTCATGCCCTGATCTCTTGCAACGCCATAGACGATGTATGGACGCAAACCCACGCTACCTACCTGCCAATCCTGCCAGTAGATCCGAGCCGTCCCCTCATTGGCCACTTTGTAGACACCATAAAGGGTTTCGGGAAGCAGCGGTACATCATCGGTGATGGGACCATCAGGGTACTTGTCAGCTGGGCCAAGCACGGCCAGCGAACTGGCATAGGAAAGCCCTTTGACGCCGCCATGACGGGCAGCTTCAAAAATGTTGACTGTACCAACCACATTCACGGCTGAACCCAACGACGGATTTGCTTTACAGAAGGGGACCTGCAAACCAGCCAAGTGGATGATATGGGTCACCCCATTCTCCTCTACAACCGAGCGTACGGCATTGAGATCAGTTACATCCAATTGGGCCCACGTGATCTGCTCATTCAACTCCTCGTCAGAGAGCAGCAACCTGGGCCGCACCGGATCCGTCGCCAGATCGGTTGCCACCACATTGACATGCTGATCCACCAAATTTCTCAAAACCCAAGCGCCAATACAGCCCATGGAGCCGGTAATCATAAATGTTTCGCTCATATCGTGATCCTTCTTATTACTCAATCACGCAAGGATTTGTCAACTGCCCCAACCCTTCTACTTCCACGGTACAGACATCTCCGTCCTTGAGGAAAATAGGCGGTTTGCGGGCGAAACCAACCCCATCAGGCGTACCTGTCGTGACCACATCGCCGGGTTCCAGGGTGAAGGCTTGGGTCAAGTAAGACATAAGGAAAGGAATCTTGAAGATAAGGTGTTTGGTGCTGGAGTCTTGCAAGGCTTCTCCATTGACTAAACACTTGATGCTTAGATTATGGGGATCGGCAATCTCGTCTTTGGTCACCAAATAGGGACCTAGTGGACAGAAGGTATCAAGGGATTTTCCTCGAATCCACTGATCACCTGGGGCCATTTGAAGGTCGCGGGCGCTCACATCATGACAGTTGAGGTAGCCAGCAATGTACTCAAACGCATCGGCTTCGCTGACGTTTTTGGCTCTTTTGCCGATAATAAAGGCCAATTCGGCTTCATAATCAACTTCCGTGCTCAACGCCTCAGTCCAGCGGATATCGTCACCAGGCCCCACGATCGATGATGGATACTTGCAGAACATGGTTGGCTTGGCAGGTACGTCGACGCCGGACTCAATGACATGATCCATATAATTTAGACCAATCGCCACGACTTTAGACGGGTTCGAGATAGGGGACATGAGCTTTACATCCCCTTCTGGAATCCCTTCTCCGCCAGAATCTGCGATGGATTGGGCCAGTACCAGTCCATCATCGCCCATCTGCAAGAAGCTGAGCATGTCGTTGGGGAGTGTACCGCCCGATGCTGTATGAAGATTGAGAATATTTCCACCAGAGAGGACACCTAACTGGGGAGTGCTATTGCCGATGGTATAGGTGACTAATTTCATCTGTTCTCCTTTGTGTTTGGTCGGTTATGAATAGTACTATTATACCCTCTCTTTCTTGGAATAGCCCAGTTGGGAACTAATAAGTGTTGGTGAGCGTTTATCCTTTTACGTTGTTGTATACTAGCCATAATTCCGTTTATCGAGTAAACTTTGTATATCCCAATTGTATGATCTCTCAATACATACAAGGTACTGTTGGCGAATTGTTTGTGAAGTGAGCACGCCCCGTGCGGCTATGCGCCGGAAACCGGCACGAGGCGTGCCTACCTCCACATCGTATGGGCATTTTTGAATTCGTCAGCAGTATCGTACAAACATTGAGTAAAACTTCGCATAAATAGCTATCAGATTAGAGCGGCTTCCTTTCTCTAAACAGAACTATTTACCTTCTCGGGGATTTACGCCAGATATACTGGTATTGTTTCGTCTGCAGTTCTACGCTGATGCCGTCCTCGACACATACCGTTTGGCCACTTAATAGATGGCCAGAAAAAGCTTGTTCCCGTGAAGACGGAAATGTCCTCTCTGCTCAGGATTTCCCAGAATGGATTAGTTAAGAGTTGGGGCAAAGCTTTTCTGGCGAAGTATATATATAAAGACAACCTATGGAACTACTAGAAGACTATTTTTACCCATACCCTGTAAAACCACCCCAGATCGTGGGCCGTTGCCGAGTTCGCATCTACAAACGCAAGAATGGCAGCCGTGTTGTGCTTCTCTCTGAAGCCAAAGGCAACAAAGGCGAGCCGATTGCGGCTGTCAGCTCTGCCATCGCCACAGATTTGGTCAAACGCTGGGATATCAATCCTAAGACGGCTCGCTGGATCGAACATACGCCTGGCACCAAGAAAAAGAAGGACGCCTTTGGTGAGCTAACATTCACCTGGGATAGCGAAAAGGTGGCCAGCAAGGCCAAATGGAAGAAGATTACGCTTGATGCTGCCGAAGAGCTAACGGGCGATGTCTTAGTGGAAATCGTTGAGCCAGAGGTGGGCTGGGTTTCGTCTGCTGTGGATCCAAAGAAGCCGCGCGTACGGTAGGATTGAGCAATTTTGACGAATTTCGGGAATTTGAAAAATTGAGCGAAGGATCCGGGGTCAGTGATACGATAAACAGAGCAAGGAAACATACTAACCTCTCCACAGTGTGTTCTCCTTGTTGTTTCTCCTTTCTTGGGTGTTTTTAGTTTTCTCCTTTTGGGTGATTGGGTGTGGAAAAGCCGCTGGGATCCAGCGGCTTTTTCTTTTCAAAAAACAAGGCTCGATAGGAGCCGAATTCCATTATCGAACCAAAATCCACATAGCAACCCCTGCCAGCAGAAGCCCAAAGATCTTGCCCTGCCAACGAACCCCAAATTTTGATTGAAATACGTGTTGCAATAGGCTTCCACCAATGACCCAAGCCAGCAGGCTCCCAATGATCAATCCAAATAAAGCGATTGTAAGGAGAATAAACTGGGGCCGGGTTGATGAAGTAGGATCTAGAAATTGAGTATACATGATTAACGGTACGGTCAATGCTTTGAAATTAAATAGCTGGACCAATGCTCCCTCTTGAAACCCCAGTTTCGTTTCGTTGGTTGCTTGTATTCCTGAAGAGCGAAAGAATCGCCAAGCTAAATAGAATAGATAAAGTGCACCAATGATCTTAAAAACTATAAAGAGCGTCGGGAAGCGAAAGATAATCTCCCCAATTCCTACGCCTACCAGCCCAATCTGCACAGCAAAGACAGCAACAATGCCCCACATCAACGGCAACGTACGCCAAGTACCAAATCGGGCAGCAGTTGACGAAAGAAGTAAGTTGGCTGGGCCGGGGCTTATGGTTATTGGGAAAAAGGTCAGAAACCAGGCAAAGGCGAGTTGGGCTGTCATCGCTGTACCTCCTGCTGTGTACCTCGGTTGCAGTTGACCTGAACTTGGGCTGCATACTGCCCTGGGGTAACACCTACAATCTGTTTAAAGCGTCGAGTGAGGTGGCTCTGGCTGCTAAACCCTACATCATAGGCTACGTCAACCAGCGGCCTCCCTCGCTCAATCAACTGCTGCGCGCGTCGAATGCGCACATCTAGGAGAAAGGCATGGGGTGGCATACCTACTTCGGCACGGAAGACACGCAACAAATAATAGGGACTAAGGGCCACATATTCAGCCAAATCACTCAATGTAATGGATTCGCAAAAGCGCTCTTCCATATAAGACCGAGCCAGCAAAACCGCCCTGTGTTCATTGCCTAATGCTTTTTTCTCTGAGCCGATATCTGCGTAACGATGGACAAGTTCGGCCAGCGTCGTAATAAAACGCGATTCACACTCAAGCGGGCTAGCCTTCTGAATGAGGGCATTGTGCAACGCAAATATACTTTTAGCGACGGCAGAATCATCGATGCGCACTTCACTAAAAGATGGAACCCCTTGTGAAGCACCAGTCAACTCGGACGCTACCAACTGCATGTGGTCTAAACTTGGGTAGAGCGAGCGCATCCGGAACCCACCTTCGCTAGCCGATTCACCAGTATGTACTACGCCAGGATTGATCAAGATCAGCCCACTTGGTGGCGTAACATGTTTGGTGCCATTGTGGGTAAAAGATTGTACACCCTCTTCAATCAGGCAGACGACATACTGATCATGGCTATGACGAGGGTAAGCATAATCTACCTGATAAGCATGCATTAGACCTACATCCAACTCGGTGTTATGCCAGAATCTGCGTTGTTCTTTAGTCTGTCTCATCTTGTCACCTGTTGTCACTTGTAAGAGCCTTCTCATGTTTCAAATCGTGCCAAGTCTACTATATCATTGGTGGAGGGGTAAGTGATTGCACGAAATTGCTCAGTTTAAGAAAATATCAAACGCCTATGAGCAACACATTAACAGACGCGTTAATAGACAAAATCCCCAAGTAGCCTAAACTAGTATAGAGGATGGAGGTCCGATTTGTCATCGTTAGAAGCCCACAGCCAAGATAATAAACAAGATACTCTTGCCGGTAAATTCCTTAAGCAGTTGAAAACCTGTGGTCTCTTTGGAGAGATTCTATCGCTTTATTTGGAGTATACAGGCGTGCGTCAGATCGAACTATCTCAGCGCCTCTATGTAGAAGCTGCGACCGTCCACAACTGGCGCAAGGATAAACGATTACCTGATGCTCCTATGGTGTTGCGGATTTCAGCCGCGCTCGGGTTAACCAGTGTTCAACAGAAGACGCTCATCGATGCATGGCGGGTAACGCGAAGAGCGCGCGAGTTGGTGCCATGTGTTGAAGAAGTTAGCAAAAGTAGAGATGTTGTTACTCTGCTGTCGCTTAAGGCAGAATTTTCTACACAATTGGCAAGTGTTCGACGGCAAATCCAGTCTGCCAAATGGAGTAAGATGTACACGAAAACTGACGATGCCGTATCGTATAGCGGCCTCGATCCTGATATTTGGTTATATTCAGGTTACTAACAAAATACAGTAGTTCACGATTTCGGTGGAGAAGGCGTTCTCTTAAGTCGGTTTCTCTCTGTAAACGCCGCATTAGAGAATGCTCATTCCACAGCTTTCTGGAACTTTCGTGAACTACTGAAATATGGAGGCATCCATGTCTAAAATACGCGTCGCCATCAATGGATTAGGTCGCATTGGGAAAAATATCTGTCGTGTGATTGTCCAAGACTTTCAGGAGCAGTTTGAGATTGTGGGGGCCAACGATCTGTTACCAGTGGATGACATAGCCATATCCATGCAGCGAGACTCAGTTCATGGACCCTTCCCTGTAGAAGTTAACACTCGTGCAGAGACCATTTTACAAATTGGGTCGCATCATGTAAAGGTATTTGCCGAGCCTGATGCCGTGAACATTGACTGGGCCAGTTTAAAGGTCGACGTTGTCTTTGAGTGTTCACGTTTCTATCTCACAAGCGCCAAGGCAGAAAGCCACATAAAAGCTGGAGCCAAGAAAGTTATCATGAGCGCACCACCCAAGGATGAGACACCGATATTTGTGGTCGGTGTCAATGACGAGGCGATTACCCAAGAGTTAAGCATTCTTTCTAACGCCAGTTGCACCACCAACTGTCTGGCTCCAGTCACTAAGGCTCTCGACAAAGCGTTTGGTATTCTAGGTGGCCTCATTTCCACAACCCACGCCGCAACATCCGATCAGCATTTGGTAGATACTATCGGCGGTGCCAAAGAGCGGTCAGCCCTTAACAATATCATTCCAACGTCTACGGGTGCAGCACGTGCTATCGGCAAAGTCTTGCCTCACCTCGATGGCAAACTCAATGGGACAGCTCTGCGTGTACCTATCAACGATGGCTCTGTGGTAGAGGCCGTCTTTGTCATCGACCAAGCCGTCACGGTTGAGGACATTCATGCCGCCCTAACTGAGCAAGCAAAAGTACAAAATCGACGCAGCATGAACCATTCGGTCCTCTATGTTGGGACGCGATATCAAGTCAGTGCAGACTGTATCGGTGCCCCCTGGAGTTCCATGGTGTTGACCAATAATACGCAGGTCATACCGTTAGGTGCAACGACGCTTGTGAAGCTGACGTCGTTCTATGACAACGAAATGGGTTATTCATATCGCATGGTTGATTTGGCGGCAGCAGCTATGAACGCATAAAATATTGTGATTGAATCGTAGCCGCACCTGTGAGGTTTCATACTGACGGCTCTGTAACTGTATAGTTATTTGCGCCTTACTGCACTAGCATATGAAGGCATACATAGATAATAGATAGGTTTGGCAATTGTAGCAATTGTAGCCCGTCCTTGTAGGGCGGGATGGTTGGACAGCCCTCCAATCCCGCCTACAAGGACGGGCTACGATAACGAACAATAACCGTGTAATCATTTACGCCATGCTGTACTAGGGAAGCTACATCTCAAACCGGCACGAGTATATCTTCACGGAACGAAAAGATTACAGATAACTAGCCACGTTTCCGTGTACTTTTCGCTCCGTGAAGGTATAAAAACTCGACTAATTTGTTAAGTATTTGCTATATGATAGTTTCTAGTTAGACGCGCGATAAACTGGTAGCTTCAGGTACGACTGACGATCTTCGTCATGATAGACTGTCTGATTGGCTGAAGCCATCTCTACACCATCTAAGGGCTCCTCACCTGTACCCAAGTTACGATTCCAACGCGGGTGAGCACCGCTGGCAACCTGAAGCCGTAGACAATTTCCCTGAGCAAATGAGTAAGCAGTGGGCCAAAGCCGAAAGGTTATTCTGAGGCTGCCATCTGCCTCTGGTTCAATATCCGGTGGCTTGATGCGTATCAACCCATCGGTCACGTTCAGGGAGCGGCCATCGGGATAGACGTCACAGAGGCGGCCAAAGAAATCGGTATGCTCATTGGTGGAGCGGACGTAAAGCACCAATTCTGGCTCTCCCATGATTGCCAAATCAGCATCAAAGACTTGGCTTGTATAGCAGAGAATATCTTTGCGCTCTTCCAATTCACGATTATCCTGACGCCCGGCCTTGGGGCTTAGAACGGCACCACCGATGGTTGGCGTCGGAGCGGCTGGGTCGTAGACGTAGCGGTCCGGCTCTTCCTGGCTGCCCGGCGGTTCAGTAGACAGCTTCTGTTCGGCGCACAGATAGATGTGCTGTGACGTAGTTGGCGGAGGCCAATCATCTAACTCACGCCATTCATCACACCCCATCATGAAGACCCGAACAGGCTTAGTGGGCAGACGCTCCGTTTTTTCGCGCAGATGCCCCTCAAACCAAGCTAGTGACTCGGGTAGCACAAAGTCGCCCAACGCTCGGTCTGTATGATGCCAGGGGCCAATGGTTAAGTTGGGCTGCTTTCCAGCACCGCGCAATACTTGGTAATCCGCCAACTGCTCGCGTAAGAAGACGTCATACCAGCCAGCCACAAGACACACTTCTGCATCACTCTTCATCAAAGTGCTGGATAGATCAATTGCTTGCCAAAATGGACTTTGAACATCACATTCCTCTAATGCTTTGACAAAGTTGACGCCATCGGCAATCGGTAATGAATGGGCTGCGCTAATTAGCGGAGTTTGGTTGGTCGCATTGGTAATGGCCGTCTCTTGCTGATTCAGATGCTTTATGCGCTTGAAGATAGAGCCGTCAGGCATACCTGTTAGATACTGAAGCCGAAAAAGCGTATCTACTGCGGGAATGCCGTCGGGATGCAAGACGGTCGACCAGTTTGTCGCCGTCGTCACCGGAAAAACGGCTACTTTTTTCAATTCAGGGACTTCGGCAGCCAGCGCAGCCCACTGGACATAGCCCAAGTAGCTGGCACCCCACAGGCCCAGTTCTCCGTTGAACCAAGGTTGAGTAGCCAACCAATCAAGGGTATCGCGCCCATCTTTTACTTCATGACTGAGGGACATAGGATGATCAGAGTTACGCCACGGCCGCTTGTGGGTATCTTGCAGAAGGAGATGGAAGCCCCGTTCAGCAAAGCGGTGAGCCACGTAGCGATAGAGTAGGCTAAATGGTGCGCCACCCCAGCTCCGGCCCCAGGGAGAACGAATCAGAATCGTTGGATAGGTGGCATCACTTTTGGGTGCAAAATGATCAGCGTAAAGTATCTCCCCATCGGACATGGGAATGGCGATATCTCTATGAACGACAACACCATTTTCGATGGGGGGCAACTTGAGGAGGCGTGCCAACAGTTGACGCCAGAAAGGCTTAGACGAAGAAGATCTAACTCTGTCGAATTGCTTCATTGTTCACTCCTTTGTGATCAATAAATCGATTAAGTGACAAGTAGATAGAACGATCGGCCAGAAGTTGTGAAATAATGCACAATCTTATCAAAAGTATAGCTGAGCCTTGTCGGAATGTCAACCCCGAATTATTTAGGATTGAATCGGTTGCATCCCAGATTTTGGGGGCTTGACAAGTAAATTTTTCTCTGTTAATCTTGCTATAGTGATGCAAACTAAGAATCTAAATCACCAAATTTTCTGTATCACCATTCAACATACCGAATCATGAGTTTATCCACCAATAATTACGCACGATTTTGCTCTCAGCAAAAATATGCCCTCTTTGACAAAGGGATGAGTGCGCCTATTGGTCATAAACTTGTGTTCTAGAGAACTTGTCTCGCCTGATAAAAGTGTGCAATGTAACGATGGGGAAGTCGTACTTGTCAATTTTGTACACTTTCATCTGACGAGCAGAGAACAACAGTTAAGGGTCGTGGGCGCAAACTTCTTGCCCCACGGCCTTTTTTGATCGTACCTCTCTTTTGATTTTCTGCAAGGATAGTGACGGTGGCCGTGGGAATCGCTTCCACGGCTTTTTTCATTGGTCATTATTCATCACATCTTGGAGATCGAACATGTTGATACACACATGGAATACCTGTCGGTTGAACGGCTACCAGAAAATCTTTGCCTGCACAACAGTTGCTCTATCGATAAGCTGCGGGCTGAACCCTGTCGAGAGGTTCCATCATGCGCATTACAAGTCTACAAAACCCACGTATTAAGAACGTTGTTAAACTACAACAAAGTCGCCAACGCACGAGGCAGAGAAAGTTTCTTATTGAGGGGTATCGAGCGATCTTACACGCGGTGGAACGACGCTACCCGCTTCAGGAGCTATATATCTGCCCTTCGCTCTTTTTTGGCAAAAATGAGTCAGCCTTAATTCAACGGGCAGCAGATGCAGGAGTTGCCATCATTGAGGTAGATGAATCACCGTTTCGCAAAATGGCCATACGTCAACGCCCAGAAGGCCTGCTTGCGGTTGCGCCACAGCTCCACCATTTGTTGGTCGATCATCAACCAATGAATGATGGCTTCTACCTGATTGCCGAAGCAATTGAAAAGCCAGGGAATCTAGGCACGATTCTGCGTTCGGCAGATGGAGCCGGTGCGAGTGGTGTAATCGTCTCTAATCCGGGGACCGACCTCTGGCATCCTGATGTGGTGCGGGGTAGTGTGGGCGCGTTTTTCGCCATGCCGCTCTTTCAATCAACAACGAAGGAAACAATCGCTTGGTGCTGTCAACATGGCATTCGTACGCTCGCCGCCACACCCCAGGCCAAGCAACTCTATACTGATGCGAACATGATTGGCCCCATCGCCATTGCCGTTGGTACTGAACAGTATGGCCTGAGCGACGCTTGGCTCTCCCAAGCCGATGAGCGTATCAAGCTGCCCATGTTTGGCTCGGCTAACTCGCTTAATGTTGCGGTTGCGGCGACGATTTTGTTATATGAGGTAGTACGGCAAAGGATGGAGCGATGACAAGGTGACAGGGAAACACGGTGACGCTATGCGCCCCGTTTTCCCTTCTCTCCTCTTCTGTCACCCTAGCTCTCTCTTATACCACGTCGTCTGGGATTTAACTGCAAACCCAACCGACATCGCTGTTTGGCGCATGGCAACATTGCTCCTTGATGTATTCGTCCCTGCCAAGCCCATCCCTCGGTCTTTGAGCATCCTTAGGCCGGTTGAGAGAAGCGCTTTGGCAAGGCCACGCTGCTGATAGTTGGGATGCGTTCCGAGCGGATCCAGCCAACCGATTTTCTGACCCGTTTGCCGATTCTCTTCCTCGCTGATGGACGCCATGCAGAAAGCAACCCACAGACCTTCAGGCGAAACGACGACAAGATCGAGTGTTGGATCATATTCCGATGTGCGCATCATGGCCAGACGGTAGTCTACCGTCATGTTTTGGGTGCCAAAGGCGGCGCGGTGGAGTTCAACCATACGCTGAACATCCTCTTCACCAGCCACATGCTGGATTGTATAGCCTGGCGGCAACTGCGGCTTCGGGATCGGTTCGGATAAAGAACGCTCCAAATGCATGTTGATAAACGGTTCGGCCTCAAATCCCTGTTGGGTGAGGAGGGCTATCCTGTCTTGGTTATCGTCCAGACAGTTGGTTCGAATGGCGGATGCGCCAGCTTTCTGTAGGGCTTTCTCACCCCAGGTAATCATCTCGTTGCCGATTTGGCTGTAGCCTGAGCCGTGCTTGATTTCAAAGGTCAATTGGCTGTAAGTCGGATCAATCATCGCGAAACCAACCATTTGGCCTTTTTGATCTTCCCACAGACGAGTATTGGATTGGGTTTCTGGCACACCCCAAAGTTCCTGCAAATCAACAGTGCCAGGATAGTCATCTACTCGGTCTTTGGGGCGTTCCTGAAGCAGTGCCAGTGTGTCTGTCACATCTTGCTGAAATGTTGCGTCCTTTGATGGGCGCTGCTGGGTTAAGTTTTGTTCGATCATATGTATGGTTCTCTCTTTCAGCCGCTGACGGGCATGATATAGACGCATTTTTACTGTGGAGACGGGAATGCTGAGAAATTCGCTTATTTCAGCCTGGGAGTATTCCCCAATATAGAAGAGGGCAATGATCTCGCGCTGAGCGTCAGGCAGCGATTCAATGGCCTCTAATATCTCACGATGACGCTGCTGGCGCATCACATGGTCATGCAATTCTACTTCTGGTGATGCGAGCGTTTCAGTCAGCTCAAGCGGGACCAAAGACGGCTGCCTGCGGCGTGTGGTTCGATGGATTCTCGTATGAACAATCCGTTGAAACCAGCCAGGGAAGGCCGCTGGATCACGCAGCTTTTCAATAGAATAATAGGCCGAAATGAATGCTTCTTGTGCCACATCTTTGGCCATTTCCATATCGTGCAATGTGGCGTAGGCGTACCCTACGGCCATATCTTGGAACCGGTCGATCACTGTAGCGTATAGCTCTGTTTCACCGTGTTGAATACGTACAATGGTATCTGCTAAATCGTTCAATATATTCTCATTTCATCGCATATTCAGTGGACAGCAATTAGCCAAGCCCGGTCATTTCAAACGGAGTCGAGAAATCTTCCGTTACTCACTCTGACACTATGGTTAGCCCTGTAGATAAACAAAGATGACAAGATTAAAAAGATGAAGAATCTGAGTAATCTTCTAAACTTTGTTCAATTTTCATTCCTTGTGGTGCAACCTGGTGCATTTCTGCCCTGTAGATAAACAAAGATGACAAGATTAAAAAGATGAAGAATCTGAGTAATCTTCTAAACTTTGTTTAATTTTTATTCCCTGTGGTGCAGCCTGGTGCATTTCTGCCCTGTAGATAAACAAAGATTGCAAGATTAAAAAGATGAAGAGTCTGAATAATCTTATAATCTTTGTTCAATTTTCATTCCCTGTGGTGCAGCCTGCTGCATTTCTGCCCTGTAGATAACAAAGATAACAAGATGAAGAATCTGAATAATCTTTGTTCGCTTTCCCTTTCCTATGTGTAGCCTGTTGCATGTCTAACTACCGATATTGAAGGCCCTCTACCGAGTAAGAGCCAGATAGGCGCTCTGAGGTTTCAAAAAGTATGTCAAGTCAAATTTTGGTCTATTTGGGATTGTTGACATCTATTCTACATCATAGCTCGACAAGTGTAGATAGCACATCCTATCAAGACTTAGCCTCAAGCATCTGCTATACTTTGATTATCATGAACGCCCATGCGCCTATCAACCAATCCATCAACTATATTGAGAGTCATCTGACTGAAGCGGCTACGGTGGAGAAGGTCGCGGCAGCCGCAGGCTACTCTCGCCATCACTTTAGCAGACTATTTCTAGCCTTGACTGGTTTGTCGCCGGCCAGCTATTTGCGTAAGCGACGCCTCAGTGAAGCCGCGCGAGAATTAGTCACCTCTTCCCGACGCATTTTGGATATTGCCTTGGACTACCAATTTGGCTCCCACGAAGCCTTTGCCCGTTCATTCAAACAAGAGTTTGGCGTCAGCCCCGGTTCCTATCGCCAACGAGGGCGCTTATATCAACTGTGGGGCAGGATTTCGTTGGGGCTATCGAATCTGCTCTACCCAGGTCAAGGCATCAGCAAGACACCCAAGCTGTTCATCCCTGAACGAAAGATCGTAGAGGCGGTAATTGCCCCTCATACTCAATTAGATGGCATTCCCGATATCATTGAAGACGCCATTGTCGCCACAAAAAAGCCCCTTACGATTCGTCGCGCCCATCGCCAAGATCTACCGGCACTCTGCTGGTTGTATCATGAATTACACGAGTCGACCACGCAAGGTGTTCCAGAGCGGCTACAAAGTTTGGGGGACTATGAATGCTTTGATGCATCCGTTCTCTCATTGAATTTGCGAAAATTGATGAGCACGCTCGACGTGTCAATTTGGGTGGCGGAAGTCAATGACGAAGTGGTTGGCCTGGCGGAAGTTATGCTACGCGAGGATGAGCAAAGCAATATGATTGTTGCGTATCGTTATGGGTATCTGCAAAGTTTAGTCGTTCGCCAACCGTTGCGCGGTCATGGAATTGGTGAAAAGCTGCTACAAGCCGCTGAAGCATGGTCACGTGAGCAGGGGGCGACCGAATTGCGCTTGGATACATGGGAATTGGACCAAGGGCCACTGCAATTTTATGAGCAGCAAGGATACCGGACCTTGCGTCTTGAGTTTGGCTGTTAGGGCATAGAAAAAAGAGGTCAAGCATAGGAGCATGACCGAAATAGAAAAAAGTTGGTTAAAAAAGCCGCTGAAGGCCCTCAAGGAGGGTAAACGGGCATAAAAAAGGAGACTAGAATCTGGCCG
>JBCCHB010000036.1:0-113154 GCA_039028975.1 Chloroflexota bacterium
TAAATTGGGTAGTACGACGACGATTCGCGGTGCCAGACAAACTGGTAAAACCTCGCTATTAGCCCGTGGAATCCACCATGCCAGAAATGCAGGTGGCAAAACTATATGGATTGACTTTCAGGAATTTGATGGGATGCGATTAGATACGATAAGTGTCTTTTTGCATACACTTGCTATTAATGTGTGTCGCGAATTACGTATGGATAACTCATCTGTTCATCAATATAGGCAAGACAACACCATAACGCCACAAAGTTTTACGGCTTTTCTGGAAGATCGAATCTTATGTCATTCTGACTCTCCCGTCATTTTTGCAATGGATGAGGCGGATAGCATCTTGCGCACTTCATTTTATCAGGACTTTTTTGGTCTGGTTCGCTCTTGGCACAATCGACGTGCAGTTCGTCCAGAGCCTTGGCAAAAACTTAATATCGTTCTCATTATCTCTACCGAACCGTACTTGTTGATCGATGACATCAATCAGTCACCCTTTAACGTCGGGGCAAGAATTGAACTATCTGATTTTACAGAAAACCTAGTCCATGACTTGAATCAGCGACATGGCTATCCACTGACGGTTGAACAAGTACAATCCTTAATGCATCTAGTGAATGGCCAGCCCTATCTGATTCGAAAAGCTCTTTATGAGCTGGCAAAGGATAGAATCACATGGGACCAACTCATGAAATCAGCGACAGCGGAACAAGGCCCCTTTAGTGACCACTTAAGACATCTATACTCTATTATAGTTGAGCAGCCAGCATTGAGCCGAGCACTGCAATCGGTGATTCATACACAGAGATCATCCCACTCAGGAATGAGCAACTCATTTTGGGGCATGATACGAAAAAGCTTCAAACCAGAGCGGCAAAGCGTTTCTACTGATCTTATGCGGTTAGAACGAGCGGGCATTATCAAGAAAGTTGACGCGCAGTATGTCTGCCGCTGTGAATTGTATCAACGATATTTCCAGGAAAAGTTCGCATGAACAATTCTGAGACCAAGGTACGAGATCTGTTTGTTGCTGGCGGAACGCTGGAGGCAGATCACCCCACATACGTGACACGTGACGCCGACGCGCAACTATACCAACTAGCCAAGGCTGGTAAGTTTGCCTATGTTCTGACTTCTCGGCAAATGGGCAAGTCCAGCCTAATGAATCGTATCGCTCACCGACTAAAAGGTGAGTCAATCCGTACAGCTATCATTGACCTCAATTCATTTGGTACTGTTACAGAAGAGACCTGGTATATCCAGTTGGTCACCGAGTTATCTCGGCAACTTCACCTCAATGAATTCGACCCCTCTGCTTGGTGGAGCCAGCAGGCTCAGCTAGGGCCAGTACAACAGTTTAATTCCTTTCTACGTGATATTGTTTTGAATCAAATTTCAGAACAGGTCGTTGTCTTTATTGACGAGATCGATCACACGCTCAAACTTGCCAATTTTACGGATGATTTTTTTTCAGCGATCCGCGCCGTCTATAATCGACGGGCCGTCGAGCCATTATTTAAGCGACTAAATTTTATTTTGCTGGGAACCGCTTCGCCATCAGAGCTCATCGCCGATACAAAACAAACGCCTTTCAACATTGGGGAGGCTGTGGTACTACAGGACTTTCGCACTGATGAGGCAAGGAACCTCCAAACCCAGCTAGGTCTACATTTGCCGACACAATCCAAAGAAATTTTCGATCGGGTTTACTACTGGACAGATGGTCATCCATACCTTACCCAAAAGCTATGTCAGGAAATCACAAAGTCTAGTAATGTAGAATGGACCAATGAATCGGTTGATGAGCTAGTTGAAAATTTATTTTTGGTTGAAACAGCGCAGAGCGAAAGCAACTTGGCCGATGTTAGAGACAGAATCCTGAAAAATTCACATTTCCGTCGCTTACTGGGCATCTATCGGGAAGTGTATGATGAAAGAAAGGTTAAGGAGAAAAAACAGTCTGTAGAACAGAACCAGCTCAAGCTATCAGGTCTAGTTAAGACTCAAGGAGATTATCTGAAGGTTCGCAATCCAATTTACCATCATGTATTTGACCGGAATTGGATTAAAAAGAATGTTCAAATAAATTGGCCCCAGGTATCTGCGTTCTTATTTGCGATAATTGCGCTACTGGCCGTTAGCGCTATTGCCTACGACACATGGATCTCAAACCGAATTGATCGTTCAGTAAATCGACTGTATGACAAAAATTCACCCGTCGAACAGAAAGTCGCTGATTTAGCAACGCTATTTCGCAGCCGGCAGTTGATTTCGCAGACAAAATTCGATGACAAAGCACTGGAACTCTTGTATGGACGAACGCGTGATGAGTTGCTAGAGATTTTTGACCATCCTGATATGAAGAATCGAGCCGATCTACTAATAGTCATAAAGGGTATTTCTGGAACGTTAGCAGATGTTGATGAAAGTGGGCATACAGATGAGGTGCTAAACACGATCCGTTTATCGTTGAGCCATATCCAAAACTCAGAACAGGCCCATAAAAAACAACCACCTTTTCGACAAGTTTTTAGGTATTGGTATGATGAGGTAAAAACGCTAAACGATATCAATATAGAAATTCAACATTGGCTCGATGGGCGTCAGTTAGCTCGTGAAGATCGATTTGAAGAGGCGCAAGAAGCATATAATCAAGCGATTGACATCAACCCCAATAATAGCGCAACTCGTTATGAACGTGCAAGGATCCTTATACAGCTTAATCAGTACGACGATGTACTAAATGATCTTGATCGTGTTGTTACAATGGCAAGAAGTAATCCGACATCAACTCCTTTGCCTGAGCATACACCAACTTCCACTGCGACACCTGAAGCATCAAAGTCTGCTATTTCAAACAATTCGTTGCATCAAACATCTACGTCTGTGGCATCGCCCACGGTAATAGCAAACTCTACACCGACTACCACTAATACACCCAATACAGTTGATAAGCTGGCTACCGATGTTGCTAAACGCACTATTACCGTACCTTCCAGATTTACGGCAGTAGCAACCTCTACACCGACTCCTACACCAACCTTTACATCTATTCCAGCCCCGACCTCTACCCCGACCTCTGCACCGACCTCTACACCGACCCCTGACACGTTTCATACGGGGTTTGTGACCGTCAATGAAAAAATTAGAGCTGCGCAAGAATTAATTCAAATCGACTCAGATTTAATAATATATTTTCAAAACTCTCAAAGTGAATCATACCCAAGCCTAGCAAGTGCTATTATCATACCAACAGCAGCCGCGAGTGTGGCATCCAGTCAAGATGGGCTGCCACCATCGTCAATGCCCTTTGGAGACCTCTTATCTGAATCTTTCGACAGTCAAACGATCGTTGCAAAACGCGAAGAGATCGTGGTGTTATCTATCGCATCCATGTTATCCTGGTTCGGATATTCGGAAGCACTAAGTTCAGTCAATAATAGTCACCCATGGATAGAAACTGAAAATATCACGCCAGACATTGTAGACTCATTAACATCAGGCTTCCAGAGTATGGAAGAAATCATTAGAGATTCATCTACACAATTACAACAATCATCTGAAGCCCCAAAGCCAACACCGAATTCTGCTGGCATTTTGCCAAAGATTGAGAAGGTCAAGACTGGCTCACTATATCTTCAGCAGTTAGCGATCCGAAGCCCACAAGTTGAGGCACTTGAAGCGGCGAGAACTCTTCTCAGCGAAGGGGATATTCTAGAAAAAAGTCAACGTCCGGACGATGCACGTGCTAAATGGGCGGAAGCCGCCATGAAGTTTAAAGAAGCCGAAAATTCCCTAGGTCGAGCAGATGCCTACTTACGCATTGCCGACTCACTCCAAACCGAAGCCATCTTCAACACAAAAAAACTGGAAGAGGCACTTGGCTACTACCTTCTTGCCACCACATCTGCAACTGACTCCTATGAATCCATTATTGTCCGGGAATTGCCCTTTGATGCTGATATACTAAAACAGGCTACTGAGACATACGACGAAGGAGAGCGTCTACGCAAAGCTGGTAATTGTACCCAAGCCATCCGCAAGTTGGAGGAAGCCCGAAGACTCTTTGCCCAAATCGAATTTGGCAGTGGTGAAGCCCGTTCGTTGGCTTTCAAAGCAGTCTGCCAAATTGATAATGACGATTTCTTTGGGGGCTTAACCACGTTGCTCGATGCGCTGCTGATTACCCAAAATCTGCCTCTTGGCTCATCGGAGATGGAGCGGTTCTTGGAAGGGAAACGCGCATATCAACGAGGTAACCTAACTGAAGCTATAGAGATCTTTACTGAGATACTAGATGCTTATCAGCAAATGGGACGGGAAGATATTGCGGCCCAAGTGATGCTCGACATGGGGGTGGCCTATGCGGAATTAGGTCGGTTTGCTGAAGCAAAAAAGCAATTTGAGACAGCGTTACCCATCTTTATCGAATTGGAGAACGATTACGATAAGTACAATGAGGCCGTCACGCGCCACAATCTAGCCAATTTTGCGACAATTGAGGGAGCGTTCGACGTTGCAGCTATAGAATACGAAAAGGCAATTCAATTGTGGTGGTTCGTTGGCGAGCCGAGCCATCGTGTTCATTCCCTTAGTGGGCTGGCGTTGGCGTACACTGGACAGGCACAATATCAAGCAGCATTTGATGCACTCGACCATGCGGATGCACTCTATCAATCCATACCCCCTGCTCCTAATTTAGCAGGAGATCTCTTGAATAATCGAGGTATGATCCACTTCTTTTTGGGTGAGTATAAAGAGGCACTTGACCTCTTTGAGCAAGCCCTTTCTGCTCGAAGCCAAATTCGAGGACCCCAACGTATCATTAAGGAGGCAGAAACATTGAGCAATATAGCCTCGCTCTATGCGATACAAGGCAACTTTGATGATGCTTTACAGACCTATGAGCGCATGCTTCGACAAGTTGACGACAGATTCTCAGCACTTGCCCAAGCACAGATAGAAGTAAATATTGGTAACATTTACGTAAGGAAAGGCAACCTCCAAAAGGGCTTTCTTCATTTCTTGCAGGCGCAAGAATTATCACACGGTTCCCCACCCATTTTTAATGCAATTCTACTACACAATCTGGGCTTAACTTATGCAATTATTGGGGAATTCGCACTAAGTCTGGATAATCTTACTCAAGCAGAACGCTTGTTCGAAGAATCCGAAAGTTGGGCAAATATTGCGGCAGTCAACAATGATCTAGGGCAACTACTGTTTCGATTAACGCGTTATGAAGCAGCACAGGCAGGCTTTGAAAATTCACAACGCGTCTGGCAAACATTAGGCAATGAAACTGAAGTCGCAAAAGTGAAAAGAAATAAAGCCCTTCTTGCCTTGGTACAAGGAGACCTAACGCAAGCCGAAAAGTTAATAATAGAAGCAATGGCTCAGTTCGGTGATGCAGAACTACATATAGAAGAAGGCAAAGGGACAATCCTTCTAGCTCTAGTATCATTGGTTCGACGGGATTATGAAAAAGCATTTAGCCATGCGGAGAAAGCTAAAACAATTGCAGAATCCGTTGATAATGAGCTATTCAAGATTATTAGTCATACAACCATTGCGTCAATCCATATGCTAAC
This sequence comes from Chloroflexota bacterium, assembly GCA_039028975.1. GTDB lineage: Bacteria > Chloroflexota > Anaerolineae > Caldilineales > Caldilineaceae > JAHBNG01. Next base: position 5,586 of record JBCCHB010000036.1, read on the forward strand.
TAGTGACTTAGTAACAGCTAACAACGAAATTGATGCTGCGATTATCCAACTTGACAACTGGCAGAAGGCTCTGACGGCACCATCTCTGAAATCATCTGTATTGGAGCAACTGAAAGATATCTATTCTATAGCCCTTCAAATTACATTACTGGAAGATAAATCAGATGAGGGTTTTGTCTTAACAGAAAAGATGCGAGACATCATGTTTCTCTATCAATTGGCAAATCCATGGACTGATTTTCGCAATGATGAGGCATTGCCCTCATTACTCGCAAAAGAGCGGGCGTTGACCGAGCAGAGCAGACTGCTGCAAAATACACTGGCTGATGAATTGTCGGCCTCAGAAGCGCAGCAAAACATATCCCTGATTGAGCATCTAAACAAAGAATTAGAAGTGGTCGATCATCAATTAGAACAAGCCCGCACAGAACTGCAGCTATCAAACCCTCTTTACAATTCATTGATTGTGCCAGATACGGTCTCTATCGACGATGTACAGGCTAGCCTACTCGACACAGAGACGACCTTGATCGCATATTATATCTTAGATAATTCTGTACAAGTATGGATGGTTGATCAAGAGAGCACCCACCATATCAGCCTGGATCTCTCGGCTGAAGAGTTAGACAGTGACATTAACAATCTCCGCCTGCTAATTGCCGATATGGCAGGAGAGGACGATGAAGAAGAGATTGCAGAAGATCTGGCATACATGCAGGAGAGAGTATCGGGGCCACTCTTCGATACGCTTATCGCACCTTTAGAGCCGTATCTTGAAAATGACCATCTCCTGATCATTCCCCATAAAAGTCTGCATTACCTACCATTTGCCGCGCTTTGGAATAGTAATGAAGAACGGTTTCTGTCTGAAGATTATATGATTCGTTACGCACCCAGCGCATCAGCTCTCCAGTTTCTTCAGACATCCCCAGGTGAATCAGACACTCTTCCATTAGTGCTCGGCAACCCTGGTTCCGACTTGGACTTTGCCGATGATGAAGCCAGCGCGATAGCCCAAGTGTATGGTGTAGAAGCGCTCCTCAACCAAGCCGCCACTGAAAATTCGCTTCACCAAAACGCAACCGATTCAGATATCCTGCACATCGCCGCCCACGGTATCTATAACCCAATCAACCCCATGTATAGTCACCTGGAGCTGGCTGCGGATGATAATCACGATGGACGTCTGGAAGCCCATGAAATCTATGGCTTGAACCTATCCGATGCCAAGTTGGTTGTGCTTTCGGCCTGCGATACATCACAGGTTGAATTGACAGGAGGCGACGCAGTCCTTAGCCTCAACCGAGCCTTTCTCGCTGCCGGCGCGCCTGCGGTCGTCACCAGCCTATGGCCCGTTGATGATGAGGCGACCAGCGTCTTTATGCAAACCTTTCATGAGCAACTACAGAACGGCACAAGTGCAACCAAAGCCCTTCAGATTGCTCAACAAACGGTCATGGCGGAGGAGCAGTGGTCATCGCCCTACTATTGGGCGGCCTTTTCACTGACAGGCGCAGATATTGAGTTTGAGAAATAGTATACCAAGAATGCGACTCTAAAAGTTAGGTCAATCATTTAGACCGAAGCTAAGCAAGATATAAATTAGCCCCGTTGCCTTCTACAAAATTATGCCTATATCAATTAAACTACTCACCATCTCCATACATTGAGAACGCCGCCCAATGGTTCGGCCTCGGATACGTCACCAACGCATCCATCTGCGCAGCCCCAGGCGCCTCCCCCACCGACATCCCCTTCCTCAAATTCCGATGAAAATCCGCCATAATCACACTCGATGCTTCATCATCAATATCCCAAAGCGTAGTGACAATGGCAGGTGTACCCGCATAGAGGAAGGCTCGGGTCAGTTCGGTAATTTCGTCGCCCCGTGCGGCTTGTATCCAACCACCCGCACGGGGCGTACTCACTCCACAATCAATTCGCCAACAATGTCTTTGAAATAGCGAGAACCAACAAAATCAACCTGATGAACCTGATTACTATCCTGGGCTTGCGGTCCCGGATATTCACTGCGAGCAATTCATGGCGCAAGTTTCAACGGTGGACAAGACAACCCAGCTTGGTTAATTATGCGTTCAATTGTACGTGCTGAAGGTACTGGTGTTTTTGTCAAAGATAAAGTGCGTCGTTTGATCATGAGAAATCGCGTCATTGTAAGATCGAAGGCTAGAGCGTGACAGCCATCTGATTCAATCGCTGCCGTTGATTGGGTTAGACCAGGATGCGAGCCAATCTTTATTCGCCCAACGCGGGCTGCAACGTAGAGAAGAAGACGAAATCATGCTGGTCAGTCGTTATTCGGGCAATCCACTGGCCCTTAAGCTGGTCGCCGATACCATTGATGAACGCTATGCGGGCGATTTAGGGGGCTTTTTGACCAACAATTGCCTTATTTTTGGCGATATCCGGATGGTACTTGAACAGCATTTTTCCCGTTTAACAGGTCTGGAACGGCAAATTCTCTTTGGGTTGGCCATCAAACAGGAATCACTGGGGGCACGAGTTGTAAGAGAAAGTCTATTACCGGCTCTCAATCAGCGGGACTTTTTGGAGGCACTACAGAGGCTAAAGCGACGTTCTTTAGTGGAAAAGAATGGTTCTGTCTTTGTCTTGCCGAATATAGTGGCCGAATATTTGAAGGAGACTTTAAACGAGATTGCTGTCGAAGAGAGCGAAAAAGGAATGTTCAACGTAAATATACCAGTAGGCATTACTCAACTCACGGGCCGGGATTCAATGCTCTTTCAGCAGTTACACTAAGACCGCACCACAAAATTAATCACTCCCCAACTGACTTATTCGCAACTCACTTCGCTAGGGCCACAAACTTCCTATTGACATATTTCACAAGTGTGATAAAATATTTTTAGCTTAGGCTAAAAACCAATTCACTCTATTTACATTCTCTAGTTTGCAATGAATAGATTTTCAAGTACAATAAACACAAAACTAACCAAGAAAAAGAGTACCATCATGAACAAATATCCTCTATCCATATCGAATTTTATCCACACTGTTCTTCTTATTCTCCTTATCCTCTTATTGGTTGCTTGCAGTGGGCAGATTAGCGCCAGAACAGACAATGGCAAACTCAATGTCGTTGCTACTACAGGCCAAATCGCTGATGCGTTGGCCAATATTGGTGGTGACGCGATTGACTTAACTGGCCTGCTTGGCCCCGGCGTCGATCCCCACCTCTATGTGCCAACAGAAAGCAACGTGGCAACCTTTAGCAATGCGAATCTCATCGTCTACAACGGACTCCATCTGGAGGCGCAAATGCTGCGTGTCCTGGAGCAGATGGAGTCTCGCGGTGTCCATGTACTTTCAGTCGGAGATAGCTTACCAGAGGATCAACTTTTGGGGTGGGATGATCAATTTCCTCATGACCCCCACATTTGGAATGATCCTGATCTCTGGGCGCTTGGTATTGAAGCCATGCGGGATGCGCTTATTGAAGCCGATCCATCAAACGAGGCGCTCTATGCAGAAAACACCCAAACCTATTTGGAAACCTTAGCCAAAACCAGCGCCTTTATTGAAGAGCAGATCAACCAGATTCCTCGTGCCCAGCGAGTCGTGATCACTGCCCACGATGCGTTTGGGTACTTTGGCCGCCGCTTCAACCTGGAAGTCACGGGGCTACAAGGCGTCAGTACTGAGTCCGAGGCCAGCGCGGCAGACGTCAAAGAGCTAGCGAACATGATTGTAGAACGCCAAATTCCGGCCATCTTTGTGGAATCATCGGTCTCGCCCAAAACAATTGAGGCGGTCCAGGCGGCTGTGGCGGATCAGGGTTTTGAGGTTATCATCGGTGAGGAACTCTACTCGGATGCTCTGGGGGAAGCAGGGAGCGATGCGGATACGTATGTGGGCATGTTGCGCCACAACGCCAAAGCACTGTTGCAAGCGCTGGGAGAATAGCCATGAACCCAAAAGCCCTTGAAGTCATGGATTTGACGGTCGCCTACCAAGAGACACCTGTTCTGTGGGATGTGGATCTGCATGTCCCGCAGGGCATCTTAATGGCCATCGTCGGTCCCAATGGAGCGGGAAAGACAACATTGCTCAAGACGATATTGGGGATGATGAAGCCTGCCGCTGGTCATATACGGATCTTTGGCAAATCCTATGAAGAGCAGCGTCAACTGATCGGCTATGTCCCTCAACGTGGTAGTGTTGATTGGGACTTCCCCACGAATGTTTTGGACGTAGTCATGATGGGGCGCTATGGGGACCTGGGTTGGTTTCGCCGACCTGGCAGGACAGAAAGAGAGCTGGCCAATCAAGCGTTGGAAAAGGTCGGCATGATCGATTTTGCCGAACGGCAGATTAGCCAATTATCTGGCGGACAACAGCAGCGTGTCTTCTTAGCTCGGGCGCTGGTTCAGGATGCTAACGTTTATTTTATGGATGAGCCGTTCCAAGGCGTGGATGCCACGACAGAACGGGCTATTATCCGACTGCTGCAAGAGTTGCGCTCCCAGGGCAAGACTGTAATTGCCGTTCATCATGATTTGCAGACCGTTACCGAGTATTTTGACTGGATTACCCTGCTCAACGTGCGCTGTATTGCCTGTGGTCCTGCAGTAGAGATCTTCACAGAGGAGAATCTGCGCCAAACCTATGGTGGACGGGTTGCCTTCTTGGGGCAGAGGGCCTACCAGACGGAGAGCGCATAAAATAATTAATTTGTGAATATGAGAATTGTTGAATTATTAATGGCTTGGTCAGTGAAGCTATCTATACTCAGCTCCGTTTGAAAACGACCGCAGTATAGTTTTGTGGAATTGGCTTGAACGTCCAAGTACATTTTATTAACTACCCACAAATTCAACAAATAATTATTCATTGGGACCACACGTATGGATATTCTATCATTATTCAACGATCTATTGTTCAACTACACCCTTCGCTCGGTGGCATTGGGAACCGCCGTCATTGGGGCCATTAGTGGCGTACTAGGCTGCTTTGCGCTCCTGCGTAAGCAGAGCCTGTTAGGCGATGCTATCTCTCATGCAGCCTTGCCGGGTGTGGTGTTGGCTTTTATCATTACGCGTAGCCGCTCATCGATCATCTTGATGATTGGAGCGGCATTGGCTGGGTGGCTAGCTACGTTGCTTATTCAGACAGTGGTGAGCAACACCCGAATTAAAGAAGATAGTGCCTTGGGCTTAGCCCTTTCTGTCTTCTTTGGCTTTGGCCTCATGTTACTCAGCTTTACTCAGCGCATGACCACGGCCCGCCAAGCTGGGCTAGATCGCTTCCTCTTTGGTCAAGCTGCGGCCATCATTGAGCGGGATGTCATTGTGATGACCATCATTGGCACGTTGGCGCTTCTAGCAGTGGCCCTTTACTGGAAAGAATTTAAGCTCATTAGCTTTGACCCTGCCTACGCGGCTAGCATTGGCTACCCTGTACGCAGCCTTAGCATTGGGCTAACGACGCTGATGGTCATCGCGATTGTGATTGGGCTCCAGACGGTGGGCGTGATTCTGATGAGCGCAATGTTGGTGGCTCCGGCAGCTGCGGCCCGCCAATGGACAGACAAACTGTCCGTTATGGTGGTGATTGCTGCTGCCTTTGGGGCTATGAGTGGGGTAGGCGGGGCTATTGTTAGCGCCACTAGCACGGGGCTCTCGACGGGCCCCGTTATTGTGCTGATCATTAGCACAATCACTATCCTATCCATGCTCTTGGCACCCAATCGGGGATTGGTCTGGCGGTGGTTCCAGCGGCAGCGTAATCAGCAGAGGCTGCAATTAGAGATGGTTCTGGCGGATCTTCATTCGCTAGCACAGCAGCATCGTGACAACCCAGCTTATGGCCATGATGTGGCCGTATTGAAGACCATGAATCACTTCCAAGGGGGGGTCGCCTATACGCTAAAAGCACTAGAGGCTCAAGCACTAGCGCAACAGGTTCATCCCGGCAAGTGGGCCTTAACTGCCAAGGGATGGGAAGAGGCCGAACGGTTACAGCAGATTCGTTGGCGGGAATCCGATTCGGATGATCCTACTTCAGTAGACATTCATTCTGAGACCAAGACGGAACTCATTCGGGCAGGGGGTGTGGCATGAGCATGGCCCAAATTGAGATTCAGCTGATTGCTGCAGTGGTGGCGGCCGCTTGCGCACTACCTGGCACCTTTTTGATCTTGCGACGCATGGCCATGATGAGCGATGCCATTAGCCATACGGTTCTGCTCGGTATTGTGTTGGCTTTCTTTGTCGTGCAGGAATTTGGTCATCCCCTACTTATGATCGGGGCCGCGCTCATGGGCATCTTGACGGTGAGTTTAGTCGAGCTGCTCAACCGGACCCGGCTGGTAAAGGAAGATGCCGCCATTGGCATTGTCTTCCCAGCCCTCTTTAGCATTGCGGTCCTGCTTATCTCTATCTTTGCCCGCAACGTCCACTTGGACACCCACATGGTCTTTCAAGGTGATTTGGTCTTCGCCCCCTTCGAACGCCTTACGCTTTTTGGAATGGACCTGGGTCCGCGTACCCTCATTGTCATGGGGGTGATTCTGCTACTTAACCTGCTCTTTATTCTGCTCTTCTACAAAGAGTTGAAGATATCGACCTTTGACGCAGGGTTGGCTGCTTCCCTCGGTTTTTCACCCGTATTGATCCACTACGCATTGACGGCTATGGTTTCGATCACGGCTGTAGGCGCATTTGACGCAGTTGGTTCTATTCTGGTAGTAGCACTTATGGTTGTGCCGCCAGCCACGGCTTATCTGCTGACGGATCGCCTGGATCAGATGCTCTATCTCAGCGTTGGCATTGGGGTACTAGGTGCCATTGGAGGATATTGGCTAGCGCATCAGGTGGACGCCAACATTGCCGGGGCTATGGTCACCGTGATTGGCCTGCTCTTTCTGGTCGGCTTGCTCCTTTCGCCAAGCCGGGGCCTGCTGACCATTATACGTCGCAGGCTGCGTCAGCGCTGGGAGTTTGCCCAATCCATGCTGACCATTCATCTTTTGCATCACGAAGGCGATCCCGATGCCCAGTATGAGAGCCGCATTGAGCATCTTCTGGAGCATATTCGCTGGGAGCCAGATTTTGCCGAGCAGGTAGTACGCTATGCCGAGCGCAAAGGACTCATTCGTCGCCACAGTGGTAATTTGCAACTGACTGAGGAAGGCCGCGTAATGGCACAGCAGGCCATGATTCACTAAGCCTTGACAAGCAGATTTTGATAGGCTACGATTGACAGTACATTTACTTGAGTTACAGTACTTTGTGAGAAATGACCTGAATGCCTTTACTTGACCATTTCCACCCACCGCTTAGCCACCACCGCCAATGGCGTTCATTTCATACAGGTTGGGCGGAAAATTTGACTGCTGATCTGAACAAGTGGTTGCCTCAAGGGTACTTTGCCGAACCGACTGCCACCTACGGAATTGAGATCGACGTAGCCACCTTTACAGAGTCAAATTCACCAGATAGTCCACGCGTTTTGCGTGAAGCGACGATACCCTATCTGGCACGAAAAATTGATAAAGATACCCCGCTTGAATGGCAGGTTCCGCCACCTAATCATACCATACCATTTGAACCTAGCAGCGAAGTTGTGGAAGTGCTAATCTACGATGGGCGAGCAGGGCCAGATCTGGTCGGGGCCATCGAATTGGTAAGTCCGGCTAACAAAGACCGACCGGCGGAACGCAGCACATTTGTCTCTAAATGTGAAACCTACCTAAGCCTAGGCGTTGGATTGATCATCGTTGATATTGTCACGACTCGCAAGAGCAATTTGCACAATGAACTCATGCAGCGGTTGGATGCACCATCAGAGATTCATCTGGCAGCTGATCTGTATACGGTGGCTTATCGCATCGTGACGAGAGATTCCCAATCAGCACTAGATTGTTGGCCAGAGAAACTGACGCTAGGGGTAAAGCTACCGATTTTGCCGCTCTGGCTGAAGGGCGATATCTGCATACCAGTTAATTTGGACGCTACATACGACGAAACCTGCATGAGGCATCGTATTACCACCTGATTCCAATGAACTATAAAGCCCTCTTCACCGATCTGGATGGCGTCATCCGCATCTGGCGACGCCAAAATGAAGTAGATACAATGCCTCAAAGCGGTTTGCCAGATGGAGCCATTCGCCAAATCGCCTTTTCACCAGAACTAGTGCAACCAGCCATTCATGGTCAATGTACCCATGAAGAATGGATGAGGCAGGTAGAGGAACAGCTCCAGCGGGAGTATCCAGAAGCTGATGCGAAGCAGATTATGCAACGCTTTTCTGAACCAGCAGGCGAAGTGGACCACCGTGTGCTAGGCTTGATTCGAGCCTGCCGCAAGACGGCCCCCGTCTATCTGATTACCAATGCCACATCTCGCCTGCCTTCTGATCTGGCGGCCTTGGGATTGAATGAGGAATTTGATCAGGTGATTAATTCCTCAGATATTGGCTATGCGAAGCCTGGTCCGGAAATTTTCCAGACAGCCTTGCAAATTGCTGGTGTAACCGCGGAACAATCCTTCTTTGTGGATGATACAGAGAAAAATGTGCTTGCCGCGGCTGATTTGGGCTTCGGTAGCCATCTCTACGAAAGTCAATCCAAACTCTCCGCTCACCTCATGAAAATTGGTTTGCTAAATTTGATCTACTGATCGTCAAACCGCTTTTTATCTTTTACTGCATTGTTACTCGCTCTCAATCTTTACCTCTACGCCCACAGAATGTGCTGCCTTTTGAATCTGTGTCCATGTGGTATCTGCCAGCGGAATCCCCTCTTGTTGTCGTCGCGCAACGTTGCGAAAGTCTAGCTCACCTGGCATCAAGATCTCCTGGAAACCATCGGCTAGCTCGGCTGACTTCATATAAGTAGAGACGTCAGCCATCAGCGCTTTGAAGTTGATGAGGTCACCAAAAGCGGCTGGATTAATGACGATTAAGCACAATCCATTGCCCAGGCGTTCTGGATCATCAACCTGGATGCCAGCCAGGGTTGCGCCTAATATTTCTACCAGCAGACTGAGCGCATACCCCTTATATCCTACCAATCCACCAAAGGTAAGCATGGCACCCTTGGGTGGCCCATAAAAATCGGCGGGATCATTGGTTGGCTTGCCCGCCGAGTCAACAATCGCATTATCAGGCAAGGGATTGCCCTGGTGAAGCGAAACCCGCACTTTCCCTTCTGACATGACACTGGTTGCAAAGTCTGCCAGAACGGGATGATCGTCTGTGGGAATACCATAAGCAATCGGGTTGGTCGATAACCTGCCTTCTCGACCACCAAAGGGGGCTACATGGTGGCCATACATGGGCCAAGTGGTTGTTGCCAGACAGATCATATCCTGTTCGGCGGCCCGCTGGGGATAGGCACCCAGACGCCCGACGTGATTACAGTTGTGGGCCAGAACGCAGCTAATATTGTGGGTACGGGCCTTTTCCAGCGCGATGTCTAACGCGCGAAACGCTACCACCTGCCCAAAGTTGTGCCCTCCATCCACAATCGCTGTGGTAGCTGTCTCTTTAGATAGAGTGGTTTTGGCACCAGGAACAATTTCGCCATCCGCGATTGTATTCACATATTGAGGCACGCGAATGATACCGTGGGAATCCATACCCAGAAGGTTGGCATAGACGAGTTCCTTGGCAACAAGGCTTGCCTCATCGGCAGGGACAGAGATGGCCTCAAAGACTTGGGTCCCAATCTGTTCAAGATACGCAGGCGTGAAAGTTGGCATTGGTTTCTCCTTTGTGGGTATTATCAGTAGTTTTTCATGGATCAAGATGCACCACCGAGGATGGTAAAGTCCTGCTAATCCATCTGAATCCGTGTCCTATAGTCTTTAAGAAAAAGATTTTCCCGCCGCCCTTCGACAGGCTCAGGGGACAACTGGAAAATCTTTTTCTGGATATCTATATTTAGAGGGCAGGTTGCAATGTACTTGATGTCTGCCAGACCGACTCTGGACTAGGCGACCAAGCGACTCTGACTGATTGGAAGGTCTCGTCCATCTGTGAAGCCAGGTCCCCCAGCAGCCATGTAACCGCCGCTGGCCCCATTGGGATCGTCTGTTACCCAGAAAGAGAAGAGGGTTCCAGCCGTTAGGTGGAAGCAGAATCGGATCGGCTGTCCTGCAACAGCGGAAAGGTCGACATCGGAGAGCCACTTCACCTCGCTACAGGTGCTATCCTCATGGAGCGAATCACAATATTCCGCGCCCAACCCTTCAAAAGGTGTCCCGTCCTTATGCAAAACGGATACTTGAAGATCTCCTTCTGTTGTACGAAAGTTGACAAACAGTCGCTTTCCCTTGCAGGTGAGCGGGCGTGTAGTCAATTCGCCGCCATCTGCACCTGCTTTCATCCCCACAAAGCCATCCCGTCGGAGAGTTGCCAACCCTGTGCTAGCTCCGGCATACATAACCCGACGAGAGAGACCTGGATGCCCAGCATCTGTTGTCCCAAGAGTAGGCGACTGACCGGAAAAAGCAGTGAAGTAAATGTAGACTTGCTCACCGACCACGAGGCAGACCCCACCGGCAGCATGAAGATAGGCTCGATTCCATTCCCCTACTTTGCGGCTCGAAGCCAAGAAGGGGGTGCGATCTGGACGACTAAAGTGAAAGCCGTCCCGGCTGTAGCCTAACGTCAAATCTATGGTTTTGGGGACACCTTCTCTGGCACAGATATCGTTCTCAGGGCCGCGGAAGATGGCAAACATCCCCAGCATGAGGCTTTCGTAGGGCGTTACATTCAAGTCGTAGAGCGCAACTCGATGATCAGGTCGGGCCGGATCGGGTAAATCGTGCTGATCAACCCGCTGCCAGAATACCTCATCCGTCTCCACATCCCACTGGGGGTTGCCCAGGAAGTCATCCGACTCGTGATAGAAGCGCGCTCGCAGCTTGGTCACTTGGGAGGCTCGCCGAATGCTCATACACCATTTTCGACGGAATGGATTGTAGAAAAATGAAGTGTTGTCACCAACGCGAGTCGTGGTGACCGGGTCGCTCCAGTGGATACCATCCGGCGAGACCTGAAGCCACCCTTCACCGATGGCGTCCGCCATGCCCTTATTATAGTGTCTGTAGAATTGAAACATTTTGAAGCGCTGACTGATATCCTGGCTCGAGTGATCCAACCAGACGAGGCAACCGTCCCGATCTGAGCCATCCCGATTGGGCCAGACCAAATTCGTTTCTGGAACCACATCAAAATTTGGACGCTCCCAATGAATGCCATCTTGGCTGGTGGCCAAGGCAGTACTATGAAACCAGCCGGGCATATACCACATCTTAAAGAGTTGCTCCTCAGGGTCGTACCAAACCCCATCATTGAAGGGAGCCGCCATTGGACAATTGCCAAAGTCCATCTCTTCCTCAGTTTCAGGCACTAATACTGGACTTTGGGGATGGATCTCGGGTTTGCCAAAGACTCGGTTCAAGGAGGTCGATTCAATGAGGAAGTCGTCTACAAAGAGCTGCCGCCCTAAATCAATGGGGATAACAGCGGGAGGAGCGGCGAGATAGGGTACCGGAATTGGCTCAGACGAACCTGCCGATAGAGTCTGTGGTGGCCAAATCTCTGGCAAGGCGATGCCGTTGTATAAGGTTTCAAAGGTCATGGGCTGCTCTCAGTTTTGATGAAGGTGGCGAAATCAGGATGTCTCCTACTGATTATATCAAGCCAGGTTACTACCCACAAACCGCTTTATTTTGCCTATCTCCCAACTGTTTGACCAGAAGTAGCCTCGTGCCATATAATCGGGAGATACTGTCTATTTGGAACATACGCTCTATTGAAAATGTTTGCTAAGGAATGAATTGCAAATAACTTGCGCGTTTCGCTCGGGTGTAGCCCCGCCAAATGACCAAGTTATAGTCTACTAAAAAGTAACCCCATTGTAATCACTTCAGGAGGACTCTCGTTAGATTATGAGTATGAATACATTACTATCCTCGGTTGAGCCACTAACAGTTGCTTACGATCGAGAACGATTCGAAGACATTGGCTATATGACCTGCATGACCTTGTCCATGCTTGGTAACTATGCTCAAACTGGGCATTTTGGTGGTCCGTTGGCCTACACACCGTACAATGTGGCACTCCACTTAGCGGGTCCGGAACTGGGTGGTATGCGTTACGATTATCGTCGCCCCAAACATCCATTTGGCGACAAATTCTTGCTCGCTGGTGGCCACAACATCCCCACCTCCTATGCGTTGTGGATGATTATGGGCGAGGCGCTGGCGCGTAAACATACAGCCACTGGCGATCCCAAGTACCATGTTCCGCCAGAAATCACCATGTTGCCGATTGATGCCTTGGGTTTTCGGCGTGGTGCCGGTCCGTTGCAAACGCTGTTACAGGATCATGATCTGGTCGATCATCCTCTCTTTGCCCAAGCCAACGTACGCGGCATTCGCGCGCTAGCAGGCCATTCCGAATCAACCGATCTGACGAATGATGTCAACGGTGGCCCTTCAGGGATTGGGATTGCTACCGCCGCGGGAAAAGCAGCTTTTTGGGACTTAATGGGTGCTCCTGATGGGTTAAAGATCTATGCTCTGGAGGGCGAATTTGCCATGACCGAAGGGCATGCCCAAGAGCTAAAGACCCAAGCCCTCTCGGCTCAGGTGGGTAAACGATTGCGCATTCTGCTCTCTTACAACAATGCAGGCATCGATGACACATTGATGAATGGGGTTGTGGATGCCAAATATAATCAATATCGTCTCGAAGACCAGTGGACCTCTTACGGCTGGAACGTCTTTACGCTGGAGGATGGGAATGATTATGATCAGATTTTGGCTGTCCTCAAGACCATGGAAGATTGGGATCCCGAAGATCGCCGTCCCATGATTGTTATTGGCAACACGGTTAAAGGATATTGGCCTGGCGCGATCGATGGGAAGCTCCCAGGATATGGTGATCAGTTGGTCTCTTATCCAAGCCATCCCTATGCCATGGCCATGAATTCGGAATACTTTGTCGCCCTAGCCGAATCGTTCGAGAATCGGTACGACGTCGAATTTGCAGGCATTCGCCAAGGGCCGGTTACCGATGAGCGTGAGCGCCTGATCCAGTTCAAGACCAACATTGATGTGGTCATGTCACTGCTAGACCAGAGGGGACTGGGAGATTGGTTGGCCGATCGACTTGTGGAATTGGGCGATGCAGTACCTGACGACATGCCTCTGCGGGCTGACAATAGCAAGGATCCATTTTTGGATGATCGCCTGCTTGTGAAGAATCTTCCAGAGGAACCTCAGTTACCTACGGTAAAAAATCCAGTCTCCGGAGAGGAAAAATCCGTCGACATCACGCTTTTTAGAGAAGCTGGAGAGGTTGCCGGAACACGGCGGGCCATTTCTGAAATTTTCAAGTGGCTGAATTATGTAACGGAGAATCGGTTCATCACCTTGGCTGCCGACCTGTCCGGGTCCATCAATGTTGAAAAGGCGAACCTGTGGGGCCACTACAATCCGGTCGACAATCCAGTTGGCACCCGCTTTAAGGCCGCCATTCAGGAAGCGGGAAATGCATCAACCGCGATTGGGCTGATTAGCCAAAGCGCGGCTCTAAATCCGGACGGATTCGCTGGCGTTTGGGCGTTAAGCGGCACATACGGCGCATTTACCCCACTGATGTATACACCAGCTCGCGTGTGGAGCCAGCAAAGTCAAGACTCTCCTTTCCGGGTTGGGGTATTACATATTTTGGCTGGCCACTCGGGGCCAGAGACAGCAGCGGATGCACGAACCCACTTCGGCATTTTTGCTCCGCAGGTCTGGAAACTCTTTCCCCGTGGGCAAGCGATTCATCTGAGCTTCTGGGACTACAATGATGTGGCCCCTGGCTACTTTGCGGCTGCCGAGATCGCCGCGCGAGATCCCAAGGTGGGCATCATCATCATTGAGGTGGCCCGGCCCGATTTCCCTGTGGCGGATCGCAACACCTTTGCCGATTCTGACCTTAGAGCAGCGGCCAAAGGGTTCTATGTCATTCGCGACTTTGCACCAGACAAACCACGACATGGCTATGTGGTCGTCCAGGGTTCCAACTCCACCGTCAATCTGGTCCAGATTCTACCCAGACTCGAAGCTGAGGGCATCAACGTTAAGGTCATTGCAGCCGTTAGCGAAGATCTGTTTGAGCGGCAGTCCCAGGCATATCGAGATTCCGTGCTGCCGCCCGAGGCCAAGTATGACCTGATGGTAGTCAGTACAGCTACCCGGCGGGTTTGGCCGGTACGAGATGTGGGGCCACAGACCGATGCTTATTCTCTGGCCTCAGACTGGGACGACCAGTGGCTGACAGGCGGTCTGGAACCTGATGTGATCGCAGAAGCGCACCTCGATACCGAGTCGATTTATGCTGGGATTAAACGATTTGCTGAAGAGCGGGAGCAGCGCTTAGGTACTCAGCGCGAGTTGCTGGCGGCTTTGGGCTGATATATCGTCCATGGTCGTTTGGGGTGCTTTACGCCTGCTTCGCAAACGTTAGTCCAAAGTCAGTTTTGTCGACGTCATTCCTATTGCGGTCTACTGTATATAGCTTGCTGCCATGAACAGTAGATCGCAACCGTTCAATGAGCAGGCCCACGTGTGGCATGAGGCGTGTCTATTCTACGGTGATCTACCGTGCATAGGACAGGATTACGATTGAATGCTGCAGCATAATCATGTACCTGAGCTACATTTGAGTCGCTCTATGAGAGAGCCTCTAAACCATCGTTCTGTTCAGTCGCTTCGCTTGCGGTATCATCTCGTTCAGATTGCTCCACTATGAATCGCTCAAAGTCCTCAATCGTTTCGACCATAACCGACTGCCTCAACAGCTCGTTTAGTTGATCTAAGTCTACTAGCTCATCGATTTGGTCAACCAGATCTTGCGGGATAGAATCAAAACGCAAGTTGAGAATTTCGAAGATATCTTCACGGGCTTTCTTAACAATACCTTGCTCAATACCTTGCTCAATACCTTGCTCAATACCTTGCTCAATACCTTCCTGAAGTGCGAATCGCTCAATACTGGTTACATATCGCATCTTCTGCTCCTCCTCATACTCACTTATCTCTATTTGGAAACGCTGTGCCAAATTATCCGGCAATGCCATAACCCAGTCGATGAACCGAAATAATTCCAACACATCCGCACGCTTGTAGCCACGTGCGTACAGGTTCTTCACTAGCTCCAGCTTCCACCGTAAACGATCCTGCGGATGACGACGAGTCGCCAGAGCCTGTAAGTGGGCCATCACTACTAAAGCAAACGGATTTGCATTTTGCTCCAATTCCACCCACTTTGTCTTGTAATCCAACAACTTCACAGTCGGAAAAGAGAGCTTCATTTCGCTTCCCCAGCGACCGTAACGATATTCTTTAGGCTTCCAGTCAGCCTGCTCGTCTGCTAGAACAACCATCGTCACGACCTCGCGCTGATAACGATCAAAGAGGCGGTAATTGTAGACAAACATGCGCTGCTCAAAGGTCTCTTCTTTCTGGCTCTGTACATCTATATGGACCAGAATCCAGGCTTCTGTACCTTCCTTTAGCCATACTTTAACCAGCTTATCAACGACGCGCCGACCAACTTCGGCTTCTCGTACCACACGTTGCAGTTCTTTGTCCAGGAACTCAAAGCCGCGATGCCAATCGATGTCAGCATAGGCCAAAGGAAAGAAAAAGTTCATAAACTCTAGATAATAGCGATCTAAGATCTCTTTCCAGGGGCTGTCGTAGTCGGCGTATTGACGAGTCATCTACATAGTATACCACATGTCACATTGCATCCTGGTTGTTGGAGTCGATACCAAAAATGTCTATTGTCAGTCCATCTACAATCGGGTATAATTAGAGTACTTGTCAACCTTCCCCAGTCAACTAAATGATCGCCAGACCAATGGCTTGCACCAGGAGGCCAAACCATGTCCTATCGTGATTCCGCATTCCTTCGAAATCACATCCAGAGCATCCTCTCGTTCTATCATCCCATCTGTATCGATAATGAGCTGGGCGGCTATATCAATCAACTACGCGATGATGGCTCCATCTTTGATCGGATGACCAAGCACCTCGTAGGCACCTGTCGCGTTGTTTATAATTACTCTCTTGCCTTTTTGCTCTTTGACGAGTCTGTGTATCGAGACGCTGCAGCCCATGGATTGAATTTCCTCCAGGAGGCGCATCGCCAAGCCGACGGTGGATTCGCCTGGGTCTTGCAAGGACGAGAGGTCGAGGATGGCACTCGTCACTGTTATGGCCATGCTTTTGTGCTGCTGGCCGCGGCTGGCGCAACCAAAGCCGGTGTCGATGGCGCAAGCGGCCTTGCTTCTGAGGTTTACGATTTGCTAGAGACGCACTTTTGGGAGCCTGAGGCCCAACTCTATGTTGATGAGATCAAGGCCGATGATTGGCGTGCAGTTGATCCGTATCGCGGCCAAAACGCCAACATGCACATGTGTGAAGCCATGCTCTGCGCCTACCAGGCCACTGAAGAAAGCAAATATCTGGATCGGGCTCATCTGCTGGCTACCCGCATCTGTGTCGATTTGGCTGACAAAGCCGACGGGCTGATCTGGGAACATTACAAGACCGATTGGAGCCACGATTGGGAATACAACAAGGAGGATCCCAAGAACCTCTTCAAACCGTACGGATATCTCCCTGGCCACTTTACTGAGTGGGCCAAGCTACTGCTAATTCTCGAGCAGTATCGCTCCGAACCGTGGATGGTTACGCGGGCTCAAAGCCTCTTCGATATTGCTTTGGAGAAGAGTTGGGATCACGAGCGCGGTGGCATGCATTATACATTTGCACCCAACGGGCAGATTCTGGATATGGATCGCTACTACTGGGTCTTGTCCGAAACGTTTGCAGCCTCTGCTCTACTTGCGCTCCGTACTGGCGATTCCCGTTACTGGCATTGGTATGACAGAGCGTGGACCTTTGCGGATAAGCATTTCGTCGACCACAAATTTGGCGGCTGGTATCGTATCTTGGATGCAGATAACCAGAAGTATGATGATCTGAAAAGCCCAGCGTCCAAAACCGACTATCATCCGCTGGCTGCCTGTTATGAGACATTGGAAGCCATGCGTTCCATGGCTTGATACTTAGTAGATCGCAGCGTCATTCTGGGGAACCGAAGAATCTCTCACTGACGTTGCGATCTATTGATACTGTAAGGAGACTACTATGCCAACCTACCGAATCGAACACATTCACCACGAAACCAGCGATGTTGCCTCCACGGCTCACTTCTATCAACATATGCTGGGGGCTACTCCAGAACATGACCCAATGGTTGATGAGAATGGGGTTACATGGTCGCGCTTAATGTTGGCAGGCCTCATGATAACGATAACCGATCGTCCGGCCTCTACCATTAGCAGCGGGCGCAATCAGGGACTAGATCATCTGGCTGTCGGGACGGATGACTTTGATGGGGCCATTGCTGATCTACGGGCAAAGGGTGTTGAGTTCTGGATGGAACCTCAACGTCCCGAGCCTGGTAAGGGCATCGCCTTTATCAAGGGGCCGGACAACAGCAAAATAGAGCTGCTTGAGTACTGATATCCATGGTAAGGAATCAAGATCGAGTGACTCTACTGCAAAAAGAGTAAATTTGCATGAATTCCGTGGATTCTCTGACTGAAAAATCTGTGAAATCTTTGTAATCTTTGTTTCTGCAGTTTACTCAATTATATGACCTCAAAAGCGGTTCAGCCTTAACCCTCTGTCAATGGCGTTACCCATGATTTTAAGAAATTGACCCCGAAATTTGCCCTCAAACGGATCATCGTTGACCAAATATGTCCATGTGGCAGAGGGCAATTTGGCTTTGATTGACATTAGCTGTGGCTCCGTGGAATGAATATCCAAAAAGGCCCTAATCACTTCTAATTCGAAGTTCTGCCACATGTGCTCGAATTGCCCAATCAAACGCCTATGAAATTCCTGCAACGGATCCAGCTGTCCAACCCGAAATAAATAGATGCCCTCTCGTATATCTGCCACATCTTCAAGGTGATAGGACCAAGCTCGGTCCAAATGGCTAAGTAAGAGAAGTCGACAAAGTTCGGCCAATTCTTCCCGCTCTAACACATTCTGCAACTGCAAAACATGGTGGTGAGCATGTTCATGAAAATAGGTCAGTGCATTCTCCGCATCCATCAAGCTGATGCGTTTCTTATTGACAATCTGTCTTTGTTGCTCAAGCAAGTATGAATATTTGACCAGCGTCTTCTTAATCTCTAAGTTCTGACCTATGATAATTCGGTGAACATGGTCGATCTTTTGCCTAACTTTGGGATGAGTTAGCTCTTCGTTTTCCTGGTCAGGTATACTCAGCTCTGTTTGAAAACCCGAGTTTGCTCTTTCTTGCAGAGGCTGTGGAAAGCTCCGATTTTCGAAGCGAACGCAGACTAGATATGCTTCAGAGAGCGACTCAGTGAGCTGGTATTTGGCAAAGAGATCATCCTCGATGCTAATAAAGAAAATCGACGAGCCTGGGTCTCCTTGACGACCTGCACGTCCTCTCAGCTGCTTGTCGAGACGCGGGCTTTCGTGTTTGTTGGTGCCAATGACGTATAGCCCACCAAGCCTTGCTACCTCTTCTTTTTCATTCTCATCAGCACCACCCAACCGAATATCCGTTCCCCTACCAGCCATATTGGTTGAAATTGTTACAGCACCTAACCTACCTGCGTTGGCGATAATCTGGGCTTCGTGCTCATCCCGTTTGGCATTCAGAATCTGGCAGGCCACCCGTGCATGCTGCAATGCTGTGGCATATTGGGCAGACTCTTCCACAGTAGCCGTTCCGACAAGAATAGGGCGACCAGTTTGATGCGTATGTACAATCTCTTCAATAATGGCTTTCTGCTTTGCCATCTTGGTCCGAAAAATTCGATCTGGGAAATCTTGACGAATGCAAGGGCGATTGGGCGGGATAACAACGACGTCTAAACCATAAAACGCTCTCAGCTCTTTTTCGGCACTCTTGGCAGTTGCACTCATTCCGCTGGTCTTTGAGTAAAGCCGTAAGAAGTACTGCAAGGCAATTGAATTCAAGATACGCCCTTGCGATTGGATGGTGAGTCCTTCCTTGGCCTCAATCGCTTCTTGAATTCCGTCGGGCCATCTTCTTCGCTCCGCGATTCGCCCTGTAAATTCATCAACCAGCTCCACAACACCATAGCGTACAATATAATCTACATCTTTTTTTACCAGAAACTCTGCATAAAGGGCGCAGTTAAGTCGGGCCAGGCCTTCTATAGTGCGGTCACTTTGGAAACCGGCGTTTTCCGCAGCCTCTACAGGGGAGACCACACTCCGGTCATCAAACGGAGCTGAGTATAAATAGCTGTCTGCATAGAGATCCTCAATGCCTAGGAGAGTTTCGGCTCTTCTAAGACCCTGATCTGTCAAATGTACCGTGCGAGCATATCTGTCAAACCGAATATCAGTCTGGCGATCGAGCTGGCGGACAAGCCCAGCCATTTGAATCAAAAGCTGGATGTCCGTATCTACATCTAAACTCAGCTCGTCCTCCGTTGTAGAACCTGCAATAACCAGCGGTATCCTGGCCTCATCAATAAGGATCGAGTCTGCTTCATCGATAATGGCGTAGTAAAAGTGACGATGTACTTGCTCCTTTGCATGGTAGCAGAGGGCATCGCGTAGATAGTCAAAACCCGCTTCCTTGGCTGTGAGGTAGGTGACGTCCGCGCCATATGCTTTACGCCGTTCTCGCTCGGTCATCCCCTCATAGACTGCATCGACAGAGAGAGCCAGGAAAGCATAGACTGGCCTCATCCATTCCGCATCCCTTCGAGCTAGGTAATCATTGAAGGTAAGGATATGAACGCCCTGGTCAGTGAGCGCATTGAGATAGGCCGGGAAGACGGCCATTAACGTTTTCCCTTCACCGGTCTGCATCTCCACTAATTTGCCTTGATGCAGAGCTATCCCACCCATTATCTGACAATCGTAAGGCTGTAGATTTAGCGTACGAGAGATCACCTCCCGAGTTAGGGCAAACGCTCGGGGCAACAAGACGTCGAGGCTCTCTCCAGCTTCGGCACGTTGACGCAGGCATTGCGAGTACCCTTTTAGCTGGTCATCCTCAAGGCTGGCAAACTCATTACGAAATCGATTGATTTTTTCAAGGATGACTTGAAAGGGCTGAAGGGAATATTCTACTCTACTATTATTCAAATATTGTCGAACGCTTTTCACATAGTTAGGAAAGATGGACACCCATTCCTCCTTGGTCTCAGTCAACCATATTGCGGTCGTTCTGAAAACAGGTTTCCCATAACAGACGCTGGACGAAGTCTGTGGACTTACCCCATAATACCTCCGACGACAGATTCTTGTTTTGACCCAACCACTGTATAGTAGCCATTCCCAGCACAGATTTGGCAAAGTGTCTGCCCCTCAACCATGACTTCCCGTTCATTGACGATCTCTTCCCCACAGCGTTCACAATCAACTCGAACCCCTGGCCGGCTAACAATTGTCTTCACAGGAGTAGTGAGCTGCACCGGCTGGATGGTCAGTAGCTCGTCATCGGGCATCCGTTGATAACCGCTGAGCATGGCAAAATAACGCCGTTTTTCTTCAGGAGCGTAGGACCAAGCCCGTTCCCTTACATCGATTTGTGGGGCAACCCGCACCGCTTCTTCAGTTTTGACGTTGATAAAGGTCGCCGCAATTTTACCCACATCCTCTAGCCGAAGGGTACGATGGCCCATGGTGGCCCCTGTTGCGACTTCTACGCCATCGGCAAAGCAGCCGTCGCACTCCACAAGAACCAGCAGGCGCTTGTCCTTGCGAGGGACTCCCATCTGTAGGGCTGCTGCACCAGCCAGCCCAATCCGCACCCCCAAGACCTGACGAGGACAGAGGTGACTATGACGCGCCGAGGACTCAGCCAGCAGCGACTCCAAAGAATGCATAGGATCTCCTTTCCAAGTTGGGAGGCCACCCCGTTTCCGCAAGTGACCCTGTATCTACTCAATCGCTCATTTCGCAGATACCTTGCTATACAGCAACAAGTCGGCACGAAAGCCATAGCTAATGGTTTACTTACCCCGTCATAATTGGGGTATAACCAGCCCAGCCGTAGGTCAACCGTGCTCGGAGTTTTGATTGAGGCACAATATCCTATAATCATATGATTGTAGACGGTAAAATAGCAAATCGTACTCTTCTCGACCAGCCTCAGCGCCAAAGATGTGCTATAGTAGCTGAAAGATATTCGGCACCTATGTCGTCTGCCCTGTTAATAAACAAAGATGGGAAGATTACAAAGATAGAGAATCTGTGAAATCTTTGTTCGATTTTTATGCCCTGTGGTGCAGCTTGTTGCATGTCTAACTATTGAGTAAAATCTTGCGATAAAGAGGAAGGAAACCCCAAAATGGCTATCCAAACCACAACCCACGATGACATTCTTCGCCACCACGCGCCCCAACCGCCAGAGTTTGTTACGATTGATGAGCCGACAGTCCAGTCAGGGGGGAGTATCTGGCGGGGTAGCTTTGAGCCGTCCGATAATTTGACCATTGAGCTGCTGGCATTGACTGCATCTGACGGCTGGGTGGAAGTGAAGTGGAGCAAACCAACCACCACCATCGGCGTTCAATTCAACGGTGATAGCAATGATGGATGGGCCAGAATCTTGGTCGATGGGAAAGAGCTTTGGACGGAAAATACCTACGGTAGCCGAGGCAACTTCCGCAAATATGTTGAGCTAAGTGGGTTGCCCCAAGCACCTCATACCGTTCGGGTAGAGGCTACTGGAGAAGCCGGTACGCAAGGGGGAGGCGCACATGTAACCGTCTCGGCCTTTGGTTGGGGGGCCGTTTCGTCTGCGGGTCAGGACAGCACCATCTTTATGCCCGTTATTATGGATAAATGATATACCCGAAGGAGTACAATGCTCATGTCTACCTCTAGCGAATCGATTGCGTTGAATGGTATCAACGCCGTCACTGGCGAATATGGCCTAACATTGACGGAAGAAAAACTTGCCTCATTCGCCTTTGGTCATACCAATGCTGATGAAGGAAGCAAGCAGCGAGGAACCTATGCGGATGCAGCAAACTACGCCGCCGAGATGGAAAAGACCTATCGCGGTGTCAAGGAAGGTGTCGATGCAACCGATCTGAGTCAGGCTGGTTGGGGCATCCTCTTTGCGTCAGCCGACCCTCAGGCTCAAGCCATTCAGGAGGCGCTTCAGCCACTCTGGCTCCTACGTCAGAAGCAGGCAGGCATTCACTTTCGCCTCTTCACCGGACGCGATGGCTATCGGTTGGGGGAGACCAAGCACGATTTTCTCAAGCGGTTCTTTGTCCACACAGGACCAGTCGATCCCGCAAAAGGTCTACCATACTACCTGCTGCTGATTGGCTCTCCTGACTTGATTCCTTTTGAATTCCAGTACCAGCTCGACGTCCAGTTTGCCGTTGGTCGTCTTGACTTTGACACGGTGGAGGCCTACGGTCACTATGCGCAAAGTGTGGTGGCAGCAGAAGAAGGAGACGTTGAGCTGGCGCGTACGGCCACCTTTTTCAACGTAACCCACGAAGATGACAGGCCCACCAAGAGCGCCGACCAATTTCTCGTTCAGCCCCTAGCCAAGCATCTAACTGAAGCATTCTCTGATTGGACTGTGGAGACGCTGCAAGGAGCCGATGCCACTCGATCTCAGCTCGAATCGATTCTTGGAGGTCGTCAGAAACCAGCCTTTCTCTTTACCTCTAGCCATGGGATCGATTTTCCCATGGGACACCCCAAGCAAGAGCAGCAACAGGGTGCGCTGCTTTGCCAAGAATGGCCAGGCCCTCGTAAGTGGCAGGCAGGGCAACCTCTTACCGAAGAGTTCTACTTTGCTGGCGATCACCTGAGCAGCACAGCCAAGCCGCAAGGATTGGTGGCCTTTCACTTTGCTTGTTATGGCGGCGGAACCCCAGAATACTTCAACTTTGCCAGCCAGAACGCCCGAGATGCCCACCCAATCGCCGAACGCCCTTTTGTGGCCAACCTGCCCAAAAAGCTGCTGGGGCACCCAAATGGAGGGGCCTTAGCCGTTGTGAGTCACATCGATCGGGTGTGGAGCAACTCTTATCAGCAAGATCAAACGAGTCAAACGACAACCTTTGAAAGCACACTGGAACGAATTCTGAATGGGGCACCCCTTGGCTTTGCATTGGAGTTCTTTAACGAACGTTATGCCGAGTTAGCCACCGATCTCAATGCAAAGTTGGCGTCTATAGGGCCAGGGACAAATTTACCCCCCAAGCAAATGGCCAAGCTTTGGCGCGAAAGTAATGATGCCCGAAACTTTGTGCTTCTGGGCGATCCAGCCGTTCGGGTTGCCGTCCCTCAAAAAGTTCACCGGGGGCCAATCAGCTCTATCCCAGCCCTGAAAAACAGGCCGTATCCGCCCACCTCCCCTTCAGTCAAAATTCATGCCGACGGTCGTCCCGACACCATTCCCCATGACAGTTGGATTCAGACGCCTCTCCTAGTTCAAAACGCGTATAGAAATGTGCTCGCAGAAGTTGAGCAATTGGGACAGCAACTAGAAGCAGCTCAAAAGGAGATTGCTCGGTTAGCGAAGTTGGTTACGAATCGCAATGGTAGAAAGATTCCTGACGATGAACTTGATGGAGAAAGGCCAATGAGCGCCATACGCGATGGTGGATTGAGAGATGGTAGATTGAGAGATGGTGGATTGAGGGAAAGCAGGACAAGAGGCGGCGGCATGAGGGGCGGAGCAAACAGTAGCGGCAAGCCTCATCCCAATACAACCCCTTCATTCACCCCTCGCTCCGCGAATAATGAGCAGGAGGATGATTGAAAAGCAAGCAAGAGGAGCCATAAACGACTCAACCCTAGCCAAATTGAACGTTTGGCTCCGCAAAATACCCTCTAGGCAAATTCAGATTCAACTCTTCTGCAATGTATGTAGCCCACGCGTTGTGGAATGCGTGCCAGTGACGATGTTGACTTAAAGGAGGATGAAAGTGATCCAAGAGCGGCATAAAAGTATCCTATCCTTCCAAGGCAGGCAACTCGTACAGTGTCCAGTTAGACATTCTCAGTCGATCGCAATTGGGTTAATGGTTTTCATATCTGATTCTTCTCAACGCTTGAACAGAGCAATGGTTTCCTCCGGCGCGTCACAATTTTCCAAGAATCCCATGAACATCCCATGAATCTCTTCGGCAACGTTTCTATGGGCCGCAATCACATTTTTCTCTGCGTAATAATCATTCGTGAGATGATACAGTTCCCTCTCTCCATCCGGCCCAATGGGTACGTAGGCCCACTCTTTGGTATAAACGACGGGTGTTGTTGCGTTTGGTGGGACCGAATCCGCAGAGCGTATGTGTGAAGCTGTCACGGCGTAATCTCGTACGGGGCTGGTTGATTCGCCACGTAAATGAGCGGCAAAAGACTTGCCATGCATTGGATCAGGAGGTATCACGTCAAGATTGGCCAACTCAATCAGCGTGGGAAGGAAATCGACAGGCTGCAAAATAGCATCTACCGACGTGCCACCCGTCAACCCTGGTGCGGCAATCATACAGGGCTCATGGGCTACCTCTGGGTATACAGGCCAATAGCGGTCGTCCTGGTCGTTAATGTTGGATTTGCCTGTGCGGTTGTGTTCGCCCAAGCTCATGCCGTGATCGGCCATAAAGACAACGATGGAGTTCTCCCAAAGTTGCAGGTCATCGATCTTGTCGAGGATGCGTCCGACGGCTCGGTCTACCATTTCGGCTTCGGCGCAGTAGTGGGCACGCAGGTTACGCAGTTCAGCGTCAGTTAAGTCGGATGCTTTACCATAGTTGGGGTGAATCATGGGGACGCCGTCATACTCTGGATCGTAGCGTTTGACCATATATTCGGGCGGATCCCACGGCTCATGAGGGTCAAAGAAATCGACCCAAAGGAAGAAAGGATCGTATGCATAATTCTCCTCTAGCCAACGGACAGCCAATTCTGCCGTGCGAGGGGCGAAGCGATCCGTCTCATAGCGCCACTCGATGTTGGTCCATGAGTGGATATCGGGCAGGTTGCGCCCTTGGAAACCGAATCCAGTACGGGTCTTTTCCCTGGGCATAGTTTCAGGGATAGGCTCGTTCATCCTTAGGAAATTGGTATTTCCCTCCTGGCCCTGCAAGAAGGTTGCCCCATCAAAGCCATGATCAAAGCGTGCGCGAGCCAAGTGCGGGCAATCACCCAGAATTTGAGAGACATAACCCGCCTCGCGCAACATGATCGGCAGATGGTTGTTGCCACTCAAGAAGCGATCCTGCCACGGATAAAAAGGCCAGCCAAAGCGGCCCGTGGTCAAGTCTGTGCGATGAGGGATGGTGGGGAAGCTGGCCATATAAAGTCGTTCTAATGAGACGGCCCTTTGGGAGAAGCGATCCAGGTTGGGCGTGCGCACGGGCATAGCTACAGCGCGGTCAAAGAGGTTGTCATAGCGAAAGGTATCCGAGATGAGCAGAATGATGTTCATTTGGGTGTTCCTTGATCGTACGGTGGGGTGAGTTCGTAGCCCGTGTTGGTAATGGTAACATGCAAACTATTCGCAATTTTAGACAAAAGATCGCTGCCAATTAGAGGCCAAGGCAATATCGCACCGCATTCTCTACCCGCTCTAATCTCTCGCCTGAAAGCCGACCTGATGGATTTGGAGGAAATCGCTTGGAATCGAGAGAGCGAACCTGAAAACCAAGAAAAACTGTCTCTAGTGGCAAACCACTTTCGTTCGAAGCGACGCGCGCGTTTGTCGGATAATGGTAGGGCATATTTGCCCCCTTGGTGCCAACAACCACTGTAACAACCAATGGTCGGTTGTTTATAGCATCAATGAACCGATCGGTCCCCTGCCTGTTCACGGCCTTTGACAGGATTCAAATTAACGAAATAGATTTCACCGCGCTGAACCGTCATCAGATTGTACCTAATCCATCCGCTTCAGTAACGGCAAATTCGGCCTCAATATCTCTGATCTCGCGTTGAATATTAGGATCCACCGCCATTCGATCAAGTTCATCCTCTTGAATATCCGGTTCAACAAACGTATGCTGACGAATGGCTCGTACCAATACCTCCAAAAGCCTCAATTGCTCACGTAACGATAATTGATGAATATTATTTTCCAATTGAGTAAATGTAGATACACTCATCGTTCATAGCTCTCCTCGCTTTAAACAGGAATACACAAACCATTCAGGAACGGGTCGTAAATAAGCTGCGCGTTGGTGTTTGCGAAGCAGTCGCTTGCGACCGTAGCACTTAACGTCCTAGCGAGCGTAAGGCGTGGCCTACCAACCAATTGACTCCGTGAGTGCCAGTCACCTTGTGTCCAAGTTATTTAACTTCCATTCCCACTCAATTATACCAGAATTTACAGCAAATAGAACCTTGTAAACCATTATGGGAGTATCTCACTTTGGGGGCGAATGTGAGCAGAGATTGGCAGAGTCAGTGCAGAGATTCACAGAGAAAAAGTTCAAGCTCTTTGGGATTTCATGTGGTTGACAACTTTATGGAACAAGGATTTTTAAGATTACGAAGATTTTTCTCTTTTAATCTTTAAAATCTGGCTAATCCCTGTTCATTTCCCGAGAAAGATCTCCTAGGTACTCGGAGGGAAAGTGTCTAAATTTCTGAGTGGCCGAAACGATGACCATAGCCGAAAGAATCAAAGCGAGAACGGATCCACCGCATCCCGCAACCCATCCCCCACAAAATTAAAGCTTAACACCGCCAGAATAATAAAAAAGGCCGGAATCAACAGCCAGGGCTGCTGCAACAAAACGCTCACAAACTGAGCCTCTTGCAGCAAGACACCCCAACTGGTCATGGGAGGCTGAATGCCCAACCCTAAAAAGCTGAGCGCACTTTCGGCTAAGATCATACCAGGGATGGCTAAGGTAGCGACCACAATGATGTGGCTAAATGCGTTGGGCAGCAGGTGACGAAAAATAATGCGGCTGTCTCGCGCCCCTGCGGAAATGGCCGCGGTGGTATACTCCATCTCCCGGAAGGAGAGCACTTTGGCCCGCACCTGTCGCGCCAGCCCTGTCCACTGAATCAACGAAAGAATCACCGATATGGCAAAGAAGCGCTGAATCGACGACCAGTTGGCGGGCATGGCCGCGGCAAAGGCTGCCCACAACGGAATCGCCGGAAAGGACATTAAGAACTCAGTCACGCGCTGGACAAGCATATCCACAATGCCGCCATAATACCCCGATATCGTACCCAGGGATGCACCAAATAGAACGGTCAACGTAACGCCCACAAGCCCAATGGTCAGCGAAATACGTGCGCCAGCCAAGATGCGGGCCAACATATCCCGACCAAGACTATCAGTACCAAAGAGAAAGATGGTGCCTGGCTCGTCCACGCCAAAGAGGTGCAGATCCGCCGGGATCAGCCAAAGTAGCTTGTATTCGTAGCCTTTGACAAAAAATTGGATGGGATACTTTAGCTCAAAATTTGGCTCGTGAACCCACTTAAATGTCTCGGGGTCAAGCTCTGTCTCTAGCCCATAGACAAAGGGACGCAGATGAAAGCTGCCCTCCTGATCAAAAAAGCGGGGAATCTGGGGGGCGACGAAAATAAAGTCCTCATCAACATCCGTGAAGTCAACAGGAGAGAGAAAATCCGCAAAGATGGCTGATAGGTAGATCAATGCCAAAACGACTAGCCCGGCAATTGCCATTCGATTGCGCAGAAAGCGGCGCGTCATCAACTGGGTGATGGAGAGGCTGACGGTCTCGTTTGCCGATTCAAGAGAAAGTTTCTGGCTCGGTAATTCTGACATTATAACTCACTACCATTTAGAAGATTCAAGAGGCTGTCTGCTCCTCATAATAAGCCCAGAAACTAAGAACAGGTGGGTCGATTCTCAACTGTCCGAGCATAGATGTAACATGAGTACGGTGTTCGTGTCCATGATGGATCGCTTGTAAAAGTACGTACATTGCAGGCAGGGTTCCCATCTGCTCATCTGAAGTGCGGTATTCAACCATCGTCTCGGATTCAGTGGATGTAGCCACTTGTAAAAGAAGTGCGTCACACTGTTGAACACGGGTCTTTAGTTCATCAAGAGACATCTCTGCATTTGCCCTCCGATCGTCTTTCGCATCTTGTTTGATCAATATCCATAGAAAGGCTTCTTGAGCACTAACCAGATGAGCTAATGTTGCCTTGATAGACCCATATGTTCCTGCAGATGCATATTGGAGCTGTTCGTGATCAAGATTGAGGCAAGCATCAAACACACGATCATTTGACCAAATATGATGTTGAAACAAAGTGTAAAGCGAGTACTCCTGATTTTCTATTTTAACAGACATGCTGAATATTCTCGTTATGTAATCTAGTCTTGGTGCCTTTGGGTTTCGGGGCAAGAATGTTAGCCAGTCGAGTGCGTTGCACTGTTCAGAGACAGATTCAAGCGCCCATCCGCAATTGAACAGTGCAACGCACTCTTGTATAAACTAAAACGCACCCTCTCTACCCTTGAATTCAATCATACCGGATCCGCGGATCCACCAAAACCAGCAAGATATCGGCCAGAAAATTGCCAATCACCAGCAATGCGGCCAAAAAGACCAAGAACGTCCCGGCCAAATACATATCTTGCTGGCGCAGTGCAGAGAAGTAGAGCGGGCCGGTGGTGGGCAAGCTCAACACAATCGAGACAATGGTGGCTCCCGAAATCAGTTGGGGGAGGCTCGTTCCCAACACCATAATCAGCGGATGGACGGCGTTGCGGATGGCATGTCTCCATATCACACCGGACTCTGAGACACCTTTGGAACGGGCTGTTGTCACATAACCCATCTTGAGTACGTCCAGCATGTTGCCGCGCATCATGCGAATCAGCCCGGCTGTACCAGAGGTTCCCACCACCACTACTGGAATCCACAAATGCTTGAGCAGATCGACCACCTTGGCCATACTCCACGGGGCATCTTCATACTCAGGGGAGAAGAGTCCCACTACGGACTGGTCAAAGAGGAAGGAAGCGGCCACCATCAAGACCAAGGCCAGAAGAAAGTTGGGAATCGATAAGCCGATCAACCCAATAAAGGTAAAGAGATTGTCGCCAATCGAGTATTGGTGCGTTGCGGAATAGACGCCAATGGGAATCGCCATCAACCATGTAAAGAGCAGGGAGCAGAAAGCGATGAGCATGGTCAACAAAAGCCGCTGACCGATGAGTTCGCTGACCTCTTTGTTGTATTGAAATGAACGCCCAAAATCACCCTGCACAAAGCCCGAGATCCACCTCCAATATTGGACATAGAGGGGCTGATCCAGGCCATACCGGTCAATCACCCCTTGAAGTTGGCGCTCCGTTGTCTCCGTCCCCTGGGCTTCTAATTCAGCCCGATAGAAATCCACGTAGCTGCCCGGCGGCAAGTTGATAATGATAAACCCAGCAATCGAGACAAAGATGAGGGTGATGATCATGTAGAGAAATCGCTGGATGATGAACGCTGACAATGACGGTTGCTCCAGTTAAAGTTGTGAACATCGTTAGCTTCTTTAGAAAGCTCAATGTAAGTTGAAATCGAGTGCTCGCATATGAACGAGCTTAGTACGGTTAAGCCAGTTAACTAACTCCTTTTCAGTTATTGAAAGGGTTTCCTGGTTATTCAAATTGCTCAATCGAACATCGATTTCCTTGACTATGTTATGTGATTGAATACGTGTTTCTCGACGGAGACGCGGGGTTTCACTATTGAGGTGCAAAAGCTCTATCAAGTAGCTTGCTGGGGTTTTTAAAGGTTCCAACTGGCCATCATCCAGAATACCAAAGAAGTCTAATCGCTCTACTTCAAACGGATCAATAAATCCTTGTTCGCCACAGATAGAGTCATCAGTTCCTAATGCTGGCCAGTGATTCCATTTTAGACGATTACATCTTGAACAACACCAGACGAGGTTATGTGGATCATTTTTCAGATGTGTAAATTCTGGAAAATCTTTAGGACGAAAATGATCTATGGCCATCGATTCTGAGCCACCTAATTCATTTTCATGACAATCGCAATAGACGCATCTTCCTAAGCAATCTTCCCGAATCTCCTGGCGGTATTTGCTGTAATTTGCGTAGTACGTGTTTTTGCGAGTTAATTTATATTTTTTTCGGCGAATCAGTTTTGGAAAAAATAGAGATGAATTCATGATAAGAGTCTTACTTTGGGAGTTTTCGTAGTGCTTCTAGAAGTTCATTGTTTGAGTCAATGATATTTTGAAGATTTTGAGACTCGATAACTGACGCAGCTTCAACAGGCGCAACTCGTTCAAATTGCAGATTTTTTAGTTCAGCTTGCTCTTCCTCAGTAAGAGTATTTTCAAACTGCTTTTTTAGCAAAGACCTGAATCTCTCAGCTCTTGATAATAGAATGTCTTCATGAACATCAATCCGACGAAGTAATCTTGCTTGGAGAATTTGCTTTTCAACATCGTCATTAAAGATATCTTTAGAGAGTACTTCTTCTACATTTAGTTCGCCGGATGCATATTCATCTTTCAAATCGGCGAAATTCGTTAATATATAGATCGGTATTTTTGAATCTATTCCGCGTAAGAATTGAGCTAATTCAATGCCGTCATATGTAGCGATTCCGCTATCCTTCAATTTTTGATCAATAATTACACAGACCGTTTCTGGATCGCTTAGGATACTGGCATAATCGTTCATGTTCACAAATGGCGGATACACGGTCTCAACTTGGACTGTATCTGGCATTAACCGTCTCAATTGACGAGCATATGTCTTGGACTGATTTTCGTTCTCATCAATGAACCAAATCTTTTTAGACATTGTTCGATTCCCTGTTACCGCGAAGGTGTAGCTGAGGTAACCTAACGGTTATGTGAAATTGTGCTCCACCTAGATCACACGGTGATTCTACTGTGATTTCCCCGCCTTCGTGAGCTTCAACGAAATCTTGAACAATCGACAAACCCATACCAGTCCCAATTACCTCACCAGTAGTTTTGTTTCTACGCGTTGAGACGGTAGGTAAGAAAATCTGTTCCTCTGTACCTGCCTCAACTCCGATTCCGCTATCAGCAAAGGAAATTTTGAGTTGCTGTTCTTTCTCCCACATTCTTATTCTAATGAACCTATCTTTGTGCGAGACATCATCTAGCGCCCACACAGAATTTGCTAGTAAGTTTACAAATATGCTTTCCCAGTCGATCTCAAAAGCCAGTATTGTGGATACTGTTTCTGGAATTTCGAAAGTGACGGAAATATCTTTTTCTTTTAAGAGAGTATCAAAGGATTGAAACGTTCGCTCAATTAAGGTTTTAAGATTCGTTGCTTGCCTATGTCGCTTATCGCGTCGGACGTTGCGCAACATGAACTGGGAAAAGGTCTCTATCTTGCTGGATTCATGTACGATAATTTCCAGTTCTTCTTCAATATCTTGACGCATATCTGGCGTAACCATAAAAAGGCCTTGAGTCATGTCATTCTGCAAGTCTTTAGCATTAGTTAGTACTAAATTGGATGAGCCAAGCGTCTCATGACCGAATCTTGTTGCTAGAATTCCAAGAGAAGCCAAGTTGCCCAGAGTATCTTTTTGCCTCTGAAAAAGAGCCTCTCGTTCGTATGCTTGTTCTTCGAGTTCTTTTTGTGCCTTGCGTTGTTCTTGGAGCTGACTTTCAATTTGCCCGATGGTTTCGGTGAGACTATCTACTAACTCTGCAGATGGCCTGTTGCCAGCATCGGTTTGCTGAACAATATTTGCAACGATATCCTTTGCCTGATTAACAGACTCTTCCGTTTCGCTAGATTTTAATTCAATAGTTTCTTTTGCTTTGTCATAATTTGATTGCTCAGCACTTTTTTTTGCTATTTCGAATTTTTGCCTGTTAATTTCAAAGTGCTGAATCGCCCTTTCTACAAACATCCTCATATCTGAGAAGGCCGGACCTTCGACAAGATTTTCTCTATTCGTCTGGTCAATAAGATTTGCATTTGTCTCGCGCGATATTGAGACAGACCCCACGACTTGATTATAGCCGACTTTCCAACTCCCAACGGGTTCTTGTGTAACACCTTGAGGATTTTGCTGGCGCCTATAGCTTAATCTGAGCCAATCTCCTGTACCATCGGGAGCACCATATGGCTTGACTCGAAAGCCATCTCGATAAATGCGAATACCATTATTCGCGTCTAAAAAGCTCGCTATTTGTACGCGCGAAAAAGTCAAATCTGCTATGCTAACAGATTGACGAGGATAAAAATACATTTGAAATGTTAGTGGACCACATTCAGCTTTTGTTTTTCGTGTTCCTTTAAACACATTGCTCCAGACCTCTGGTCCGAATTCAAATGTTTCTGGGTACTGCTTTGAGAACATTTGAAATTTTACAAGACCTTCCGCATCTATCTCTGCAATCAACTCCCACTCTGCAGCATCAAGAATAAATTCAGAGCCAATTGGACCATTTAACCCTTCTGCATCTAACTCCGTCTCAAGAGAAATACTGAAGTCACCAATGCCAGCAAAAGGAGAAACTAATAGCGTAAGTTCTTCTCTTAATTGCTGTAAAGATGCTGTGGTCCAGATATCCTTTAAGCCAAGTAGTACAAGGCTCGTACCATGATCGAATTTCTTTGTTTTGCCTGTATAAGGATCGGTGAATATTTTTGGTGTAATATACAAATCATGCTGTATTTTTTCGAGCCTTTGGTCGGTTGCCTCGTACTTAGTCCAGTCAACAACTAGTTTCGTAGCCTTACTTTTTTCCACCACAGATGACTGGACGATGGTCATAGTGCAAAGGCGATCCAGACCTAATCTGCCTAGACCTTTCTCACCTGTTAGAACGCGCCCCTTTTTCTTTGAACGGCCAGAAATGAGTTTATTGGTTGTTCCAATTACCAACCACTGCTCTTTAAGTTGCTTCTTTGTCATACCTGTTCCGTCATCTTCAATAATTAGAACAGGACTTACATCAAGTGGTTTATCATTTTCTACGGCTGTGGTAGTTTCTCCATTATCAGAATTCTCAAAATTATCTTCTAAGCCAGTGAGACCTCTAAAGCATATGTGAATACTCTGGGCATCAGCATCATAAGCATTTTTTACTAACTCAGTTATTGCGATAATTGAACTCGAAATGCTTTCTCGCCCCAGTTGCATAGCAACTCGTGCCATCACAGAAAAAGGAGCTTGGCCTATAAACTCCTCTGTTATATCTGTAGAAATAGAGACAGTATTGGACATATTCAAAATCTCACACGATTATTATCCCAGGTAAAAACTAACTCCTATTTGGTTATGGCTCTTGCCACCACGGCAGCTGTTTTAGCGCTGATACCGTTAGGTGTCGACATCTAATTATCTGGTTCAACCAATCATTTGTCCGCTGATCTTGAAGATTTTTTACAAGTTTTCTGCAGTCTTCAATGCTTTTGCTAAATGGCAACAGCACTAATAGGTGATTCTCGACAGCTACGGGGGCATCGCAGTCAACAATCGTGGGAACCGCACGATTTTTGTCTTCTTGGCGAGAGGTCCGCCTAACAGCAACAAATGGAGGAGAAAAGACACGGCCTGAAAATTTTCGATTTGTGTCAATATTTGTTAAGGTACCCCATGCTGGCAAGTCAGCAGGAGTCACAAATGGATATAAATTGCCTTCATGAGGGTCTCGGTAATCTACTACACCTCCCACTCGAACTTCAAAATGATCTTTCAATTGCCGCCTGCTTGGGATTTCACAAATTTGATTCCAACGATAGTTATCGCGTACATCTACATCATTATTAACGACTAACTCAAGAACAAACACGTGTACATCTGCCCACTTATCAAACTGACCATATAACTCAGAACGAACTTCAAGTGTCCTAGATTCGATCCTTCGACGCCATTTTTTATATAAGGAACCGCTCCTTAATACATCTGGTAAAATAGCAACAATGCGGGTTTGTGGCTTCGCATTTGATACGCAGACGTCCATAAATATGGCCGCAAGATTCACTTTTCCGTTTGCCCAACTGCAATTCAGTGGACTCTGAACGCGCGTAAACGGTGGATTGAGTACGATATGAGTTGCATTTTGAATAGTATTGTGTTGCTGAAGTCCATCATTCACGCTCAGGAGGGGGAAAAAGTTATCAATCTTAATGTCATTAGAAATATCAATACGTTGAGCTTGTTGTATAGCTGATAACAGTAAACGTCGCTTGGCTACCGCGATAAACTCTGGATGAATATCATGTCCAATTAAACGGCGATTCCAGTTTAGTAGCAGTTCTGAAACACTAGATTTCTTGTAATTGTCACTTATCAATGGAAACAATAAATCTCCAGTTCCGCATGAGATATCAGCAATAACTGAGTCTTTAGTAAGACTGTCCCGAAGGGGAGTAAGCGCAATCGAGGCTAGTTCCTGATGAGTAAAGAATGCACCCGCTTCTCTCTGTTTGTTAACAGCTACTGCTTTTCGTAGTTCATCACTTGGCTGCCCATTCAATGCCAAAGAAAGGGCAGAATCGAAATCATTCAAATTTCCAGGTTGTTTAAGGATACGAGTAATAAGATCATCTAAATGTCTCTTATACTTCAGATATTCGTGCATTAGGTTCACTCAATCTCCATTAGAGATCTTTTACATCACATGCGAAAGTATTATAGCACAGATATTCTGATTGATACCATGATAGAACGGTTCACTTGAGTCTGTCACTAAAGGGACTACTTGAGTGGATCAAAATCAACTGAACCAGTACCTCGTGCAAGATACTGGCTCAGTTGATTTCATTACTGCAGAAAGCCTGCTCGGGCGAATCAAGTTGAGCCGAGTCAGTCCTCCTCGTAATAAAACTAAAAATCTCAACGGAATTTATCTGACGTCGATTTTGCCTCAAGAAGCGAGGACATTTACTCCTCCAAATACCACGCCTCTGGATACGCCATCGCCCCCGGCATGGCCAGAACACCAGGGCCATACCAACCACCCAGCGGAATATCATCACGAGTCGGAACGTTCAATAGATTTGCACCAGCCAGGAAGATATTTGGCGGATCCGCGATCCCGCCCAATAGGAATGGCCCTTCGTCGATGTGGATACGCAGGATGTCGAAGACTAACGCATCACGCTTATCCTGGTCCGGCTCCACAATGGCCTGTTTGTAGAGTTCCCACATGCGGAAGTTGGGATCGTCCGCAGGGATCTCTTCACGAGGTGGTGTGCGGTCGCGGGGATCTTTATCCAGCTCGGTCCCTTCTTTGTCCGTGCCTTCCACAGCCATCCATGCGCCATAGAGGGGCGCCCATCTTCCACCACTACCGTAGGAGACGAGCCAGGCGGGGTAGATGAGCAGATCGGGACCATCCGGCGCACCACCCCCATAGAGGCGGATATCGTAGGTTGCTTCGCGAGTCATGACACCGATTTCGGAGCCTGGAATGGAGTTGACAAAAGCGTTGAGACCCACATTCTGCCAATCCTCAGCCATCAGTTGAGCGGCCTCCAGGAAGGCTGCGGCACCTGATGGGAAGTCGATACGCACTTCTAGAGCGGCTCCGCTGGGTAGGTCTCGGAAACCGTCATCATCCTGATCGACCACATTAATTTCATCCAACATGCTCATGGCCATTTCTGGGTCGAACGCTACGGCGCTTTCCCGCCACTCTTGTAGAATGGCCTTTCCTTCTTCCGTCCGGTTAAACTGGGCGGCGTTGGGCGACATAGTTCCTGTGCTGGCTTCCTGGCCCATGCCCAGCCATGTAACCTTGCGAATGCGCTCCCGATCCATGGCGTGGGAAAGAGCACGGCGGTATTGAACCGTACGCACGACCTCACGCTTCTCATCATCCGGATTGTTCCAGTTGATTCCCCAAGCAGGCGCGCCACCGGCTCCGTTGTCCCACAAGAGAACTCGATAGTTTCCCTTTTCTTCATTCTCTTTCAACAGGGCCAGATCGCGCAGAGAGAGGTTGGGATAGGCATGAACATTCACATCGCCATTGATAATCTGGAGCTTTAGGGCTTCTACATTCTCGGTCAGCCTAACCTCAAAGCGGTCAATGTAAGGAAGCTGGTTGCCAGCCTGATCGACGACGTAGTAGTAAGGATTACGCTCCAGGATCATGCGATCACCTGGCTCAAACTCGATAGGCATCCAAGCATTCAGGACAGGGCGTTCTGGGTTGACCCACCAATCCTCTTTCTCGGTAAATTCTTCGTAGTCGGCTGCGTCTGAATAGTTGGGATGGAATTGCTCCAGGTAATGACGCGGGTAGGGACCAAAGCCAGGACCGTTCCCCCCATTGGGGAAGGATGCCAGCTCAAAATCAGTCAGCGGGGCCGGACCGGCAAATTTGAACCGTAAGGTATAATCATCAACTTTCTCGGTTTCCATCGGTGCCCCACCGGCCAATGCCCACGCCGGAATCGGTTCGGGATGATCGGGGTTGAGCGCCATATCTTCCCACCAGAAGATCACATCATCGACAGTAAAGGGTTCGCCATCCGACCATTTGGTGCCTTCGCGGAAGAAGAAGGTCCACTCAGAGGCGTCTTCATTTGTCTCCCAGCCCTTGGCTAGGCCAGGTTGCACCGCCGTACCCCCTTCGGCCCAGTGGGTTGCCGAATGACCGTACATATACATGGATACGTCACTCATGTCGCTATCGGTGGTGGCTCGCTTCATGGTACCACCATATTGACCGATAGATGCCCAGGGCAATTCCAGCACCAGCGGATCAACAGGCAAGCGCTCGTCGACTGGTGGCAATTCACCAGCAGCCACCATTTCGGCTAACATGGGCGATTCGCCTTCACTGGCCATCATTTCGCCGTCATCATCAGATTCTGGTGCAGCTTCTGCTTCCTCCGCAGCCGGTTCAGGCGCAGCTTCTTCTGGGGCCGAAGCACTACCGCAAGCGGTTAGTGCGGCAGCCAAGATTAGGATGACTGTGCATAGCAACCATCGTTTCATGGGAAGATTCTCCTTTGATTTATGAACATATGATTTGTGAACGTGTGATTTGTGACAGGACAACAAAGCAGGGGGAGCTTTCAATTGTTTCATTGACAAAAGGGTACAACACATTGAGATTATATCAGCAGACACCATTGTTCTCAAACGAAGATAAAGACTATCATGGCTGCGCCTTTCATGTTTTCATTATGATACTGCATGATACTGCGATCGCATAACCACTCAGACAGATGGTCACCCTGCATGGTAGCTGGCTAGATACGATGCCTCTTCAGGCCAAACAGAGAATTAAAGTCCCCGGTAAGAGCCAGGAATAGCAGCTATTCCCAGGCTGAATGTGGCTCTTGCCGGGGACTTTCGAGGGATTCAATTTCTTGTAACAGCCTTACATGATTGGATGAATCCCTACACTCAGTGTACGATGGCCTATCTATTTTGAACATTTGTTGTTTTTTGCGTTTTCGACAGCGGGGCCAGAAAATCCAAAGAGGTTTATTCAGTGATGATGATGATGAAGGAGGAAAGAATGCAACAAAAAATCGGTGTAATTGGATTGGGGAATATGGGTGGTGCTGTGGCGGCAAGGTTGCTCGCATGCCATGAGCAACTCGTCGTCTATGACCTAAGCAGGGATGCCATGTTGCCGTTGGTTGAAAGAGGTGCTGCTGGCACGTCTTCCGCACGAGAAGTCGTGGAGCAAGTGGATATTGTCATAACAATTTTGCCCAATGGCCCTCATGTAGATGCTGCAGCAGAGGGTTCAGAGGGGATTCTAGCTGGTGCGAAATCTGGGTTGCACTGGTTGGAAATGAGCACCATTGATCCACAAGTCACCTTGCGCCTAGCAGAACGAGCCGAAGCTCATGACATTGTCTTAATGGATGTGGCCATCGGCAAGCTGCCCACCCACGCGCTCCAAGGTGAACTATTGCTCATGGCCGGTGGTGATAGGGAAACGCTACAGATGCTCAGCCCAATACTTGCTCACCTTGGTGAAGTCATCCACTGTGGTCCGCTTGGTGCTGGTATCTCTATGAAGTTGGTCAATAATCAGCTAGCAGGTGTTACCTTGGCCGCCACCTGCGAGGCGCTACTGCTGGGTCGTAAAGCTGGGTTAACATTTGAAACCATGCAGCAGGTCCTCACACGCACAGCAGCCAATACGGCTCACCTTCAGGGTAGCATCGCCCAAAAAGTTCTGCCGCGCCAATTCGAGCCGGGCTTTCGTTTGGATCTGATGGTAAAGGATGCGGGATTGGCTCTAGAGATGGCGCGCCAGTTAGATTCCCCCCAAATGTTGAGTGCGCTTGTCCAGCAGTTGCGGATGACAGCTATGAACCAAGGATTAGGTGAGAAAGATACGACTGCGTTTGTACAGATTTTTGAACAATTGGCCGATACATTGCTCGATAGTTGATTGGTGGTTGGTCGTCCGGTTAAGTGGTCAATTGGTTGGGTAGTCGCCCAGGAAGTAACCGATCGACACCCCACCGATTCGTAATGTACTCAGCTCCGTTTGAAAACCGGAGTTTGATCTCTCCAGTAGAGTCTATGGAAAACTCCGACTTTCAAAGCGACCGCAGTATAGTAATCTAATCCATAATAAACCAGTTCCCTATAGCATCTGGGTCATCGCTGACGAAGTATTCTTCGACGGCCTGGATTATCTCTGAGTAGGAGAGCTGCCTATCGCCATCTCTATCCAAATAACCAAAGGCTTCACGGGCTGCCTCCTCTTTGGTATTGTAAGCCGTATGGGCGGCGATAAACTCTTCCTCGCTCATCATCCCATCTTCATCTCGATCCCAGATTTTGATGGTGAAACTGGCGTGGCCCATAACGATTTGGTTTAGCGTGGCCCTGTCATTGACAAGTGCATCCATGGCAACGAGGAATTCGTCTAGCGATATCGAGTCGTTCTCATTTTTACCCGACTGATTACGGATATTGTTCCATAGCCCCATGCTCCAGTCGAACATTTCTTCATATTGAGCGGACCCTGGCTCATACCCCAAGAAGGTGGCACCAACATGTACTGGCTGCTCGAAGTCACTTTTGTTGACCAAACCATCTCTATCGGCGTCATAAATGTTGAAAAGACGGCTCATTTTTTGTTTACGCAATTCTGTCATCATGCTGCTATATACCCCCCATCGACGACCAGCTCACTACCCGTCATATACGATGCATCATCGCTAGCCAGGAATAGAATGGGCTTGGCGATCTCGGCAGGCTCCGCCAGACGCCCCATGGGGATAGCGCTTGCAGCAGCCTGGGCAAACTGCTCCGCCGCGGGTCCGAGGGTGGCCATGGCGTTGTGGACAAGGCTGGTGTTGGTGTATCCTGGATGTATTGAATTAATCCGAATTCCGTAACCTTTTCGTGCGCAATCAATTGCCGCGGCCTTAGTAAGCATACTTACACCGCCCTTGGTTGCGCAATAGGCTGCTATCATTGGCTCACCCACATTGGCCCCAATAGAGGCCAAGTTGATAATTGCACCCCCCGTCTCCTTCATGGCAGCTATGCCACACTGCATTCCATGAAATACGCCATCCAAATTGACGGCTACGACCCGCTGCCATTGCTCCGATGTCGTCTCCTCAATGCCGACGAACTCTCCGATGCCTGCATTGTTGATAAGTATGTCGAGCCGTCCGTGGCGCTCTAGAATGTCGTTGACGACCGTCTCCCATGCCTCTTTCTTTGTCACGTCGTGAATGGCTGTTTCGATGCGGTGGCCTTGGGCAGTCAGTTCGCCTATTGATTGGTCAAGTTCCTCTTCGTCAATGTCAGTAGCGATAACCGTGCCACCTGCAAGGACAAATTGCTCAGCCGTTGCCAGACCGATCCCACGTGCGGCACCGGTTATCAGTATGATCTTATCGGTAAATTGTTTCATGATAGCTTCCAGATGTTAGCGAAAGTTTGAGGTAAAAGCACCCGCAGATAGAATCCGTTCTCCATTTACAGATGCTCTGACAATGCTACGATAGAACTTACGTAGTTGAACAGGTGCGACGCTCTTTTGAAGAGCGTCGCACCTTTATCTGGTGATTTTTCGCGTATTCTTGCGCATATCGCCTCGAAACCACAGAATCCGTTAGTTATAGTCGTCAATAATGATCGAAATACCAGCCGGGGCGTTAATATCTAGGAACTCGACCGGCAGGCTGGGGACAAGGAGTTTGCCTTGCACTTTCCCATGTCCAGACAAGATGCCATCTCCCCAGGTGACGTTACTGCTCTCAAATTCAAGGCGAATCGCAGCTTGCTCTGATTCATTCTTTCCCGCAAAGGAGAGTCGAACATTGGTTAGTCCAGCTCTTTCCAAGATATTGAGCTGGCCTTGAACCGGCACATTGTATTGAATCAAATCGGGTATGATGATGGAGGATGTTCCCTTAAAGAGAAATTGATCAGCTCCTGCATCTCCGGTAATTTGGCCGGTCAGAGTCAATTTGAATTTATCATCACCAGCGTTGCCACAGATTTCTAGCTTTACAGTTCCCGAAGGCCCAACCTGCGTGACCCTTGAAGAGGATTGAGCATGTACTGAGTTTGCCCAACCCAACGAGACAAATAGTGCGACTAAAAAGAGTGTACAAATTGAAAAACGGATCATCATGCTGTTTTGACTTTGTGTAATCATCGTTCGTTTCCTTTTACAGTATACTTATACTCAGCTCCGTTTGAAAACACGAGTTTGGTCACTCTGGTAGAGCATCGGAAAACTCCTGTTTTCAAAACGACCGCAGTATAGTATTCATATCAGTTTTAATGGTTTGCCGACATTTAAGCTGTCGTGATCTCATTGTAACTGTCTGTCGTGAAAAGATACGGGATTATTGGGGTTGCTACCGTGAAAAAAGGCACGCCTATCGTGAAACATTTATCATTTTGCTGCGTATGTGTCCACAACTCGCTGTAGGTCTGCTTGACTAATATGGCCATCCCTGTCCGCATCGTACATGGCAAACAAATTGGATAACTTTTTCTGTTGAAATTCAGTTAGCATATGTGTCTCCTTCAATGCCCAGTGAACTGCAATTGATGTAACCAAAGATGATTTACCAGGCGTCTGCCTGAGCTGCTGGATATTTTCTTTCTGATTGGATTGAGAGCTTTTCTCTCAATTTGCTTATGGTTTGCCGGGCCAGAGCCAACAGAATGTCAGAACGGAAGAGGGCGGTCGGCTCCTCCATAAAGGTCATCACTTCCATAAAGCGCTTGGCAACCTGGGGATCTCGGTGGGCCACGTCGAATATTTTGGCCAGATACCGATGCATGATGTGCAAAGGTAAGGGGCGCGGGCCTTCTGCCTGAGGGAAACGTAAGTCTTCGCCTGTGGTAATCATCCACGGATTGTTGACGATGCGTGCGGCTTCCTTTTGAAAACGCTTTGCTATACCTGGTTGATTTAGTTCCTTATTCCGGATTTTTAGGTTGTGTAGCTCTTCTCCCAACGCCACGGCATGGAGCGCGGCAACAGTCATGCCCTGACCAAAGCTGGGATTAAAGCTACAGACGGCATCGCCCGTTACAACCAAGCCATCAGGCCAGCGAGCCACCTGCTCGTAGCGTCGCCACTGGTTGGAGGGCAGTTTGTATGCACGAACGGGAATGACTGGGGTCGCATGACGTAACTGCTCGTAAACATCCGGTTGGGGTAATGAACGGGCGAAGTCCAAGAATGCCCCATCATCGGTTGGTGGATGGTCACCAAACCAGCCTGCCAGAAGTACCTTAATCTGATTGTTGGGCATGCGATAGATCAACCCAAGTTTCTGGCTTAATCCTGGTTTGGCTGAAATCAGTAATGCTTTCCAAGGCGGTTCATACCCTTCAGGCAGTTGATAGATCCCGGAAGCATATCCCAGGTTAATTGTTACGTTTGATTCTGGTACCTGAGGGTAACCAAGATCGGTTAGCCACTGATCGACTCGGGAGCCGCGCCCACAAGCATCCACAATTAAGTCGGCAGTCAGGGTCTGGTCTGTTTTTGGCTGATTCGCCGTGCGTACTGTTACCCCGACAATACGCCCCTTGGATTTGTCTGGGATGAGTGCCTTGACTTTGCATTCGCTTATCACTTTGACATTTGGCAGAGCCGCCACTCGTTGACGGATGGCCCACTCCAACAGCGGCCGGTCGCACCAATGGACAGACACGTTAGCGTGTATGCGTGGCATCCATTCGCCAAAGAAGAACCAGCGCATTTCGCTACCCAAATCGCAAGGGATGACCCCACATGTGTCAAAGTCCCAAGTAAGATCGGGAAAGAGTTCCTGGATAATTTCAGCGCCCTTTTGATGAATGCTATGGGTTTGCCCGCTCTGGGGAACGCCCTGCCGGGGGGCTGGTTTCTCCGGTAATGTGTCCTTCTCTAGGATAATTACCTCATCAAGATGTTCGGAGAGCACCCGTGCATTCAGCAAGCCCGATACACTTCCACCGATAATAATGGCCCGAGAGCCTGTTTGTTCAGTCTGAATTGAGTTCATGATTTCCTTTTATCAGTATTTTGCAAAGATTTTATAGCTTAACTAGACGACTGCCCTCATGCTCTCCAAGTGGTTGATTGAGCCATCGATTGATACGAAGGCAACGAACTCTCCTACACTCATGGTGGTATCGAAGAGTGTCACATGCCCAGTCTGTTCTAAATCATCTTCGTTGAGCGTTTTGAGGTACGATACCATGTCAGCATGGTTGATGTGCAGAAGTTCGAGCACCTCATCCTGAGTACACCCGCGACGTTCTTGAGCATGCTGGGCATTCATCTGATCGACCATGGCCATGGTAACAGGCGGCAGCGGCTGACCTTCAACCAGCATCTGTAGCCATTGGGCCACCGGGTAGTGGGCAACGACGATATGGCGAGCGGTCACGCAAACAGGCCATCCTTCAGCCGTGGTAATCTTTGTCCATTTAGTCTGGTCACAACTTTGAATAAAGGTAAGTAGTTCTTGGTTGAACATGTTAAAGCGTGCAGTAAGTTCTTCAATCTTTGTTCCGATTGCGATTTGCATTGTTTAATCCCCAAATTTTCTTCTAGTACACTGTATGGTAAATTATGCGACTTTAGAATCGGCGTTTTTCGCCCTCACCCCTAGCCCCTCTCTCGGGCTGGGAGAGGGGAACTTAGCTCCCTTCCCCCAAGGTGAGGGAAGGGTCAGGGGATGGGGGCGTAATGTTGCAAAACTTATCGAACACTCTACTAGACGTTGCCTAGCTGATAGTCATCTTTGTGAGCGTGCCGAAGGGATGATATCGCTATGGTTTACAGATATGTTGACAGCTCTATTGACCAATCAGGGGCAAGAAGATCAGCGGCTCTATTTGTGGCTGATTCTCGACTTCAAACATAGATGAGTCTACTGTTAACGTGGTCAGTTGGGTGCCACCGAGCACTTGAGCACCAAAGACCTCGTTGGCATACATCTCAAAGTTCAAAGTCCAAGGAACATTTTCAACACCAACTATAAAGGAGGTGGTTAGGGTTTCGGTCTCTTCAAATAGGTCAAGGGCTGGGCTGATATCATCTGGTAGAGCAGTATTATCAATGGTGAGGGTTGCACCAATGCCCCCTGGAGAGCTGTCGTCGGCAACTTGCAGAAACGCATTGGTTGCAGTTGTGATTTCAAAAACAACATGGTCTAGCGGGTCACCGCTGTTGTAGAGGAAATTAAAGTCGATAGAGAGCGTGCCAAGGTTCGCCCCATTTTCGGTAAAATCAGCATCATAGGTGAAACTTTCTAGGCTCTCACTCATTCTTGACTGAACGTTTAAGAGTTCGAAGGCGCCAATATCGTCTGCTGTGCCTTGAGGCCGATCCGTGCCGCGCTGGTCCGTTGCCAGACCGCTAACTCCTGCGCCATCAATGGCTGGGCTGCCAGTAACGAGTCTGTGGGTAAAGGTTGGACCACCATTGTCGCTCAAATTCGGATCTAAGATGTCAGTTAATGGACTAGCAATGCCATCACTGGTTGCATTGATGTCATTGGTACTGGGCGTGAGTTTGCCCGCAAATGCCGTCATATCACTCAGCCCTGCATGGCCAAAAAGGTTCAAGCCATTGCTGCTGATACCCGAACCGAAGAAAAGGTCGCTTTCCGAGTCAACCTCTTGCCCGCCTATCGTGGTGCTGTTTCCAGCAATCAAGCTCCCACTTATCTTTATTGCGCCCAACGCATTGAAAATACCACCGCCACCTCGTCCAAACGCTCCTGTAGCAAAGTTATCTGTCACAGTACCGTTGGTAATCAACAACGTAGCACCAAGGTTATTTTGCATACCACCACCAGTTGTACCGGATTCGTTGCCAGAGACAGTGCTGTTGAGAATCGTCATTGTCCCTTTGTTATAGATGCCACCGCCACTAGAAGGGCCCGGGACCGAGTTTTCTGAAATCGTGCTCCTTGTCACTGTTACGGTGCCACCATCATTAAAGATGCCACTGCCAGGTCCACTACCTCGACCATCAGTAATCGTCAGATCATTGAGCGCAACCGCGTCCGCTGAAGAAGTAATATGCAGAACGCGATCCGTCATGATTGACCCATCACTGCCACCTGAGATGGCGGTTCCATCTGCAGAGCCATTGAGAATCACGTCTGCCTGAATGTCTAGGTCGCCGCCTGCATTGCTATCTTCGTTAGCTGCTCCGCTAAGGATAATCATACCGGCAGGCAGATTGATGGTGTCGGTTAGTCCGTCAGCCTGGAGGCAGTCACCGCTAGTTGTGTCACTACCTGTATTGACGTTATTGATCGCTTCACGTAGCGTGCAGTTACCGTCACCGGCCGTGGTTGTATCGGCTAGACTGTTAACGGTGATAGTGGC
Organism: Chloroflexota bacterium; assembly: GCA_039028975.1. GTDB lineage: Bacteria > Chloroflexota > Anaerolineae > Caldilineales > Caldilineaceae > JAHBNG01. The sequence goes on from JBCCHB010000036.1 coordinate 50,470, forward strand.
CGCTTGGACGAATGTGCTTCGAGATGAGAGAAGCAAGATAGCGAAGCAGAGGGCTGCAAGAATTCCTCTCCTTGGTCTTGCGTTAAATGACTCGTGTCGGCCGCTCATATTGTTTACTGTTCCAACTGCGGTTGGATAGGCATAATGACTGTGTTGTTCTTGATTGAGTTGTTCTTCAGTGGGTCGCTGTTGAAAAAATTTCTGTCGTTGTGTTGATTGCATGATAAAACTCCTATTGATTGTCAAAATGATACTGTCTTCTAGTTTAGCGAGGTAGTGTGAAAAAAGATTCGAAAATCGCGCTTCTATCGTGAAAAAAATCCACACTATCGTGAAAATTCTGCCAATCGCGACACGCGACCAACCATATAGCTGCTCGATGAAGCCCTTGTCCCCATGAAGAAGGATAGCCGTTCACTACCCCCACGTAGGCTGAGCCTGTCGAAGCCGACTCTCCCCTTCGACAGGCTCAGGGGACTGAACGACTATGCAGAAGGAGATATCCTCCCTCCTACCTAACTTCCAGACTAAATTGGACAAAGGTCTGGCCCAATGAACCTGGCGGACCATAGAAGATTTGCCTATCTGCCGGTTGCGTTATATAACTTATACTCAGCTCCGTTTGAAAACAGGTGTTTGGTCCCTCTATAGACATCAAGAAAAAGATTTTCCGCCCTTACCCTTCGACACGCTCAGGGGGCGGTTGGAAAATCTTTTTCTTAAAAACTATAGTAAAACTTCGGAGACAGCTGTTTTCAAAACGACCGCAATATAGCATTACTCAAACACCCCTCGAAAATCAATGGAGAAATAGATGCATAACTCACTTAAAAAAGTATCTACCTTGGCGCTATTTGTCATTTTGACCATTGTCGTAGCGGCGTGTCCCGCCCCCCAACCTGCCAGCAGCGGAGCAGAGGAAACGATGGCTGCCGCTGATTTGGAAGGTGTGCCCGAGGTCTTTACTGGTGATCCGCTCAAGATCGCCGTTATCCGTAATCTCCCATCTGATGACCACACCAAACAATTTTTGGATGGAGCACGAACCGAAGGGGAAGCCTTTGGCTTCGAGGTTGACACATTCTTAGCGGACAATGATGATGCCCGCTTCCAAGAGTTGGTGGCACAAGCCATCACCAAAGGATACGACGGATTAATCATCTCTCATGGCAAAGCCGACTATTCGTATGACATGCTCAAGCCAGCAGTTGATGCAGGCATTGAGGTCGTTACCTTTGATACCATCATTGACAAAGATGGGGAAACCCTCCCTGAAATTACAACCACGTTCCAAGATGATTTCCAACTGGCCGAATTGTCTTTGGCCGAAATTGCCGCTCTCTCTGACAATGGGGATCCCGTTAAAGTGATCAAGCTCTGGTTCGGCCCTGGTATTCCCCCGCTGGATCGCCGCGAATCAATCTATGTAACCTACGAAGAAGACAACCGCATCGAAACGCTGGAAGTGGTAGGACCGACCAATTTTCAGGACGTTCAGGGGGATATCGCGGCCAAGATTGGCGCGCTTTTGGCCAAATATCCAGAGGGAACCGTGGATGCCATTTGGGGTTCCTGGGACGAAATGGCCAAAGGAGCCAATACGGCACTCAAAGAAGCTGGCCGTACCGATGTGATGCTCATCTCTATCGACGTCTCCAATCAGGACATCAACCTGATGCGAGAAGAAGACAGCATTTGGCTTTCAACGGCCGCCGTTGATCCAGCCTTGATCGGCAGGGTAGATATGCGTCTGTTGGCCATGCAGATGGCTGGCGAAGAGGTACCCGACAACTACGATTTGGAAGCGCGCCTCGTGAAGGCAACCGATCTCACCCCCGACACCAACATGACCAACTTAGGCGACGTCATTGAAGGGTGGGGCGTTTCTGACGCCTTCAACCAGCCTTGGATGGATACGTTGCGTGCGGCTCATAGTGGTGAGTAACCACACAACATCTCAACATCCTCAGCGCTTTGAGATGAAGAACATCTCAATCGAGTTTCCTGGCGTACGGGCCTTGTCCAATGTGGACTTTAAAGTAGAAGGTGGCACCATTCACGCGCTCATCGGGGCCAATGGTGCTGGGAAGTCCACACTGATGAAAATATTGGCCGGGGTCTATGATCACTACACCGGCTCTATTGCATTCGATGGTCAGCCAGTCCACATTCGCTCCCCGCGGGATGGCAAAAACCAGGGTATCGAAGTGGTCTACCAAGAAGTGGATACCGCGCTGATTCCCACGTTGAGCGTGGCCGAAAATATCATGCTCGACGTAATGGTCAACGATGCTGGCGGTAGGCAGTTTGTTCATTGGCCAGAGATATACCAGACGGCCAAAGCGTTGCTCAACAAAATAGGGATTGATCTTGATGTCCATCAATCGGTTGAAGAGTTATCTCTAGCGCAGAAGCAGATGGTGTTGGTTGCCCGCGCGTTGGCCGGAAACTGTCGCTTCTTGATATTAGACGAGCCGACTGCTCCTCTAAGCCAGGTGGAGACAGAAGAGCTCTTCCAACTCATACGCGACTTGGCCCACAATCAAGGAGTTGGTGTCGTCTTTATCTCCCACCGCCTACCAGAGATCTTCCAAGTCTGTGAGTGGATCACTATTTTGCGCGATGGAGAAGTGATTACGAGCGAGCCGACCCACGTACTGAATCAGAGACAGGTGATCGAGCACATGCTCGGTCGCCGCTTTGATGAGACCTATCCCAAAATGCCTGTAGAGATTGGCGATGTGCTCTTTGAAGCCAGGAACGTTTCAGAAGCAACCGGGGCGATTCGGAACGTCACCTTTTCGGTTCGCTCAGGGGAGATCGTGGGTATGACTGGTTTAGTGGGAGCGGGCAAAACTGAACTCTGTAAAACCCTCTTCGGTGCCTTGGATATTGCTCAGGGTGAACTCTATTTGAATGGCCGTTCGATCCAAGTGCACAGCCCATACTCAGCTGTGCAACAAGGCATTGCCCTTGTCCCAGAAGAGCGACGCAAAGAAGGAATTTTGGTGGATGAGCCAGTCTTCGTCAACTTAACTGCTTCAAGTCTGGGGAATTTCAGCCTCTTATTTAGCCTTCTGAACACGAATGCAGAGAAAGCAAAAGCCAGAATCGTAATCGATGATCTAGGCGTTCGTACCCCGTCGGAGGATCAGCAAGTTGGCCTCCTTTCTGGCGGCAACCAGCAAAAGATAGCGGTTGGCAAATGGTTGATAACTGATGCTGAACTCTATATCTTTGATGAACCAACCAAGGGTGTGGATGTAGGGGCGAAGCAGGACATCTTTGAACTCATCGGTGGCTTGGCCCAACGAGGCAAAGGCGTCATTTACGCATCAAGCGAAATTCCCGAAATTTTGGGCATTGCGGACCGCACGTATGTCCTGTACGACCGAACGATTGTCAAAGAGTTTCCGCCTAATGAGGCAACAGAAGAGGAGATTCTTTTCTATTCAGCTGGTGGGAAATAAGATAGTTCTTTGCAACTGGATACTCTAGCAAACGAGAGATTCTTCGACTGATCTTACAACTTAAATGGAGCAGATCTGGCAGGTAATCTGCTCGCATTTGAATAAGATCGCTTCGTCGACCCGCTCAGAATGACCATTATGACGATCTGTCCCATGTAGAAGAAGGAAATAACCATTCACTCCCCATGTAGGCTGAGCCTGTCGAAGCCGATTCTCCCCTTCGACAGGCTCAGGGGACTGAACGCCTACAGAAGGAAATAAACAGATGGCATCATCTACGCTGGCAGAGAAGGGCAAAGGTCAGCATTCATTCAAAGAGCGCATGGCTCCCTATTTAGACTTCCTAAGCAAGTGGGGGACGCTCTTAACCATTTTGATATTGATCGCATTTTTTGCCATTGCCATGCCCCCCTTCCGGTCGTCGGCCAACATAGTGACTATCTTGCGCAGTATCTCCATTGTCACGGTAATTGCCACTGGCCTTACCGTTTCGCTCACCGTTGATGGCTTTGATCTCTCCATTGGCTCGGTGGCCACCTTCGCCGACTTTCTGGTCATTTCCATGTTTGTCTGGTATGGTTTTTCTACGCCACTGGGAATTGGGATTGCACTCTTAGTCTCGCTCTTGGTGGCCCTGGTCAACACCATCCTTATTGTACGCGTTCGCATTGTGGATCTACTAGCGACTCTGGCCACCCTCTTCATCTTTGAAGGCATTGCCCTGACCTACACCGGGGGCGGTTCCATTAGCGAGGGGATGCCCCGCTTAGACGGCACACCCACGGTTGGCGAAATTCCCGACACGTTTCGGCTTATCGGCCAATCGCCCTACATCATCCTGGTCATGCTGGCTGTAGTGGCTGTTGTGCATATCTTTTTGAACTACACAAAGCATGGTCGCTACATGTATGTGGTTGGAGGAAATCGAGAAGCTGCTCGACTATCGGGGATTCCGGTGGATCGCTATCGGGCTTTGGCCTACTTCATTTCCACATTCTTTGCCGCCATGGGCGGCATCTTGCTGGCCGCCCGGATCGGTTCGGCACAGATTAATGCGGGGCAGGGATTTCTAATGCCAGCCGTGGCTGCGGCCTTTATTGGCTACTCAGTCGCCGGGGCCAAAAAGCCTAATGCAATCGGCACGCTGGTCGGTGCGGTCCTTGTTGGCGTGCTGGAAAATGGCCTGATCATGATGTCTGTCCCTTACTATTCACTCAATATTGTCAAAGGGGGCGTCCTAGCCACGGCCCTGGCTATCACCTACTTCCGTAAATCACATTAGGTCGGTTCGCCGCTCATCTATAATCAGTAGTCGACAGCCGTTTGGTCGCTTAGTCCAAAGGAAACTCTTTCGGCGTCATTCCCGTTGTGTTCTGCCCTGTAAATAAACAAAGATTAGAAGATTAGAAAGATGGTGAATTTCTGAAATCTTTGCAATCATTGTTCGAATCTCATTCCCTGTTGTGTAGCCTGTTGCATGTCTAGCTACTGATAATTAGAGTTGTTCTGAAATAACAAAACCTTGAGGTGACAGGCACTTCGCATGTCTCGTTAGCCAGAAAGCATCGCCAAAAAGTGCCAGTCACCCAGTAAGTTCTTAATTCGGAACAACTCTATTGAATATATTTGATAACCAAAACAAAGTTCACTGCAGAAACTCTAAATGTAACTGTGAAGTTATTGAAAGGATTGAAGGTTACTCTGAGGAACTTCACCATCTTCAATGGCTTCATGGTAGATTTGCTCTTTTTGCAGTAAATTCAAAATGAAGTTCTTCAATGCTCTTGGAGACATTATGTACACACCATTAACTGCAGAAAGTGTTATTGACTACGTGGTACGCTCCCCCATCAAAGACCAAATCTTTCACGATGACGATACCTTTATGGTGGAGGATTTGGCTGAAGGGGGAAACATTAACCTGATCTTCCGCGTACGTGCGACAGAAGATCGCAATCGAAGCGTGTTGGTTAAGCAGGCGTTGCCCCATTCACGCCGCTATCCAGATATTAAGATGCCCCTATCTCGTGCGGAGATCGAATACAACGTCCTTGCCATCGAAAATCAGTATTGCCCTGGCATTGCCCCCCAAGTCTATCACTATGATGGCACCATGTATGTCAACTTGATGGAGGATCTAAACGATCACCTGATCATGCGTAAGAGCATGGAGCAGCAGATTACCTATCCGAAATTTGCGGAAGATATGGCCATCTTCCTGGCGCGCTCCCTCTTTTACACCTCGGATCTCTTTCTCTCATCTGCTGATAAAAAGGCCGAAGTTCCCAAATATATCAATCCAGTGCTCTGTAAGGTCACTGAAGATCTCTTCTTTACTCAACCGGTGGTTCCGCACGACAACAACCGCTGGACGTCACCAGACCTGGATGCTCTGGTGGACGAATGCTATGCCAATGAATCTTTGTTTGCCGCCATGTTGACCATGAAAGAGAAGTTCATGAACAATGCCCAGGCATTAATTCATGGCGACTTCCATACTGGCTCCATTATGTTAAACAAGGAAGAGACGCGGGTGATTGATCCCGAGTTTGCTTTCTATGGTCCCATGGCATTCGACACGGGTTCACTCATCGGGAACCTGATGATCGGCTATGGTGCTCAAGAGGGGCACGCGCCGGATGAGGAGAGTCGACGAGTTTACCGTCAATGGCTCTTACAGGCAACCGAAGACTTCTGGACTATCTTTGAGCAGGAGTTTCGCAGATTATGGGACAAAGAAGCCGATCCCACTGAATGGGGATCCAAGCTCTTTCAGGATCAGTATATGGCTCAACTCCTGCAAGATACAGCCGGCTTTGCTGGCGCAGAGCTGTTCCGGCGCACCATTGGCTTGGCCCATGTGGACGACTTTATTGACATATCAGATCAGAGCAAACGAGCGGCCTCAGAGCGAATTGCTCTGGAAGTTGGTCAGCGTTGGCTGTTGGAGCGTGCCAACATCAACTCGATTGGCGATCTGCTTGCCATGATTCCACGGCAATAATGAATAGAGTAGGAGAATAACCATGAGTGCATTTCGCTCGATTGAATGGCTAGAGGGCGGCATCGTCCGGATGCTGGACCAGCGGAAATTACCTTTGGAAACAACCTATAACGATTACACCACCTATCAAGATGTGGCCCAAGCCATTACGGATATGGTGATTCGGGGTGCGCCTGCAATTGGTGCGGCCGCGGCCTATGGTATTGCACTCACTGCTCATCATTCCGCTGCAGCTGATTTGGATAGCTTGTATGATGAACTTGAGGTAGCGGATCAACTGTTACGCAAATCCCGCCCGACAGCGGTCAACCTCTTTTGGGCGCTCGATCGGATGGTCGCTCATATTGCCAACTTCAAAGTCAGCACGGAGAATGGCTCCATTTCACAACTACAAAGCGCCACCCTATCCGAAGCCCACGCCATCGCTGCCGAGGATGTGGAATTGAACCGTGCGATCGGTAAACATGCCATGCCGCTGATTCCAGACAAAGCGACCATCATCCACCACTGTAACACGGGCAGCCTAGCCACGGTTGATTATGGAACGGCGTTAGGGATTATCCGCATGGCTCATGAAGAGGGCAAACAGGTCATGGCGCTGATCGATGAGACCCGACCGCGCTTACAGGGGGGGCGGCTCTCTGCCTATGAGCTGAAGGCCCAAGGCGTTCCATTTAAGGTAATTGTTGATGGTGCTTCCGGACATTTTCTACGAACAGGGGATGTCAACCTGTGCGTAGTAGGGGCCGATCGGGTGGTGGCCAATGGGGATACGGCCAACAAGATTGGGACCTATAATTTAGCGGTAGTGGCTCGGGAAAACAACATTCCATTCTATGTTGCAGCGCCCACGACCACCATCGACATGGCAACGGCGACCGGTGATGAAATTGAGATCGAAGAGCGACCTGCCCACGAAGTGACCCACGTTGACGCCAGCCAAATTACACCGGATGATGTGGCTGTGGCCAATCCGGCCTTTGATGTGACGCCAGCCAAATACATTACAGCGATTATTACCGAACGAGGGGTTGTTTATCCGCCATTTGAAGAAAACATCGCCAGAATCATGAGGGAGAAGTGATTATACTCATCTCGGTTTGATAATCATGGCTTGGTTACCCTGGTGGAACTTGGGAAAACAACGGTTTTCAAGACATCCGCAGTATATAGACATCAAGAAAAAGATTTTCCGCCCTTACCCTTCGACACGCTCAGGGGGCGGTTGGAAAATCTTTTTCTTAAAAACTATAGCATGATTTTTACACTGCTCCGCTCTTTCCTTGGATTAGCCTGGAGCCTGCACCATCTTTATTGTGGGCACTCTGTCTAGCCGAATCTGTATTACCTAACCTGGCAAAGCCAGAACCAAAAAGGATCAACAGATTACGCAGATTACACAGATTCAAAGAGTTCATTTGTCGATTTCACTCCGAGAAATAAACTTTTCGTGCCGTGAAAACACAAATTGAACTGCGTAGGAACTAAAAAAGACCCCGGCTCGTAGTTCCAGGGTCTTTTTAGATCGTTTCATCGGGGTACGGTTACAAACAAACGTGGACCGCGGTTGAAGCCGCAGTCTGATAAGGGAACCCTGTTCAAACAGGTTAAATGCTGTTGATTCCGACCGATTTAACAGGATTTTAACCTGTTTCCTCTACCAGACACCCCGTTTCAACCGGTGGTTTGCTGCCCCGCTGACTTCTCTGGAGTGACCCAATCTCGTAGTTGAGTTTTACTCGTTGAAACCCCTGGACTATCGACCCCGGACCCCAGACTCTGGACTATCGACCCCGGACCCTGGACCCTGGACCCTGGACCCTGGACCCTGGACTATCGACCCCGGACCATCATGTTTCAATCTCGCAGTCGAGTTTTTATTGATTCAGACGCCGACACTACCCAAAAAGACCAGGCGCAGGCAACCACGTTTCAATCTCGCAGTCGAGTTTTTATTGATTCGGACTGGTGGACGTGAAGCTGGGGCCGGTCTGCTCGGTGTTTCAATCTCGCAGTCGAGTTTTTATTGATTCGGACTCGAGACAATGCCGACCGGCAAGCAGCCGAGAGACTGCGCGTTTCAATCTCGCAGTCGAGTTTTTATTGATTCAGACCGCCGTATAACAGTCCGACCATCCACGAGTCCATCGGTTTCAATCTCGCAGTCGAGTTTTTATTGATTCAGACGTATTTCAATGGCGCTCGTTCGGTGGTTGCCAGAAAAGTTTCAATCTCGCAGTCGAGTTTTTATTGATTCAGACGCCAGCCAAATCACCACTCACATACGGAGCAAAGTCGTTTCAATCTCGCAATCGAGTTTTTATTGATTCGGACGAATGAGGTGAACCAGTAGGGCTTGATGTCCTTGCGGTTTCAATCTCGCAATCGAGTTTTTATTGATTCGGACATACCTAGTGCGCTCATGGACGCCAAATAAAGCAGAGTTTCAATCTCGCAATCGAGTTTTTATTGATTCGGACTCTATGGCATCCGGCAAGCTCATGCCGCCATCACGCCGGTTTCAATCTCGCAATCGAGTTTTTATTGATTCGGACGGTACCCTCACTTTCGCCAACCGTCAGCCACCCATCGTTTCAATCTCGCAATCGAGTTTTTATTGATTCGGACCCGATGCTTATCATCGTGCAATAATGACTCTCCTGGTTTCAATCTCGCAATCGAGTTTTTATTGATTCGGACCTCTGGCTTATCCAACGTAGCAAGCACCGAGTATTGTTTCAATCTCGCAATCGAGTTTTTATTGATTCGGACAATATTGATTCGTTATATCTTGATGCGAATGCCCGTTTCAATCTCGCAATCGAGTTTTTATTGATTCGGACTAGATTCACCGTAGGCGTAGATTGAATTTAAAACAGTTTCAATCTCGCAATCGAGTTTTTATTGATTCGGACCTCTTGACACTTCATTGGTCGCACTGATGAGAGCCCTTGTTTCAATCTCGCAATCGAGTTTTTATTGATTCGGACCCGGTTACTGCTATCTTGCCCGCATCCTCGGCAGTTTCAATCTCGCAATCGAGTTTTTATTGATTCGGACTGCCAACCATAATCACGGTCAAAAGCGTAGCCGAGATGATAAAGCTGTTTCAATCTCGCAATCGAGTTTTTATTGATTCGGACGCCGCCGCATGGCAGTAGGCGACAACAATCACAAATGTTTCAATCTCGCAATCGAGTTTTTATTGATTCGGACGCCAAGTATAGCAACCGTGAGATCGGGCGTATCTGTGTTTCAATCTCGCAATCGAGTTTTTATTGATTCGGACCTAGCACTATGCCCCAAACTACATGCCACATATTGATGTTTCAATCTCGCAATCGAGTTTTTATTGATTCGGACCGCTCTCGCAACGCGCCCCACTTGAGTGGTAAATCAGAGCCGATTTGGCTGAAAAATAGGGCCATAGCTATCCTTTGAACCATAATTCCCCATTGAATTCATGAATATTTAGGGTCATTTCTCCCACCCGCGAGCATCAAACAAATCGAGCCAAATTCAGCACTCTTTTTTTCGTTATTGGCCTAGAATGGCCCCTTTTGAAACGATACAAAGTAATGGGTATATCCTCCCCTTCTCTGACTAATAGTGGCTGATGGTTGCCGTTTTTACCTTCTCACACCATCTTTGCGAGCATCGACGGGGGATGAGAGGCCTACCGCGATGCTCGCAACCAATCTACTCAACAACTGCTAAATCTGCGACGCCACTGTCCACCTCAACAGTGCCAACCAAGAGCCAAGCCAAATCGCCATTCTCTAACTGAACCTGAAGCCATTCGCTGTCTTCGCTCCGACCGATGACAGGTAGTTCTGTATTAAATGGAACCGAAACAAATTCTTGCTCTTCGGTTGTTGGGGCAGAGCGCGCCTTGGCCCCCAAAATTGAGGTCACTGTAGCTGTGGCAGCAGGCGCGATGGCCTCGGTGAGCGTCTCCTCCGCTGCATCAGTCTCTGCATCACTCCCAGCTATAGCACCTGTCTCCGTTCCGCCCTCCCCAGCAGCATTCTCATCATCAGCGGCTGCAGAGGGATCGTTGGCAGGCACGACTTCTGCATCACTTAGGGTTTCGGCTGGCGTACCCACCGCGGGTGGCGCAAAGACAGGAAGTTCTTCAAGCGCAACGGATAGCTCTACGGCTTGGGCGAAGACCCAGGCTAGTCGCCCATCATCCAAAATAACTTGTACCCAACTGCCATCTTCATTGCGACCACGAAGTGACGTCTCTGATGCTTCTTCCAAAACAACAAGGACTTCGGCATCTGTGCTGCTAGTAGAGCGGGCATTGACGCCAAACGTGCTGGTAACGGAGATGGTAGCAGTCGTCGAAACCTGGGGTTGACTTGCCTCAGAATCAGTTGCTTCATCGTCGGCTGTAAGCGCGCTACCCACTTCGGAGCTATCGGGTGCTGTTCCAGCCTCAGCCTCTCCACTTCCCTCTGTCCCTGTAAGAGTTCCTGTAACAGCCTCTGTCTCAGTAAGCGCAGGAAGGATATTATCTACTGGGCTAGCTGTCTCTGTTACAGTGTCTGAACTACCAATCTCTTCTGATTCAGTATTCGATGCATCGGCAAGGGGCTCGTCTGGTATGCTCTCGGTTGAATCAAGGGCAGGCGTCTCATCTTCAACGCTATCGGTTACCTCCTGTACCGCGGGCTGAAAGATTGGGAGGTCTGTCAGATCCCGACTAGCACTCACCAATTGTAGGAAGATCCACGCGCTGTTGCCATTCTCCAATAAAATTTCAATCCATTGACCGTCAGCAGATTGGCTAATGGCTGGGTAGCTCGAGTTATCTGGCAACAGTGTCACAATTTCAGATGCAGAGTCCGGTTCGGCCCGGGCATTGAGTCCTGCAGGGCTGCTAATGGTCACACTAATTTCCAGGGACGGCACAGCACCAGCTGCCCGGCTTGGTTCCGCGGTTACGAATTGGGTGCTAACTTCAGCAAACTGGGAGGATATCCAGACGAGAACGTCTTCTGAGGTACGTACTTGTAACCAGTTGCCCTCAATGTCTGTTGCTTCCTGCTCACCAAGAACAATGACTGACTCACCCTCTTCCAAAATTCGCAAAACTTCCGCAGTGGTTGATGGAGCCAAACGAGCATTCACGCCAAATTGATTTGTAATGACGGCGACTTGTTGCTCAATTAGGGCGGCTGTTGGTTCAGGGGTAGGTGGTTCAGTTGGGACTGGGGTTACCGTTGGTTCTTCAATTGGTTCATCTGTGGCCGTTGGCTCGTCCTCTACCTGGGGAACAACGGCTACTGGCTGCTCTGCACTGGTGTTGGTATTTTCATCTGGAACAAGTGCCGCAGAGTTCTCAACTGGCACAATAGAGGGTATACTGATGCTGGAAATACGATTGAGGCCAATATAAACCATGTAACCGGATACCAGCAAAAGAACCAACCCAACCAAAGAGGGCAAAATCCAGTTGGGCTCAGTTGGCGTGGGTCTTGTATATTCAACCGGTTGCCATGTTCCCGCATCCTGGGTGTCTCGCAACTGCCAACGCGGCTCAACCGTCTCTCCCGTATTTTGCAACTCGAGATGAGAGGCCTGACGTCCTTCTTTTCCTTCTAACTGTAACTCTTTCGCAATGCGTCGCTCTTGCACAGCGTTCCTCCTTCTCAAGTTTCGTCGTTACCTCAGCTCCATTTGAAAGCCATAGTTTGGTTAGCCTATACTCAGCTTTCGGTTGAAAAGAGATGTTTGTTTGGTCTCTCATTTATCAATTGGGCAATCCCATCCATTCCGCCGACCCTTTATGGTCGCTGAAATTGCTTGGTACAGAAACACAATGGTAAAACATATCCAAGCCACTGGCTCGATTAGCGTCAATGGGGCTGAATAGTTTATTGATGAAAAGCTCAGCACACTGAGCAATAATCCGGTACAAAATAGGCCGAGCGATAAATGAATCGGTAGCAAAGCGAGAGGTCTGCGAAACGTCTCCCGCAACGTCCATTGGCGAATCGTCCGGTACCAATCTAAATAACTTAGGGTTGCCAATATACTTGCTAAGCCAACCACCCAAACAGAATTGATCAACAGAGCTTGCAAGGCATTCATAAATATAGTATACACCTAGAGGCGTTATCCTGAAAACAGCAGGATGTGCAATGTTGACTGAGAACTTGCCATCTTCCTGCCTGATGCACCATATTCTATAAAACAATCTACCCGTATGGATACACAAATCATCTCAATTTCTTCTCCAGATGCCCTGATATTTGCCCGGCTACAACTTGATTCAAGTGACGTAATTGCCGCACCGACCGATACTGTCTATGGCCTGATGTGTCATTACGATAATCCTGTTGCTATTGATAAGTTATACGTCATCAAAGAACGCCCGCCTGAACGGGCAATACCTGTCTTGATTGGGGACATTCACCAGATCGAGAACCTAATAGCGGGAGAGTTATCGCCCTTGGCATTGGAACTGATTGAGCATCTCTGGCCAGGCGCATTGACCCTCGTTCTACCTGCTGCTGATACTTTGCCAAGCGAGCTAACAGCTGGACAACCCACCATTGCCATTCGGATGCCTAACCACCCCAAGCTGGTTCAACTGCTCAGGGAGACTGGCCCCCTTGCTGCAACAAGTGCAAATTTAAGTGGGCATCCAGATGCCCTGTCCGCACGACAGGTAAAGGAACAGTTGGATGGTCGGCTCTCTCTCGTTCTGGATGATGGGCCTAGCCCAGGAGGTCAGTCCAGCACAATTGTTGCCATCCCTCCCAATCCAAACGAAATACCAACTATTCTGCGATCAGGTCCACTGGTTCAAGAAGTCAATAATCTGCTTCGGTCGTTCCAATAAGTTTTTATAATGATGATTTCACGCTCTTCTTGCGTTAAGTTAACGATGGGTGGGTAAGATAGGGTTATCCCTCATTAAATACAAATACGTTCAGCGCTCAACATGTAAGCAATTGCTAATGGCGAATTGTTAATGGTGAATGAAGACGTCTTGGAAGCAAATCTGTTTACCATTCATACTTCACCATTCACCATTCTGGCTTGTCCAGGTTAGGAGCTAGGAAAACGTCGGTTTTCAAACGGGGCTGAGTATAATTTGGGAATGAGCAAAAAGCAGAAAGGATTGGAAGTAACGAGATGGAATCAACAGCTCAATTATTCGATACGAGTTTTCTGGCAACAATTTTTCTGATACTTGTCGTAACGTTTATTGCCGGACTCCTTCGCTCAAGGCGGCGAGACGTCTGTTTGGCGTCGTTTGATGACTATCACGTCACCGTAGAGCGCGAAAATGGCAAACACATCTGGGGTAAACTTGATTTGGCAGCAACCGGTCTCGAATTAATCTATCGGGACTCGGTACAGGATCTTGAGCACGTTGAGAGCAGTTATATTCTTTATACTGAAGAGTTCAATTCCATACAGACCATTTATCGCTACGCGGACCGGCTTTCGCCAGAAAACAAAGCGCGGCGCGCCAAAGACATTGATGAGGCCGTCAATCCGACGCTCTCCAACCGTATAGCGCGCCATCTTTGCCACTTTACCTCTATGGCCTCCGGTGCATTGAGTGAAGTCTTTGGACTCTTTATCGGTAGGATGAGGCAGCCCGCCGGGCGCTACATCACCGACACAGGTGAAACGCATCTAAAGCAGCTTGGCTCAAGCGTCATCGGCTATGTGGGTCATGAACATGATCCCCTTTTGGAACGATATATCGGACAGAGGGTTGTGGTTGAGCTGCTGGAGAGTGACGGTGAGATTCATGAGCACGTGGGCATCCTACAAAACTATTCGGCTGATTTTATCGAGCTGCTTGATGTACAATTCCCTCAGAAACAGGCACTGCTAATCCAAGAGAATGACGACCAGATTAGAGCAAAGCAAGATACGAGCCATTTACATGTTAAGAGTGAAGGCGAAAAACTAAAGGTTTGGAACCACGGTGCTTTTCCGGTATTGCTACAATCGATGGGGGAAGGTGAAAATGAAGAACTTCTTGACGTACTCATTGATGGTGGCGATTTTGTAGAGCTTTATCCTAAAAACCAAAAGGAGAGTACATCTTTACACATACGGACGGTACGCGAATTAGACATGATCGTCCCCCGTACTCGATGTTTGGTTCGACATGGTGCCGGTCAGGCCAAGAAGCTAATTCTGCCCGAAATTATCTTTGATTTAGGGGTCACATTACAAGGGCGCAGCAAACTCAATGCGCAAGAGGAGCGGTTGCGAAAGGAGATAGAAAGTAACCCAAACGCCATTCTGGCCATGGCCAATCTCGGTTCGGTCTTGATGAAAAAAGAGGAGTACGAAGAAGCCGCCACTTGGCTAGAAAAAGCGTACAAAGCCCGCCGCTCTCTGCCAGATAGTGGCCGCCGCTCACAGATGCTCCTAAATGAGTTAGAGCGCAAACGAAAGCGTAGCCCAATTGATTTGCCCGATGAGTCCATTGTGCTGTCAGCAGATTCGACCGGACAACTCGAAGGTGCTAAGCCGAAGATGGGCGGTCAGGCCATTCTTGTTTAGAATCTTTAACCATAGCGTTATGCAACCCCTTCCTGAAAACGCCTGGCATTCGCAATCACTTGAGCACGACGACGAAGATTATATATAACAAGGGCGATAATTGTCACCGCAGGCGGGATCATCTCGATAGCTTGGTTGGGAATGTTTAAGGTACCCATTTGAGCGCCAAGGGAGGTTGCGGCCCCAAAAATGAGCGCGGCGATGACGGTACCGACAGGGTGTTTGTTCCCTAAGAAGACAACAGCCAGCGCGATAAAGCCACGCCCTGCGGTCATATTGGCCTGAAAGATGGTTAGATAACCCATGCTCAGGTTCAAGCCGCCCAGTGCTGCTAAAAAACCGCTCAGGTAAATTGCGATATACTGGATACGCTTGACGGGAATGCCGACCGAAGCAGCCGCCTCCGGATTCTCGCCGACTGCCCGTAGGTGAACGCCCATGGGCGTCCGGTAGAGGAATATCCAGACCAAGATGGTCAATAATAGGGCTGCATAGGTTAGGACATTGTAGCCTGTTAAATTTTCTGCATTGAGCAGGGTACCCAAGACGGGGATGTCATTGACAAAGGGCATTCTGATCTGAGGCAGCGCCGGGCTGGCCAGGGTAGAGGTGCTTCCTTTATCCCCGGTGAGGGCAAATAGCAAGAAGACCGTCCCACCGCCTGCGAGAATATCGATGGCAATCCCAGTCAAAAAGATGTTTGCCCCCAGTTCCAAGTGAAAGAAGGCCAGAAGCCACGAGAGAGCAAGGGCAATGCCTATGCCTGTGATGGCACCAATCCATGCCGCCAACCACATAGGTAGCCCCGGAAACCACTGGGCACTATAGGCTCCCATTATCACACCACCAAAGGCAGCAAAGAGCATCATCCCATCCAGCGCGATGTTGGTGACACCAGCTAGTTCTGATATCAGACCGCCAAGCGCAGGCAAGATGATCGGCGTCGAGACGCGGATTACAGTGGCAATGAAGGCTGCCGAAAAGATACTTTGGAGAACAGTTTCTATAGACATAAGTGGATTGTCAATTCTCCCTCTTTTTCCACCAGGATTGGAGCATGGGCAAGATTCGTTCGGCTGTGATCAACAGGATAATAACAGACTGGATAACGAGCACCATTTCCCGAGTGACATCCGAGGAGCGTTCCATGATCTGGGCACCAGTACGCAGGTAGCCATAAAATAGCCCAGCCACGAGCACAGCCTTGGGATCGTTGCGGGCCAATAGAGCTACCACAATCCCTTCAAAACCGATCTCTGGTGAGAGGTTGAGGGTTAACCGCTTGAGCAACCCTAATGAGAGGTGAGCGCCTGCCAATCCAGCCAGAATGCCGCTAACGGCCATGCTCAGCACGATGACCCGTTTGGTATTAATGCCACCATACTCGGCAAAACGCAGATTTGCGCCAGATATCCGAATTTCGTATCCCAGCGGTGTCCGAGTCATAACGAACCAAACAACGACAACGCTTAGCAGAGCAACAAAGAGGGCTACGGTCACCCGCGTTCCAGGAATCACAACAGGCAGGATGGCTGTCTCTCGGAAGAATTCTGTTCCAATGAAGCCAGCCGTTGGATCTCGCAACCATACGGTGAGGAGCAACTGATAGAGCTGGAGGGCAATAACGTTAAGCATAAGGGTACTGACCAGCTCATTGACGTTGATATAAGCTTTCAGTACACCTGGTATATACCCCCACAGGAAGCCGGCCACGCCTGCGGCAAGGAAGGCCAACGGAATATGAATCACGCTCGGTGCATCCACAAAGAGAGCGACAATTCCGGCAGCCAATGCACCCATAAAGAGCTGCCCGTCAGCACCAAGACTAAATTGGCGCGCCCGGAAGACTATAGCAATCGATAGCCCAAGCAAGATCAAGGTAATACTCTCTTCAATCCAGTTGCCAAAACGGTTCATCCCCTTAACTTGAAAGTTGCCATCAAAGGAGATCTTGGGAAAGGGTCCGGTGAGGAGTTCCCGATAGGCGTTGACCGGCTCTTCGCTCACCAAGATTGTGAGGAGGAAGCCTAAGAGCAAGGCAACAACAACAACTGTAAGAATACGAATTATCTCAGGGAGAGATTGATTGGCTTTAGAGATCATCACGTTTGATTCCGAGCATATAGAGTCCTAACTCATGTTCCGTTAGTTCCGGGCTATTGTCAAAGATACCAACGATTTCTCCCTTGTAGAGCACAGCAATCCGATCGGCCAAGCTCATGACTTCGGCCAAGTCTGCCGAGATGAGCAAGACAGCCTTCCCCTCGTTGCGCTTTTCAATAAGCTGATTGCGTACAAATTCACTTGCCCCAATATCCACACCCCGAGTCGGCTGTGCGGCAATCAGCAACATGGGTTCAGCTGAGAATTCTCGGGCCACGATGACCTTTTGCATGTTACCACCGGATAGCGATCCGATGGGCGCATCTGGTCCGGAGGTGCGGATATCAAAGGCTTGAATCAGGGCTTCTGCATTCTGACGAATTTGCATGGGTGAAAGGATGCCATGCCGGGTGAAGGGCGGCTGCTCATATCGATCAACGACCAGATTCTCGGCGATGGACGACTCAAGGGCCACCCCATTGGTCAGCCGATCTTCGGGGATGTGGGCCACACCCGCCAAACGCACGCGTCTGGCATCAGCCTCTGTGAGTGTGTGACCATTGACGGCTATGTCGCCCGTGGTAGCCGCCTTAAGCCCACTAAGCACTTCGGCTAACTCAGTCTGACCATTGCCCTCCACACCAGCGATGCCCAAAATCTCGCCAGCATAAACATCAAACGAGAGGTTCCGCAACATGGGGCGTCCCGTCTCAGAAATATAGCCAAGATGGCGGATTTGTGCAATGGATTGGCCTTGCTGCTGAGGTGGCTTATTGACATCCAGAAAAACTTCGCGCCCAACCATCAACCTGGCAATCTCTTCTTCGGTTACGTTGGCTGTGTTGACGCGACCCGTAACCTCGCCCTGGCGCATCACAGTTACCCGTTGGGATATTTCCTTAACTTCGACCAATTTGTGGGTAATGAAAATCACGGTCTTGCCTTGGTCAACCAGCCGATGGACTGCCTCAAATAGATCGTCAGTCTCTTGGGGCGTTAACACAGCCGTTGGCTCGTCAAGAATGAGCAGATCCGCTCCCCGATAGAGGGTTTTGAGAATCTCCACCCGCTGCCTCATGCCCACTGGCGTGGTCTCGACGGTAGCTTCAGCATCCACCTCTAGCCCATACTCTTTGGCCAGATTGTTGGTGATTTGGATTGCTTTTTCCGAATCCACAAAGCGACCCCGCTTGGGTTCTCGACCCAATACCACATTCTGGGCAACAGTAAAGGACGGAACCAACATAAAGTTTTGGTGGACCATCCCAATCCCCAATTCAATGGCCATGTGGGGGTTGGGGATGTGGACCTGCTGACCATTAAGTGCAATCTGGCCGCTGGTAGGCTCCTCTAGGCCATAGAGAATCTTCATTAGCGTACTCTTGCCCGCACCATTTTCACCCACCAACGCATGAATTTCGCCCTTCTGCACAGAAAAATCCACATTTTGGTTGGCTGTGACACCGTTAGGATAGATCTTTGTAATGCCAGTCATTGTGACTAGCGGAGGGTGGTTCTGCATAGTTAGTATTCTACTTTATGCTTAGGAATGGCATAGACGACGACGGTCATGATGGTAGCAAGCCCCCCCATTTTGTAAGGTAATGTCTTCGCCATCTCATCGTCTTTAGTATTCCAGCAACTCATGAATAGTACCGTCAATCGGCGCAATCGGTTGTGCCGACGCTAAAGCAGAATCGATTTTCACGGACAATCCGGAGCGAGGCTGTAGGATGTTGGCACGGGTCAGCAGGTCAATTCGCGTACCTGCAAGGATGGAGTAGCGGAAGCGTTGTAGAATCATGGGTAACATCAGTCGCAAGGCACGTTCAGCGAAAACTATACCGATACGGTTACGGGTCCCAACCACTCTATATCAAGCACCCTAAAAAAGGGCTTCGCCCAACCTCACCCGCGGAGTCCGTGACTCAGTCCCAGAACCGCTGAGCGCGAACTGGCTATGCGAAGCTACTCGAGTGGTTTTATACTTTCCTATACTATAAAAAATCCAGCACAGCCTTGCTCATAGCTGTCATAATGACCTTAATCAAACAGCGGAATTGCCTCTCCCATCACCGGAGGTGATTCGCTCCGAATGATATCCCAAGCCGATTGGGCCGTTGCTGCCACTTCTCGCACCATCATCCATTCGGCATCCCGATACCGATGGAGATCGGAGGCAACGCCCACGGCATCCATTCCTAGCTGGCTGCAGGTAAAGAGTGCTCGAGGTAGGTGAAATTGCTGAGTTACCAGGGTGGCTGAGTCAAGAAGGAAGATGTGCTTGGCTCGATAGCAACTATCATAGGTCCGTCGCCCACCGAAGTCGGGTTGAATGTCCTCATCTTTGACGCCCCGAGACAGTGCATAGTCTCTCATGGCACTCGGTTCATCATAGTTCACAAAGCGATTATCTCCGCTTAGGAGGAGCTTCTGCACTCTGCCTGATTTGTAAAGGGCAATGGCTACATCCATGCGGTCGCGCAGGACGAGGCTTAACCCGCCACCCCGCCCAATGCCAGCACCAAAGACGATGGCCACCGGGGTTGCCGGTATCGATTCCAGGGAATAGATTTGCTGATCAACCGTTTGTAAAACAAAAAAGCGCCAGAGTAGGGGCAAACACCCCAGAAAAATAGCCATCAGTGCCAGCCCTAGAACCCACCGCCTAAGGCCTGAACGGAATCTTGAACCTACCATTTCAGCGTTCGCTTATCCTTCCCATTCCTGAATCGTCATTTGATAACGCAAGGTGTACGAGTCATCTTCCTCGTTTTGATAGCGGGCCACCAAAGATAACCCTGACTTCTCCATCACTCGGGCTGACGCCCTATTGTTGGCATCACATTCACCAAAGAGACTTTGAGTGTCTGTCATAGCGAAGATGAAGTCAATCATGCCTTGCAGCGCTTCCGTCATATATCCGTGGTTCCAATGTTCTCGAATCAATCCATAACCAAAGTCGATTTCGCCCCACGCCTGCTTCCCTTCTCCTGCGCTCCCAAAACCAATCCAACCCAATACCTCACCGGTCTCTTGCAGAACGATAGCGCAATTGTGGGATGAGCGCGGCGCCAATTCATTGTGATAGATAGTGCCCTCTAGCCAAGCCTTGGTCTCAGCCAGAGAATCGGTGGCAAAATCCGTATATTGATTGGCCTCCCTATCAGACTTGAAGGCATGTATTTCTTCTAGATCACCCATTTCCAGATCTCGAATGAGCAACCGATCTGTACTCATATTCATAATAGTATACGTTATTCCCAATCCCTAATCCCTACTCCTCAATCCCTAATCCCTTATAATAAAAGAGCGTCTTACCACGAACTCCATAGCCGGCTTTTTCCGCCGCGTTCCGCATAGCCTCGTTCTCGCTCCAGGTGCCAAGAGCAGCTTCTTCCATTCCTCGCTCCTTGAGCATGGCAGCCCCGGTCAACATAAGTGCAGTGGCCAATCCTTTACGCTGATGGTTTGGGTGGGTGGCAACGGGATCTGTCCAGCCCCTTTTGCGACCAGTAAGTTCGTTATCTGCCTGGCTGACAGTGCAGAAACAGTAAGCGGCAAGGGTGCCGTCGGGTGCAACCGCAACCAGATCCAAAGCAGGCTCATAGTCAGTTGTTGTCATCCAGGAACGGCGCCCTTCGACGGTCATGTTTTCCGTGCCGAACGCAGCGCGATGGAGAGCTACTGAGGCTTCGACTTCACTCTCAGCAACAGGGCGAATGACATAGCCTAGTGGTGTCTGAGGCACAGGAATTGGTTTTGCTAGCGGACGCACAAGATGAACCGTATAGCCGGTACCTGCTTCAAACTTCTCTGTTTCAAGCAGAAAGATCCGATCGAAAAAGTTATCACGACAGCTAACGCAGATCGATATCTCTTCATCTTCATGAGGACCAGTGTCAGGAGAATTCCGTTTCTCTTGAACAGCTTCTATCAAGGACTTTTCACCCCAACGGAGCATCTCTTTTTCTATAGCTGTTTGTTCCAAATCTATAACACCATTCATCTGTATGGTCTCGAACCAAAGTGAATTGAACTTGGAATCCACAATGGAATAGCCAATCATTACGCCGTCCTCCGTCCTCCAAAGGGCGAGCTGCCTAGCTGGCTCTTTGTCGGCAGTCCATGCTTCTAAATCTAGAATGCCCGGAAAGTCGTCAAGGCGTTCGGGCGGCCTGGAACGGATTACATTAGTCATTGCAACAAGGTCTTGTTGCCCTGCATAGGGTTGGGAGATTAGTTTAGTCATAGTGTCAATCTTGTGGACTTTGTATCGAACTGGTTTCTTTAGTCATCTTTTCTATCTTATGGAATGAGTCGTAAATAAGGCCACTCCACAGAATAAAATATCCGTCCAGTAGGCATGCCTCGTGCCGGTCCACCCGCACGAGGGCGTGCTCACTGCTCAAATTTTGGGTACTTATTTTTGTGGAGTCGCCTAACTTATACATTTCATTCGGGTGTAGCCTCTCCAAATGTTCAGCTTATTTAATTCTTGTTCCTATAAAATTTCTTCCATATCAATGGAAATCTTCCGACTGCCCATGGATGCATATAGCTGTCCGTCCACGATCTGCCAGATCTGGTTTGCCAATCGTCTTACCAGATAGCGATCATGAGAAATGAGGAGAATGGTGCCATCGAACTGTTCTAAGACGGACTCTAATACCTCTTGAGCTGGAATGTCTAGGTGGTTGGTCGGCTCATCCAGCAGCAGGAAATTGGCTCCCTGGCAAGCTAGAATGGCCAGTGCCAGCCGTCCTCGTTCTCCACCACTCAATTCTCCAACAGACTTGAAGACATCGTCTCCCTGAAAGAGATAC
The DNA here is from genome assembly GCA_039028975.1 of Chloroflexota bacterium. Classification (GTDB taxonomy): domain Bacteria; phylum Chloroflexota; class Anaerolineae; order Caldilineales; family Caldilineaceae; genus JAHBNG01. The sequence continues at coordinate 72,417 of JBCCHB010000036.1, forward strand.
TGAGCCAAAAAGCGACGTGCCTCCTCCATATCCAAGTTCTCTGCGGAACTACTGTGTTGGCGATACAAGAATTCGTCGATTACGGAGCGGGATGCATCCAAGTTATTATGGGCTTGGGCAAAATAGCCAATCCGCAGATTCATTCCCAATTCAGCAGTGCCAGAGATAGCCGGAAGTTCTTCTAGCAACGTACGCAAGAAAGTACTTTTTCCCGAACCATTGGGACCAACCAGTGCAGCGCATTCCCCTCGCATCAATTGGAGGTCATCGGCGACAAAGAGAGGATGCTCGTAACCCACCACCAAGTCATGGGTGGTTAACACGACTTCACCGCTGCGTTCAGTTGGATCCATATGAATCTTCATGCGATTCCACTCGCCATTCGGTGGGCGTCTCTCTTTGATCTTGGCCTTGACACGGGATGTTTTGAGCGCCCGCCCATCTGCATCTAACTCGACGTGGAGCCGGCGAAGCTTCCCAAAAGCCATATTCCGACCGCGCCCCGAACCGATATGTTTATGAATAAAGGCCATCTCTTTGGTCAAGCGTTGCTGGTCCGCTTCAAATTCCTTTTGACGTCTCGCCCATCGTTCAGCTCGCTGCTTTGTGTAAGCATCATAGTTACCACGGTAGGATTCGAGAGCGGTGGAACTCATTTCCCATACGTTATTCACCACTTGGTTGAGGAAGTGACGGTCATGGCTGACAATCAGCATGGCGCCTTCCCATTTTTTAAGGGTATCTTCCAGCCATTCCAGGGCTTGGACGTCGAGATGATTAGTCGGCTCATCCAGAATCAGGAGTGATGGCTCTTCAAGCAGTAGCCGGGCCATCAGTGCCCGAGTCTTTTGACCACCACTAAGATGTGTCAGGGGTAGCTCCAGATCATCCTTAGCAAAGCCTAGATTGTGGGTGATACGCTCGATCTTTGTCTCGTATTCATAGCCACCAGCTTGCTCATAAGCCTCCAATCGATCATTGTACTCTGCATAGAGCCTTTCCGAGAGGTTCCCCTCTGCCATCTCATGCTCTAGGGTACGAAGGCGGTGTTCATGGATACGCAGGTCTGCAAAGGCCGAGAGCATCTCTTCATAAATGGTGTGCTCTTTGTTTGCAAACGTCTGCACCGCTTCCTGATGCAGATAGCCAATTGTAACATCTGGTGCCAGAGACACGCCACCTTCAATTGGTCGTTCCAATCCAGCAAGAACGTTCAGCAAGCTGGTCTTTCCGACGCCGTTAGGGCCGACCAAGCCAACCTTGTGATTGTCTTCAATCTTTCCTGATATACCACTAAAAATGTCAAAGTGGCCATAGGATTGAGCTAAATTGTGTGCAATTAAAATAGACATAGGGGGTCTCCTGTCGGTTAGTAATCGGTAATCAGTAACCGGTAATCGGTAATCGGTAATCGGTAGGAAAGTGGATGGGTGTGTTTAGGGATAGTTGAGTGGGTAGCTCTGCTCGCGGCGTGGAAAACAGGAAGAACCCCAGAGAAAAAGAGGATCAAAAAAAGCCGTGAGCAGGAAGGTCTGCCCACGGCTTTCAAATCGGTAGAAAACTGGTATAATCCAGAGATTTGTCAACTGTTTTTGGACACACTCATCCCTTGGTTAATGAGGTTGCAGGATCTGGAAGTGTAAACAGTTGGTATCATTGGTAGAGTTTTGAATTAGAATTTGGCGTATATAGCCACAAAATTTCTGACGAGGATTAGTTTAGCAGAGAATTGTTGCTGTGTCAACGGTGAATTTTTGAGACTTTTCCCACATTCCCCTACTTCTCTAGGCGATTCTGTATCCAATCCCGAACTTGTCGTAGCCATTGGGGACGCGTCAATTGCTGACCAGAGGCCACAAAATCCGTTAAAGCAGCAGCAGTCACAGGCTCCAACAGGGTGCTCGACGGCTGTTCAACATACTCTCCCCCACTTAACGTGTAAATCAGAACCGACTCGCCGTCATAGCGCCACACTTCTTGGACACCCAACGCAGCAAAGATAGGGAATTTATCCAGCGAAAAGCTGGTTAGGTCAATCTCGATGATCAGCTCAGGGCTTGGGTCAACTGTTAGGTCAATCTCAGATTTGCCACGGATCTCGGCTGCGCTCTGAATATAGAAACATGAGTCGGGTTCAAATCCGCTAGATAGATCTTCCCGTCGAAACGTGGTGGAACCCAGATCCTGTATGTCAATGTCAAGCTCCTCAGCGAGTACATCAACAACGTATGAAAGGGTTTGCTTCAATGACTCGTGCTTGGGGGATAACACCATAATTTCCAGTGTTCCTTTGTGGTAAGCAAAGTGTGTCCCACTTTTTTCATTATGTTCCGACAACAGGCTTTCATAAGTGTGCCAACTCACTCCGTGCAGCATGACATGCTGAATGGTTTCAGATGTCTGTATCGATACCGGTGGTGCCACTGGAGGTGAAATAGGAGGAACCGCCACTTCAGGAATTGCTTGGATTTGAGCTAGCTGTGCGCACATGGTTATCTTCCGTGTCGTCTACCTTCTCTCTTTAAAATAATGCCGGGTCACTTAAATTCAGTGAACAAATGAGCCATGATCATGGATTCGCCCACATGTGACAGTCACTTACGAATGTAACAGGTAAGAAGCCAAATAATGTCGGCTCGCTTAGACGCCAAGTGACAGTTACGGGCAAAACGATGACCAACGCCAACAAATGTCTTAGTGAGGACTACTATACTCCAAAATGTAAGATTTGTCATCTCCCCCAGATGATGCCATTCGTTCACGTTGTTTGATACGTACATATGATTTCTTCCGCCTCATGTGGTTGACTAGGTAATCGTGGGGGCAGGATATCTTGCCCCCACGATTACCGCTTTAAATCCCGAAGTGCCTTCCTTCACTCGGCGAGGATCTAGCATCTCCTAGGGTTGTAGGTAGTTCGCAACCTCGTCGTGTTGCTTGAGCCGAGCTACGTCTAGCGCGGTCACGCCGCTCTTATTTTTGGCGAGCTTGTCGGCACCATGCTCTATTAGAATACGAATCTTATTGATGGCTCCATAGTCGGCGGCTTGATGTAAGGCAGATGTCCCATCGTCTGATTTGCCATTCACATCAGCACCCTGATCGAGAAGGAATTTTACATAGTCATTCCTGGCCCAACTTAGGGGCGGGATTCCCTTTTCACCGCTCCGCGCGTTGACGTCAGCACCATGATCAATCAGCAGTTGGAGGACAGTCATATTATTCTCCTTCTCGACAGCCCAATGCAGGGGGCATACCTGCCACCACCCACCCGTAGCATTGGGATCCAGGCCCTGCTCCAGAAAAAACCGGGTCATTTCGACTCCTCCTTTGGCCGCCGCAATATGGAGCAGGGTAGCCCCTTCACCATGATCATCCCAAGATTCAGTCTTGGTATGAAGTAGGGATGGATCTGTGGCTAAGAATTCTTTGACCCGAGGTAGATCGCCAATCCGGCAAGCCAACATGATGGTATCGACAGTGGCTCCTTGTTCAAGCAGAAATTGACGTACCGGCAAGCCGCCAGCAGCCCAACCAATGGGCGGACGGCGTGTATAGCTATCCAGCGCATTGATATCTGCACCATGCGCCAATAGAAGCTCGGCAATTTCAACTGTAGCGGCAACGTGGAGCGGCGTGGCTCCTTCAGGGCCTCTTGTCGTTGCTAGGTCAGAGTCTTCGGCCAAGAATGCTTCCACCCCATCCAAGTCACCTAATATGGCAGCCGCGAAAATGTCAATTTCGGCCCCTCGTTCCAGTAGAAAATCGGCTATGGGCTGATTCCAGCCAACCACCAGATCGAGCGGACGTTGCCCTTCTGGATCTTTGGCGTTAATATCGGCCCCCTTTTTGAGCAGCAGATCGATCATTTCCCGATTCCCATAGGTAACTGCCACATGAAGCGGCGGCTGCGGGATAGACCAGTAATCGACATCGCCAGTTGCCTGGAGTAAGTCTGGATTTTCGGTCAACAGGGTATCCACTTTGTCTGCGTCTCCCTGTTTGGTGGCACTGAGCATTTCCAACACACGTTTGGTGAACTCGTTATCGTTGGAGGGGCGTTGAGCTTGTAAATCATCTTTCACAATCGTTATCATCCTTTTTCGCAATCGCTTGCGGGCAGAAAAGAGTCGATTCTTGACTGTTGACACCCGCACATGGAGAAAGTCGGCAATCTCTTGTTGGGAATAGCCCGTCATGTAGAAGAGTGCTATAACCTGGCGTTCGTGATCAGGCAACGCCCGAATCGCACTCTGGACAAACTGACGCATTTCCTTTTTCTCTATCAACACATCGATGGCATTGTGGTCAGTTGATAGATCCAGGGCTTCGTTCAGCTCCAAAGAGACAATCTGCTTTCGTCGCGTCAGCCGATTGACCTGGCGCTTGATAATGGTCTGAAACCAGCCTGGAAAAGCAGCAGCATTGTCCAGTTTTGACAGGTGTCGATATGCTTCGACAAATGCTTCTTGGGCCGCGTCCTCTGCAAGATGGGGATCACCCGACGCACTGTAGGCGATGGCGTAGGCCATATCTTGAAATTGAACAACAATCTCTGTAAACGCATCCAGATCACCCCGCTGGGCAGTTAAGACAAGCGATTCCAATTGACTCATTTCTATTTCCACTAAGGCTCTTTACTCGTCTCAGGGAGGGTTCTTAATAATTAATAATTGATTGTTGAATAATTAATGGCTGGCGATTGGACGATAGATGCGACTCACACAATAAGATCGCTTCACAGACCAAGTCATTAACTATTCAACAATTCACAAATTCACAAATTAATTATTGATTAGCTCTCCTGGAAATTCATATCGAGCATATACGAAATTATAGCTTTTGGAGGATCCTCTACTAGATAGTGCCAATCCAATGGAAAAAGGTCTGTCAAACGTGCAAAGACATCTCATCTAAATTCTTGTTATGGCCTAAACACGGCCTCCATTTCATACTTTCCTTCTTCTTCCACAAACCCGAACTTCTGGTTGATGGCGCGCATGGGTGCGTTGCCCGTCTCGAACTCAGTCACGACTCGAGCTGCACCCTTTGAGCGGGCGTAGTTGATGGCTCGCAGTTTAAGTGCCTGCATAATCTTGCGGTCTCGGTAGTCTGCGTGGATCCCTGAAATTAGGGTGAATCCGGCATTCTCTTCTGCATCATATGTAATAGCTGACATACCGATAAAGTTATCGCCATCTAGTGCTATCATCTGGCCTGCTGGCTGAAACCAGGAGCCGCCAAAGATGACCTTCATCCAATTTTCGTAGTTGATGTAGGCGCCGTCGGATGCGGGATCATCCAAAGCAGCCACACCATTAATGTCATAGAGACGGCGAATATTCTCCTCACTCTGTTCCACATCAGCAAACGAGGCGAGACGAATGCCCGTGGCTTCTACTCGCTCCGTAAATCCAGCAAACTTGCTCTCGTTAAACGTACTCAAATCGAGAACGGCGCGCAGTTCATGGATGCGGGTCTTGAATCCACGCTTTTCGGCGAACTGAAAGTGAACCGGATCGCCCTCATACACATCGGCTAAGAGCGCGTCTGCGGACTGCTTTTGTAGATAGCTAACGACGTCCTCCCATAATTGAGCACCGATTCCTTGGTTGCGATGGCCTGGATCAACTACCACATTGACATAATACTGGTGAATTGGCATAGAAGGGTAGTGGCCAGCAAAGTTAAAGCCCACAACCTCTCCATTGTTGTTGACCGCTACAGCGTGTCGGAGAATCCGTCCATCCATCTCCACATTGTGTTCGTCTATGAGTTCCTGGGCATTGGTTGTTTCAGAGGCATCAGCCGAGAGTAGTTCTGCAATCCGTGGGAAGTCCTGATTTGGATCGGCCACGCGTATGCGGTCAATGACCTGATTGGTGAATTCATCACTGTTGGATGGGCGCTGATCATTTAGGGTTTCTTCAACCATCTTTAACATCCTTTCTTTGAGTTTGTTACGAGCACTATAGAGGCGATTGTTGACCTGAGATTTCTTCAGGTTGAGAAATTCAGCCACCTCCTGCTGAGAGTACCCACTAAGGTAAAAGAGTGTCACAGCAAGGCGCTGCTCCTCTGATAACTGTTGTAGGGCATTAGCGATGAGCGCTTGCATTTCGCGTCGCTCATAAATCTCAACAGGTCCTGGGGACCTGGTTGGCACCTCATGGGCGCTCTCAAGCGGCAGTTCTGTTAGAGATTTTCGTCGGGTGATTCGGTCGCACTGTTTAAAGATGATGCGGCGAAGCCAAGCCGAAAAAGCTCTTGGTTCACGCAGGTTTGCTAAACAATTGTACGCTTCAAGAAAAGCCTCCTGGGCGGCATCCTTGGCAGAATTTTGGTCGCCCAAAATGCCATAAGCATATCCCACAGCAGCATCCTGAAATCGCCGTACAATTGTGCTATAGGCATCCACATCTCCTTGTTTTGCCTGAAAAATTAACGTCTCTAAATCACTCATAATCAATTCCGGAATATCTTGAGTTTGCTGATTTTGTAAAAAGGCCTTCTATAAGAAAGTCCCACTTTAGAGAAAAAAACTCTTCAACTACATTTATCAAAAGTCTATCGATTCTTTTGCCCGTTGCCAAATGAACAACGAATTCATTAGAGGTACCCGGTAAAAAACTTCCGGAAAATTTTCCATGCCCGCTCCAGCCCCCTGGAGGATGAAAATCGAACAAAGATTGCGCAGATTTTTATCTTTGAAGTCTTTAAATCTTTGTTTAGTTTTCAGGACAGCAGGCGCTTGCCGCCATCATGCCCAATTCATTCGATCCTACAGTTGGATCAAAAAAACGTGAACATGGAGAGCTGTTCACGTTTTTCAAAATGGTAACGTTCCCTTAATTCGCAATAATAAATCCCCTTGCAAACATGGACTCCAAAAATTCAATATGCTCAGATGCAAAGATCCCGTACCGGTTCAACTCATGGAGCATAAGGTTGCCATCCTGTTCATCTGTAGTTGATACTTTGCGACCAAGACTCTTGTGCTTAGGTTCCCCATTTTCGTGCCAGGTTGCATGAAGGGTAATGACCCGACCCGCAGCGGATGATTCCGTGACTTCACGTATATACAGTTTCTTGCGTTTCGGTGATTTGTGACTCCTGATTGAGGCTTCAGTTGTATCTGAAGTTGTAGTATCCGAAACAGGTTGTGAAGTTGATCGACTATTTATCATATTCTACCTCCGTGTAGCCAATGCTGCTCATTGCAATGAATTCTATCTTTCATTGCAATGATATCACACAGCGCTCCAACTGTCAAGCACGAAAATTATGTTTGTAAAGAGTAAAGGAATGAGGAATGAGGAATAAGAACAGGAAGTTACTGACCTAATTTGCGATAAAGTACCCTTGCGTTACCATGGATTCTAAGAATTTAATGCTTTCGAGATCATCGATGCCGTATCGGCGAAAATCATGCTCTATTTCAGAATGAAGAGACTCTGTTGTTTCTGTCTTTTTGGACCCCAGGCTCTTTTGTTTGGTCTTGCCATCTTCTTGCCACGTGGCGTAAAGGTAAATGATGCGACCACCAGCCGAGGGCTTGGCAATTTCTCGGATATAGAGTTTCGGTCGTTTTAACAGAGCTTTGGCCTCAGCAATCACTCCCCGAAGTTCTTTGGCGGTTAGGGTTTTTAGCTGCTCGAGTATCATTTGGTTCCCTTGGATACCTATTTTTTACAATGATATTCGCTTCACATTGCAATGATATCTATCTTCTCTGCGTTTGTCAAATGACCTTGCTATTTGGCATAATTTATACTGCGTTCGTTTTAAAAACAGGTGTTTTCCGATGTTTCACCAGAGGAAGCAAACTCGTGTTTTAAACGGAGCCGAGTGTAACTGTATCAGCATTCTTCTTTTATTATGATTTAGATCCATACTGAATCCACTATGAACCCAATCACAATCCATTCTGTCTACGCTGGTCAACCTCAAACCATGAGCGACGAAAAGGGAGAATGGTCTTCATCCATCTACCGTACCCTCATCGAAGGACCTGTTGAACTGGGCGAAAGAGGTCTGGCTGGTGACAAAGTCACTGATACCAAACACCACGGCGCCCCCTTCCAAGCCGTCTGCTGTCATTCTATGGATCATTATGACTTCTGGAATGAACATTATGACATTGCAGGAACGGAGAGGGCCCTTGGTCCGGGCAGCGTTGGTGAAAATTGGACCCTCCTCAATGCAGATGAGAGCGAGATTTGTGTGGGAGATATCTACACAGTCGGCTCTGCCCGTGTCCAGGTAAGCGGACCTCGCTACCCATGTTCCAAACAGCAACGCAAGGTGGGCCTACGCGCCTTTTTAAAGCGGACCAAAGAGACACTGCGAACAGGCTTCTACCTGAGCACACTCAAATCGGGGATGATTGAGGCTGGCAACGCCTGGACTTTGGAAGAGCGACCGGCCCCAGGCATTACCCAAACGTTGGTCAACCAAACCGTCTTTCAGACTAAAGATCCAGAAACGATTCAGCGGTTGCTTGATACGCCTGAGCTAAACGAAGGCTGGAAACGGATACTGAAGAGGTTACCAAAGTAGTAGAACCTAAGGTCAGCGTAATTTCACCGTTCGTTCATTCTCTCTCAACGCTCTCTTAACAACAGCTCTTAATAACATGAAAGAAGAAACCCCCCGTTCGATTGCTGTGATTTGGGCTAAAAGCGGTCGCAAAACTAGTATGGCTGGCTTTGATTTGAGCCACGTCGATCTATCCGGTATAGACCTAAGGGGTGCGAATCTTCAAAACGCTTCTTTCAGCCATGCCCATCTTGACGGAATCAAGCTTGTTCGAGCGACCTTACATGACGCCGATTTTGGCTATGCGAATGCAATACAGGCAAGTTTTGTCGAGGCCCTAGCACCTCGCACCTCCTTCAAAAATGCCATCCTCTCGGAAGCATCTTTCGATGATGCTGAATTTATGGACGCAGATTTTCAGAATGCGGACCTAACTAAGGCCCACTTCTTTGGCACTGATCTGCGAGGCGCTATTTTTACCCATGCCCAATTATCGAATGCGAATCTGAGCCACGCGACCTTGGAGGGGGCCAATTTTCAATCGGCTACGTTGGTTGATGCGTGGTTCCGAGAAGCAGATTTGTATGGTGCAGATTTCACTGGTGCTGATCTACGAAAGGCTCACCTGCGAAATGTAGAGCTGGAAGGAGTCTGTTTGTGCAAGGTCAATCTACAAGGCGCTCGACTTAGCGGAGGGCGCTGTCGGAGAGCGGATCTTAGTCACGCCCATCTGAGCCAAACGGATCTAAGTCAGACCGACCTGCATCAAGCAATTCTCTGCCATGTCAATTTAATGAAGGCCAAGCTCCGGGAAGCGAATCTATCCAATGCAAACTGCACGGCTGCGAATCTAGCAGCTGCGGACCTGCGCGGCGCCGACCTCAGAGGGGCAAATCTAACAGGTGCTCAGCTTGCCGGAGCCAAGTTACGCGAAACGTCCCTTAGCCATGCGATTTTGAGTGGTGCCGACCTCCGCGGCGCTGATTTCCAAGGAGCCGATCTGCTCAATGCTGACCTTCGGGATGCTGATCTCACTAACACAAATTTTGAGAATGCAGATCTAACTGGTGCAATATTTAGTGAGGCAACTAAATGAAGGTCATTATCATCGGTGCAGGGGCGTCAGGATTAGCCGCCGCTCGAAAACTACAAGACTCAGGTCAAACCGTTACTCTTCTCGAGGCGCGAAATCGCATTGGAGGCCGTGCATGGACTGATATGGAGTTTGCCAATCACCCCATCGAACTGGGCGCAGAATTTATCCATGGAGAGCATGTCGTCACTTGGGATCTGATGAAAGCGCACGGCATCAACTCAGTTCCCCAGCAGGAGGGGGAGTACTATATTCACACGGATAGTGTCTTTGGGCCTTGGTCTGAGATGAATGACCTAATTCAGGAAGATTTGCTGGAAGAGTTTCGCGACTATGCGGTCTATGCGTGGATGGACAATCAACGCCAGGACCTAAGCGTACGAGATGCCCTGGTTCGGTGGGGTGACGTCCACCGAACTGATATCCAGCCGGATACGTGGACATTGATGAATCACCTACTGTCTAGTGATGAAGGGGCCGATCTGTCACAAATGAGCAGCCAAGGGCTATGGGAGCTAACGTATGAGGGAGATGGTGATGAAGATTTTCGATTAGCCCAGGGATATTCGGCTCTATTCGAGCACTATGCCAAAGGCCTCGAAATCCACTTTGAAACGGTCGTTACCCACGTCGAGTGGTGTGATGATGGGGCAACCATACATTGTCAGAATGGCCAAACCTACAGAGCAGACAAGGTGCTCATAACGCTACCGCTAGCCCTTTTGCAGCAAGAGAAGGTCACGTTCACACCGTCCTTACCTCATCTCAAGCTCGATGCCATCAACGGCCTCGGTTCTACCAACATCCAAAAGAGCATCCTGCGTTTTGACCACGCCTTCTGGCCACCAGAGATGATTGCCATCCTGACCACGTTAGAGAGCCAGCACATTTGGCGTCCAGGCTGGGGGCGACCGAACGAGGAGCCGATTCTCACGACATTTTTTGGGGGTAAAGCGGCAAACGCGATGGCTAGCAGATCGGAGGGTGAGGCCATTAACAAGGCTTTAGCCGACGTGCTAGACATCTTTGGATTGGTGGCAGAAAGTTCATTCGTGGAAGGCCGATCCATTATCTGGGGTACCGATCCGTACGCTCGAATGGGCTATTCGTTTGATACAGTCAACTGTTCTGGAATGCGGGCAGAACTGGCCATGCCAGTTGGTGACGTTCTTTTCTTCGCCGGAGAAGCAACAAACACCGTTCGGCCAGCTACCGTACATGGTGCGATTGAATCTGGATTTCGGGCAGCGGAAGAGGTAATGGGTTAGGTATTGAATACATTTATCGAATTAATCAGGAGGCTCAAGCAGAACCCACACGTCCTAGCACTAATCGAGTATGGCTCTGCTCACTATACCGATGATTTCAAGACGGGCGACTATGATCTTTTTGTGATCGTTGAGGGCTTATCAACAGAAATAGAAAGCCTCCACTTTCATGTAAATGGCATTCCAGTCGATCTAAATGTGCGGGATATTGACACTCTGAGCAAGCAAGAGAGCCTAACCGGCTTTGAAGCCGCCTTGCTCGATGGTCGCACTATCTTTGATCGACATGGTGAAATTGGCCCTCTTCTCGAATCCATAAAACGGGAAGTGCAAAAGCCATACACACACCACGATGTCGCTTTTTGCCGGCACGGCCATCGACATGTTCTAGATAAAGTTCAGGGCCGTCTCGAATCGGATCCCGTGCTCTGCAAACTTTTGCTCAACGCCAATATAGGGTGGTTGATACAGAGCTATTTTGGCATTCGGGGCCTGCCATATCGAGGTGAAAAAGATGCCCTCAATTACCTGAAGTCTCGTGAGCCGGCGATCATTGATGCCATTGGGCGCTTTTATGCCGCGCCCTTTTCTGAGCAAGTAGAGATTACAATTCAGCTAAGCGAACTCATGCTAAGGCCGGTTGGTGGCGTATGGCAAAATGGCGAGATATTGGCCTTTGGGGAAACAGCCGGAGAAAATTTACAAACAGAAGGAAAGAAGCTATTTGAGCGGCTCTTTACATAAAATGAACAACCAACAACTAACACCTTACCCCACGTTAAATCATGTTCTGAATGAGTTTGCCCAGACGCTTCAAAACACCCTTGGCAGCAATCTAATTGCCCTCTATCTACAAGGCTCTTTTGCCCTGGGTGATGCAGATGAGTCGAGCGATGTAGATTTCCTAGCCGTCATCGAAGATGAATTAAGCGAAGCCGAGCTGGCAGATCTCCAAGCCATGCATGCCAGGATTTACGATGAGTCGAACTCTGATTGGGCCAGACACCTCGAAGGATCTTACTTCCCCGGCAATGTCTTTACCAACTATGAGCGGGTGGGCGAGCCGCTCCACTATTTGGATAACGGTGCTCGTCAGTTAATCCGCTCAGATCATTGCAATCAACTCGTGGAGCGTTGGGTAGTGAGAGAGCATGGAATTGCACTCATAGGTCCCGAAGCAAGCCAACTGCTTGAGCCAGTCCCTGTGGATGCATTGCGCAAAGAAGTATGGACAACCATGATGGAGTGGGGGCAAGAGCTATTGACCAATCGTCCAAAGTGGGCCAATCGCTGGTATCAAACATTTATTGTGCTGAGCTACTGTCGTATGTTACAGACCTTGGAGACGGGAAAAGTCCACTCTAAATTAGCGGGCGTAGCTTGGGGCAAGGAGAACCTAAGTGACGAATGGTCGAATTTAATTCAGCAGGCATGGGATAAACGGCCTGATCCAGATACTACCGTTCATCACGAGGCAGATCCGGTCGATCTGGAACGAACTGCTCAGTTTTTAGCATATGCGTTAGAAATCGGCTGATCTATCCCTCTGACTATATTGCGGGGCAGATCCCACATACCCAAAAAGCGGTTATGCATGGCGCAGCCCACTATCCGAATATGGAAAAGCCACAGGAGTTTAATAGGCTGGTGTTGGATTTCCTAAGGTAACAAGGACTGATTGATACTTCGCCAGAAAAGTCTTGTACCGACTCTTGTCCAATCTGCTCTGGATATTTCTGGAAAGGGAGGACATCCCCATCTTCATGGAGACAAGCTTTTTCTGGCTATCTATATGCAGCAACGGGAGGCATATTGAATCACACCTTCATCAACGGGCTAGACCTAAGCGAGCTCTTTTACAAGGAAGCCGTTAAACCGCTCTTAAGCAAACACTATCCAGATCTCACATACTCTGCAGCCTTAATCGGGATGGGTTCGGAGGTGCTGGGGTTCGATACACCCCAGTCTACCGATCATGATTGGGGTCCTCGGCTGATGCTCTTTCTGAGTCAAGCTGACCACGAAAGCCATCAGCGTACTATCAATCAGGTGCTACGCCAAGAGCTTCCTCCTCAAATTCATGGTTATCCCACAAATTTTGGCAGTCACGAAGATGGCACAGGCGTTATGGAAGAGACAGATAGTGGCCTCATCAATCACCGTGTGATGGTACTGACTGTGGGTGGTTTCTTCCGCTATGTATTGAACTTTGATCCAACTGGCGAAATCCGCGTTGTCGACTGGATCAGCGTGCCAGAAAATACTCTACTCATGCTGACAGCAGGTCGGGTCTTTTACGATAGCTTGGGAGAATTGGAACCAATTCGGGAAAAGCTGAGCTACTATCCTCATGAAGTTTGGCTTTATCTATTGGCCGCTCAGTGGCGACGTATTGGTCAAGAGGAAGCCTTTATGGGGCGATGTGGCCAAGTTGGGGATGACCTAGGATCGCGATTGGTTGCGAGTCGCTTGGTTCGAGATATGATGCGCCTCTGTTTTTTAATGGAGCGCAAATACGCGCCCTATATCAAGTGGTTTGGCAGTGCCTTTGCTCAACTCGATTGTGCCGCTACCCTTACACCAATTTTCACTCAGGTATTCGATGCAAGCTCGTGGGAAGAACGCCAAACCCATCTATCAAGAGCGTATGAGTATGTAGCCCAAATGCATAACGACTTAGGCATCACGGCTCCGCTGCCAACAGACGTATCGGCTTTCCACAATCGCCCATTTTTGGTCATTCACGCAGATCGATTTATGGATACCCTTCGCGCAACGATCCAGAGTGAAGAAGTCCTTGCTCTCCCCGATCATCTGGGTGGATTTGACCAATTTATCGATTCAACAGACGCACAGAATTTTCCAGAACGGTTTCATGGGATCTTTGGATGAGGGGCATATAGCAATATGGATAAAACAGAACAAACCCTGGAAGAAGTCGACACCGAACTAGGCAAACGCTATGGTGAGTACGCTGGGTTTACCGGTGACGCCTCACCATATCTAGTGGAAACCTATGGTGAAGACCCAGAGAATGAAGTTCGAAGATTGCTCGGAAAGCTTGTCCAGCCCAGCAGCAAACTACTGGATATTGGCTGTGGTCCGGGCCATACGCTTAGCCTCTTTGCCTCACAAGTTAAGGATGCATGGGGAATTGACGGAGATGAGGCCTTACTAGAGGCTGCACAGTTGCGTGCCGCTGAGCAGAACGTAAGTAATGTAACGTTCATTCACGCCGATACGTCCGATGAATGTGCATTGAACCAACTACCGAATGCCTACTTCGATATTGCCTACTGTGAAAGCGGGCCAGGGATAAATGCGGCTCTAATAGAAAAGCTGGCTGAAAACGCGATCTTTGTCCAGGAAATTGGCGGAACCTTTGGTGCTTATCAATTCCACGAAATTATGGGCCGCAAGCCTTACACCTACTATGCCTACGGTCAGGACTATAGCGATCAGGTGCTACTGAGCGAAATGGCGGCGTTGGATCTAGTCCCTATCAGCATTAAGAACTTTTTTTACGAATGGTACTTCCGCGACGTTGAGCATCTAGAAGCCAACGTTGTCAATGGCCCTTGGCACCTAGGGGATTGGCGAATGGGAAGTCCGCTACCCTACGACAGCGAGCGCGACCGAGCCGCATTGGAGCTGTATGCGGCCTACAACACCACGCCAAAAGGTGTTCGCTTTCAACAACAGATTCGGGTCTTTGTGTGGCGGCGGGACAAGGTTCACTTCTATCCGATAGCTGGTCGCTAGTAGTTGGTGGCTAGTGGCTGGTTGTTAGTGATTGGTGGCTGGCTATTAAGGCTATGAATAGCTGAAGATCGAACTTGGCGTGGAAAATCACATGCCCCAAACCCGAATGGTCATTCCTTGATGAGTCTCGGTCCGCGTGAAGATCTTTTCAGACCAGGGCTTATCGGGCGTACGGTCAAAGATAACAAGATGCCCATCTTCCGTCTCGGCTCTATCCATGTAGTACCAGGTTTGTTCCAATCCTTCTTCAATGGTTTTGTCAAGCTTTCGGTAGCGGATCTTGAGTTCAATGACCGATTTCTGCACATGCCCGTCACCATAGGGCCAGATGATCAACAGATCTGTGCGTCTGCGGCCTAGACCATATTCACGCTTGATCTGTCCGCCACTGTTGATAATCCGTTGGAGATGGGCCTGCATGAGTAGTTGGGGACCGGCCTCTTTGTAGTCAAATCGTTCGACCCAATGCTCTGAGTTTTCGCGGAAGAAACTTTGGAAATCGCGAAGCAGCTTCTCCATATCCAGACGACCATCTTCTAGGATATACCAAGCTGGCTCAAAATAGCTAGCTAGGTTGATCTGGGTAATGTCGGTCAGTTGACGGGGTATGACTTCTTGGTAGATTGGATTGGCAATTTCGGCTTTTTTGCCATTGCGACGAACTAGCCCTAAATCGATGACGTATTGGATATCATCATCGCTCACAGAATCTTCCAGCTCTGTTCCTTCTAACATGGGGGCAATCACCCGTCTTACCCGTTCTTCATCTAGTTTGTCTGCTAGTTGATCTAAGTGGGTCTCTTTGCGCAAGATCAGGTTTTCTTTGGCTTCATAGACCGCATCCGTTGTTATGCGAACCGAACGGTCACGGTTGGCTTTCATATCGAAGCAGACCTCATAGCCAAGGGCATTCACCAGCCAGGGCTGACCTTGAGTGAGTTCCCAAATGTAGTCAATCGTCCCTGGTTCAAAAATTTGACCGGTTTCTTTCGTGTGTTGCTCAAAGAGCATCTTGACTTCATCCTGGATAAAGTCGCCCATTTGTAAAGATTTGGCTTTAATATTAAAGGCGCTGCCGCCTGTGATCACAGATTTCTCTTGGTCCGAATGGATGCGGTAATCGCGCACGTCCCGAACGCCGCAGAGAATAATGCTGTGTGGAAACAATTCTGGTCTCTTGTAGTAACCAGCGCGTAATTGCCGCAAAACCGATATCAAGGTATCGCCAATGAGTGAATCAATCTCATCGATAAAAAGAACAAGGGGTTTATCGCTATGCTTAGACCAGCGGGTGAGCATCTCTTCTAAAGCACCCGGACCTCGCTCAGCTAGAATCTCTCCCATGATCTGGTTAGGAAATGGATCATGCAGGAAGTCTCGTGCCGCTGATGCCAGTGAACCCAAGATTACTTGCATCGCAGCTTCAACATTCTCACGCATGGCCTGCGCAGGCTCTACATTAAAATAGAGCGCGCGAAATTTTTCCTGCTGGTTCAGATACTCCGATAGAGCCAGCATATACGATGTTTTACCGACTTGACGTGGTGCATGTAAAACAAAATATCGCTTCTGATCGATCAACATCAGCACGTCATCAAGATCAAACCTAGTTAAAGGCGGAATATAATAGTGATCATCAGTATCGATTGGCCCAGTCGTGTTGAAAAATCGCATACATTTATCCATGTAGAGTAAGCAAAGTTGAGTGTTTTCAAGATAATCAGTCGATGGCAATTTCAGCGAGAGGCTCTTCGGTTCCGCCACAAAAGACTGTAACCAAACAGAGTGACATTGTGGCTACTGATTATACCATACCATATTCAGGTTGTAAGGGAAGCCATAAATGAAATACAAAGTAGAAGCAGCAAACGCAGAAACCGATTATGATGCCCTGGCTACGTTCATGAATACGTTTGAACCCGATCCAATCTCTGGAGACGATCTACGCGAATGGGATCGGCGTAATGCGGAGAATATCCTGCGCCGGTGGCTCGTTCGCGCCGAAGACGAGACTATCATCGGCTATAGTGTCGCCCTTCAGGGGACATGGAACAGTGAAGGGGAGTTCTATCTCTGGTTCAATACAGACAAAGCCTATCGCAATCGAGGCATTGGGCAAGAGCTCTATGCAATGGGGCTCGAATTTATCCAAGCCAACAACGGCACAGCCCTTACAACTGAAGTAAGCGACGATGAAGCTGAAGGAATACGTTTTGCCGAATCACGCGGTTTTAGCAAACTCAAGCACACATTTCAGTCCAAGTTGGATCTACAGCAATTCGAAGAGACTGCCTTTGATAAGTCGGTTACAGCTGCTCAGGAGGCGGGTATCCGCTTTTATACCTTAGCGGATGTGGAAGATACCGAAGAGAATCGCCGAACCTTATATGAGATCAACCGCCACACTTCACTGCAAGATCCTGGCTCCGACGGCCGATTCCCATCCTTTGAGCAATTCAACAAAGATGTCTTTCCGTCTTCTTGGTATCGGGCAGAAGGTCAGTGGCTTGCAGCAAAGGAGGAGCGCGTAGTTGGAATGTGCGCAGTGGGCTACTTCCAAGAATCCAACTCTACCTACAACATGATGACCGGCGTGCATGAGGAATATCGTGGACGAGGTATTGCCCAGGCACTCAAAGTGCTATCTGCCCGCTGGGCCAAAGCGTATGGGGCAGACTACATGCGCACCAATAACAATTCAGAGAATGGCCCTATGCTGGCGATCAACCGCAAATTAGGTTATGCCCCACAGCCAGGGAGCTATACCATGGTCAAAAAGGGGCTGGACGCAAACTAATACAGGACACACCCAAACATGGCCGATAAAATCACAATTCGTGCCGTTACGATGGAGGATGCTGAACAGCTCCAAAAGAACTGTTTCTCTGCTATGAGGCTTGAACAAGTTCAAAAAGCATTAAGAAACACCTTGGTGGCCAGCGCGGAAGGCAAAGAATATCAAGTAGTTGCCGAAGTCAATGACGAGGTAGTCGGTTGCGCAACGTTGATTCGCGACACCCATCCGCTTCGCTCACACCGGGCAGGGCTATTTGGAATCGTCGTACATCCTCATCACCAGAAAAAAGGAATTGCGCGTCAGTTGGTGGACAGCTTATCCGAACAAGCACAGGCAGTCGGCATCAAGATTCTAGAAACAAGTGCGCGGGCGGACACAGGTGCCGATTTGGTCTATCCAAGGCTGGGCTTTACGGAATATGGGCGGCTGCCGAGAGGGCTATTGCAACCTGACGGCGAGAAACAGGTCTTTGATGAAGTCTATTTTTATCGGGCGCTCTGCTAATTCACGTAAGCCATCCAGTACATTGTTACAGGTTCAGAAATGATGGGATTTTCGGCGCTTGTGCGGTTACAAACCGCACCTACAATTGATCCACTCTAATCGCTCAGTACTTGCGTAGCAGTGTACTGACACGACAGGTATAGTTTGGTTATGTACCGAAAGGGCAAACAATGTTTATGAATCCAATCGAGACGAAACGCTTACAAATTCGCCGCTTTACCACTGATGACTGGCGGGCGGTTCACACATATACATCTATGCCCGACATGATGGAGTATATGGAAGAAGAGGTTATGATCGAGGCGGATACACAGGAATTTGTGCAGAAACAGACAACCGATGAAGTGACAGCGTATGCCCTAATATTGAAAACGGAAGAGCAACTCATCGGCCATATGATCTATCACCCTTGGTATGCGCCACGTACTTTCGAGATCGGCTGGATCGTCCATCCAGGCTATCACCGCCAAGGCTACTCAACCGAAGCAGCTTATGCATTGCTAAGGCATGGCTTTGAAGAGCAGAAGCTACATCGCATCATCGCCACCTGTCAGCCAGAAAACGTCGCCTCCTATCGCGTTATGGAGAAGCTTGGTATGCGCCGTGAAGGACACTTTCAGAAGTGTATCTATCGCGGAAATAACGCCTGGTGGAGTGAGTACTTCTACGCCATTTTGGCGGAGGAGTGGAGAGAAAAGGTCCGTTTATGCAATTAACCACCTACGGCAAGCTGAATGCCGCCCAATATGCCCTTGACAACTCTGAACCGCCGGAAGAGATGCTTGCCTTCTACTGGCAGCAATATAAGGCAACATTCGGGCCAGTCCTAGAGCCGATGTGCGGCACTGGAAGGTTCTTAATCCCATTCTTAGAAGATGGCGCCGACATCGACGGGGTAGACGCTTCTAAACATATGCTTGAACAGTGCCGACAACGATTGAATACGCGCAATTTGAGCACGAATCTTGTTCACCAACTCATTCAAGAGCTTAATCTACCGCGTCAGTACGGCTACATCTTCATGCCCGATCGAGCCATTTCGCTCATCTATGAACAGAGCGCAGCCATCGAAACACTCAGGCGACTATACGATCATTTGCTCCCTGGTGGCGTGTTAGCGCTCGACGTACAGATGATAGGTGCGCAAGCCTTCCCGCTCGATCAATGGCAGAGCAATTGGTCTACGTTGCCAGACGGCTCCATTCAGCTAGATAGCCTGCTTTTCCAAATGGAGGAAGAGGGCAGGATCTTGCGTGCGGCTGGCAAGCATGAGCGCTTTGTGGATGGCAAGCTGATGGAAACCGAATTGGATGTCTATATCGAACGCTTTTACGAGGAGGTAGAATTTACCAAACTACTGGAAACCACGGGCTTTACTGAGATCCAAGTAAGTCAACCCTTTCCAGAAGAAAGCTATCCAGGATATTTGGCATATGTTTGTAAGAAGGGAAGCTAAGGCAAAGTCAACACTTTCTGCCCTTCATTCATTTATATTGGTAGCCATATCATCAATCGATTAGGTCTTACCAGTGGCAGAGAGCAAATCATCTATGTAAGTATCATCCAATAAAGCTAGCCAAGCCCGTCGAACCCTATATACGCTCTTTGCCGCCAACGCCATCTCCATGACGGGCAATCAGCTAACCATATTGGCTGTTCCGTGGTTTGTCCTCTCCACAACAGGTAGCGCAGCTCAAACGGGGATTACGGCATTTTTTACCATTTTGCCGGCTATCCTTGCAGCATTCTTTGGTGGTGTTATTGTTGATCGAATTGGCTATAAACAAGCCAGCATTGTTTCTGATGTGGCCAGTGGTGCTACGGTTGCCTTGATTCCGCTTCTTTACATGCTAAATCTCCTGCCATTTTGGCTCTTGCTCGTCCTTGTTTTTTGTGGCGCTTTGCTCGACGCGCCTGGGGCAACGGCACGCGCTGCACTGGTCCCAGAATTAGCGGAAGCCGCAGAGATGTCCTTAGAACGGGCCACCTCATTCATGCAGATTGTTGAGCGTTCATCATGGTTGATTGGTTTTCCCTTAGCCGGTATCCTGGTCGCAGTTTTTGGGGCACAGAACGTGCTATGGATCGATGCCTTAACATTCGCCGCTTCCGCTCTTCTGATTGCACTTGTCTTATCGAATTATGGTCCGCAAAAGGAAAAGGAAGATTCGGGCAATTACCTAGAAGAACTCACTGGTGGTCTGCGCTTTATTTATACACAGAAATTGCTTCTGTTGATGATCATCAGCGTGATGGTCACCAACTTCCTGGATGCAGCCCAGAGCTCTGTGGTTTTACCCGTTTTTGCAAAAGAAGTCTATGGTAGCGCAGTCTCATTGGGTCTGATGTTTGGGCTTGCGGGAGGTGGTGCAGTAATTGGTGCTTTACTCTACAGCGCAATTGGCCATCATTACTCCAGACGCTGGTTCTTACTTGGAGCGTTAGCCATGGTCTCACTGCCTCGTATAGCCTTACTCTTCTTCCCACCGCTCTACGTTGTGTTGATTACGCAAACGCTGGTGGGCGTTGCTGCCGGACCATTGAATCCTATCATGAGAACGGTATTTTTCGAGCGGATACCATCTGAGCTACGGGGGCGAGTCTTGGGTGTGACATCAGCTGGAGCCTTGATTGCTGCGCCACTTGGTGTCCTCCTGGCAGGGTATGTGGTTGAATGGGCAGGATTACGCTTTGCACTCTTGGGCGTGATTAGTGGCTATCTGCTTAACACAATTGTACTATTCTTTTCACCAACATTGCGAGAAATGGACGAACCAACCTGATGCCGACGATAAGAAAATCTACGACAAGTACAGATAGTCTTGATAAAGTAACAGACACACTCATACGGCAGGAAGTTGTTGATGGTCTACTCCTTGTTGGCTCTGCCAGCAAGGACGAATTAACATCGGCCAGCGACTATGATCTGATCATCGTACTCTCAGAGATGCCCGAGCCGCTGCATGTCGGCACGACGTACATTGATCGTCGCTTTACCGATTTGGTCTTTTTTACAACGGATCATGTAGACCAGTTTCTCATGGCAACAGAGCCTTTTGGATTTTGGGATTGGGTGGGGCGCTTCATCGGCTTTTGTGAAGCGGGAAAGATTCTCTTTGACCGCCATGGACGTTTAGACAGAGCACAAACCAAAGCCCAAAGTGGCGAGTGGATCGAGCCAGATGGCGCGCATGAGGCATACCAAGCCTGGAATCGCGTCAACTACAATCTGCAGGTCGTTCGCCGCTACTTGACTTCAGACGATCCGCTATATTTGCAGACGGCCGATATCAAAATGATGCTGTATGGCCCTCAAGATCTCTTCTTCAGCTACTTTACCATCCGTCAATGGCGTTGGGAAGGCGAAAAGGCTGCGGTGCGCTACCTACAAGACCAAGACCCAGGTTATTTGGCACGATTTAACCGTTTCCTAAGTGAGCAGGACCGAAATGAAAAGTATCGACTCTACGAAGAGCTTGCGGCGTTGACCGTCGCGCCAGTTGGTCGGCTCATCAACAAAGGGGAATCGGCCATGATAGTTGATGGTGATCCAGCTACCCCAGATCGAGAAGCAAAGGCTTTAGATTTCTGGGAGGATCTTGTTGCAGAACCTACATGCCCCAAATCCTGATGGTTTTACCCTGATAGGTTTTTGTTTTCGTAAAGATTTTCTCAGACCAGGGCTTGTCCGGGGTCCGATCAAAAATCACTAGATGACCATCTTCTGTATCAGCTCGATCCATGTAATACCAAGTCTGTTCCAGCCCTTTTTCAATGGTCTTTTCCAGATCACTATAGCGGATTTTGAGTTCGATGACAGATTTTTGCACATGGCCGTCACCATAAGGCCAAATCATCAACAGATCTGTACGTCTACGGCCCAAACCATATTCGCGCCGGATCTCTACCCCCCGTTGACGATGCGCTGAAGATGTGCCTGCATCAACAAGTGGGGGTCAGCTTCTTTGTAGTAGAATCGCTCAACCCAATGTTCCGAATTCTCGCGGAAGAATGTCTGAAATTCGATTAGTAGTTGATTCATGTCCAGGCGTCCGTCCTCCGCGACATACCATGCCGGATCAAATCGGGTGGCTAAATCTACTTGAACAACAGATGTCAATTCTCTGGGAATCACTTCTCGATAGATTGGAATCGCCCATGCGTAAGGATTCGGCCTTAACGTTAAACGCACTACCGCCTGTAATGATGGCTTTTTCTCGGCTCGAATGAATACGATAATCTCGTATATCACGAATGCCACAGAGAATAATGCTGTGTGGAAAGTACGTCGGTCGCTTGTAGTATCCAGCACGCAACTGCCGTAAAACTGAAATCAAGGTATCTCCGATGAGCGTATCAATCTCATCGATAAAGAGGACAAGTGGTTTCTCACTCCGTTCGGTCCACCGGGTTAGCATCTCCTCCAATGCCCCTGCCCCCGCTCTGCCAAGATTTGTCCCATCACTTCATTTGGGAACGGATCGTGCAAAAAATCGCGGGCTGCGGAGGCCAGAGAGCCTAAAATCACCTGCATAGCTGACTCAATGTTCTCGCGCACGGCTTGCGCTGGCTCCACATTAAAGTAGAGTGCTTTGTAGTTGCCCTGCTCATTCAAATAGTCTGACAGAGCAAGCATGTACGAGGTCTTACCAACCTGGCGGGGCGCATGAAGAACAAAGTATTTTTCCTGTCCAATGAGCATTAATATCTCGTCCAGATCGAAGCGAGATAGTGGCGGTATGCAATAGTGTTTTTTGGGGACAACTGGTCCAGTTGTGGTAAAAAAGCGCATAGGCTACTTTTTGGAATATGTTCAGTCGTTGCTATAAACGGCGTACGCTATAGTGAGCTCTGTTTGAAAACGGTAGTTCTTGTTCTCTGGTAGAGTCTATAGGAAACTACCGTTTTCAACACAACCGTACTTTAGTTATTATATCATAAAAGGGTAGGTAACCTTTGGCTTTGAAAATGGGACTTCATATCATATCAACCATTTTCAAAACCAGTGGGAACTTCTGTGAACAACAATAAAGCAAAATTGGGGAGACCACCAGCACACCAAACCTACCTGATCATGCGATCAACGACGGCCTTTGCCTTTTCGCTGATCATCACCTATGAGTTGGTCTACCATACCGTTGAGATTGGGCTGACTCCGCTACAGTTGGTGGCCGTTGGCGTTGTGTTGGAGGCCATGACGTTTTTCTTTGAGATACCCACAGGGATTATAGCTGATGCGTACAGCCGAAGACTTTCAGTTCTGATTGGGTTGTTTCTGTTTGGGAGTGGGTTTCTGGTTGAAGGTCTTGTTGCGACATTCGACGCTGTGCTGATGGCTCAGGTGTTATGGGGAATTGGCTTTACTTTTTACAGCGGTGCCGAAGCAGCGTGGCTCACAGACGAGGTAGGAGAAGAGCGAGCAGGACAGCTCTTCTTACGAGCAACACAAATTGGGCAGGTGGCTAGGCTAATTGGTATCGGCGTTGGTGCATGGCTGGTTACCTATGGGCTGAGGATTCCAATTGTGGTTGGGTCTGTCCTGTACATTCTATTGGCGCTATTCTTGACATGGGCCATGAGCGAAACAGGTTTCCAGCCATCAATTAGCGATCGAGGGCAAGGTGTTCTAGCTCGTATGAGCCAACCATTCAGAGAGGGAGTGACCGTTGTCAAAGCCCGGCCTATGCTGGTACGAATCCTGCTCGTTGGCATCGTTATTGGGCTGTGTATAGGTGGCTTTGATCGGCTCGATGCGGCTCATTTTACCGAGAATTTTGTCTTTCCACGGCTTGGTACGCTCGAGCCGCTGGCGTGGTTCAGCGTACTGGCCGGTGTCATTGCGCTGTTGTCACTTATCGGTGCAGAACTCGCACGCATACAGTTGACGCGACATGAGCATACGTCAATTGCAAAGCTGCTCTTTGGGCTATACAGCGGTATGGTACTCTGTTTGATTGTTTTTGTACTGAGTCGTTGGTTCATTCCCGCTGCCATCTGCTACTGTATCAGTCAGTCATTGCGCAATGTCGGGCGTCCGCTACTGATTGTTTGGATTAATCAGAATGCACCATCGGCCGTACGAGCAACGGTCATTTCCATGTATTGGCAGTCGAATGCGTTAGGGCAGATTGTGGGCAGTCCAATCGTAGGGTGGATTGGATCAGTCTTTTCATTGCGCATGGCCCTGATGGCCGCAACGATAGTCTATACAGCTGTGCTGCCATTGCTACGTATTGCGGCTGAAGATGCTGAGGTTGCGAAACGAGGAGAAGAAACATGTTAATCGGATTTATCGGCGATGTCCACGGCTGCGTCTTTCAGTGTATTGCCGCCATTGCTACATGGCAGCAAAGGCTTGGCAGGCACATTGACCTGCTTATTCAGGTCGGCGATCTGGGTGCTTACCCCGATCTGTCCCGTTTGGATGAAGCTAGCAGAAGCCATCTGGAGGCGGATCCGTCACAGGCAGGCTTTAGCCGATTGCTGAAGCTATCTGGCCCACAGGCCGACGCGATCAACACCATGTGTAACCAGTTTAACCTGCCCATCTATTTTATTCGCGGCAATCATGAGGATTTTGAGTGGCTCGCTAAACTGCCGGTCGATTCCAAGTCAGGAACGGCGACTGTGGACCGATTTGGTCTCTTTCGCTATGTGCCGGACGGAGCGATCATGGAATTTGGAAATGCAAAGATTGCTTTCCTTGGCGGTGCAGAGGAATGTACCGGAGGCGCTGCGCTAGATATGGATGTTTATGAAAAGTTCATGAACCTAACACCTGGCTCCATCGACATCTTGGTTACTCATGAAGGGCCGTACGGCAGCAGCATCGGTTATCATGGTGATACCCATGGTTCGCCGTTGATGACCAAGCTTCTTGAGCACCTCAAACCAATGTTCCAGATTGCTGGTCACGCGCACTGTGAGTCGGGTCCGGAACGATACCACCAAACAACATATCTAGGCCTGAACATTTTGGTTGCTTCACGAAAATGGCATCCAGATGCAGTTGGCATAGAGCCGGGCTGCTTGGCGCTTCTTGACACCGAATTAGATACGCTGACCCCTGTCCGCAGTGAGTGGTTTGGTGAGTTTGAGGCACCATTTAACTTTGACAAATGGTATAGCCAATGGTCCGCAAAATGATACGGAGCAGAACCGTTACATTCCCCACAAGAAGGTTTGAGCTAGCTTCTGAGCGCTATTGATCCTGCGAGAATACCAGTGTGACAATCGATTCAGCCGGCAATTCGATGTGGGTTAAGTCGTCTACTGAGGAAATCACGGTTGACAGCCCAACGGCTTCGGCGGTATGTGTTTGATCGAAGAGAATTACCTCGTCAACGGAATTTGCTACGCCAGTCAATCCCATAGTCGCTGCTTCATCCCCCCGATTAACCAGTACGGCGGTAAGCACCCCATCCTCACGTCGGGCAGCCGTAATTGTTACAAATTGGTTGCTTGAAGCAGACTCAACAAGCTCACTGCCGAGCGACTGATACATCTTGTAGACATAGTAGGTAGGCAGCGCGTCATACTTTCCGATTAGGCCCAATGCATTACCTGTTAGAACAAACTGATTGACATACTCTACCTGCTGATCGATCATACGGGCAAGCACGTCCGCCCACCATATGGCATGATAAAATGAATCAGATGTGGCTTCTCCCCCCAAAGAGAGGGACCAATGGGAGTTGATCTCGGTGACGCCTATAGGGAGTTCTCGACCAGTCTCTTCACGAATGAGCTTCCGAACAGCGGGGACAATCGCCTCCCACTCAACAGGGTTTGCACGCAACTCTGGAATGGTTGCTGCACGCCTCTCTGGATTATTGGGAAATGGATATCTGTGAAAGGTGACCACATCGACCAAGTCTCCATTGGCTCTCAAAAACTCTGTCAACCAGTCGCGCCCGCTTGGATCTTTCGGCGCAACGCCAGGCGCATTGGACCATTGGTGGATCTCTGGGCCCATGAGTAAAATTGATGGATCGACAGCGCGCATGGCCTCCGCATAGAGCCGCCATTGCTCATTGAAGTAGGCCGTATCCCACACAACTTCTTTGATCCAGCCTTTACCGATTTCCGCGCCTGCATAAAGCGAGGGTTCATTTCCGATCGACCAAAATTTGATACCGTATCCCTTGTCAACATTTGCATACTGTACAGCTTCAGCGGCCTCGTCAGGTGAGCTGTCTGGAAGGCGCACGTGGATGTAGGGTTCGGCACCTAGACGGCGTGATAGGTCGACAAGCTGATCAATCTGATATGTACGTAACTTGTTCTTGTCACCAAATTCTCCACCTGGATAGCGGATCATGGTAAAGCCCCCCGCTTCGGCAATAGGTAGCGTTTCTGGGCGTAAGGAGACCCACGGACCATAGTTCGTGCCAAAAATATAGGGGCTGATTTCGCCTCGTGTTGCATCCATATGAATAGTCAGCTCTGGCATAGCCGACTGTTGCTTAGATTCAGTGTTCCCATCAACCGATTCATTCGGTGTACTGGCTAAAGGCTCTTCCAAGGGAATACAAGCCAAAAGCAAGAGACAGAGCAATGTGAGACAGAAAGCTTTCGAAATTCGGTATAGATTCATGTTATTTATCTACCCCTGTAATGACGACCCCTTGAATAAAGGCTTTTTGTGCTAGAAAGAAGAGGATTACAGGTACAATCAACGCCATCAATGAAGCAGCTTGGATCAACGGTGGGTTGCTGCCATAAAGGTTATTAAAGCGAGGTAATGCAACTGCTATCGGCTGTAAATCGAACCTAGTGGAAAGGTAGATCAATGGCCCAAAGTAGTCGTTCCATGCAAAGACTAGATGGAAAAGCGCCACTGCCAGCAACACTGGTTTACACTGAGGTAGCAAAATCGATGTCAAAATGCGCGGTGGCCCTGCGCCATCAATCTGTGCGGCCTCATCCATCTCACGGGGAATGGTCATAAAGTACTGACGTAGCAGAAAGACATTGTAAGCATTCGAGAAGAAGTGGGGAACCGTCAACGGCAGCCAACTACCTACCCAACCAATGGCGGCAAAAAATGCATAAGTGGGTACAATGGTCACCGCAAAGGGTAGAAAAATTGTGGCGAGCAGTACAGTAAAGAGAATATCTCGACCTGGAAAGCGAAATCGAGCAAAGCCATAAGCGACCAGTGTCGATGAAGCCACAGTGCCAATGACGCCGACTAGCGCAATGATGAGTGTATTGAAGAAGACGCGTGGGAAGTCGATACTATTCCATGCTTCTGCATAATTACTCCAAGTTGGTGATGGGGACCAAGGCCGTTCCAATGTACGCCAGGAGCCTTGCCAGGTGATTTCACCAGCATCGACATTTTGCGGGTCAACAAAGGTACTTTCCTGTCGACCTTTCTTGACAATGGCTAAGTTCCGATTCGTACCATCATCCATCAGAACTTGGTAGACATCTCTCTCCTTTCCATCATATTCAAAGGTGGCAGGAAGAGCTGGGTAAAGGGGTGCGCCTGGCTCCATCATCTGTGCGGTCGTGCTCAGCGAAGTCAAGACCATACTGAAGAATGGCAACAGAAAGAGGAAGGCTAGCAATAGGGTTAGCGATGTAAGGCCAACTTTCTGCAAAAAACGATAGGCGTTAAAGGACCACTGTTTTGTCGTATTCACATTCATTTGGGGAGCAGTTGTTACACTCATCGTACGAACTCCTTCTCTCTAACGAGCCTCTGCAGCATAGTAGACCCAATATTTAGAGGTGCCAAACAGAGCTAGCGTAACAAGCAGAATAATGGCAAAGAGAAGCCATGCTTGCGTTGCGCCATAGGCCATATCACTATATGTAAAAAACGTTTTGTACAAGTAGAGGTTATAGAACATTGTCGCACCACCAGGTGCGCCTGTGCCTTGATTCAAAACGAGTGGAACCGTGAAATATTGGAAAAGTCCCACGATTGAAAGCGTTAGGTTGTAAAAGACAACGGCTGAGATCAAGGGCAGGGTAACGTTGAAGAATGTTGACCACCAGCCTGCACCATCAATTTTGGCTGCATCATAGAGTGAGGTGGGCACCCCCTGTAGGGACGCCAAAAAGATGAGCATAGCATTGCCAATACCCCAAATTCCCAGGATTACCAAGGCTGGATAGATCCACGCGGTATCGTTGAGCCATCTTGGAGGTTCAACAACCCCAACCCAGCGCAAGAAGTCGTTAATCCACCCTGTCTCAGAATTGAGCAGTGCGCCCCAAACAAAAATAGCCGCTACAAATGGTACAATATAAGGAAAATAGAAGAGCGTCCGAAAGATAGACTTCCCATACAGATAAGAGCTATTCAGCAGTACGGCCAGCATAAGGGGAAGAATTAGCCCAACAGGCAAGGCAATCAATGCATATTTAACGGTTACGCCCAAAGCATGCCATACCTGCGAATCTGCAAAGAGCTTCTGATAGTTGACCAAACCAACAAACGACGTCTCTTCAATACCAGCCAGGGTAAAGTCTGAGAAACTCATCAGAAATGTTGCAATAGTTGGCAACAACGTAAAGCCAACAAGTCCAATCAGAAAGGGTAAAATAAACAAATACCCCCAAAACGCTTCACGGCGCACCAACCGGTTTGAGCCTTGGCGAGTTACCGCCCTTGCATTAGATGGTACTGATTCTGAGTTTGAAAAGGCGGTCATTTTCTTCCTCACATACCAGAAAATTCAATGCTATAGATATCCAGATAATGTTTTTCCTGGACTGACACCTGACAGATTTTGAGTATCTGTCAGGTCTAAGTGCCTGAAAAAACTTTATCTTAAAATCTATAGTTAACTTTCACTTCAGGATAAAGGTCAAGACGATTCAAAATACTACGTGGGTTTTTAGCCTTGACGGTACATTTGCCTAGTAATTACTTCTCGAAAATTGTTTGCAGCTCTTCAAGAAGCGTAGCAGCCTCACCAGCAATGTCAATATCAGCCTCATTCAAGATAAGGTTCTCCAGAGTCGCAACGCGGTCCCACGTCTCGTTCCAATTTGGCGTGCTGGCCTCAGCACTCGGTACGTCTGGATATGCCAGTCCGGCATTCACCACATCCCAATTTTCTACAAATGGGAACTGGTTGGCCTTTGCCGCAAACCACTCTTCGGCCTGGTCTGGTCTTGCGGGCATACCACCATAGATACCTGCTAATTCAACGGCAGCATCGGTTAAGAGGAATTGGAGAACCTCAAAAGCCTCATTCGGATGCTCTGTATCACTAAGAATGCGGAACGTATCGGCATCAATACGTCCATTTACTTCCCCATTCAACCCTGTGGGTAACGCAGCCAAATCCCAAGCCTCACCAGCATCGGCAATACAGCAGGTGTACCAGCTTGGAGAAATAGCGATGGCAATCTTCTGGCTAGAAAAGACGTTGCCGCTACCAAACTCTGGCGACTGAATTACCGGACCTGTAGGAGCAAATGGCGCATCTCCCCACATGGCATCGTGCCACCATGACCAAGCGTCCACCCAACCATCTGGAATGGTTGAAGTCTGGCCATCATCACCAGCCATGCTGCCAGCGCCAGAGATATAAGAACCGATATAAGGGAGCGCTGTCTGCCACTGGAAGGTAAATCCATACTGGACAATATTCGTCCCATCAAACTCGCCCATTGATGCGTCATTGCCATTGGCGTCAACTGTTAAAATCCGAGCAATCTCCGTCAAAGTATCGTAATTCCAATCAACCTCGACACCGGTTGGCATAACGTACTTGTCGCCATAGGAAGTTGGTGGATAGTTCAGGCCAGCCTCATCAAATAGCTCCCGCTGATAGAATACGGAGGCAGGGAAGACGAGAAATGGTAGCCCCACCTGTTTTCCATCCTCAGATTGATACATATCGACAAGCGCTGGGTTGATTTGTGACGTGTCGAAACTCGAAAGCTCAATCAGATCGGTTAGATCCAGGTACTGCCCAGCAAACGCATTTGACCCACCCCAGCCAACGGGTCCGATCAGATCAGGGCCATTTCCAGATGCGATCTGTGTAGAGAGCGTATCACGTGCAGATGCATTAGGAACATATTCAGGAATTAGTTCAATCCGGTCCTGGGATTCATTGAAGCGTTCAATAATCGCATCTTGTTGTTCGGGCTGACCTTCGCCACTGCCCGTCCCCAAACCAATAAACCAACGCACCTGAACACGGTCACCATCTGCAGGAGCAGCCGCAACGCTATCATCGCTGCTTTCCTCGGCACCCTCGGCCCCTCCAGCCGGTGCTGGTGCGGCTCCCGGAGCTGGACAAGCAGCTAGGACAAGGCTAACTAGAAGACACAGGCCAATCGTCATCCAATGTGGTTTTCGCATTACTCACCTCCATGAGTTGTATCAATTTCCTACAGTTGTTATAAATTCTCATAGCTGATTACTCTATTTCAATACACCGATTCAATACACTAAGAGCTCTGGGGGAATCAACAACGAGAATAGAAAACATAAATTAAAGACTACATTGCCATCTCAATAGTTCACGAAAGTTACTAATTTCCGCGAATGGAGCATCCTATAATGTGGCTGTACACCTAGGCCATCTAAGTTAGAGAACCCCTATTCCGTGAAATTGTGCACTGCTGAATCTGCTATTTTTTCACGACAGATGAATCTCGCACCACCAGTTCAGTTGATAGGTGACAAGATTCCGTCTTACCCGTTTCAATCTGTTGAACCAGTAGCTCAATTGCTCGCCTTCCGGCCTCTGCAATGGGTGACCTCACCGTAGTTAAGGGAGGATTCATATGCTTCGTCATTGTGACATCATCAAAACCCACAACTGACACCTGTTGAGGGATATTGACATTGGCCTGATGTAGGTTTTCAACAACCTGCACAGCTAATCGATCACAATCCGCGAAGATGGCATCAATAGAGTCTGGCTGCTCGAGCCACTGCTGAATCACTGGTTGACAGCTTTCATTGCCATAGTCGCCTTCAACAATTAACGCCTCATCGACTTCTATGCCGTGATCTTCCAACGATTGTCGGTATCCTATTTCACGCTCAGCAGAGTCTGTATTGCCAAGCAGTTCCCGTAGAAAAGCAATCCGCCGTCGGCCAGCATCTTCAATTAGGTGGTCAACGGCTAATCTAGCTCCCCGAATATTATCAATTGTGACAGTTGGAATGGTTAGATTGTCTGGTACAGTCTCGAACAGAATGGTCATCGGAAAATCTTGATCGTAAAGTCGCTTTATCTCTTTTGACGTTAATGCATCTGTATAAATTAGCAATCCATTGGTGTTGTGTTCATTGAGCGGTAGGAGATGCCTCCCACCTTGTAATCTAGCAATGCTAGTGAGATAGATCAATAAATCGAAATCTGCATCCCGGACACTTTGTTCAACGCCCGACATAAGTAACGAAAAGAAAGGATTGGTTAAACCTGGAAGCAATATGCCCAATGTTCGCGTCTTACTACCAGCAAGTGAGCGAGCTGCAGGATCAGGCTGAAATCCTAAAATATCTATGGCTTCTTCCACTCGGCGTACCGTCGAATCTGCAACTGGGGCCGTTTGATTTAGCACCCGGCTAACCGTTGAAATAGAGACATTAGCCAGTTTGGCAACATCCATTATGGTCGAGCGCTTAGTCGGTCTGGAAGGTTTCATTCTAGTTAGGTATAAGATGGTTTACGTTGAGGGGGAATAAAAATAACAGTCTTAACGAACTCAATGAAAGCGCTTTCACTGTATCAAACAATCAACGGTTTGTCAAAATCCAAAAACCTTTGAGATACGCATTACGCGGTGGAGAATAGATGAGTAGGCTCTTTGGGAAGCATCTGTTTCAGGGTAAGGATAAGGTCGCACCGTCGAGATCGGGCTGAATCCTCTACAATTGAGAGCAGTAGCCATTGTTTCTCTAATTGGGCATCGAAAAACTACCCTTCCTAAAACGACAACAGTATAATGAGAGTGGTTCATAGGAGGCCTAAACATATAGCCCTGCCTTGCATAGTTTTACTCAACAAATCCGCCCTGTAACCGGATAGCTTCCTAAAACGTCTCGTAAGCCCTGGTTTTTTACCATCTTCTCCATACTATGAAAAATCATTCAGCTAAACTTAAATTGGCACCGAACTCGGAAAAAGAGTTGGGCAATGGACTGAGCTTACGCTGGTCCACTGAAGATGACAAAGAAAAAATCGCCCATCTCCTGGGGATGGTCTTTCGCGAAAACGCTGATGAGCCATTTAGCGCAGCCATGGCTGATTGGGCAGCCCTGTGTGCTCGTGATGATTTCCCATTCTCAGGACCAAACGATTGGGCAATTGTAGAAGATCACAACAAGCCAGAGAGTCCGGTTGTGGCGTGTACATGCCTTTGGAGCCATCAATGGCGCTATGCTGATATCCCTATTGGTGTGGGCCGACCGGAGTTTGTAGCCACCGATCCGGATTATCGCAATCGTGGGTTGATTCGGGCGATCTTTGATCTCTTGCATGAGAGGAGCCAAGCAAATGGGGACCTCGTCCAAGCCATTACGGGGATTCCCTATTTTTATCGCCAATTTGGTTATGAGTATGTGCTTGATCTTGGCGGCAGGCGCACCATCCAGACAGCCCAAATTCCAACCGCAAACAAGAATGAGTCCGAATCGTGCTCTATTCGGGTCGCAGAGCCAGATGACATTCCAACTATCATGCGACTTTACGCACAAGGGCGGCAGAATAGTCTGCTGTGGCACGAAGCCAATGAAGCCTACTGGACGCTCATGGTCAATTTTTGGGAAGAGCCAGAGACGAAGAGCCGTAGCCCGTTTGACTTCGACTGGAGCAATCGGGTGTATATGATCCTAGATGGCTCCAATCAGGTATGCGGCCATATCATCTTCTCAGCCGTACGGCATGGCAAATCCGTCACGGTTCGGCAGCTCATGCTTGAACCAGGCATCAATCTGTATCGACTGTACCCTTCCTTACTACGTACAGTGCAACAGATTGGCGAGGCACTTCCGTGCAATAAACCTGATGTACCTCTTAGCGAAATTGAACTACGATTGGGCCGTTCTCACCCTATGTATGAGATGTTGGGGCTTACAAGCGCCACTCTGGAAGAAACCCCTTACGCATGGTATATTCGAATGCCTGACGTACCGGCATTCATCCGAAAGATTTGCCCGATTCTTGAGGACCGGCTTGCCCGGTCCAGCATGGCCGGTCATACAGGCGAGCTAAAGGTGGCTCTTTACAAGAGTGGTCTCCTTATGCAATTTAAAGAAGGAAAGTTGGTGAGTGTTGAGCCATGGCGGCCGGCTCTGTACGAGAATCCCAACGCGGGTTGTCCACCGCTTGTCTTTCTGCAATTGTTGCTTGGCTATCGTTCTTTGACGGAGTTGCGGAAGATTTTCCCAGATGTGTGGGCAAGAAAGGAAGCAAATCTATTGTTAAATGTCCTGTTTCCCAAAGTACGTTCGACCGTATTCGCACTGGCTTAATTGAATGGGCGCAGACCACTTGTTATAGATGTCCAGAAAAAGATTTGCGCCATATTTGCCTCATCCCCTTACCCCTTCTCCATGATCGCTACACTATAGAGAAGGGGGCGGAAAATCTTTTTCTTAAAGGCTATAGTTCCGCTGCCGATTCCGTTTCTTTAGCTGCTTTTCTAGTCTGAAAGCGACATGAACATCGTTCGAATGCTCATAATGACCCAACATGTGTACGTCATACTTCTGAGCAAATCCTTCATTGACCTTGTTCTTGTGCTCAGTCACACGCCGAACTAGTACAGTCTGGCGTAAATCCTTGCGCAGATAAATAGTACCGTTCTCTGGTTGAAATTCGGTTCTTATCTCGGTAACTATTTATGCGAAGATTTACTAGATTGTTGGTCATACGGATGTAGAGAGTGCCGTTCTTTTTACTTGCCAAGATGTATATGTAGTATCATCAGTAGATCGCAGTGGAGTAGGCACGCCTCGCGCCGCACGTGGGCGTGCTCATTGAACGATTACGATCTACTGAGTATGTTTTCATGAGTTATACTGCGGTCGTTTTGAAAACAGGAGTTTTCCGATGCTCTACCAGAGTGACCAAACTCGTGTTTTCAAACGGAGCTGAGTATAATTTACTCCGTGTTAAATGTATCATGTCAAAGTAGAGGACGCACCCCACATTTGTCAGAACAGACATGTGCAAATGTCATTGTGATGCCCAAGCATTGTTATCGGGCATCCATCACTGATGGACAGTCGTGGATTCCCGCCTACTGCCTACGGGAATGACTTGCTCAGACACACTTGTTTTGTCATTCCCAGCTTAGTTGCTGTAGTAGCTTTTAACCTATACAAAAGGAGATAACATGGACATCGCCATTATGCTTGAAGGCCAGCATGGTCTCAATTGGGAACGTTGGCAGCGTATCGCCCTGGCGGTCGAAGAGTTGGGCTTTGCAGGACTTTATCGCTCCGATCACTTCACGAACCCAGAGCCACCTGATTATGATTCGTTGGAACTCTGGGTGTCCCTTACATGGTTAGCCAGCCACACAAAACGGATCGAGTTTGGCCCCATGGTCGCCCCACTCTCGTTCCGTAATCCCGTCTTCGCTGCCCGCATTGCCAAAGACATCGATGCGCTCTCGGGTGGGCGAATGATTCTGGGTGTGGGTGCAGGGTGGCAGGTGCGGGAGCATACCAACTTTGGCTTTGATCTGCTGGAGATCCCCGAACGCTTTGCGCGCTTTAAGGAGGGGCTGGAGGTGATGTCACAACTGTTGAGGCGTGATGAGCCTGCGAATTTCCAGGGCACCTACTATCAATTGAATGATGCCCAGCTTCTGCCCAAATCTTCAATACCCGGAAGGCCGCCCATTCTCATAGGGGGTAACGGACCGCGTCGTACTTTGCCGCTGGTAGCCAAGTTTGCAGACGAGTGGAATGCTGTCTATGTAACGGCGGAACGATTTGCAGAATTGAACACTCGCCTGAATGAGCTGCTGGATGAGAATGGACGCCAACCCAGTGATATTCGTCGTTCGTTGATGACTGGTGTTCTCTTCGATCAAGGGGATGGAAAAGTACAGGAAAAGCTGGGAGAGCGCTCGCTGGATGAAGCGTTGGCCAATGGACTGATCGGGGGAACGCCATCAATGATGGTTGAACAGATGGGGAAGTTGGGCGAGGTCGGTGTAGAGCGAGTCTTGTTACAGTGGATGGATCTAGATGATATGGATGGGCTTGAGGCTCTTGCAAAAGGCGTGATAGGCTAAGAGGTGAACAACACCACTAAAATCGCTCTAATCACCTTCTTCTCCAGCTTATAC
The DNA here is from genome assembly GCA_039028975.1 of Chloroflexota bacterium. Taxonomy (GTDB): domain Bacteria; phylum Chloroflexota; class Anaerolineae; order Caldilineales; family Caldilineaceae; genus JAHBNG01. Next base: position 107,668 of record JBCCHB010000036.1, read on the forward strand.
GTCTACCTGCACGCCAATTTTCTCTACATGGAGGAGCGGGGTCTCAATCTTTTTCAGGCCAATTCGATTTGGGCCATTATTCTGGGAACCATCTTTTTGGCGGAGGTACCAACAGGGATAGTTGCAGATCGAATTGGCCGCAAGTACTCGGTGGTGGCGGCGTTGACTTTACAGCTTTTAGGTGAAGTGCTCTATTTCTTTGCCCGCAGCTACTGGATGTTTGTGCTCATTGCCGTCATTGCTGGCATTGGCTTTGCCTTTCTATCAGGCTGTGTCGAAGCATTGATTTACGAGACTCTACCCGAAGAAGAGCGAGATGAAGCCATGAAGCGAGCCATGGGCATTAATACCATGGCTCACCATTTTGCCTTTGTCTTAGCACCCATAATCGGCGCCTACTTGGTACCGACCTTCACCATGGATCGGTTTTTATTGGCCGTCGCCCTGACGGCTGCCAGCATTGCCATAGGTCTACTCATCGCCTTTACCCTAAAGGAAGTTGAGACGGCAACTCAACAGATCCCTCAAAGTGCTTCGAGAATCCTGAAGGAGGGGTTCGGAACGATAGTAGCCAGTCGACTGCTCCTCTGGCTGGCGGTCATTGGGATGTTGACCTCATCTTCCGCGGGGACGTTGGCTGGACTCTATCAGCCCTTCTTTGACCAGTTAAGCATCTCTTCTTTCTGGATGGGATGGGGCCTTTCGGCTGGAGCGCTGTTGGCTGGATTAAGCGCTCGATACACCTATAAAGTAGAACAGTTTCTGGGAATCCGGTGGGGGTTTCCAGTCGTCTGTCTGCTACCGGGGCTACTCTATCTCTTTTTAGGCGTAAGCCATTCAGCGCTCGGGGCGTTCCTCTTTTTTGTCTTGACATACGGCTCGGCCGCATTGAGAGACCCACTGCTTTCAGCCTACCAAAACAAGCTCATCGAGTCTGAAAATCGAGCCACGATTCTTTCCATGCTCAATTTGCTGAAGAGCCTCTACATTGCACTCATGGCCCTACTGATGGGATGGGGGGCCGACATCGATCTTGGATGGACGTTTGTCGTCGTGGGCGTGCTTATTGTAGCCGCAAGTATCTTGTTGCGGGTAGATAAGGTAGGTAAAGTGGTTGGTCTCTTTGAGTCAGGGAGAGAATAATCAGTAGTTAATCATGCAACAGACTGCACCATAGAGAATGGAAATCAAACAAAGATTGCAAAGATTTCACAGATTCTCTATCTTTCTATTCTTCCTAATCTTAGTCGTTCACGAAAGTTACTCGTTTCCGTGGAATGAGCATTCTCTAGTGCGGATCTGCCTCGAGAAGTTCGGCGTTAGAGAACGCCTCCTCCACCGAAATCATGAACTACTGAGTATAGCTTTAAGCCGCTAACTCTCTTTCAAACGCGGCCTTCAACATTTGCAGATGATCACCATCTTGCTTTTGCATCTCCTTTACGATGGTCGGCAGCATCAATTTCATCAGCAGACCGGTCGTGACTTCGGCTTCAAGATCCACGCGTGTACCCTCTTCTTCGGGGGTTAGGGTATAATGATAAGTGGCGGTTACCCCCATTTGGGTACCGGCTGCTGCATATCGATGGGGTGGCTCAAAGGTGACAACCTCCAATTCCATAGACGTTTCTTTGTTGTTAAGTCGTCTTGTCTCTCGAAAACGAGTACCCACTTGGATAGGTCCGTCGGTGATCTGTACGTTCTCGATAACGCCAGTAAGCACTTTCGATGCATTTTCCGGATTGATGATAAAGTCAAATATATCTTGAAGTGATCCAGCAATCTGTTCAGTTGCGGTAAAGCCAGCCATGAATAGCTCCTTTCAATAATATTGTTTTTGTGATAAAGATTTTGGATGGTTGAATGCAGATCTGTCTATCGGTATACTCTCATTCGTTATATACTCGGCCAGGAACATCTTGTCCCGACTCTGGTCCAATCTGCCCTAGAAAGTTCTGAAAAGGGAGAACATCTCCATGGGGACAAGAATTGTATCTGGCTCTATAAGTTTTCTTCTATTGGCATATAGATGTCAACCTGATTGAGCTGATAGTCAGGATTGATTTGGGTCGTTCGGTAGATTTCAATGGCAGGCAGCCCAATGAGCGTATACTTGGGATGGTTCTGGATGTGATGGAAGATTGTGCCGTACGCCTGATACATGGTTTCACCAAAAGGCCCCACATACGTAACGGCTGCGTATCTCCCTGGCAGGGTTGTCTGATAGCCAATATCACCATCAGAAACAAAGGGCTGAGTGACCTCAATGCACGCGTCATAACGAACCTTCTCTTTGGGCGTCACATTTGGGTCGTCGTGCCCAATGCCGATCAAGAGATTGTCGCCTCTAAAGTGGGACTTTTCTTTAGCCCATGTAATTAATTGGTCAAACGAGTTGGCATCAGCCTCCACATAATCACCCAGTGAACGGATAAAGGCCACGCCGATGGCATCTAAGGTACAGGTCTGAACGTTGGAGATCTCATAATGGAGAGTCTGCTCATTCAAGGATGCTGATGAGATATGATCCTGCTCCGGCTCTGAATGCGGCGCTAAGTGGTGGGTTAGCCGGTTTGATTGACGATAAATCATAGGCGTTGTACCGAACTGGCGACGAAAAGCTCGGCTAAAGGTCTCATGAGTCTGATATCCCAGGCTAAAGGCAATGTCAATGACCGAAGCGTTCTGGATCTTCAAGAGATAAGCCGCTCTCTCTAAACGTAAGCGCTGCACATACTGTTTAACCGTCTCACCCACTGTATCCCGAAAGATGCGGTGAAAGTGAAAAGACGATAGCTCCGCCCGTTCCGCCAGAATGTCTAACGAAAGGTCGCCATCCAGGTGAGCTTGGATGTGAATCAGAATGGGTAGTAGGCGTTCAGTGTTGACGTTCATGGCTATAACAGTCAGTGCCGTTTGAAAACCTTACACTTAGTTCTGTTTGAAAACGGGTGTTTGGTTTCTCTAGTATAGCCTGGGAATACATACAGGCTTCGACGTGAACGATGTCGAACGTTTTCCAAACGACCGCAGCGTAAGTATACTGCAGTTCGGCAGCCATTTCTTGACGTTTCTTGCTATTCTGTGCCCTTACTCTTCTTGTTCTTCGATACTCAGTCCATTTGATACGACCGCACCATAGTACTTGCTGTCGCTTCTTCATTAGACCACAAGCAGAATGACACCGACAGCGTCGACTTTGGACTAACGTTTGCGAAGCAGGCACAAAGCGCCAACAAACCACTCTGAACTCTGGACCCTGGACCCTGGACCCTGGACCCTGGACTCTGGACCCTGGACCCTAGACAACTGATATCTGAATTGAGGATATTATGCCAAAAAGCAACCTGTACCTGCGTCTCTTTGTCGAATACCTCAGCCCGCTGCGGACGAGAACGCTTCTGCTGGTGCTCCTGATCTTTACCACCATTGGCCTGCAAGTGCTCAACCCACAGATTATTCGCTACTTTATTGATGCTGCGGTGAGCGTGGGAACCAGTGATGGGCGTACAGCAAATCTAGCTGCAGCAGCCCTGCTCTTTTTGGGTGGTTCTCTGGTTCTCCAAGCACTTAGCGTAATTTCCATTTATGTTAGCGAAGATGTAGGCTGGCGTGCAACGAACAAGTTGCGTGAAGATCTCACCCGCCATTGCCTCAAACTGGACATGACCTTCCACCATCGTCACAAACCGGGTGAAATGATCGAACGCATTGATGGGGACGTGGCCGCCATTGCTATCTTCTTCTCTCAATTTGTCATTCGCATTGTGGGCAACTTGCTGCTTGTCATCGGCATACTGATTGTGCTCCTTTGGACCGATTGGCGCATTAGTGCCGCGCTGCTGGTCTACACAGTAGTGGCCCTTTTCGTCATTTTGCGGATGCGACGTTTGGCTATCCCTAGAGAAGTTGCCGCGCAAGAGACCAATAGTCAGCTCTTCGGATTTTTGGAAGAGTATATATCTGGGACAGAAGATATTCGGGCTAGTGGTGCGGTACCATTTGTCCTGCGCAAGCTCTTTACATACAGCAGAGATCGGCTCGATGCCAACTATCGTAGCGCAATGGTTCATGTAGTCATGGGCAACCTGTGGAATTTCTTCTATACACTTGGCCATATAGTTGCCCTAGCTGCAGGGTTTTTGCTCTTTCGTCAAAATATGCTAACGATAGGTTCAGTCTATCTCGTTATTCATTATACGGATATGATTCTAAACCCATTGGACCAGATCACCCAACAGGTTCAGACCTTTCAAAAGGCGGCGGCAGGCATGGAGAGGGTCTATCAACTGCGCGATAGACAGAGTACCATTGCGCCATCTACACTGAACAATCCAACTCGGTCAGACGATCAGAAGTTGGGCATTGGTCCTATAGGTGTCGGCTTTGAGAATGTAACCTTTGGCTATCGTCCAGAAGAGCCTGTCCTACAGAATATCTCATTCACATTGCCAGCAGGTCATGTGCTCGGTCTTTTGGGACGTACAGGTAGTGGCAAGACGACCCTTACTCGACTTCTCTATCGCCTCTATGAACCTCAAGAAGGCACGCTATGGTTCACACCTAGTACCGAAACCACCGGTTGGGTAGGTGACATGAAGAAAGGTGATGGAGAAAAGAGGCAAGCCAGTATCTTGAAGGCTGACCGAATCAATGCCAATACGCTTTCTCTGGATGTGCTACGCAGCCGAATCGGCATTGTAACCCAGGATGTGCAGCTCTTTCGCGGCACGGTACGTGACAATATCAGCCTCTTTGATCCAAATGTGACGGATGAGCAGATTGCCTCGGTGATTCAAGAACTTGGGTTGGCCCAATGGATTGCCAAACTGGACCAGGGACTAGACACGGAGTTGGCTTCTGGAGGTAGCAATCTGTCGGCTGGCGAGGGGCAGTTATTGGCTTTTGCTCGGGTTTTTCTACAAGATCCGGCTCTGGTGATATTGGATGAGGCTTCGTCACGGCTCGATCCAGTTACAGAAGGTCTCATTGAACAGGCGGTGGATACGTTACTAACCAATCGAACAGGGATTATCGTTGCCCATCGTCTAGGTACGGTTGAACGAGCCGATGATATCATGATACTTGAGGATGGTCGAATTAAGGAGATGGGGGAACGCACCGTGCTAATTCGTGATACCAATTCTCAGTTCCATTCACTGCTACAGACAGGGTTAGCGGATCTGCTAACCTAGCACAGTACAACCTGGTACACGAAGGCATAGTTAGATGTACAGATAGGCATGGGAATTGTAGCGGGGAGATTGGACAACCCTCCACTCCCGCCCTACAAGGCTTATCGTTACCCATAAGTGTAGAAGGGGGTATAAGAAAAAAGGAATATATGATAAAGTAGGAATCATCGAAGGGAAGCCCTGACCAAGGAAGGATAAAGCGATGATACCCGAAAGCGAACCAGAGCTGTCTACATCATTAGAGTTAGAGCCAGGAGAGAGCCAGGAATGGCTAGAGTACGAATTGAGTGAA